>DINP01000015.1:0-15380 GCA_002426025.1 Bacteroidales bacterium UBA5537 | reverse complement strand
GCAACTTTTTTGATTTGTCGTGGAACAGACGGACTGATTGCCAATTCATTCACGATAAGAATAAAAGTGTTGCGCAACTCAGCCGGAATGTGGAGTGTTTATGCCGACCCCAGCGGAGGTGAAGATTTTCAATTACAGGCCAGCGGTGAAGATACAACCTGGGAATCATACAGTTACTTCGGAATATCCTGTAAATACACTTCGAGCAATGCCACAAAATTTTATTTCGACGATATTTATGCTGGCTCTCAGATTGTTGACGTTACCAAACCTCAATTAACATCAACAGAGGTTACAGGAACCGATCAGGTAAGCCTGTATTTCAGCGAACCCATTAGTGAAGCATCTGCATCTGTTACAGGAAATTACATGGTTGATCAGGGTCTTGGGAATCCGATAGCTGCAGGCCGCGATGTAATTTCAACTTCAACCGTGAGGCTGCTTTTTTCGCAGCCAATAGCCGAGGGAACGGTTTATAATATAACTGTAACAAACGTTGCAGACCTTGCTGGTAATATCATGGAAACCACCACATTGCCCTTTGCATTTTATACTGCCAAGCCTTATGATGTGGTAATAAATGAAATTATGGCCGATCCCGATCCCCCGGTTGGGCTACCTAATTTTGAATATGCTGAGTTATACAATACCAGCGATCTTCCGGTCCAACTCGAGAACTGGGTACTTTCGATCGGAACAACCAAAAAAGTGCTTACCAATGCCACCATCGCGCCTCATTCGTACCTGATACTTACCAGCGACGAGGCAGCTCCTTCGTTAAATGCATACGGACAGGTAATGGAATTTTCGAGTTTCAGTTTGTCGAATACAGGTACAACGCTTGCCCTACGGAACGCGAATGGTGCTGTCATTCATTCCGTTACATACAACGATACATGGTATCGCGACAACATCAAAAAGAATGGAGGCTGGTCGCTTGAGCAAATTGATCCCACAAACCCCTGTGGTGGAGCCAATAACTGGCGGGCATCCAACAGCCAGACAGGTGGCAGTCCGGGTGAAATAAATAGTGTGAATGCTCCAAATGTTGATCAATCCATTCCATCTATTGAAAAAATCAGCATCACCGGAGAATCCATGGTCAGGGTTTTCTTCAGCGAATCAATGGATAGCATCAGCCTGATGAATCCTGCCAGATATTTGGTTGATCAGGGAATAGGAAGTCCGAACAGTATTGTCCTTTTTCCGCCGGGTTATCGCTCTGTAGGTCTGGCATTTGACGGAATATTCAACGTTGGAACAATTTATACGCTGTCGCTTCAGACAGGGTTTACTGACTGTTCGGGCAATGCTACCGAAACCATTTTAAATGCCCGTTTCGCTGTACCCGCTTTACCCGATTCCTTGGATATTGTAATTAATGAAGTTCTATCAGACCCAAGATCCACAGGTACCGAATTTGTAGAAATTTACAACCGATCACAAAAAGTGCTCGACCTGAAAACCGTTTGGCTCGCCACCCGCGATAAAACTACCAATGAAATTACCTCAGTAAAAGAAACAGCACCCGATGGGCAGCTCTTTTTCCCCGGAGATTATCTGGTGCTGACCAAAGATGCTGAAATGGTTAAATCAGAATATTTTACCTCTAATCCAGGCGGTTTTGTAACCATGACCTCATTCCCTTCTTATTCCAATGATTTGGGAACCGTAGTATTGTTAACTCCCTGGCAAACAATTCTTGATGAATTTGCGTATTCAAAAGACCTTCATTTTGCCCTGCTTAACACAACCGATGGGGTTTCGTTTGAACGGGTAAATTATAACCTCCCCACAAATGATCCCGGCAACTGGCACTCGGCTTCCCAGAATGTTGGCTTTGCCACTCCGGCTTATCAGAATTCGCAATTTATGAAGGCGCCTGAATCGGGTGATGAAATAAAGATAGAACCCGGAATCTTTTCGCCCGACAACGACGGATACAATGATATACTGGGCATTGCCTGTAATTTTTCGGACCCTGGCTATTCAGCTACTATCCGTATTTTTAACAGCAATGGCCACTTAATCAGATTGTTGACAAAAAATGAACCAGCCGGAATCAACAACCTGTTTACCTGGGACGGAATTACCGATGATCACGAGAAAGCACCCATTGGAATCTATATAATTCATATTGAAGTATTTAACCTTAAAGGAAAAATTAAGGAATTCAAAAAGACTGCCGTTTTAGGAGGGAAGCTTTAGTTTTCAATCCTTCATGGTTTTTAGTTGACATTTGGAATAGTCGAACAATGCTATTCCGGGTGGGATGATGTTTCTGCTAAAAATCGGCCTGAAAGTGCAGAAATAGTTTATCGAAACTATTACTAATACAGAACCTTTCCGGGATATATCTGTTAATTTACAAAACTCACAAATTATGAAAAAGAAATGGCTTGCCATTGCAGGAATACTTGCAGGACTTGGAATAATCCTTGGTTTGATTGTTTACTTCTTCGTTTTCAATAAACCCCATACCGATTATTCAAAATCAAAACCTGAATTTGAACTATCAGCTTCAACGCTTTTCGATGAATTCAAAGCCAATCCGGAAGCAACCGCAGCCAAATACAACGGCAAGGTTCTTGCAATAACAGGGGAACTAAACAGCGTGGAACAAACCGATTCGCTCACCATTGCCGTTTTCAGTTTTGAGGAAGGTATGTTTGGCAACGAAGGTGTCCGGTGCACCATGATTCCCGAATATTCTGAAGAAGTATTATCAATTCCACCCACAACCAACCTTACATTAAAAGGGCTTTGCACAGGATATAATGATACCGATGTAATTCTTGAACATTGCAGTGTGGTAAAATAATCCAATCTATCTACAAACCAATCAATAGTAACAAACATGAAACAATTAACTTCCTTACTCCTATTATTAACTCTGGGTTTGGGCAGCGTTCAGGCCCAGAAGTATATTACCAAAAATGGTCATATCCGATTTTTCTCCAGCACCTCTGTTGAGGATATCGAAGCCCATAACCGACAGGTAAACAGCGCGCTTGATCAGCAAACGGGTGATTTTGTCTTTAAAGTACTGATGAAATCCTTTCAGTTTGAAAAAGCTCTGATGCAGGAGCATTTTAATGAAAACTACGTTGAATCTGATAAGTTTCCTAATGCTTCATTTGTTGGAAAAGTGCTAAATATCAAAGATATTGACTTCGCAAAAAACGGAAGCTATAATGCCACCGTTGAAGGCGAACTTACAATTAAAGGTGTAACTAAAAAGGTGGCTGAAAAAGGCACTTTCGAAGTGAAAGACGGAAAAGTAACCGGCAAATCAACTTTTAATGTATTGCTGTCTGATTATGATATCAAAATTCCGAACACGGTTGCCAGCAACATCTCAAAATCAATTCAGATTGATGTTGATGTTAACCTGGAGAAACTTGCCAAATAGCAAGCGATTCCAAAGTCCGGTTATCACCAAAGATAAAAGGCCTGTAATCAGTTATTCTGACTACAGGCCTTTTACTGTATTGCAGGAATTAATTTTCGGGATAATCTAATATACCGAAAAAAACAGAATTACTTATTATCTGCAGGCTTGGTTTTGCAAGTCGAGCATCCGAAAATAGCATACAAGCCACAAAAATTCAGAAGGCTGGTTATTACCAATACCAGGGCAATAATACCCAAAACAGTAGCAACTACACCGGTTATCACATTCGTGAAAAACAATATTGCTATCACTAAAGCCAGTACCAGTCGGACCAGCTTATCGGTATTTCCAATATTTTTATTCATTGTCTGATTGTTTTAAATTCAGGACTATTAACAAAAGTTTAACAGATTTGTTTGAAATCCGTTATGCGTTCAGTATCCGGCCTAACCTCCGGCTGATTTCGTTGCGAGCCTGTTTGAGGTGAATATCTCGCGACAAATGATCGGCCCAATCCTCACTGTCAGCGGGAAGTTCTTTCATCTCTTTTTGGTTTATGAAAATTAAAGCCGATAATTTGCGGTGCATCAGCGAAAGTACCGATCTGCTGATGGTATCTTCAAGCTTATCGGTTTCGACCGGAACATAAATCTTTATCTCTTCCCATCCGGGGCTGAGCTCGTAGCGCTGCGTAATGATGTTGATCGAAGTATTGGCGACATCCGGTTCTGGATGCATCAGGAAAAATTTTTCATCGGGCAGGGAGTTGTTATCAACACCTTCGGCAAAAGCATCGAAAATCTTTTGATACACTTCACTGTCGAAACTAATCTGATTGGCCCTCAAATCATTGCATATATAATCTGCAACCCTCACCTTTAGAATTTCCGGCTCCTCGTCAGGTTCTGCAGGCTGTTTAAAATTCAGATCCTGATCGGCATAATGCAACAGCACCCTTATCACATCCAACTCCTGGGCGCTGCAATCACTGATATCGAGAACCGGCTCCTGCGGCAGCGCAGCTGTGTCAGAAGAAACCGTTTCATCTTCAACAGGCCCGGAAGTGCCAGCCTTGTGGATTTTCTTCCGCATCACCTTGTTCAGCTCCGTCATCAGGGTTTGCTCGGCAATACCCATTATTTCAGAACATTCCCTGATATACAAGGGTCTGATAATACTGTCAGGAATCAGGCTGATGGTTTGTATAATTTCGTGGATCAGCCCTGCCTTTTTAATCGGATCGTTGTTGGTTTCATTGAGCAACAATCGGGTTTTGAATGCAATAAAATCGCTGGCATTGGTCGCAATAAATGCTTCAACATCGGCTGAACGGTTCTTTCGGGCATAAGAATCAGGGTCTTCTCCATCGGGGAACAGCACGATTTTCACATTCATCCCCTGCTCCAGAATCATATCAATACCCCGGAAAGAGGCTTTTATCCCCGCCGGGTCGCCATCGTAGAGAATGGTGATATTACGTGTAAACTTGCTGATGAGTTTTATCTGCTCCGTGGTAAGTGAAGTTCCCGAAGAGGATACCACATTCTCAATGCCGGCCTGATTGAGCGATATAACATCGGTATAACCTTCAACCAGCAAGCAATTGTTGCGGGCTACAATAGAATTGCGGGCCAGCCAGATGCCATAAAGGCTTCTCGACTTATTGTAAACTTCTGATTCAGGAGAGTTTACATATTTTGGTTTGGTTTTATCAGAGGTGAGGATGCGGCCACCAAAGCCAATTACTTTTCCGGTAAGATTGTGAATGGGAAACATCACCCTTTCGCGGAAGCGGTCGTATAATTTACCGTCTTTGCTGATGGTTAGCCCTGAGTCTATCAGGTACTTTTCGGCATACCCATTCATAAGCGCATGTTGGGTGAAGCCATCCCAGGTAGTTGGTGAAAAGCCAAGCTGGAATTTCTGGATAATGTCTTCGCGAAAGCCCCTTTCGATAAAATAACTTAATCCTATAGCTTTGCCTTCCTCCGTTTTGAGCAGTGTTTGTGTGTAGAACTTCTGGGCAAAGGCATTCAGACTGAACAGACTGTCGCGTTCGGTATCGAGTTGTTTCTCTTCGGGGCTGGGCTCCAGCTCTTCAATTTCAATCTGGTATTTGTTTCCCAGGTATCGCAAGGCTTCGGGATAGGAATACTTTTCGTGTTCCATTATAAAATTCACCGCGTTACCAGCCTTGCCGCAGCCAAAGCATTTAAAAATCCCCTTTGCAGGAGAAACCGTAAAAGAAGGCGTTTTCTCGTTGTGAAACGGACACAATCCCAGCAGGTTAACCCCGCGTTTTTTCAACTGGACGAAGTCGCCTACCACCTCTTCGATGCGGGCAGTGTCAATAATGTTTTGTATAGTATCCCTGGGAATCAAGTAAATGGGTTTCTAATGAATGAACCTCAAATGTACAAAAAGCATAAGAAAAGAATGGTGAAATTGAAAAACAATCGGAATCCATTTTCAATAGTTCTTTTATCACTAACTTAGCACTATTAATAATTCAACACATTCAATGTTCGTAAACCTTATCTGATATGTCAACCAAAGAAATAAACCTTCTCAACGACCTGATCGCCCGACTCGACCAAAAGCCCTTTGATCTTGAATCGTGGAAAACAAATGCTATGATGGTACTTGGTCGGATTTTCGGTGATACTTCACGCAAAGTGGAGCTAATCCGCAATATTCAGCCCGATTATAGTTCCTGGTCGTTGCGCGATACATCAGGCCGCATGTCGCAGCCGGATTTGTGCCGTAAAATGGCCCGCGAAATCATTGAAGCAAGTATTTCCGAACTCGAAGCATTTGGCCCTCCGGTGAAGAAAGATGCGACTGAAAACCCGGCGCTGATTGCTTTGGAAGAGCATATTACTGTTAAACAAGGACGCGACCTTGCACAAATTATGGCTTCTGATCAACCGAAGGAGGAAAAAGCGGCAAAAATGAGCGAAATTCTGAATGGCCTCGACCAGGTTGACCTGCTGGCCATGGTAGTTAAAATGCTGAATGCCTGATGTTTTAATTAATTTTCTTGCCTGTATTCAGAATAAAAATACCGCCCACATCAACCAAAGGACCATCATACAATTCTTTGATTGAAAATCCCTCCTTAGCAATAAATTCTCTTATTTCATCTCCTTGCGGATGATGGTGCAAACTGCCGGCAATTAATACTTCATTGTTATAGATGCCGCAACAGCCGCCAAAAAATCCGAATTTCTGGCCTTTAAGCCTGATTGGCGACGGATCTACAAATAAAACCTGCTTCCCTTCAGTAAGCAGTACTTTCTCAATACCCTTGTCGGAAGTTATAAAACACTCGTTATTAAGTGCGAGTAAATTACAGCGTGTATATCCTTGGTTAACATGCAGATGCTTTCGTCCCGGGAAAGTTTCAAAGATTGCCTTAGAGGTAATTTTCAGATTGTGAATGATGTATTCCGATGTCACAACAGCATTATATCTCGCCGATTCGGGGTAAGCCTTGCCGGGATTCTCAGAACCCGTATAAAATTCTATACCTGCATTTATCAATGATTTCTTTATTTCTATGGATAATCCAGGCGCTATCACCAGGCCTTCATCTCCCTGGCATATTAAAATATCCGGATGTCCACTGATTGATTTATAAACCAAACCATCTGTTTGAAGGACGTGAAGCCTTCCAATTGATTTCAGAGCATTTTTCGCTGGAAGGGGCAGACTCTTATCGGTGATAATAAAGGGCAAACCAGCTTCCGTAGCTTCCTCAACAACAAATTCAACCTTGCCAAAGTGATGTTCAAGCATTTTCCTGTTACTTGAATCATAGCCAATGGCATACCGCAATGCGCTGGCAGGGACGGGAATCCGGATTGTGCTTCCTTCTGGGTTTTGTTGCAAAAATGGCAATAGTTTCTGTTTCCAGATAAAGGTTTCAACCAGTTCCCTGAATGATGGATGAAACGGCCCGGTAAGCATTTCTGTCCCGTTGAGAATACCCTCGGATGGATGCAATCCAACACGGAGAACCTCTACCCCAGCCTGATGAAATATTTCAAGTAGCCTGGCTGAAATTTCAATAGCTTCATCAAGGCTTTGCGGCTTGTATTTACCTTGCCTCCACCTCTGCTCCAATTCGGTTCCCCGGATAACAAGTGTGGGATAAATCCTTGTGCAGGATGCGCCAAGCTCAACGATCCGTTTTGCAGTTCTCAGTGATTTTTCTGCAGTATCACCCGGCAAGCCGGTCATCATCTGCAGACCAAGCTTAAAACCATCTGCCAGAATCATTGCTGATGCTTTTTCAACATCGGCCACCGTATGTCCGCGACCAGAATGCTGAAGCACCCCATCATCAAGAGATTGTGCGCCCAATTCGATGGTAGTTACACCATAGCGTTTAAGTAATGTCAGAATTTCATTATCAATATAATCCGGACGGGTGCTAAGGCGGATGCCGTGGATGCGATGTTTTCCCGCTGTTTTAGCTCCTATTTGTTGGGTGGTCTCGACTCCGCCTGCCTGTTTGTCACAGTCAGACAGGCTCGACCACCGTGGTTCAGGTACTAAAAATTCCTTAGCAACCGCCAGGTATTTTTCCTGCAATTCCGGCTCAATCCCTGTAAAACTGCCGCCAAAAAAGCCGATCTCAATATGGGTATCCTTTCCGGGAATGGTTCCAAGGTGTTTTTGGATAATTTCACGCACCTCATCGGGCTCCGGCTGCTTCTGACAACCCGAAATACTGTGCTGGTTGCAGAAAACGCAACGGTTTGGGCAAGCCAATTCGGGAACAAAAATGGGAATGGTGAAATGTTTCATTAATTTCGGAATATGAATTACGGATTGCGAATTGATCCTGCCGACTTGATAAAGTCAGGCAGGGATTTCAGAATCTAAAATGCATTTTGGATGCTCCCAGTCTCCCAGTCCCCATTTCACCTTGTCTCGCCAATCCCCATCTCCCCTTGTTTCAAAATTCAAGAGTTCATTTCCACAATTTTCAGGATAACCTGCGTGGCTTTCTCCATTGATTCAAGCGGTACAAACTCAAACTTACCGTGAAAGTTATGACCTCCGGCAAAAATATTNNTCGCGCATATTGTAATACTGATCCTTCAGTTCGAGCGTGAAGCAACCTTCACCATAGCGTGCATTCATAAAATCGGTGCACTGCTGCATGGTTTCCTTGCGCTTTTCGAATAATGTGCGGTCGTGGTCGCGCACAATATATTGAAGACTGGCTTTTTCAACCGAGCCTTCACTTTTTACAAGATGAAAAAATCCTTCGTAATCCTGGGTAAATTCGGGACGATCAAACACCGGCAACAGAGCATTAAACTCCATAGCCATCAGAAGGGCATTCTGCATTTTACCTTTGGCATAACCAGGATGGATATTTCTACCCTGAATGGCCACCTTGGCACTGGCAGCATTAAAATTCTCAAATTCAAGTTCCCCGATTTCGCCTCCATCCATGGTGTAGGCCCAGTCAGCTCCGAACTTCTTCACATCAAAATGATCTACCCCGCGGCCAATTTCCTCGTCGGGAGTAAACCCAATTTTTATCGGTCCGTGTTTTATTTCAGGATGTTTTACAAGGTATTCCACCGCAGTAATAATTTCAGTAATGCCTGCTTTATCGTCAGCGCCAAGCAGGGTAGTACCATCTGTGACAATCAGAGATTGACCTTTGTAATGTTTCATCTCAGGAAAATCATTTGGCGAAAGCACAAGATTCAGCTCCTGATTGAGTAAAATATCACCGCCATCATAATTCTCCACAATCCTGGGTTTGATGTTGTTTCCAGGCATATCTGGGCTGGTATCCACATGCGCGACAAAGCCAATAGCTGGCCCCGATTTACCATTATTAGCAGGCAAGGTGCCCATTACATAACCGTTTTCGTCCATGCTCACATCCGAAAGTCCAAGTGCTATAAGTTCATTGTGCAGCAGCCTGAGTAAAACAAGCTGTTTTTCAGTGCTGGGACAGGTTTCGGAGTTTTCGTCACTTTGTGTGTCAATACTCACATATTTCAGGAATCGGTTTTTTATAGTTTCTTTCATGATTTTTATGGTAATAAAGCAATAATATAATTGTTAATGGTTGAAAGCTAAAGATACAAGGAAATTCTCCCTGCATATTTAGCATTTTCTGGCGACATTAGAAATTGGAATTTTACTATCTCCTTTTCTCCCTTTTCCCCTCTTCTCCCTTTCCCCCTATCCGCCAAATCAAAGAACTCAGGCCTCTTCTTTGGTAGCGCGTAATGCTTCCCAAATCATATATCCACAGATAACTGCAAACATAAGTAAGCCAAGAGCTTCGGCAGTATGCGATTCGAACCATTCGGCATTTACAAAATTAATGCCTCCGAATTTCAACAAGGCACTTATCACGCCCATCAACGCACCACCGGCAATAAAACCAGATGCAATGAGGGTTCCGCGCTCTTTACGGGCCTGGTTAATGCCTTCATCTTTCGAACGGGTGGTAACGTACCAGGCAATAAGTCCACCAACAAGCAGCGGGGTATTTAATTGCAGTGGAATAAACATACCAAGCGAGAAAGCCAGTGCAGGAACACCAATCATGGTAAGGATCAGCGAAAGAAACGCTCCTCCGGCATACAGTAACCAGGGTGCTGCCTTGCCCGACATCATAGGCTCAATTACTGCAGCCATTGCGTTGGCCTGTGGGGCAACCAGCGCATGTTCGCCGGTAAAACCATAGGTTTTATTCAGTATCATAATTACTCCACCCACGGTAGCAGCAGAAACAAGGGTTCCCAGAAATTTCCATGTTTGCTGTTTATAGGGCGATGTGCCGAGCCAGTAACCAATTTTGAGGTCGGTAATAAAGCCTCCGGCCATGGAAAGTGCGGTACAAACGACGCCCCCGATAATTAAAGCAGCAACCATCCCGGCTGTGCCCGAGAGTCCGGCCCATACCAGAACGAGTGAGGTAATAATCAGGGTCATCAGGGTCATTCCTGAAACGGGATTGGTTCCAACAATGGCAATAGCATTGGCAGCAACCGTTGTGAAAAGGAAGGCTATCACAAATACAATCCCGAGAGCAATCAGCGCCTGACTGAGGTTATTGACAACTCCGAATAAAAAGAAAACAAAAATAATAATGGCTGTAGAAACAAGGCCGATCAGAATGATCTTCATCGGCAGATCACGCTGTGTTCTTTTGGTTTCGGCGCTCATCTGCTGCTTACCGCTCAATTCTTTAATGGCAAGGCCAAATGCATCGCGGATAATACCTGATGAACGCACAATGCCAATAATTCCAGCCATGGCAATTCCACCAATACCAATCTGGCGCACATAATTTCTGAAAATATCCTCAGCACTCATTTCGCTGAGGAGAGAGGTGACATTTGCCCCCACAGCGATTGTTTGCCCATCGGCAAAATGTGAAATTACCGGAATCAAGACATACCAACCCACAAAAGAACCGGCAGTGATGATGGCCGCATATTTAAGACCGATAATATAGCCCAGACCCATGACGGCCGCACCAACATTCATTTTAAAAACAATCTTGAATTTATCGGCAATCATTTCGCCTGCAGGGATTACCCTTGAAGAAAAGACCTCGGCCCACCATCCAAAAGTGGCAATAATAAAATCGTAGATACCACCGATCATTCCGGCAACCAGTAAAAGCCTGGCCTGTGAGCCACCTTTTTCGCCAGATACAAGCACCTCGGTTGTTGCGGTTGCTTCCGGGAAAGGATATTTACCGTGCATATCCGACACAAAATATTTACGGAATGGGATCAGAAATAAAATTCCGAGAAAACCACCAAGCAGCGATGAAAGAAATACCTGATAAAAGTGGGCTTCAAGATGAAGGATATATAAGGCTGGCAGGGTAAAAATCGCTCCGGCCACTATCACCCCGGAACTGGCTCCGATGGATTGGATAATCACATTTTCACCAAGGGCATTTTTCCGTTTGGAAACCGTGGATAAACCTACGGCAATAATGGCAATAGGTATTGCGGCTTCAAATACCTGACCGATTTTCAGTCCAAGATAAGCAGCAGCGGCCGAAAAAATTACCGCCATAAGCAACCCAAGCAGAACTGATCTGAGATTGACTTCAGGGTAAACCTTATTCGCAGCCATAATAGGTTTATACTCTTCGCCCGGCTTAAGTTCGCTGTAAGCATTATCGGGCAGGCCTTTAATTTCCTGTTTGTGGTCTTCCATTAGTGTAAATTTTGAACAGATAGCAAATTTAAGGTTTTCGGAGTTCGCACATTTGTTTTTGCTGTCCAAATGTGATATTTATAATTAGAACATCCAATATCGTTCATCAGATCGTTAAGCTGGTATTTATTAGAATAATGCTCTTTGCCAATATCTTAAGCTCAAATTACTCCTTCACAAAATAGCGGAAAGGGTTATAGCTAATTCCGGTATCATACACATCAACCTGCTCGCGCTTTTTCAAGAAATTAACAATTGCGTAGGTTATCGGGGTAAAAAGGATTTCGACACCTGATTTGAATATATAGTTGGAAATAATAATGGAAATAAGCAACTCATTGGGCAATATGCCATAAAAGGCCACCATACAGAATATTGCAGTATCAATACCTTCGCCAACCAAGGTCGAGCCTATTGTTCTTATCCAAAGAAATTTACCTTTGGTTTTAATCTTAAGTTTCGACATCAGGAAGGCATTGGAAAATGCTCCCCCAAAATAGGCAACAAGACTAGCCAGCACAATGCGCGGTACAAAGCCCAGTAGTGATTCGTAAGCCTGTTGATTCTGCCAATCAGCGGCAGGGGGAAGTTCCTGAACTACCCACAATACCAGCGACATCAGTAAGGCAGCTCCGAAACCAGTCCAGATAACTTTTCGTGAACGCTGATAGCCGTAAACTTCTGTAAGGATATCGCCAAAAATATAGCTGAGTGGAAAAAGAATAGTTCCGCCATCAAAGGTAAACATCCACATTGAGACAATCTTTGTGGAAGCAAGATTTGAAATCAGTAAAACAGCAACAAAAAGTGCCATTATGATATCGAAATAGCGGAAGTTTCCGGGCTGTCTGTTATTTATATCCTGCATCAGCATATTATTTGTTCATTTTTAAGTGGCTGCAAAAATACAATTCTAATTTAACAGGGGTTTCATTTTTGCAGGATGAAACATCTGAGACTCTTCGAAATTATAATTCCCAGCTCCAGGGAGTAGTTTTGGTAAAAAAATTCCACTCTTTTAAATATTTATTCTTTTACCTGATATTCAATTATTTATAATTATAATTTATGGAATAATATCATGTGAAAAGTCCAGATAAATCCCTAAAAAATCTTGTTGTTTGGTTAAATAGAAGCCTGATATGTAATTATTATCAACAAGTCATTACTTTTACAGAAAATACAGTGTTATGAAGACCTTGAGATGGATACTGATTACAGCATGTTTTCTATATTTCAGCCAATTAGTTGCCCAGAATTTCAACCCCGTTGAGAAAGGGCTGATACTTGCCGGAGATACTTCAAGTGTAATGCGGGTGCTGGTTTTCACTGCTCCTGAAGATTTAAACGTATTAAATACCATCAGCAGCGATATTGATCCTTCTGATCCGTTCCTGCCCTTGCTTGCTCGCCGGATGTACAAAACTATGCGCGACACCGCCAATCCTGGTGTCGGAATTTCAGCCCCGCAAGTGGGTATTAACAGAAATGCTATCTGGGTGCAGCGTTACGATAAATCCGGGGCTCCTTTCGAATTTTATATCAATCCGAAAATTAAAAAATCTACTATTCTTAACCGAAAAGGAGGAGAAGGCTGCCTTTCGATGCCCGAGGAAAGGGGCAGTCTGCTCAGAAGTTATGCTATACTGATTGAATATCAGACATTTGATGGCATTATTCATACTGAAATGGTTGAAGATTTTACCGCTGTTATTTTTCAGCACGAGACAGATCACCTTAAAGGGATGATTCTTCCCGACAGGATGCGCGAACAACAAAATTCATTTGCCCTTCCATTGCCACAAGGAATGGAACTGTTTATTAAGCCCAGTATGGGTTTGTAAACTATTGGAAATAAAGAATTTGACCTATTTGTTTGGCGACGACATAAAATACAGGCTGACCGATAACAAAAGCAGATTGAGCACCTGAGGCAAAGTTACCTGTGGAACAAATCCGTAATAAAGGTAATAGGCAAATAAAAGTGTAAGCAGCAAACCTGAAACAACCGTTAATGAAGGTTTTGAGGTAAATCCTCCTGCAAAAAGCAATACGCCGAACAATACAAACGCAAGGGAAATATAAAACGGCTGGGTTTCATACTGCAGCGCCAGAATGGTTTTACCATGCAGCAAAACCAGGTAAGCAAGCAGGGTAATCCTCAATAGCCAGCGCGAAGCGGGTAGCAGCGATTTAACCGGTTTCATTGGGTTGGGTTTATTTGATTATCTGAAGATTCTTTAACAATCATTCTACACATTTACTTCTTTGGCAAATTTACCAGCAGTTTCAACTCATCCAACTGCTCCTGTTTAATGGGTGAAGGGGAATCAATCATAACATCACGGCCGGCATTGTTTTTGGGGAAAGCGATATAATCGCGTATGCTATCGGAACCACCAAAGAGTGAACACAAACGGTCGAAGCCAAAAGCGATACCACCATGCGGTGGAGCGCCAAATTCAAAAGCATTCATAAGGAAACCAAACTGAGCCTGTGCATCTTCATCGCTGAAGCCAAGGATGGTAAACATCTTTTTCTGCAAATCACGGTTATGTATCCGGATTGATCCGCCACCGATTTCAACTCCATTAATTACCAAATCATAAGCATTAGCCCGAACCTTACCTGGATCAGTATCAAGCAGTGAAATATCTTCAGGCTTTGGCGAAGTAAACGGGTGGTGCATGGCATAATAGCGCTGTGAGTCTTCATCCCACTCAAGCAATGGGAAATCAACAACCCAGAGTGGTGCAAATACTTCGGGATTGCGCAAGCCGAGCTGGCTGCCCATTTCGAGTCGCAATTCAGATAAAGCTTTGCGGGTTTTGTTTGCATCACCGGCCAGTAAAAGCATTAAATCACCCGGTTTTGCATTAAAGGCTTCTGCCCACTTCTTTAAATCTTCCTCTGTGTAGAATTTATCAACCGATGATTTTAGCGTACCATCTTCATTGTAGCGTAAGTAGACCAATCCACTGGCTCCTACTTGTGGGCGTTTTACGAAATCGGTAAGCGCATCGAGTTGCTTTCTGGTGTATGCAGAACAACTCTTGGCATTAATCCCAACAATAAGCTCAGCATCATCAAAAACCTTAAATTCGTGGCCTTTCAAAAGGTCGTTCAACTCAACGAAAGTCATTCCGAAGCGAATATCCGGTTTATCATTACCATAATATTTCATGGCATGGGCAAAAGTAATGACTGGCAGTTTCTCAATTTCAACGCCTTTAACGGTTTTGAAAAGATATTTGGTAAGTCCTTCGAAAGTGTCGAGAATATCCTGCTGCGTTACAAACGACATTTCACAGTCAATCTGAGTAAATTCAGGCTGACGATCGGCTCGCAGGTCTTCGTCGCGGAAGCATTTTACAATCTGGAAATACTTGTCAATTCCGGCAACCATAAGTAGTTGCTTGAATGTTTGCGGAGACTGGGGTAGAGCATAAAACTGCCCTTCGTTCATGCGTGAAGGAACAACAAAATCGCGGGCGCCTTCGGGGGTTGATTTTATCAGAACCGGGGTTTCTACTTCGATAAAACCTATATTATTCATGTAATTCCTGGTCTCAATTCCCATCCGGTGCCTCAATAAAAGGTTATCGCGCACGCTGCTTCGTCTGATATCGAGATAACGATATTTCATGCGAAGCTCGTCACCTCCATCGGTATTGTCTTCAATAGTAAAAGGCGGCGTTTTTGAAGCATTCAGAACTTCAAGCCTCTCAACAATAATTTCGATCTCGCCGGTAGGCATTTTAAGATT
>DINP01000057.1:49935-67924 GCA_002426025.1 Bacteroidales bacterium UBA5537 | reverse complement strand
GAGAGGGGTGACAATTGCTGAATAAAAGGAAATGGAATGGAATTGAAGTTTTTAAAAAAAGGCAAAACAATGAGCAAATAATTTTTGAAGGATATAAGGATATTTAGAAACTTGTTATATTAGCAAAGGATTTTTATGCGGCACAGGCAAACAGAAAGGCTATAAACAAGACGGATATATACGCAATATTGCGTNNCCAAAAGAGCCATTTCTTGCCAAACCACCCAAGCCCACCCACCACCCAACTGGAAAAGACTTGGAATTTGACAACAGTTTTTAACAGTAGCAGAATTTTAAATAATAACTTTACGACCTATAAATTGAAATAATATAAATGGCAGCAGACAAAGAAGCGAAAGCTAGAATAAAGATAAACAAACTCTTAGAAGATGCTGGTTGGCGTTTCTTCGACATTGAAAACAGTATTGCAAATATTGCTTTAGAACACAGAACAAAAAAGGCAAATTTCGACAATTCTAAACTTGGAGAAGACTTAGAAAATGCTCCAGATGGCTTCATTGATTATTTATTACTCAATGAACAAAAGCGACCAATTGCTTTAGTTGAAGCCAAAAGAGAGAATATTGACCCACTTGATGCAAAACAACAAGCAAGAGAATATGCAAGGGCTCAACACATTCGACACATATTCTTATCAAACGGAAATGTTCACTATTACTGGGATTTGGAATACGGAGAACCTACAATTATTTCAAAATTTTTGAGCATCAAACAATTAGGAGAAGCAATTAAATGGGCTCCAAACCCTGAGCAAATGACTGAACAGCAAATTGATGAAAATTATATTGCAGTTTCTCAAGACCCAAAATGGCTTACCTACACGGACACTCAACGCAACGAAGCAAAAACAAATAAAGGAATTAGACAATTAAGAGATTATCAAGTTGAAGCAATTGGCAAACTTAAAAACGAATTTTTAAAGGACAAAAGAAGATTTCTTTTTGAAATGGCAACAGGAACGGGGAAAACCCTATTAAGTGCCGCCATAATCAAAATGTTTATTCGTAGTAACAATGCCGACAGAGTTTTATTTTTAGTTGACCGCATAGAACTTGAATTACAAGCGTATAAAAATTTTAAAAATTATTTGGAAAATGATGGAATTCAGTCTGTCATTTATAAAAGAAATAAGAATGATTGGCAAAGTGCTAAAATTGTAATTACTACTATCCAAAGCTTATCATACGACAACAGGTTTTTAAAGGAATTTTCGCCAACCGATTTTCAGTTAATTATTTCAGACGAAGCACACAGAACAATTAGTGGAAACAATAGAATTATTTTTGAATATTTTATTGGATCAAAACTCGGTTTAACTGCAACGCCAAAAGACTATTTGAAAGGTGTAAACCTTGATGATGCTGACCCAAGAGACATCGAAAGAAGATTGCTTTTAAGCACTTATGAGACATTTGGCTGTTCTGATGGAATTCCAACTTACCGTTTCAGTTTAGAAGATGCCGTTAAACACGTGCCTCCTTATTTGTGTATGCCAAAATTGCTAGATGCAAGAACAGATATAACCACAGACCTTTTGAGTAAGCAAGGTTGGACATACAAGTTTACTAATGAAGATGGTGATGAGGAAGAAGATACATTCTATAAAAAAGATTTTATGAGAAAATTCGTTTCTCACGAAACTAACAAAAAGTTTATTGAAGCTTTTTTTAAACACGCCAAACGTGACCCAATTAGTGGTGAAATTGGAAAAACCATATTTTTTTGTGTATCTCGCTTCCATTGTCGCATTTTAACAAAAATGCTTAATGATGAAGCAAATAAATTATTTCCTGAGGAATATGGAAAAGGTTCATTCTTCGCCTTACAAATTACTTCTGATATTACAGGCTCACAGGACAGAACAACACGCTTTGCAAATAATGACCTTAACGGACATACAAGCTTTAATCCTGATTTGAGAGATTACGAGAGTAGTAAATCGAGAGTATGTGTTACAGTTGGTATGATGACAACTGGTTATGATTGTCCAGATATTCTAAATGTTGTTTTAGCAAGACCAATCTTTTCTCCAACAGATTACATACAAATAAAAGGCAGGGGAACAAGGCTACATACTTTTGAACATTCTGACCTGCCAAAAATTGAAAAGGACAATTATTATCTGTTTGATTTTTTTGCAAATCATCAATATTTCCAAGAAGAATATGATTACAAACAAAAAATTGAACTACCCAAGGACAGCGAAACAAGCGAAGGTGGTGGCGGAACACCAACGCCTGATTTAAACTATACAGGTTCTGACGAAGTAAAATCAATCAAAGAAGAGGATTTTGGCCCAACCAAAATAATGAAAGTTGATAAAGAAGCTTTCTCAAAACGCTTTGAGGACACAACAAAGGAAGAAGTTGAAAAAAATCCAGACCTAAAAAAAGCAGTTGACCAAGAAGATTGGACAACATTAAGTTCTTACGTTAAAGAAAAAGTATTTAATCAACCGACAGAATATTGGAACTTAGAAAAGTTGCTTGACTGGTATGAGATTGACAGACGAGCGACCTTACAGGAAATTCTAATGAAGATATTCCTCAATGGCTACAAACTAAAAACAAGAACAGATTTAGCAGACGAGTATTTTGAAAAATTTATGAGTGATGCAAAACTTGACGGCTCAAAATACAACTCTGCAAAACGCCTTTTTGAAAGTTATTTATTGTTTGACGATATACGCAAACAAATGAATGACAAAAATCCCGACCCGAATGATGCGAGGCTCGGGTTATACAATCTAAAAGTAATTGGAAAAGATAATATTCCTGTTATCCTCAATTACATAAAAGACAACGTTAATATTAACCAATTTTTACCTCGATAATTAAGATGCTNNAAGAAGATTGATGATGCAAGAGATACCTTGGTTGGTGTTTTGCCATTGCCAACTGACCAGATAGAACTGATTACAATTGCTCTGATTTATAAATTTATGGACGACCAAGATGAAGAACTTCGTCAGGTTGGTTTACAAGAGAGATTTTTTACAGGAGAATTAAAGGAATTTTCTTGGCAGCAATTAATGAGCAATCAATTAAGTGCTGACCAACGTGTAACAAAGTTTATTAATGGAATTGAATCAATTCAAAAAGCGAAGCAAGTCCCAAATCTGTTTCGTGAAATATTTTTAAATGCCTTTTTGAAGTTTCGGGACGGAAAGGTTTTACAACGTTTCCTTGATATAATAAATGGTTTCACATACGACCATAGCGAAGAATTAGGAAACTCATTTGAGTATCTTCTGATGACAATGGGTGCACAAGGCGACAATGGCCAATTCAGAACACCTAGAAATATCATTGATTTTATTGTAGAAGTTACAGACCCACAAAAAGACGAAACAATACTTGACCCTGCTTGTGGAACAGGTGGTTTCTTGGTTTCGGCATTTAAGCATATTCTAAAACGGAATACAGCAGGTTATGAAACAGCAAAAGTTGAATTAGAAAATTATGTTGCAGAAGGAATTCCAGTTTATTGGGGAGCAAAACTTTCAAGTTCAGAAAGAAATACAATTGAAAAAAATATAGTTGGTTATGACAATACGCCTTTAATGGTTCGTTTGGCAAGAGTAAACTTGTATCTGCACCATTTTGGAAATCCTCAAATTCACGAATACAATACATTAATAACTGACACACGTTGGAAAGATAAATACGATTGTATTCTTGCTAATCCGCCATTTATGACACCAAAAGGCGGAATAGACCCACACGATAAATTCAGAATTCCAGCAAATAGAACTGAAATTCTTTTTTCATCATACATACTCCAACATTTAAACCCTGATGGTAAGGCAGGTTTTGTTGTTCCAGAAGGAATAATTTTTCAAACTTCCGGTGATTATGTAACATTAAGAAATTGGCTTATTTATGAAGCAGGATTATGGGCTGTTGTTTCCCTGCCTGCTCATATTTTTCAGCCATATTCAGGTGTTAAGACATCCATACTTTTTATTGACAGAGAAATTGCAAGAAAACGAAAAGAAATCTTACTTGTAAAAATAGACAATGATGGATTTTCACTAAACACCAATAGAAATCCAATTAAAGACAATGACTTGCCTTCTGCTTTGGAATGGATGGAGCTTTGTAAGAAAGATTTGGAGCAGTTTAAAAAAGATATTGAGACAAAATCAGATAATCCGTTTGTGAGCAAACTCCGTTTGCTCCATCGTGATGAATTTGCAAAACTTGACCATTACAAAGCAACATCAACCATCTATTCGTTTTGTAAAAAACAACTTGATAAAGCAATTAAAATAAATGACGAAATAGAATTCTCAATCGCAGCGGAAAAACTCAATCAAGATGGAGAAAAAAGTAAAAGCAAAATTCAAAAGTCAGATGATATAATTGAAGTATTAGAAGAAAAAAGAGAAAAGTTACTAACCGACATTATAAAAAAAACAGGCATTCCTGAATTGTTTGAAACAGAAAAGCGACTTAAGGAATGGTTCGATGAAAACATTAAACAAGATGTAATTGAATACGGGTCAAACCTTATCAATACTAATAAACTCACTAAAGACATTCTTGATATAATAGATAAAGAGAGAGATTATAATTTAAGTTTCGACCAATTCGAAAAGGAAGAACGAACCTCTAAAGAATACGATATTATTCCGCTTGGAGAAATATGCGATATTTTAGATAGTCTTCGTAAACCAATTAAAGAAACTGAAAGAGTAAAAGGTGTTTTCCCATACTATGGTGCTACAGGAATAGTTGATTTTGTTGACAACTACATATTTGACGAAAGACTTGTGCTGGTTGGGGAAGATGGTGCAAAATGGTTGTCAGGAGACAAAACAGCGTTTATTGTTGAGGGAAAGTTTTGGGCAAATAATCACGTTCACGTAATTCGCCCTAAGTGTGATTTGATTATTGATACTTATCTAGTAGAGATAATAAATCAAATGGATTTAACAGAATTCATTACAGGAGTTACTGTTCCTAAGTTGAACCAGGAAAAATTAAGACAAATACCAATTCCTTTACCATCTATTGAAAGACAAAGCCAAATAGTATTAGAGCTAAATCAATACCAATCGGTTATTAATTCCTGCAATTCTTTACGTGAGTATTATGCTCCTACATTTAAAATTAAAGAAGACTGGGAAGATGCAAGGCTAATTGATATAGCTGCCTTTGTTAGAGGTCCGTTTGGCGGTTCACTCAAAAAGGAAATATTCGTTGAGAGTGGATATTTAGTTTATGAACAAAGTCACGCAATTCAGAATGACTTTTCACTGGCAAGATATTTTATCAATGAAGAGAAATTTCAAGAGATGAAGCGTTTTGAAGTTTTACCTAATGATATATTAATGAGTTGTTCAGGAACATTTGGGAAAATTGCATTAGTTCCCGAGAATGCTCCAAAAGGAATAATAAATCAAGCACTTTTGAAACTAACTCCTAAGCAAGATTTAGTTCGTCCTATGTTTTTAAAATTGTTGATGGAAACTCCACATTTTCAAATTCAACTTTCTAAAGGTGTTTCAGGTGTAGCAATTAAAAATGTAGCTTCTGTAGATGAAATTAAAAGCTTTCAAATTAAACTTCCAGACCTTGAAACACAAGATAAACTAATTGAAGAGTATAAAGCAGAACAAATGACTTTGAATGGCTCAATTGCCCTTGCAGATAAAATGAAAGACGAAATAAAATTTGTAATTGATAAAGTTTGGGGCAAATGAGATTTGAAGAATATTTCCATTACACAGAAAAGCTATTGAATGCCCAAAGCGATGTTGCAGAGGTAATTCAACATATGGGTATTCGTGGCAAGGTTCGAGAGTTTTTCGTTAAAGAGATTATTGAAAAGCACTTTAATAATCGTATAACTATTAGTAGAGGTGTTGTAAACCTTGACAACGAAGAAAACGAAGGACAAGTTGATTTAATTCTTACCAACGATTATGCTTTAGTTGCAGCATTTACACCAGAAGACATTGGAGTTAATGCGGAAGACTGTAAAATGGTTATTGAAGTAAAAACAAATGCAACGAGTACAGACATTGACGCTTTTAACAAGCGAGCCAAGACTATAAAGCAAAACTGTTTAGAAACAACGCCACTTTGCGGAATTTTCTGTTACAAGATAGCCATCCTGAAAACAACATTGCTTGAAAGGTTTAATTATGTGTATGACAAGGAATTTGAAATATACACAATTGACGGAAACAAGCCTTACGAATATCCATACATTGACTTTTTTGTTTGTATAGACCAGACAGAGTTTGACGACTTCACAGGGTCAAGTGAATTCTTTTTGCGTAAGGACACATCAGAGCTATCAGACGGCAGTTACGACCTTTCAGAAAATTTACCAGCACTTAAAGACTTTTTAAAAATGATAAAAGGAATTTTGAAACACTAAGCAGCCAACGCATTTGGTAGCACATTTGCATTTTTTACCAACACGCAAAGCCAATCAAAAAAATGCAACAGAGCCACCAAGCCAACGCACGGACGAAAGACAATGCAGCAAAAATGAAAGAATATTAACGAGAAAAATGAACAACGAAACGCTAATCGAGAAGACGGCCCCCCAGCAAACACTGCCGAGGTGCGCCTCTCACGATTTATCCCGCTTTTTGGCGGGACCACTGTATCCCGATTGAAGAATCGGGACTGGATGTATGGGTCTCGTATACCGCGGTTATTGTAATGTTTCGGAAAGATAAATTTGTATTTTTATTCAGTATTCAAAACTTACTACAAGTGTGAGTTATAGCTTTTGCTGGCCTACATTGCTTATATGTTAAGTTAAATACGAAAAGAGATGAAGCTTGAAGATTTAGGATACACGAAAGAACTGGAAAATTACCGAAATGACCAGAATCTTGATTCGTTTGGTGTGGGCCGGGTAATATCTGAGCACAAGGAAAGGTATATTGTAAAAACTGCTGAGCATGAATACGATGGTGAAATAACCGGGAACTTGCGTTTTTCGGCACAGAACAGGTCTGATTTTCCGGCAGTCGGCGATTGGGTTGCAATTGCTGAATATGATGATAATAAAGCCCTAATTTATGCAGTATTTCCGCGAAAAACTTCGATCGAAAGACAAGCAGTCGGAAAGCAGGGCGAAAAACAAATAATCGCCACAAATATTGATTTTGCTTTTATTGTGCAAGCTGTTGACCGGGATTTTAACATTAACCGGATTGAAAGATACCTGACAATCTGCAATACATCAAATGTGGAACCGGTTATCATTCTCAACAAAATTGACCTGTTGAATGATGCTGAATTAACAAATTTAGTTGCAAAAGTTGAGGAGAGAGTGAAGCATGTGCCGGTAATAACGATAAGCAATGAGTCGGGAAAGGGAATAGAAACGCTTAGAGAAAGTATATTAAAGGGCAAAACTTATTGTTTACTGGGCTCATCAGGTGTGGGAAAATCAAGCCTATTGAACAACCTTGCTAATAAGCAACAGATGAAAACTGACGGAATAAGCGTTAGCACCAATAAAGGACGGCATGTTACCAGCCACAGGGAATTGCTGGTGCTTGAGAATGGCGGAATTTTAATTGACAATCCCGGTATGAGAGAAGTTGGGATTGCAGATTCAGCAAGTGGATTAGAGATGACTTTTGATCAGATAGCAGAGCAATCGAAGAAGTGCAGATTCAAAGATTGTACACATACTTCGGAAATTGGCTGTGCCGTAATAGAAGCCATTGAAAATGGAGAAATAGATAAGTCATCCTACGAAAACTACCTGAAAATGGAACTGGAAAAAGAGCATTTTGAATCAACTGTGGCCGAGAGACGAAAAAAGGATAAGGATTTCGGGAAAATGTTGAAAAACTATAAAAAAGATGTGAATAAGAAGAAGTATTAAGCACTACCGTTTAACTGACTAACTACTTATTCGGGAGCACTTTAGCCAGAAAGAGGAATTATAACAGACAATTAAACTAAAATTGAATTATGTTTCAACAGAATGATAGCCATATACCCTCTTATTTTTGGTTGAGCAGTAAATCCGAAAAGAAAATCTTAAATTTCGATCAATTAACTTTAGATAAAGCATGCCAGATCTGTCGATTAAACCCCAACTCCAATAAAATGCTAATTTTGCACAAAATTAGATAGATGAAGAAACTTGCTTACATTTCCGGAGCTGTATTTAGTTCGTTGACACTATTGGGTATTCTGTTCAAAATAATGCATTTGCAGGGAGCCCCACAATTGTTTATTGCAGGAATGGCCGGGCTGGCGCTGGTGTTTATTCCTTCCTTCGCAAAGTATCGCTATGACAAAAACAAATAAGTCAGATTTTCATAGGCCATAGATCAAACCTTTCTGGTTCTTTGCCAGAATCTTTGTACCTTTAAACTTTCCTGAGACACAAATTCACATAGTTGTAACATATCATAACAGAGCCTTTTAAGTGACCCTGTTCTCCTGTTTGATGTATGAATTGCTGTTCTGATTGAAACAAAAAATAAAATGGATATAAAACTTGCAGTTTTAATTGATGGCGACAATATTCCTTCTGCCTATGTAAAGGAGATGATGGAAGAAATTGCCAAATATGGCAACCCGACCATAAAACGGATTTATGGCGACTGGACAAAACCAGTGCTTTCGAAGTGGAAAAACCTGCTGCTCGAGAATGCCATAACTCCTATTCAACAATACGGCTACACCACCGGAAAAAACGCCACCGACTCGGCCATGATTATTGATGCCATGGATATTTTGTATTCGGAAAAAGTGAACGGGTTCTGCCTGGTATCGAGCGACAGCGATTTTACCCGACTGGCCACCCGTTTGCGCGAAGCAGGAATGCTTGTTTACGGAATTGGTGAAAAGAAAACACCCAATCCTTTTATAGTGGCCTGCGATAAATTTATCTATATCGAAATCCTTAAAAATCAGGCAGATGATAGCGGGCCGGAATCACCTGAGCGCAAATCGGTTGCAAAGCACAATGTTGATAAAATCACCCCTCAGGTTATTAAACTGATCTCAACCACCATTACTGACTTGGCCGATGAGGATGGCTGGGCTTTTCTGGGCGATGTCGGTAACCTTATACAGAAAAAGCAACCTAATTTCGATGCCCGTAATTATGGCTTCCCAAAATTAACGCCCCTGATAAATTCGATTAAAAGCTTCGAGATTGACCAACGTGAAAGCCCGAAAGGAAGGTTTAAGCTGATTTATGTTAAAATCAGGGAAATGAGTAAGCCAAAGTCAAAGAAATAACTGCATGAATAAGGTTTACGTCGAAGGTCGCAAGTTTGACCGCGTTGACTTCAAAGAAAAACTACCTGAAAAAGGAGCTTACGAAAACTGTACATTCTCCAATTGCCTCTTAACCACTGTTGATCTGTCAAATATCAGCTTTTCAGAATGTGTGTTTGACAATTGTGATCTGAGCATGGCCATACTGAAAGACACAAGTTTCAGGGATGTGAAATTCAGGAATTGCAAAATGCTTGGCTTGCGTTTCGATGATTGCAACAAGTTTCTGCTGTCCTTCTCATTCGAAAATTGCATCCTCAACTTTGCCTCTTTTTATCAACTGAAAATAAAAAATACCCTTTTCAAAGGATGTAAAATTCAGGATGTTGAATTTGTCGGAACCGATTTGACCAATACCCGATTTGCAGATTGCGACCTCAGCCGGACCATTTTTCAGCAAACTTTGCTCTTAAATGCCGATTTTGTAACTGCTTATAATTACTCCATTGACCCAGAGACAAACAAACTGCGAAAAGCCAGATTTTCCGCAGCCGGTATTGCCGGATTGCTCGACAAATACAACATTGTCATCGAATAGACTGCACTACAAAATGACCTGTTTCTCATAATGTCAATCGTCCGGTTTTCAGAACTTCACGGGAGCAAAGCTTAATTGCACTACTTTTGAAGAAATATTTAATTTATGATTTCGTTTGAAGATTTAAGACTGGCAAACCGTATATTGTCGGCAGTAGAAGAACTGGGATTTGCCAGTCCGACCCCAATACAATCAGAAGCTTTTTCGGTTATTCTTTCGGGAAGGGATGTGGTAGGTATAGCACAAACCGGCACCGGAAAAACACTGGCCTATGCCCTACCCTTGCTGCAGGACCTGAAGTTCTCGAAACAGACAAACCCAAGGATTTTAATATTGGTTCCTACCCGCGAACTGGTGCTACAGGTGGTCAAGATGATTGAAAGTGTTACCACTTACCTGAGTGTACGCGTGTTAGGCGTTTATGGAGGTACCAACATCAACACACAGAAATTACAGGTGTTGGAAGGTTCAGATATACTTGTTGCTACGCCTGGCCGACTTTATGATCTGGCTATGAGCGGGGTACTTGTATTAAAATCGGTGAATAAACTGGTGATTGACGAAGTAGATGTTATGCTCGATCAGGGTTTTCGCGTCCAGCTGACGAATATCTTTGGCGTATTACCCGAACGCAGGCAAAATATAATGTTTTCGGCCACCATGACCGAAGAAGTGGATGCCCTTATTGACGATTACTTTATTTCTCCTGCCCGTATTTCGATAGCCGTCAGCGGTGTTCCGCTTGACAATATCGAACAGCAATGTTACCAGGTACCCAACTTCAACACTAAAGTAAACCTGCTTTCATATTTACTGAAAGACAGCATTGAATTCAGCAAAGTGTTGGTTTTTGTATCGAACAGAAAACGAGCTGACAGATTGTATGAAGCACTGGAACTCCGCTTTGGAGCAGATGCATCTGTTATGCATTCCAACAAATCGCAAAACTTCCGTATCAAGTCTGTTAATCAGTTTGATGAAGGAAAATCAAGGATTATTGTTGCCACTGATGTGATGTCGCGCGGGCTCGACCTTGAAAAGGTTAGCCATGTAATAAATTTTGATGTTCCGGAATACCCTGAAAACTATATGCACCGTATTGGCCGAACCGGAAGGGCGGAGCAAAAGGGGAAGACAATTCTATTTTTCACCAAAGCAGAAGAATCGAAAAAGAAGGCAATTGAAGCCCTGATGTCGTTCAAAATTCCGAAGAAATCCTTCCCCAAAGTGGTAGAAATCTCGCACGAACTGATACCGGAAGAGCAACCAAAAGGAGTTGAAATTAACAGTCCGCACCGCAAAACGCTCAAAGAACCATCGGGGCCCGGATTTCATGAGAAGAAAGAAAAAAACCTGAAAACAAATCAGGGCGGGTCTTATCGCCGCGAACTGGCTAAAAAGTACAAAAAGCCAAAATCAAGGGGTGATAAGAACTATAACAAACACTTTAAGAAGAAGTAAAATAAAAAACCTAAAATTTCAAAACATCAGATTATCCCATCAGACACCTGTGACAAAACTAAGTAGCGGGTTGATGCGATACGCAAAATACCAGTCCACGTTCCATTCTCTTTACTTAAATGCTGTGATATTGTTAAAGTATTGTTAAACAGGTTCATAAATCGAACTTGTTTGAGCTTCATTGAGTTTTAATCATTTCAATGTGAACGGAAAGTTTAACTCAAACAATACTGGTTATGGCAAAGAAAATTATTTTAAAGTCTGCAGGCCGGAAAATATCGGCTGTTAAAAGTATTGCATCCAAATTAAAACCGACACTGAAAAAGCCGGTTTTTAAATTCAAAATTAAGCCCAACCCTGTTCTGTTCAATACAAAAATCAGTTTAAACAGTGCTGATAAAATTGACATCAGGATAGTACGCAATCCAACCGCATTCACAAAGATTGTTCCGCTTCCACAAACCTCTTCATCCAGTAGTTCAGACTGGAATTGCAATACACAGCGCTGGTCGGGCGAAGTGCAGCGCGAGGAAGCTATTATTCTGAACAAGAATATAGATGAGATATATCCCGGAGCAATTTTCAATTATGAATCAATCGCCAATGGCACATATAAACGCTTGCCGTTTAAACGAAAACCAATCACACTTTTGATAAACCGCAACCAGGCATCCATTGCAAGTTTGGTGGTAAATAATCCATCGGCTGCCACGGTGGCTCAGGCAATTAGCAATATAGCCGGATCGAAGAAAGGTGGTGGTGCTGCTATTTCGTTTGGTGAATCATTCCAGGTTCTGAGCGAAGAAGATTTGTATATGCGCACAGGTGGAAGCGGCTACTACCTTGGGTTCGGCGGAAGCCATAGTATTGATTACAGTTCGAGCAGTAAGAGCCATAAGTTTTACATCAAACTTTATCAGGAATACTATTCAATTCTGATTGATGATACCAGCACTGAGCCTTCTGACTTTTTTGTAACAACCGATGAAAACCCCACAGAAAAAGATGCTCTGAAACCTGAATTAACCGACCCGAACTGGGTGGTTGTAAGCGCGGTTAAATACGGGAGGATGCTGAACCTGATGTTTGAGAGTGATGAATCGTACGATGAATATGGCATTGACGTGAATGTTTATGCCAATTTCCTGATTGCAGGGGGAACAGCGGATTTTTCGCTCAGACAAAAAAACTTTCTGAAACGTACCACTATCAGGATGGTAGCATATGGAGGTAATCCCAATCTTACCGGCCAGATGCTAACAGCCGGAAACCTTACCGAATTAAAGAAAACCATAAAGGGCTACTTTACCGGAACGGCAGATGAAGTACCAATAGCCTATTCACTTGCCACACTTGATGGTGACAACATCGGCGTAAGGCTGATGTCTGATTTCACCAGCAGGCAATGCGCTCCGGCAGCCGGAAAATATGAGATAGTCTGGAAAGATATCGTTTGCCGCAACAGCGACGATGCTTCGGGCGATGAGGAAATAAGTGCATTTCTTCGCATCAGGGCATGGGATGGTAAAGGGAATGAGATTCTTGATCAGGATAAAAAGAACAAGGGGATTATTGAAATGGAGAAAGCGAACAAAAAGACAGGACTCAAATTGCCGGTTCCCTGGACATTCACAAAAGGCACCCGCAAACATCCACTTCAATTAAGCACCGGTGAAGTCCGAAATATTGGCCAGCGGATTATTTTCAAGGTTGACAAAAAGGATAAAAATGCCAAACTTGGTATACGTGCCGATATACTGGAATATGATTCAACATCGGCCGATGATAATTTTGCTGATGATCTTAAAAATTTAAAATTCAGTGAAATAGGCGACTCTCAAAAGCTAAAACTAGTTTGCGACCACGAAGGTTCGCGCATTGAATTTAATCTGGTAATCAGTCCGGTTTTTGATTGAAAAGGATCCGACCAAAGAAGTAGTGACACAGCAGAAATGAAATCCGAAATGTGATATTCTTTCTAAACCAGCCAGATTTCATATCATATCAGTAAATAATACAATAATAGCCTTCCGGATTCCATAATCCGGTAGGCTATTCTATTATACCCCATAACCATTCCAACTGATAATTTCATCCTGAGCTTTCCTTGTTTTAATCCGCTGCTTGTATCCCTCTTCAGGGTAACCCAGTGAAATTACCAGGCCTATTGATTTGCCGGAGGGAATATTCAGAAGTTTCTGGATTTTCTTTTCATCAAACCAGCCAATCATGCAAGTTCCAAGGCCAAGCTCAGTTGCCCGAAGGCAAAAGTGTTCGGCAGTAATTCCAATATCAATCAGCGGCCATTCTTTCTTCTTAACCTGCATAGCAAGGCGGGTTATAAGTCGGGCTTTTTCGATTACAATTACCACCATCACAGGTGCCTGAATGGTAAATTTGTTAATCAATTGAATATCAGAAAAAGTAGCTTTGGCAACTTCAGTGCGCAAAGGTTCTTCGTTTACAACGATAAAATGCCAGGGTTGTGAATTGCTCGCCGATGGCGCAAGGCGGGCAGCTTCGAGGCATTGGTTTATTTTTTCTGTTTCTACTGGTGTAGAGGCATATTTCCTGACACTCTGTCGTGCAAGAATAAGTTCCCGGAATGACATAAATACAATATTTACAGAATAGTTTGTTTGCTACAAAGGTAAATTTATTGATGTGATTTGAGAACCCATTTCTGCAAATTGACAATTCACGGACTTTTCAGATTAACTAAATAAATTAATCACACAAAGTGTCGTTTTAGAAAGAAACATCTTAGTTTTACACTTTCTGATTAAAAAGAAACCTGATTATTCTGAACTAAAGTTCGCCATGCAACAGCTTGACCGGGAAGAATTTGAAAAGCTATTTCGTGCCAATTTCAAAGGACTGTGTTTCTTTGCGCAGAAGTATGTAAAAGATTTTGAAACGGCCCGCGAAATTGTTCAGGATTCTTTTATCAGCCTTTGGGAAAAGCGCGATACCATTGATGCCAGCCGCCCGGTAAAATCCTACCTCACCACGGTAATCCACAACAAATGCCATAATTACCTGCGCGATAACCGAAAATTCAATCACAAGCTTCTTGAAATTGAAAATCTGCTCGAAATCAGCGATGATGCGTACAATGATCTGCTTGTTGCAAAGGAACTTAAACTGGCAATTCATGAGGCTATTGAAGAATTACCGGAGAAATGCCGCGAAGTATTTTTGTTAAACCGATATGAAAATCTGAAATACAAGGAAATTGCAGTCAAACTAGGCATTTCGGTTAAAACAGTAGAGACACAGATGTCAAAAGCACTGCAACATCTCAGGGTTCGGCTTGCTGAATATATGGTTTTAATCCTTGCAATTGTTACACTTGTAAAATTGATAACAGAGAGTTTCTGATGGAAAAACTTCAAAATATTATTTTACCATCAGGGTAAAACCCGCTTAAGGTGTATTATTAACAGAAACGCACAATGGAAGAGCAAACTAAATATTACGACAGCCTCATAGCGGCATATTTCTCGGGAGAAGCATCACCCGAAGAAATCAAGCAGCTTTCGGAGTGGCTGGTGCTGAAGCCTTCAAATCTTGAATTATTTGAAGATTACCGCAAAGCCTGGATGCTCTCCGGCAAAGATGCCATCGACTCAAAAGTAAACGTTGATCTGGAATGGGAATCTATTAACTCCCGAATTGAAAATTCAGCTAAACCATCGCTGACTCTATTGCCTGTAAAAGGAAAGGGCCGTAAAATAAAGTTATTATTGAACTGGAAAGCTGCCGCCGCACTGGTAGTGCTACTGGTGGCTGCATCTGCACTTTTTTACCTGGCAACAGGGAGTAAAAATATTGTTGTTACTGCCGATTCAGGCAATCTCGAACAAATGCTGCCTGATGGTTCAGAAGTCACACTTCACCAGGGATCAACCATTGAGTATCCGGCTGATTTTAGCAGTAAAACAAGAGAAATAAAACTTGATGGTGAGGCTTATTTCAATGTTAAACATGATGCAAAGCATCCGTTTATTGTTTCGGGTGAAGATATCAGGATTGAAGTTCTTGGTACATCATTCAATGTAAATACCAAAGCGGGAAATGACAAAATCAGTGTTGTACTTACAAGCGGAAAAATATCCTTGTATTTCGAAGACAGAAAATCTGATCATGCAGTTCTGAATCCAGGCATGGAGGCTGAAATTTCCATTTCATCAAAGAGCATTGTTACCGGTGACAATCCCGATCCGAATTACATGGCCTGGAAAACCGGAAAGATTACCTTTGACAATACCAACCTGAATCAGGTTGTAAACACGCTCAGCAAGGTATTCCAAAAGGAAATCAGGCTTGCCGATCAGCAGCTTGCTGGTTGCAGCCTTACAGCTACCTTTGAGCATCAGTCGCTCACTCAGATATTAAACGTGATCTGTGCAACGCTCGATATGGAAATAACAGAAGAAAATGGCCTTATCTTTGTCAAAGGAACTTCCTGCAACTAAATCACATTCAAATTATTAATCCTGAACTTAAGCAAACTAACATATCGCTTTTTGCTTACAGCAGCCATGTTTCTGGCTGCTTTTTCTGGTTTATATGCCCAGCAACTTGATAAGACAATATCAATAAATGTAACTGATGGCAAGCTCGAAACAGTTCTGAAGGAAATAAGCAAAAAAGGAAACATCAACTTTTCCTATAACCCACGAAAGTTGCCGGTTTCTGCAAGAGTCAGCCTNNAAATCAAAATACGGAGCTGAATAAAGCATCACGAAAACATACCATAAGTGGTTTTGTAAGTGATATAGCAAACGGTGAAGTGCTGATTGGCGTAAACATTTACGACAAGAATACTTACACCGGGACTACTTCAAACGCTTTTGGATTTTATTCACTCACACTTCCCGAAGGCGATTATCAGCTTATCTGTTCGCTTATCGGATATGCTACTGAAACACAGCCCCTCCTGCTCACGAAAAATGAAAAGATCAACTTCAGTCTTGCTGAAACCTCTATTAAGATGGAAGGGGTTGAAATAATTTCGGGTTCTGATGTATCAGGAATTGATCCGGCTTCGGCAGGTGAAGTACGCTTATCATCGTCAACCCTGAAACAAATGGCCGGTTTTGCCGGAAATATTGATGTAATCAAATCATTGCAGTCCATTCCCGGGATTAGTGCATTTGGCGATGGCTCTTCGTTTTATTATGTGAGAGGTGGCAACAACGACCAGAACCTGATGCTGATAGACGATGCCCCGATATTTAATCCGGCCCATCTGTTTGGATTTTTCTCCGCTCTTGCACCCGATGCAATCAAAGATGTAAAAGCCTACAAGGGGGATTTCCCTGCTTCGTATGGTGGAAGACTCTCGTCAATTATTGATGTCAGAGCTCGCGATGGTAACCTCAACCGCCTGGGTTTCTCAGGAAACTTAGGAATTTTCACCTCTGATATAACAGTAGAAGGACCACTGGCCAAGGAGAAAAGTTCATTTATTCTGTCAGCAAGAAGATCAAATCTCAATTGGCTGAACGATAATGAGTTAAACGGCCGTTCTTTTACCATCAACTTTTACGATCTTAATGCCAAGTTGAACATAAAAATAAACGGCAAAAACCGACTTTTTCTGACCGGTTTCACCGGAAAGGATGATTTTAGCCGATTTACCAGTGCTTCAGTAAATACTTTTGGTCTTAGCTGGGACAATACCACCGCCACCATCCGGTGGAACCACCTGTTTACCAACAAGCTATTTGTAAATACGACGGTCCTTTTCAGNNAATTATTACTCGAACCCGGGCAATGTCCACTTTTCGGATGAAGAAACACAAAGAAATGCACCGCTGATTCCGGAATACAACTCTTTGGGTGTAAGCCTTTACCTAAGCAACGATCATATAATTAAAGAAAAACTATCGTTGAAATACGGACTTCGGTTAAGTTCATGGCGAAACCTGGGTCCGGCTTCGGTTTATTTCTTCGATGGCAATCAGAACGTTTTTGATACCATTCAGGTAAATGATGGAAAATATTTTTCGCCCTATTTCAACCTTGAACCCCGGATCAACCTTGCTTATGCTGCAAGCCCGGTATCCTCCTTCTCGATAGGTTACAGTCGAAGTGCCCAATACCTGCAGATGCTTTCGAATTCAACCAGTCCGTTTACCTCGCTCGAAGTCTGGGCTCCATCCGGACCCAATATTAAACCTCAGAAAGCCGATCAGTTTACCCTCGGGTTCCTGACTAAGCCAGGCAAAAAGGTTTTTAATCTGAGTATTGAAGCCTTTTATAAACTTTTCCACAATCAGATTGACTATAAAGAACATGCTAATATGTTGTTTAATCCGCTGATTGAAGGCGAATTGCGATTTGGGACGGCAAGATCTTACGGAGTAGAGTTGTTGCTAAAGAAAAGCGAAGGGAAGTTTTCGGGCTGGATAGGCTATTCCTATTCTAAATCATTGAAAACCATTGAAGGTGTAAACAATGGGGATGAATTCCCGGCCTATTATGATCATCCACACAGCCTGTTTGCTAACCTGGTTCTAAAGGCCGGCAAACGCTGGGACATTGCTGCTAATTGGTTTTATATGACAGGGTCAGCTTTTACATCACCAACTGGATTTATGCAGTACAACGGCTATGTTGTCCCGATTTATGGCACTAAAAATAACGATCGCTATCCTGATTATCACCGGCTTGATATTTCTGTTTC
>DINP01000057.1:0-49835 GCA_002426025.1 Bacteroidales bacterium UBA5537 | reverse complement strand
GTGGTTGTGGAAGGACTGATAACCAATGAGTTTAAAACACAGCAAATAAGATTATCCCGACCATTTTCGGAACCCAATGGCTTGCCAGAGGCTGTCACGGGCGCTGATATTCTTGTAAGCAGTAATGAAAATGTTTATAGATTCAGGGAAGACCCAGCACGACCGGGATTCTATCTTTCAGAAATTGAGTTTTCCGGCCAGGCAGGTAAAAGTTATTCATTGCTGATAAACAACAATAACACGATTATTTCTGCAAAAGCTAATATGGTACAGGGCATCGATTTTGTTTTTCTCAGGTATGTGAGGCATAACAAAACCAATCTCTTCAGAATATCGTGGGTAGCAAACCCCTACAATGCGAAGAGGCCTGCTATGTATGAAATTACACTCGACTGGTCAATGGTTCCGGGATATGAGTATGCAGATCCACAAACCACAAAAGCCAGGTTACTCTATTACTCATTGCCAACCCTCGATGTTAGCCAGATATTTGCACCGGCAATGGAAAGTATTTTATTTCCACCTGGAACAGTGATAACTGAAAACCGCTACTCATTAACACTGGAACATTCCGAGTACATCAGGGCACTACTTTCTGAAACCAACTGGCAGGGAGGGCTATTCAATTCAGTACCAGCCAACCTGCCGACAAACCTGAGCAACAATGGTATCGGATACTTTGGAGCCAGTGTTGTTAACACTAAATGCGAAGTCGCCCGTAACATTTTTCCTTTGTCAGATATAAAAAGCCATCAGCAATAAAACACTAATTGCCAGCACTTTGAAAAATATTTTCAAAAAATCAGCAAAATACTTCACAAACCTATCAGGGTAAATTGAATTGCCGGTGTATTATTAACAGATGCAAATCAGAATTATCACAAACTTAAAAAAAAAGCTAATGAAAACTTCAAATCTATTCCGCATTGGTGCCATGCTACTCGCATTAACCGGACTAACACTCACCTCTTGCCAGAAAGACAAACTGGAAACCGGCACAAACGACTCATCATCCCTGATCCAACTATCGGCAGATGAGAGTGCACTTGAAGATATTTCAAACGAAGCCATGCAGGATGTAGAAGGTGTATTGAGCTACAACGGAGGCAACCTTAAATCAACTGACAGAATCCCCTGTAATGCAACCATTGATTCTACTTCCGTGATAAATGACACCATAACCATTTATATTACTTATGATGGTTTATCCTGTAATGGAAGAAGATACAGAACCGGTCAGGTTCAGATTAAAAAGCAGGTGGGGACCCATTGGGGAATGGAAGGTGCAAGTGTAAATGTAAAATACATCAACTTCTCAGTCACCAGGGTTGGAAGTGGGAATACCATTGTACTGAACAGCGATAAAACCTTTACAAATGTTTCGGGAGGCTTTATTTTCATGCTTGGACAGAATGGCTTTACAGCTCTTGTGCATAGGGTTGAAGGCAGCATGTCGGTTACCTTTGATAATGGCACAACCCGGCTTTGGAATGTTGCCCGCCAACGCACTTACACCGGCACCCCGGGCGAACTGCTCCTTACCATTGATGGATTTGGCACTGCTGGTGAATATTCAAATCTGGTAACCTGGGGAACCAACCGTCAGGGAGAGGAATTTTACACACAAATCAGTCAGTCTTTAGTGCACAGAGAGGCTTGTGACTGGGATCCGGTTTCAGGAATAAAAATTCACCAGATTCCTGCACTGGATAAAAGTGCAACCATCACTTTTGGTTACGACAGCAATAATCAACCAGTAACAGGAGACGATTGCCCTACACATTATCGCGTTGACTGGCAGAACGGAACATATACCGGAACCAGATTCATTCCACTACCATAATTCATTTGATTCATAAATCTAAATTAAAGCACCTGTCTTCATGGCAGGTGTTTTTTGTTTTCCAACTTTTATTCAGCATATTATTTTCTGAAAGAATCAACCATTTTACAAGCGTTGACATATTGAATTTATCATGAATTTCGTTGTATTCTAGTCAACATCCGCTTAAAGTTGTTAAATTGCAAGGTTAAAACCTGAATTATGAAAAAACCGATTATATCAGTATTGCTGACATTTCTGCTTTTTACAGGCTGCAAGGCTGACACTTCCGAAAAAATCAACAATGGAATAAGCCCTGCACAAATTATAAAAACCATTGACAAAGGGAAACCTGTATTGATATCAGGAATGATTATTACCGATGACCTTAACTTTACTGATATTAAAAACCAGATTGTGTTCAGCTCTTCGCAAAGAATAGCCATTGTTGATGTTCCAGTTACTTTTATCAATTGCATTTTCATGGGAAAGGTAAACACCAACGGACAAAAAGACAATAGTCAGGTGAATACCCACTTTAAAGGGTCAATAACATTTGAAGCCTGCGATTTCAGGGAAGATGCCATGTTCGACAACATGACCGTTTATGGAATGGCCAATTTTACCGGAGCTATTTTCAGAGAGAAAGCGCTCTTTAACAATGTTACTTTCAAAGGACGGCAAACCTATTTTACTGCTTTTACTTCCGAAAAACTATTCAGTATGCAGGAGTCCAGAATAGAAGGTGCCATTGATTTCTTTAAAGGTAAAGTAACCGGAAAATTAAGCTTCCAAAGTACTGATTTCTGGGGTGAAGCCCGCTTCAGCGATCTGGACTGCAACGGGAAAAGCGAATTTTCGCTAACCAACTTCAGAAGCGACGCTTTGTTTACCTATGCAAATTTCGGCAACGATTTCAGGATGTCAAACACAACCATAGCAGGCAGACTGGACATGATAAGTGTTGATTTCCAAAGCAATGCATTGCTGACAAACGCTGTTTTTAACGGCAAGGTAAATTTTACAAAAACCAAGGCAAAAGCCAATTTCGACCTCAGTGGCTCGCTATTTGTATTGGGTAAACCTGTNNCAATTTCTGAGTGAACTGCTTGTTCAGGCTATGGCAAGCTGGAACGTTGACGATGAGCAACTTGATGAAATCCCACAAGACCTCGACATAAATGATGAAACCGGAAATCTTCCGGCCCTGGTTGATTTGGGAAACCGTTTCCCGCCAATCGGCGATCAGGGCGAATATGGAACCTGTGTTACATGGGCGGTTGGATATAATCTTAAAACTGCCCTTAACGGTATTGACAATCAGTGGACAGCAAGCCAGCTTTCACAAGCTCAAAACCAAACCAGTCCAAAAGACCTTTTCTGGTCAATTCCTTCTTCTGAAAAAGGAAGCAACTGCAACGGTACTCAATTTGAAGCTGCTATGGATCAGTTAATTGCCCGTGGTGGTGCATCACTGGCAACCGCGCCCTACACAAGCCTTGGCGATTGTAGTCAGTCACCACCATCCGACTGGACCCAGGATGCAAGTAACAACAGACTGATAAACTATCGCAAAATAGCCGACCAAAGCAATGCAGCCTCGATGACAGTCGAAAATTTCAAAGCATATCTAGCTGAGGGCAGGCCTATTGCAATCGGTGCCAGACTTGGCGATCGTTTTATGCGCTGGAACAGCGACGCAGTTATTGATTACGACACTTACAATAATCCCGGAATGCAACATGCTTACCATGCCATGGTACTGGCCGGTTACAACGATAGCAAAAATGCCTTTAAGGTCATCAACACCTGGGGAAATACATGGGGAAATTCTGGAACAGTTTGGGTTGACTATGATTTTTTCCTGAGTAGTTTTTGCTTTGCTGCATTTGTAGCACAAAATAAAACCGATGTTAGTGTTTCAGGCGGGCAAGTTGGCTCCGGCGATATAATTTCAGGTCTTGACGTTCTCGCATGGAACCTGATTGATGAAGACAATCCGGATTCATCCGACCCTCTGGCCCGACAGATTACTTATAATGTATATAATTCTGGCACCGAAACAGTNNAATGAGCCGGAAGCTGATTTTCTGTTTACTTACAATATGCCTGCAACCATTACCGGAAAGTATTACCTTGTTCTGGTAGCCGATGGATTTAACGATCTTGAAGAAGCAAACGAAGACAATAACTTCTTCTTCTACAGCAAGGATGATGGAAAACCCTTTGAGTTTGTAGACGGTATAATACAGGGTGGAACACCCAATAAGCGTGCTGTTGCAGCTAATAAACCGGTTTTATTCCAGAATACTGAAACGCAGACCATGGTTAACAGTAAAAACGTGAATGCTTATTCGCCAACTGAAATTATGCGACTGGTTAATTATAAGAAAAAAACCGGTGAGTTAAAGCAGAAAGCGCTTAAATCAAAATTTAAAAGCAGCCTTGCTCCACAAATAAAATCGAAAGCTAAATAGCAGGGAAACATTAAACAAAACAAAATACTGAAAGAGCTTCTTGCTAATTGCAGGGGGCTCTTTTTCTGTTTAAGAAATATTTTCATCAGATGGAGGAATGTTCTTGCCGTAATGAAATCAGAATGGATGTAATTTCACTGAACATCTGGGCATAACAGTTTTCTGACAAGTGAAACATATCATTTTGCTGAACAATTTTCATTTCATATTAAACAAAATACCCTGTTTCTTGTTAATTTTACCAGATAACATGAACAATACCGGAATAATTCCGGACATGTTCAAATAAAAGAATTAATAACAAAAAAGATTAAACATGGCATCAATTGTTGACATCGAGGGCATTGGCCCTGCATTTCAGGAAAAACTGGCAAAAGCCGGTATCACAACTGTTGAAGGACTTCTTAAAGAAGGAGCTTCAAAAAAAGGTCGCGTAGCTATTGCTGCAGCCAGTGGAATTGACGAAGGAAAAATTCTTGACTGGGTAAATATGGCTGACCTTTTCAGAATTAAAGGAATTGCCAGCCAGTTTGCAGAATTGCTGAAAGCTGCCGGTGTTGATACCGTTAAAGAACTTCGCACCAGAAATGCCGCTAACCTTCATGCTAAACTCGAAGAAGTTAACGCAGATAAAAAACTTACAAGGGTAGTTCCATCACTTGATAAAGTAACTGATTTTATAGATCAGGCTGCTAAACTTGATCCGGTTGTAACCCACTAATCACCATTCTCTACATTATTAAAAAGGCTGTCTCACATAAGTGCGACAGCCTTTTTAGTTTAAGCTTTATTAAATGATTTTCAATCATTTCAGAAACCCTACTTTTTTCAGGCTGCTTTCAATCTTCAGCCAGCTACGCTCAATGTCGTTGTCGAGACCAACACTATACCGAACAAGGCCTTCGCTCAATCCCATCTTACGCTGAACATCCTCAGGCACTTCGCTCGAAGTACTTTTGCCCGAGTTACTGAATATTGTCTTGAAGTAACCCAGACTAACTGCCAGGTAACCAACATCATTCAACTCCATATCTTCCATCAATTCACTGGCTTTTTCGGCAGTTCCCAGATCAATGGCAATCATACCACCAAAACCAAACTGAGGGTTCATCATGGTCTTCATCAGTTCATGGCCCGGATGTGATGGCAGTCCAGGATAAATTGTGCGAATGCCGGCAGCGGTAAATTTTTCTGCAAGATAAGCCGCATTATAGCTGTGTTGTTTCATACGGATATGCAACGTATGGATATTCTTCAGTATCGAAGAAGATCGCAGCGGATCGAGCACTGGCCCTAAAAGCATCGCCGTTCCATCATTTACATCAATCATCGAATTGATAAATTCATTGCTGGCGCAGATCGCACCAGCCACACAATCATTTTTACCATTCACAAATTTTGTGAGACTGTAAACTACCACATGTGCACCCAACAATGCCGGAGCCACCATCATCGGAGTAAAAGTGTTGTCAACAACCAGCTTAATATTGTTATTATCAGCTATTTTGGCCAATGCAGAAACATCCGAAATCTGTAGCATTGGATTGGTCATTGTCTCGGTGTAGATCAGTTTAGTGTTGGGGCGAACTGCCGCGGCCACTGCTTCAAGGTCAGTGATATCAACAAAAGTAACTTCGATTTTGAATTTCTTCAGGTAATTAGCTAAAAAAGCAAATGTTCCGCCATAAGTGGTAATGCTTGAAACAATATGGTCGCCAGTGTTTACCAGATGAAGGATGGCAGTAGTAATAGCCCCCATTCCGCTACCGGTAACCCAGGCCGACTCAGTGCCTTCCATCGCAGCCATGGCATCGGCCAGATATTTATTACTCGGGTTCCAATGACGTGAATAAAGGAAACAGCCTTCAGCCTCACCATGAAAAGTATCAACCATGGTTTTTGCCTGCATAAATGTAAATGTGGCTGAATCACATACCGATGGGTTTACATCACCATACTCACCAAAATGGCGTAGGTCCTGAATCTGACTTGCGGGATCGAATTTCATAAAACTTAGTTTTTATTTGTTTTTCTTAGAATGTCAATTCAGAGGCAAAAGTAGAGATTAGATAAAAATTATATTACACTTTCGCACAAATTAATAAATATTGAAACCAAATCAGCATATTTAGTTAAATATCCTAATCTAAATATTAGAAAATGAAATCCTGCCTTTCAATCTGAAAGTAAAAAACTGGTTTATATGAAATTCTGATATTGCAGCCTGTTGATGGCCGGATTATTCTTCGAATAAATAATTTTCCAAAAGCTTCCGCAGATCGGTATAATTGTGGACAACAGGAAGTTCAGGGTAGTCATCAATAACATTTTGCGGAGGGCAGAATAGAATCCCGACTTCGGCCTGTTGTAGCATACTTACATCGTTGTACGAATCTCCAAAAGCTATCACCTTATATTCAAGACTTTGCAGCGATTGAACTACTTTCCTTTTCGGATCGGGCTGCCTGAGTTTATACCCGGTGATGTTGTCCTGTTCGTCAACAATCAGGTTGTGACAAAAGATGGTAGGACGGTCGAGTTGCTTCATCAGGGGTTCAGCAAATTGTGAAAAAGTGTCGGAAACCACAATAACCTGGGTAACCTCCCTCAGCCACCACAGAAATTCCTTTGCGCCATCAAGGGGTTTTATCGATGCAATAACATCCTGAATATCCTTTAGCTTCAAACCATGCTCGGCCAGTATTTTTATGCGCTGCTTCATCAGAACATTATAGTCGCTGATATCACGGGTTGTGAGCCTGAGCTCCTGAATGCCGGTTTTGGCAGCAACATTTATCCATACTTCCGGAACAAAAACACCTTCAAGGTCAGTGCAGATTACGTACATAAAAACATTTTTATTATTAATACTTCCCTTTCAGGTAATTTTTAAAATCTGAATAATTATTATTGAGCAAATCGTAGCTTTCTTCTCTCTCTTCCAAACCTTGAAGGCTGGGAGGTAGTTCGGGATCAAAATTCAGTATATCTCTGATCTGCTCAGGAAACTTAGCGGGATGAGCTGTTTCAAGTGAAACAGATAATTGCTCAGGCCGGTTTGCTTCCGGGGTTTTATCCAGAAAATGCTCAAGCCCGCGCCAGCCGACTGCGCCATGCGGTTCGAGTAATAATTTGTATTTATCCCAGGCTGCTTTGATCGTTTGTTTTGTCTCGGTATCCGTTATACTGACAGCAAAAATATCCTGACGTAACTTTACCATATCAGGCATTTTATGAACCTGTCCTTTTTCATCCATATTGCCTCCATAAAGTGCAAATAAGCGGGCAAGATTGCTCGGATGGCCAACATTCATCGCGCTGGAGATGCAATTTTTAGAAGGTTCAATCTTTTCGTATTTCCCCAGATCAACGAAAGTTGGAAACTCATCATTTTCGTTGGTTGCAATCACAAATTTCTTAACCGGCAATCCCATTTTCAAGGCCAGTATTCCACCCATCATATCGCCAAAATTTCCGGAAGGAACAGAAAACACGATGTCATCATTTGTAGAATCGTTGCAAAGCCTTGCAAAGGCATAGAAATAATAAACTATCTGAGGAATAAGCCTTCCGATATTGATTGAATTTGCTGATGAAAGATTCAGGTAGTCGAGATCGGGATCAGAAAACGCCTCTTTTACCAAAGCCTGGCAATCGTCAAACTTGGCATCCAGACCGATTATCTGCACATTCTTGCCCAGCGTGGTCATTTGCTTTCGCTGACGGGCAGTAACCTCCTTTACAGGGAAAAGCACTACCACCTTTATCATGTCGAAACCATAAAAAGCATTGGCCACAGCACTGCCGGTATCGCCGGAAGTAGCTGTAAGAATTACCAGTTTACCGCCTCTTTCCGAAAGATAATGATTCATCAGTCGGCCCATCATACGTCCGGCAAAATCCTTAAAACTCGCGGTAGGACCCTGATCGAGCCGCATTACATATTTGCGGTCGCAAACATGCTCCAGTGGCACCTCGTAATTGTAGGCATCATTTATGAGTGTCGAAAGCCTATCTGCATCAATTGCATCCTTCAGGAAACTGCCAATAACAATATTTGCAATTTTATGATAGGGCATATCCTTCATTTCCCTGATAATCTCAGGACTAATGACAGGAATCTCTTCGGGCATATAAAGCCCACGGTCGGGTGCCTGACCTTTGAGCAAAGCTTCGCCGAAGGTAAGCGACGGGGACTGTTTACCGGTTGAATAAAACAAAAGTGGTTTTCCCATTTCTATCTCCTTAAAGTTGCCGACGATGCGCCACCAGCAGAGTATTCAGGTGCCGTTGATTTTATCTTTTTGCCATCAAGTGTTGACAAAGCCTGGTCCAGATCGGCAATGATATCGTCTGGATGTTCTGCCCCAACACATAATCTGATAAGATTCGATGGAATTCCAGCCAGTTTCCGGCCCTCTTCTCCTTGCTGTGAATGTGTGGAGATGGAAGGAATGGTTGCTACCGACTTTATCCTGCCAAGGTCGGTGGCTCGCCAGATGCGTTGCAGCCCGTCAAATACATCGCGGGTTGCCTGCGCCCCACCCTTCACATGGAATGACATCAGATGACCGTACCTGTTCACTTTTTTACCATACTGCTCATCATGTTCCGAATCGGCCAGCCACAGGTATTCTGAAGCCAGTTTATGCAATGGATGAGATGGGAGCCCAAGATAATCAACCTGTTCAATATGCTTGTGCGTAGAAAGGTATTTTGCAATAGTCATGGTTGAGCGGCTCTGCATATCAACCCTTGAGCGCAATGTGCGGATATCGTTAATGGCCATCATGGCGTTCATTGGTGAAAGGTTAGGACCGTTATCTCTGTTGGGAAGGGTTTTCGCGTACATGCAAAAATCGGCTTTCATTTCAGGGCTGCCAACTTTCGATGTGAGGTTTTTTCGGGAAATTACGGCTCCAGCTATTCCAAAACCACCGGTAGCAAGGGTCTTGGTAACCGACTGTACCACAATATCTGCACCAAGTGCAATAGGTCGCATCAAAGCTGGAGTGGCAACAGTTGAATCCACAATAACTGGAATACCATATTTATGTGCCAGTTCCACCACTTTTTTAAGATCAAAAAAGGCCTGACCGGGATTGCTTGGCATTTCTCCATAAAGGAAACGGGTATTTTCGTCAATCAACGACTCCCACTCTTTGATATCATTTGAATTAACCACTTTTCTCCATTCAATGCCACGTTCCTGATGTTTACGAACTGCAAACTGCTGGAATGTACCTCCATAAACCTGGGTGGATGCAACAAAATTTACCGGTGATGATGGGTTATTCACATCAGGCAGCAGAAATGGGTCCACGGCTGTTTGAATGGCCGCCATTCCCGATGAAGTGGCAATACAAGAAGTTTCAACATCCGACCCATAGCCTTCGAGTAGTGCAAGAACACCTTCAAGGTAATAGATGGTAGGGTTGGCAATACGAGAATAACACCAGGTTGGTATCTGATAAGAAAGCGCTGCCTCCATCTCATCTGAATCGCGATAAGATTGAGAAGTGGACATATAAACAGGCTCAATAATTGAGCCCTGGTTAAAATCCAATGCCTCCTGCATAGAGTAGATTCCGTGCACCGCAATGGTATCGAATCGGCATTTTTTCATCTCTTTCAAATAGTTTTGATGCCATGCCATAGCACGTTTAGCAGCTTCAAGGTAATGATTGATTCCTGTTGAATTCATCCGAGCCTCCCTGTTTATTATTGTTTAAGAATTAATAACTTATCCCGATTGGAATACTTTCGAACAAATATATCAGTTCTGCCGAAATGGCTATATCCCATTTATATATTTGCTGGAAAACAGTCAGATTTTTTAAAATTTAAAAGAAAAGTATGCTATTTTTGAAATTATTATTACCAAACCAATTTCCAAATGGGCCAAAACTTTCATCTTGATAGTCTCGATAAGAAAATCATTAATCTGCTGAATTCCAACGCACGTATGCCTTTTGTTGAAATCGCCCGCCAATGCAAGGTTTCAGGAGCTGCTATTCATCAGCGGGTGGCCAAAATGGAAGAGGCAAAAGTTATAGCTGGATCATCGCTCAGGCTGAATCCACAGGGAATGGGTTTTCAAACCTGTGCCTTTATAGGCATACAGGTTAACCTCACTTCAACTTCAACGCACGATGAAGTCTTCAAAAAAATCGAGAAAATCCCTGAAATTGTTGAGTGTCACCATATTTCGGGAAAATATTCGCTGCTGCTCAAAATCTTTACCCGCAACAATGAGCATCTGAAAAAGATTATCGTTGAGCAAATTCAGTCAATTCCTGAGATCACCTTTACGGAAACCTTTATCTCTCTGGAAACTGGATTTGAGCGCGAACTAGGACTTTAGGCAGTTAATAATTAATAGGTAACAATTAACAGTTAACATCTTGAAATACTGTCAGTTAATCGTTATTTTATTGATTAACTATTAGTTATTACTTGTTAACTATTAGCTACTTTGTCGTTGGTCCTCCCATTTTGGTGAATACGCTGTCAACCGGCTCCCACAACTCAATTTTATTTCCTTCGGGATCCATGATGTGGACAAATTTGCCGTATTCATATTCTTCAATTTCATCCACAATGGTTACGCCATTCTGCCTAAGATTCCTAACCAGTCCCTCAATATTCTGAACCCGGTAATTAATCATAAACTCCTTGGTTGAAGGGTCGAAATACTTGGTTTTTTCGTCAAAAACGCCCCAAGACAGGTAGTTGATTTCATCGGGCCGGTTGGCATTTCTGAATTCAAAGGGAGAGCCCCATTCGGTAATGGCAAGTCCGAGGTTATCGCCATACCATGTTTTTGTTTCCTGCGGATTCTTAGAGCGGAAGAAAATACCGCCAATGCCCGTAACTTTTGGGGTCGTGTCGTTCATAATTGTTNNTCTACCGATATCAGGATGATACAACCATCATATAGCATCAGATGCGATAAATTCTATATCAACCGGTTTAAAAACAAATCTGTCATCAAAATCAACATTAAATTCTTTTAACAGTTCAAAATATTCCTCCAAAAATGCCCTCTTTCTATGGTGATCTGTTTGATTCACAATATACTGAATAATATTTGGGACTTCCTTTTTGCTGTAAGAAAATGCGCCATAACCTTCCTGCCAGGAAAATTTCCCCTGAACAAACTTATTGTCATTTATCCACTTTGATGAGCTTCCCTTAATATCTTGCATCAGATCAGAAATAGACTGTGAAGGTCTTAATCCGAATAATATATGAATATGATCGGGCATTCCGTTAATAGCAAGAAGTTTGTGGTTATTCCGCTGAACAATTCCAGTAATATATTTATATAATTCATCTTTCCAATTATTGTGTATTGCACAATTCCGGTTTTTAACCGTAAAAACAACCTGAATGTGTATCTGTGTGTAAGTGTTTGCCATTATTGATTTAATATTGAAAGCGAACAGATGAACTTTTTACAAATGTAGTACTTTATAGACTACCTGTCTATTGTCCCTTACAGGATAAATTGCGATGAGCGGACATAATAAATTTGATGGATTACCCATTGCCGAATTTAAAAATTTTGTGACAACCTGAATTTAAATATTATCAGATGCAATAGGCATATTTGATTCAATATATCGTCCCTACGGGACTATAAAAAACACGTAATTAATTGTTTTTCTGCTACCAATCTTATGTCCCTATCGGGACAGTCCCTTAGCAACGAAATATTGGCAGCAGAAAACCAACCCAGACCCAATGTCCCGGAGGGACCAAATATTGGTAGCAGAATAAATAGCGAACCATTTGGTAAAAGTCCCGGAGGGACGATATATTAAAATTTCGAAATAAAGGAAGGTTTTATATAGAATAGCCATGGCGTTTAAGAACATCCATTACAAAATATAACGATCCCATAGCGAGGATATACAGCCTTCGATATTCAATTTTTCCTTCTTACAGATTATTATAAGATAATCCTGAAAAGAACTCATTGCAAAACACTAATCAAAAGCGACTTCTAAATTTATTCTGCCAAAACCAAAATCCAAACAAATCCACTCCCCGCTTGTTGAAGCCGTGTAAATTCGTAAATTTGCATTGGTTAGGGGCTAAAGTTAGGACAAGATTTTAGACAAGGAGATGGGGAAACAAGGGGAAGAGGAATTTCTAATTTCTAAAAATCTGACATCAAACCTCAGGCTTCTGACATCTGACATCTGACATCAAATAAAAAACAAAACATACAAACATGAATTACGATCTTATAGTTATTGGCTCAGGTCCAGGTGGTTATGTAGCTGCAATCAGGGCATCGCAACTGGGCATGAAAGTGGGCGTGGTAGAGCGCTCAGAGCTTGGCGGAATCTGCCTCAACTGGGGCTGTATCCCAACCAAGGCGCTGCTTAAGAGTGCGCAGGTGTTTGAATATACCACTCATGCTGCCGATTACGGCATCAGCATCAGCGGCGAAATTAAGGCTGATTTTGAAGCTATGGTTAAACGCAGCCGTGGTGTTGCCGATGGAATGAGCAAGGGCATTCAGTTTCTTTTTAAAAAGAATAAGATTGAAGTAATTGCCGGAATCGGCAAGCTGAAAGCAGGCAAAACTGTTGAGGTTACCGATGCCGATGGCAAAAAAACAGATTACCAGGCTCAACATATTATTCTGGCAACGGGAGCCCGCTCGCGCGAATTGCCCAACCTGAAACAGGATGGAAAAAAGATTATCGGCTACCGCGAAGCCATGACCCTGACCAAAAAACCTGAAAGCATGGTGGTGGTAGGATCTGGTGCTATCGGTTCAGAGTTTGCCTATTTTTACAATGCGATTGGCACTAAAGTTACCCTGGTTGAATTTATGCCCAATGTGGTTCCTGTTGAGGATGAGGAAGTTTCGAAACAACTGGAGCGTAGTTTCAAAAAAGCCGGGATGAAAGTAATGACTTCATCTACTGTTGAAGCCGTTGATACCAAAGGCAAACTGTGCAAGGTTACCGTTAAAACAAAAAAAGGCGAAGAGATTATTGAGGCTGAAATCGTACTTTCGGCTGTAGGCATAGCCACCAACCTCGAAGGACTTGGTCTTGAGGAAACCGGCGTAAAAACCGACAAAGGCAAAGTAGTCGTGGATGATTACTATAAAACCAGCGTTGATGGTGTTTACGCCATAGGCGATATAGTTCATGGCCCGGCTCTGGCGCATGTGGCTTCTCACGAAGGAATTATCTGTGTTGAAAAAATTGCCGGCAAGCATGTTGAGCCACTGGATTATGGCAATATCCCGGGTTGCACTTACACCCATCCAGAAATCGCTTCTGTTGGCATGACCGAAAAGGCTGCCCGCGAAGCAGGTCACGAAGTAAAAGTGGGGAAATTCCCTTACTCAGCCTCGGGCAAAGCAAGTGCTGCCGGATCGAAAGACGGATTTGTGAAAGTGATTTTTGATGCCAAATATGGCGAATGGCTTGGCGCTCATCTTATCGGCGACAATGTTACCGAAATGATTGCTGAAGTAGTGGTAGCCCGCAAGCTTGAAACTACTGGTGAGGAGATCATTAAGGCGGTTCACCCCCACCCTACCATGTCTGAAGCGATTATGGAAGCGGTTGCTGCAGCCTATGATGAAGTTATTCACCTTTAGAAAAAGTAAAAAGTCTAAAGTAAAAAGTAAAAAGTAGGAAGGTGGATTTGCCACCGCAACCTCTCATTAATACATACCAATGGAAATTGTCCCGACTGATATTCCCGATGTGCTGATCATTAAACCCCAGGTTTTTGCCGATGAAAGGGGTTACTTTTTCGAGTCGTACAACCGAGAAAAAATGATAACCACTGGCATTGACATGGATTTTGTTCAGGATAATGAGAGCAAATCAGCCAAAGGTGTGCTGCGTGGACTGCATTTTCAGAAACCACCCTTTTCTCAGGGCAAATTAGTTCGCGTAGTCCAGGGAGCTGTGTTGGATGTGGCTGTTGATTTAAGGCAGTCCTCTCCAACTTATGGCAAATGGGTTGGCGTTGAGTTAACCGCAAAAAACAAATGGATGTGCTGGATTCCTTCGGGTTTCGCGCATGGCTTTCTTACACTTGAAGATGATACAGTGTTTTTTTACAAGTGCACCAACTTTTACAATAAGGAATCAGAAGGCAGTGTCAGGTGGAACGACCCGATACTTGGTATTGACTGGAGAAATTCAAATCCCATACTTTCGACCAAAGATGTGGAGGCACCTCTTTTCAGTGAATTAGGCAAAATTTTCTGATAGTTATGTTTCTTCCTTTCTTTTGAGGAAGATGATTTAAGAATATTCCTAATCCATAAGGCCGTCACTGTCTCTAGCGGTATTCATTTTTTGACTTGCAGTACAATAAAATCAGATCTTTTCTGTTGCATTTCATGCAGATAGTAACCACTTCAAGGTAACTAATCCTGATTTTCAAAAAAAACTATATTCTTCATGACCCTAAAAAAAACAACCCTTAGCCTGTTGATCCTGGTTTCTATATTAACCACCGCGATTGTTTTTTTGTGTTTTACACAAAGCTCAACAGATAACGACAAGCAATACCGTGAGGAATTCGCGGCTCATACGAAGTTTTACGCGGTTGAAATCCCCGAAAATCTCAGTTTTGCCGGCGAGCAGGCACCTCTTGATCTGTTCTATTGCCGCGAAGGCCTCGATAGGGAGTTACTGGTAAACACCTACTGGCATTCGAATACCATGTTGATGCTGAAACGTGCTTCCCGCTACTTTCCGGTGATTGAACCCATCCTGAAAAAGAACAACATACCGGATGATTTTAAATACCTCGCCCTGATCGAGAGCGGACTTACCAACGTAGTTTCCCCGTCTAATGCAAGCGGATTCTGGCAATTTCTTGATAAAACAGCCCGGCAGTATGGACTTGAAGTAAGCGAACAGGTTGACGAACGCTATCACATCGCCAAATCAACCGAGGCAGCCTGCAAGTACCTGAAGTCGGCCAACACGGAATACAACAACTGGACACTTGCTGCCGCTTCCTACAATGCCGGACAGGGACGCATTGGCCGAGAATTGAAAAGACAGGGCACAACAGCTTATTACGATCTTTACCTGAACAACGAAACCTCACGCTACATTTACAGGATACTGGCAATGAAACTCATTTATGAAAACCCCGCCAGATATGGTTTTTATCTTCGCAACAAAGATTTATACCCTCCAATTTCAACATATAGTATTTTGGTTGACACCAGTATTAATGATCTGGTTAACTTTGCGGCCCGAAATAAAGTGAACTACAAAATACTGAAAGAGTTTAACCCATGGCTAAGGAACGATGAGCTAAAAGTATCACCGGGCAAATCCTATACCATTGATTTACCCGAAGCTAATTCGATGCATTACAGCAAGTTGCTCAAACAGGTGAAAGACCCGGATGCCATACGCGGCCTGCCATCGGAAAATAAAACCCTTGATGGCAGTAAAGAATTAAAGCAGGAATAATTTTTAATGAAATCAGAAGTTAAGATCCATCCCGGGCAGAAAAATATTACTGAAGTATCGGGCGATAAGCTTGAGATTTTCGGTGCCAGGGTGCATAATCTTCAAAATATTGACCTTGCCATTCCGAGGAACAAACTGGTAGTCATTACCGGCCTCAGCGGAAGCGGCAAATCATCGCTGGCTTTCGACACCATTTATGCCGAAGGGCAGCGGCGCTATATGGAAACTTTTTCGGCTTATGCCCGTCAGTTTATCGGCAATCTTGAGCGTCCCGATGTGGATGAAATCAATGGTCTAAGCCCTGTAATTTCGATTGAGCAAAAGTCAACCTCACGCAATCCACGTTCAACTGTTGGAACTATTACCGAGATTTACGACTTTCTGCGCCTGCTTTTTGCCAGAGCCTCCGATGCCATTTCGCCCGTTACCGGACTGCCGCTGGTAAAATACACCGAACAGAAAATTGTTGACCTCATTCATGAGCTTTTCAGCGAAAAAGAAATACTGATTTTAGCTCCACTTGTTAAAGGCCGCAAGGGTCACTACCGCGAGCTGTTCGAGCAATTGCGCAAACAGGGATTTCTAAGGGTCAGGATTGATGGCGAACTGCGTGAAATCAGTTTCGGGCTGCAACTCGACCGTTACAAAACGCACGATGTTGAACTCGTTGTTGATAAACTTACAGTTAACAGCAAATCGGTACAACGCATACTTGCTTCAGCCCAGACTGCCTTAAGGCAAGGCAAAGGCACCATTATGATTATTGAAAATGCGACCGGAGAAACACGTTTTCTGAGCAAAAAACTGATGGACCCGGCCACCGGTGCTGCCTTCGACGAACCCGAGCCAAATTCCTTCTCGTTCAATTCGCCTTACGGGGCCTGTCCGCATTGCAACGGACTGGGAACCATCAATGAAATTGATCTGAAAAAGATAATTCCCGACCCGTCGAAAAGCATAAAGAAAGGTGGTTTGGCTCCGATAGGTGAAGCTAAAACTACGTGGATTTTCAGACAGATAGTAGCCCTAGGCGAAAAGTACGGTTTTACACTTGATACACCTGTCAGCGAAATTCCCGAGGTGGCAATCAACGCTATTCTGTATGGATCAGATGAAATTCTGAAAGTAAAAAACGAGTACCTGGGTGTAACCTCCTCCTACTCTTTGAATTTTGAAGGTCTGGTAAATTATATCAGTAATCAGGCTGTTGAAAACGGAGCATCCGGCGTTCGAAAATGGGCCAATTCGTTTATGAATTACAGCGCATGCCCTATTTGTAAAGGAACCCGGCTCAAACCTGAATCGTTAAACTTTATGGTAGGAGGTTGTACCATTGCTGAACTGGCAGAAATGGAACTTGGACAATTGAACGAATGGTTCAGTCGTGAGGATCTTTTTCAGGAAGAGCGGCGAAGGGTTGTAGCTTATGAAATAATCCGGGAATTGCGCAACCGTATTGGATTCTTACTCGATGTTGGGCTAGAGTACCTGACCCTAAACCGGCAGGCAGGCAGCCTCTCAGGTGGTGAAGCACAACGCATCAGGCTGGCGACACAGATCGGATCACAGCTTGTGGGCGTACTCTACATCCTCGACGAACCCAGCATTGGCCTTCACCAGCGCGATAACCAGCGGTTGATTAAAGCGCTTCAGGACCTGCGCGATATTGGCAACTCGGTTATAGTTGTGGAGCACGATAAAGATATGATCCTTTCGGCTGATTTCGTGGTTGATATTGGCCCGGGAGCAGGAAAACATGGTGGTAAAATAGTCGCCACCGGCACACCCGGGCAGATGCACAACTGCAACTCAATCACCTGTTCCTATCTGAACGGGAAGCTGAGAATCGAAGTGCCTTCAGTAAGGCGAAAAGGAAATGGTAAAAATATAGTGCTTACCGGCGCTTCTGGCAATAACCTGCGCAATGTCAGCCTGAAACTGCCACTTGGTTTATTTGTTTGCATTACCGGAGTTTCGGGCAGCGGTAAATCCACACTAATCAACGAAACACTCTATCCCATCCTGAGTAAACATTTCTACCGCTCAGATCGGAAGCCACTTCAGTACAAAAACATTACAGGGCTCGAAAACATTGATAAGGTAATTGAAATTGACCAATCGCCGATTGGCCGCACACCACGCTCAAATCCTGCAACCTATACCGGTGTTTTTGACGACATCAGGAAACTGTTTGCAGCGCTTCCCGAATCAAAGATAAGGGGTTACCAGGCCGGGAGATTTTCGTTTAATGTTAAAGGCGGGCGCTGCGAAACCTGTAAAGGAGCTGGTGTCAGGCTGATTGAGATGAATTTCCTGCCCGATGTTCAGGTACCCTGCGAAAATTGCAACAGCAAACGATACAACCGCGAAACGCTTGAAGTCAGGTTCAAGGGTAAATCCATTAACGATGTACTAAATCTGACCATTAACCAGGCTGTTGAATTTTTCGAGAATATCCCTTCTATATTATTAAAAATCAGGACACTGAAAGAAGTAGGGCTAGGCTACATCACCCTCGGTCAGCAATCTACTACCCTGTCGGGCGGAGAAGCTCAACGGGTGAAACTGGCAACTGAGTTGTCGAAAAAAGATACCGGGAAGACCCTTTACATACTCGATGAACCAACCACCGGCCTCCATTTTGAAGATGTAAATGTATTGCTTGGCGTTTTAAACCGTCTGGTTGACCGGGGAAATACAGTACTTGTTATTGAGCATAATATGGAAGTGATCAAAGTAGCTGATCATATTATTGACCTTGGTCCTGGAGGTGGAAAAAGTGGTGGAATAATTGTTGCTGAAGGAACTCCTGAAAGTCTGGCGAAAAATAAAGAAAGTCTCACAGGTAAATTTCTGGTCGAAGAACTCATCCAAATACAAACCGCCATATAAAACATTGTAACATTTATCTTTGTGGATTAAGTGAATTGTTTGTATATTTACACCCTGACTATAACTCACTAATTTTGAATATATAGCAACCCCGAATGCAAGCTGATCTTTTGAATGAAGAAGAAAGAATAAGGGAAGCCATTACGCCTAAAAGCTGGAATGAGATTATGACCAGCGATTCATGGGCAGTGTTTAAAATTATGGCTGAGTTGGTTGAAGGCTTTGAAAAAATGGGTCGAATTGGCCCATGTGTTACAATTTTCGGTTCAGCCCGCACAAAAAGTAATCACAAATACTATAAGCTGGCCGAAGAAATTGCATATTTGCTGACTAAAAAAGGCTTCGGTATTATCTCGGGTGGTGGCCCTGGAATTATGGAAGCAGCAAATAAGGGTGCACATTTTGGCGGAGGTAAATCGGTTGGATTAAACATTGACCTGCCCTGGGAACAAAGTGCCAACCCGTTTATTGATTCTGATAAGCTCATTACTTTTGACTTCTTTTTTGTCAGAAAAGTAATGTTTATGAAATACTCCCAGGGCTATATTGTATTGCCCGGCGGATTTGGAACCCTTGACGAACTGTTTGAAGCCATTACTTTGATTCAAACCCACAAATCTGTTAGGTTTCCTATAGTGCTGGTATCCAAAGAATACTGGGGTGGGCTTTATGATTGGATCCTTCAGCGACTGCTCGAAGAAAACAATGTAAGCCCTGAAGACATGGAAATTTTTTCAATTGTTGATACTGCCGAAGAAGCAATTGAAATAATTGAAACTTATTATAATAAATACGCATTAAAACCAAACTTCTAAGACATGCCGGGAATCAGGTCTTAATTGTTAAACCTTAAAAACAAACCAAATGACATCATTAAAATTGATTCAACTGAATTTTGAAACAGGAGGCTATAATCTTCTTGCGCGGGTTATAATTAACGACAAACCTGCCCTGTTGATGATTGACACCAGTTCTCCAAAAACTGTACTCGATACAGATCACCTCCAGAAATTTGTAAGTCAGACTGAGCTTAAGCGCAACTCCCGCAAAAATCTCGCACCTGGCACATCCAGTGTTTACAGCTATGTTGCCGATATTGAAAAACTTGAGATTGGTTCAGTTGTAATAAATAACTACAAAGCATCTTCTGTAGATATGGGCAATATCAACCGTATGTTCAGAGGTATGGGCAATCCGCAGATTGATGGTTTGCTCGGATGCGACCTGCTTCGCCATTGCAAAGCAACCATTGATTTTGAAAACAGAGAGTTGAAACTTGGCGCACATGTTGAGCCAGGCGAAGCTCCGAAGAACGCTGTTATCGAATAACAACCACTTTCTCTCTTAATACCAGCCAGGGCAATTTTTTGTTCCTGGCTTCTGCTATGGCTATTCCGGAATAAGACTTGTTTATGGTGATTTGAAGTTCACCCGGGCTTGCTACCGGAATTGTGTTCAGAAGCAATCCATCAATTGTATAGAGGCTTATCTGCCACTCTCCTGCCCTGTTTATGGCAATATTTAGCTGTCCGTTTCCGGGATTTGGCCTGATTAAAAGTTTTGCACTATCATAGCTGGTTTGCCCGATTGCGGCAGTACCCGGCGGTGTTCCTTTGAACAGAGTTATGCCTCCGCTGTAATTACCTAAAGCAAGTTCCGGAAAACCATCGTTGTTCAGATCTGCCCAGGCCGGTGCTGTGCGGATGCCTTCATGAATATACATAAAATCAGGATCAGCCAACACAAAGGCCGAATTTGGTTCATCAGTAATACCAAGGTAATACTTCAGCAAACCCGATTCTGAACCAGCCAAAAGCCTGAGTTCGCCTGTGTTAGTTTTGAAAAAGCACGGAACACTATACCCTGTGTAGGAAACCAACTCATCAGTAACATTTACATGGCCGAAATAATCAGACCTGAAAGTAAAAACCGGCTGCTGAAGAGTTCCGGTATTCTGGTAATAGGAAAGACGACCATCCAAAGAGCCAATCACAAGATCATTCTTGCCATCGCTGTTAACGTCAACAAAGGCAGGTGTACTAAACCCCTCAACCTGAATATTCTGATAACCCTCAACCGGATTCTCAAATTCAGGTATATTGCCGGGTCCGGCAATATTGGTAAACATCAGTAAATCACCTTCCTTGTTTCCAAGCAGCAAATCGAGATCTCCATCTCCATCCAGATCGTTAAGCGCCGGATATAAACCCCGGAGAGCGAGCTGTGACAAGTGGCCAAAATCATCATCAGCAAGCAGAAAAGAAGGTTCGACAAGGGAACCATTGTTAATGTATAAGTGCAAACGCCCGCTATAATCACATTTTAATTGTCCGTTTACATTTACGATGCAGGTATCATACAAGCCATAGTTACCAATCACCAGATCAGTGAGTTGGTCGCTGTTTACATCTGCAAAAACAGGATAGGCCCCTAAACCGAGGTCAATCATCCCATCCTGAAGGAAAGAGCGGGTTAGAATTCCACAGTCCTTAATTCCTGAGCTGTTTTTACAATCGCCGTAAAGCCAAACGCTTTCTGAACCTCGCGATTTGGTGAGACTTGGATCGAAAGGCGAAACCAGCAGTTGTTCCGTTCCATCGTTATAGAGGTCAATTTTCTGAACCAGCGGGAAGGACCAAAGGTTAACCGGCTCATTCACAGGCCATGGCGGAAATTGCTCTACCATTTCGGCAGCAACATTGTTGCCATTGTTTTGCAGAGCGACCACATTGCTATAATCTACATCGCCCAGCACAAGATCAAAAACACCATTCCCGGTTATATCGGTAAGCAGGAAAGTTGAGCCTGTATGCTTTGGAGGGCTTTGGCCTTGCTGATATTTAAAGTTGGCACAAGTGTCAAATATTACAATATTCGACTCGTCATCCTCGGCAAAACGACCCCAGCAGTTGTCAGTCTTTTCATACACCAGCGAGTCAGCATTACCATACAACTCTACAGATTTGTTCTGATGATACTCAATAAAAGAGCCAAGCCCCCAAAAGGTAAGAATATCAAGGTCGCCATCCCCGTCAAGGTCTTCGATAGCCGGATAATCAACATAAGTGACCAAAAGATTAGTATAAATGCTGCCTTGCAGAGAAGTCAGATAGGGGTTAACGGCTTTTTCAAATGCAGGAAAAACTTCTCCTTTGTTGCGATAAACCATAATACCTCCGGGAGTGTAGGTAAAAATATCAGGGAAACCATCATTGTTATAATCCAGCACCTGAAACCAATGCTTAATATGTGGGAAATAGCGCCTGAATTCAGGGGCATAGTTAAAGCCGGGAGAAATTCCGGCAGGACTATAAACAAATGGCAATAGCCGATCGCCATGCCGGTCAAAAATAAGAAGATCCTTAACGCCATCGTTATTTACGTCAATTTTTCCAAATTGCACATTATTTAAACCACCGGCCCATGGATCGCGCAAAAAATGGCCATTCGCCTCAACGCGCAGATTTGTCCATGGTGTAAAGCCAAATTCATTCAATTCCTGGGCATATGAACCCAGAAACGTGGACAAAAAAAGCAAAAGCAGCATCGTTTGTTTTAGTCTATGCATATTTCATTGATAATTATTGGCAGGAAATTGAATACATGCAAAGGTAACAATCAACTGAAAGCGGAAGCAATGGTTTACAAGAAAGATAGTTTTTACAATTACATTCAATATGCATTAAATCGCCAGTAATAAATCGCCAACAAGCAGAACAATTCACATGCAAAATATATTATATATTTTCGCAATGCATCTTTATCAAATGAAAGCCCGCATCAATCAACAAGAAAACAATAAGATGCCGCTAATAATCGGATTCAAAAAAACTTAAAATACCGAATTGGTTAATTCTAATAGATGTTCTATATTTGCAGGCTCAAAAAATTAGTCTATTACATTTTAATCTAACTTACACATGCAGAATAAGGGTGCTATTAAATTTTTCGCGATTGCATTGGCAATTGTGTGCCTTTTTCAGCTTTCGTTCACCTTCTTTTCGAAAAGAGTTGAGAAAAAAGCAAGGGTATTTTCCCTGAACGAAGAGGCCAGAAATCAGGCAAAACAGTTAGCTAAGGGCGATGCGACGCTCGAACTCACAAAGTTTGATTCAATCAGCAAAGCGAGGGAGCGCTATTACCTTGACTCAATGTCAAACCAGACTGTTTACAACATTCTCGTCCGCAAATATACCTACCAGGAATGTAAAGAGCGTGAGCTTAACCTCGGTCTCGACCTTAAAGGTGGTATGAACGTTACGCTGGAGGTTTCCGTTGTTGACATTGTCAGGGCATTATCTGGTTATAGCACCAATCCTGTATTTACTAAAGCTATAGATCTTGCTGTGCAAAAGCAGCGCAACAGCCAGAGTGATTTTGTGACCCTTTTCGGGGAATCGTTTAAAGAGGTTGATCCCAATGCAAAGCTTGCAGCAATTTTCAACACAGTTGAACTAAAGGATCGTGTAAATTTCAATTCTACCAACGAAGAGGTAATTTCTGTTATCCGTCAGGAAACGAAAGGAGCCATTGACCGTACTTTCAATATCCTCCGCACACGTATTGACAGGTTCGGTGTTGCCCAGCCAAATATTCAACAGTTACAGACTGCCGGACGTATTTTAGTAGAGCTTCCGGGTATTAAAGAACCTGCCCGTGTTCGTAAACTTCTGCAAGGGACTGCCCAACTTGAGTTTTGGGAAACTTACCAGTTTGCCGATCTCGTTCCTTACTTTGAAGATGCCAACAAAAGGCTCGCTTCAGTGACTGAAACTGACACAACTGCAGTTTCAGCAGATACCACTGTTGCCGTTAAGAAAGATACCACAGCCGTGGCAGAAACTGATTCTGCAAAATCATCACTGCTCGATAAGATCAGCGATACTTCTGCAACCGATCAACAGAAAAAATCGTTTGAAAAATATGCAAAAGAAAACCCGCTGTATGCTTATCTGAACCCCGCTATTTTCCCTGATAAGGATGGAAAATATTTCCCGGGACAGGGAGCCACAGTTGGTTATGCAATGATTAAAGATACCGCCCGCGTTAACCGGATGTTGCGCGAGGTTAAAGGTGTATTCCCACGTGATGTAAAACTCGCCTGGACAGTAAAACCTGAAAATGACAGGCCTGAAGTACTTGAGCTTGTTGCATTAAGAGTTACCAGCCGCGATGGCAATGCACCACTTGGTGGGGATGCCGTTGTGGATGCACGCCAGGATTACGATCCGAACGGACGTGTTGAAATTACAATGCTGATGAACCCTGAAGGCGCTAAAACCTGGAAACGCCTTACTGCCGACAATATTGGCAACCAGATTGCTATTGTTCTTGATGGCTATGTATATTCGGCTCCACGTGTAAATGGCGAAATTCCAAACGGAAGATCATCCATTTCGGGTAACTTCACCATTGAAGAAGCACTTGACCTTGCCAATATTCTGAAAGCGGGTAAATTACCAGCTCCGGCTCGTATTGTTCAGGAAGAGATTGTAGGACCTTCACTCGGACGCGAATCTATCAATGCAGGACTTGCCTCCTTCGTGATCGCTTTCGTTCTTGTTCTTATTTATATGATTCTCTACTACAGCCGCGCTGGATTGGTTGCCGACCTTGCATTGGTTACCAACATTTTCTTCATCTTTGGTGTACTAACTTCACTTGGTGCGGTGCTTACCCTGCCAGGTATTGCAGGTATTGTACTCACCCTCGGTATGGCGGTAGATGCGAACGTAATTATCTATGAACGTATCCGTGAAGAGTTAAGGGCAGGAAAAGGCCTGAGACTTGCTGTAACCGACGGTTACAACAATGCTTACTCGGCGATTATTGACGGTAACGTCACCACATTGCTTACAGGTATTGTACTTTATATTTTCGGATCAGGACCTATCCAGGGATTTGCTACCACGCTTATTATTGGTATCATAACTTCGTTGTTCACTGCAATCTTTATCTCAAGAATTATTTTTGAGCGTTTACTCAACAAGAATAAGCATATAGCATTCGATAACAACATCACCCGCTATGCATTTACCAAGGTTAACATCAACTTTATTGGTATCCGTAAGAAGCTTTACATGGTTTCAGGTGCTGTTATCCTGCTTGGTATTGTTTCACTTGCTACCAAAGGGCTCAACTTTGGTGTTGACTTTACAGGAGGACGTACATATATCGTAAGATTCGACAAAGAGGTTTCAACCAACGATGTAAGGGCAGCTCTTACCAAACAATTCAACGAAGCTCCCGAGGTAAAAACTTTTGGTGCCAGCAATCAGGTTAAGATCACAACCAAATACATGATTGATGAAGACACAAAGGAAAGTGACTCAATTGTTGAAACTAAGCTGTTTGAAGGAGTAAAAGCATTTTATACAACTCCGATGAACCGCAATGAGTTTACCAGCGATGATGAAGCCAAGGTGTTGGGAAGACTCAGTTCTCAGAAAGTAGGACCTACCATTGCTGATGATATCAAACAGGGTGCTATTTTAGCGGTATTCTTTGCCCTGTTGGTAATTTTTATCTACATCGCTATCCGATTCAAAAAATGGCAGTATGGTTTGGGGGGTCTTATTTCACTTACCCACGATACGCTGATTACCATTTCGATGTACTCAATATTCTATGGCATCCTGCCGTTTAACCTTGAGGTAGATCAGGCATTTATCGCCGCCTTGCTTACGATTATTGGATACTCTATCAACGATACCGTAATTATTTTCGACCGTATCAGGGAGTATATAACCCTTTACCCGAAGCGCGATCTGCAGGATAATATGAACCATGCTATGAACAGCACCCTTGGCCGTACGTTTAACACTGCCGGTACAACCCTCGTTGTATTGATCGCCATCTTCATTTTTGGCGGTGAAGTTATCAGGGGATTCATCTTCGCATTGATGGTGGGTGTTGCCATTGGAACTTATTCTTCAATTTTCAACGCTACCCCGATAGCTTATGACTTTATCAACATCTACAACCGTCGCAAAAAACGGAAAGAAGATGCCAAAAAAGCCACAAAGTAAAACAAGCGATTTTCATAAAGAAAAGCTCTGTCCCTGACAGGGCTTTTTTTTGTACTTTTGAAATTCCAAAGCAACTACCATGCATGCATATCAATTACTGTTTCTCGACATCAGTGGCGGGGAGCTGTTGATTATCCTTATAGCGGTTTTCCTGATCTTCGGGCCTAAAAAGATGCCTGAGATAGCAAGAAAAATTGGTCGTACTATGAATGAGCTTAAAAAAGCTTCTTCAGAAATTACCCGTGAATTCACGGAGGAAACCAATTCAATAAAAAATGAACTTCTATCAGCCCGTGAAACAGTAAGGCGGGAAACCGATGCATTAAGCAAGGATATTGGAAATACCATCAGCAAAGCTGAAAGCAATTTGAAAACGAATATTCCGACTGATGTTATACCTGATGTTTATTCAGGTAAATCAACAGAAACAAAAACCGATGCCACACCTGAACCGAAACCAGAGTAGCACAATTTAAGAATACAAATGCCGTTAATTCAACAAACAACAGATTCTCCTTCCAAAGGGAATAATTGATAAAAAACACTAATTTAGCAGACCTTTCGTCAGACAGGCTGACGGGTTTACAAGCAGAAAAATCATAGACTCCCGATGAAAATATTCAAGACCGCGCTGCTGATCTCCATTTTGATTGCTTTTTCCACGCCTCAGGTTTCAGGGCAAAGCAGAAGAATCGCTGCAGCAGAAGAAGCGTTCAGCAGTTTCCAGTATAACCTGGCCGCAACCCGTTACAAAAAGGCATATTCAAAAACCAAAAGCAAACCGCAGAAAGAACAGATTTCGTTCAAGATGGGAGAATGTTATCGGTTGATGAACCAAACCAAACGGGCTGAAGCATTGTATCGCCGTATAATCAAGGGCGACTATGCCCGTCGCAACCCCATCGTTTACCTGCATTATGCTGATATGCTTAAGGCAAATGAAAAATACGATATTGCAAAAGATTATTACACTCTTTATACCGAAAATGCACCTGAGGACCCACGAGGAACCAATGGACTAAAATCCTGCGAACTTGCTGCTGAATGGATTGCCAATCCAACAAAATATTCCATCACCAACATTAAAAAGGTAAACTCAAAAAGTGATGATTTCGCGGCCACTTATGCCGACAAATTCTACAATGCCCTTATTTTTACTTCTACACGCGAAGGAAGCACCGGCAAAGGAATTGACGATTGGACAGGTCAGAATTTCAGCGACCTGTTTCTTACTCGCCAGGACAGAAAGGGCGAATGGAGCGAACCAACCTTAGCAGATACCGATGGCAAGTTGAATACAGCTGCCAACGAAGGAACACCGGCCTTCAATGAGAAGTTTACCACCATGTACTACACCCGTTGTGGCAGTGCCGAAGATGCAGCTACCAATTGTAAAATCCTTATGGTTAAGCGCTCTGGCCGCGGATGGGGAGAAGTTACCGTGTTAGACCTCGGAAAAGACAGTACAGTTACCAACGGGCACCCAACCATCAGCGAAGACGAACTGACCCTGATCTTTTCGAGCGACCGAAAAGATGGACAAGGTGGCAAAGACCTATGGATTGCAACCCGTAAAACCTCATCGGATGAATTTTCAAAACCGTTAAACCTTGGAAATGTGGTTAACACCCCTGGTGATGAGGTTTTTCCTTTTCTCAAAAATGACACTACCCTCTATTTTGCATCAAACGGGCATCCCGGACTTGGCGGACTCGATATTTTCAAAACCACGCTTCGCGATAAAACCTGGACTAAGCCTGTTAACCTAGAAGTACCAGTTAACTCAAGTGCTGATGATTTTGCCATGATTTTTCAACCCGGCGAAGACCAGGGGTTTTTCTCATCAAACCGCAAAGGCGGCAGAGGTGGTGATGATATTTATTCATTTATCAATCCTCCATTGGTGTTTACCTTACAGGGAACAGTTAAAGATGATCGCACATTGCAGTTTGTTCCGCTGGCAACCGTTAAACTTGTTGGATCTGATGGTTCATCGGTTGATGCTAAAACCGATCCCAAAGGATTTTATTCTTTCAGCAAATCGCAGATTAAGCCCAATACAACCTATGATCTGACAGTTGTTAAAGACAATTATTTCAATAAAAAAGCGCGCGAAACAACCGTTGGTGTTGAAAAGAACAAGGATTTTGTTATTGACTTTATCCTCGAACCAATTCCTGAGAAACCGGTGGTATTGCCTGATATTCTTTATGATCTGGCAAAATGGGACCTGAAACCACAATACCAGGATTCGTTGCAGGGGCTGATTAAAACCCTGCTCGAAAATGAAACTGTTGTGGTTGAGCTTGCTGCTCACACAGATGCCCGCGATACAGAGGAGAGGAACGATATTCTTTCACAGAGACGTGCTGAATCGGTGGTAAATTACCTGATCGAGCGTGGGATTGACCCTGCGAGGCTGGTAGCCAAAGGATATGGAGAGCGTGTACCCCGCACTTTAGCTAAAGATGTAAGAAAAGATGGCATCCTGTTTAAGACTGGGACAAAATTAACCGAAGCCTATATTGATTCGCTCAAAACAGTTCCTGAAAAAGAGGCAGCCCACGCGCTTAACCGCCGGACTGAATTCAGGGTACTGAGTAAGGATTTTGTCCCAAAGCCCAAAAATCAGCAACTCGATCAGAAAGTTGAGGTCAGGATTAATCCTGAAGAGAATATAGTAGCACTGGAGCAAGGCAGAGGCAATTCGACTCTAATTCCATGTGTGATTAATGGTTATACGGTAAAAGTTATGTACGACCGAAACGACAGGGGTTTGATTTTCTCTTTGGCCGAAGCACAAAGATTGTTACAGTCCGGCGCTATTGCCAAAGATGATTTTATTGGTGATGCCAATGTAGTCCTTGCCGAAGGCTCTATAGCCGATAAAGCCATTTTTACTATTAAAGAGATCAGAATCGGTCAAAGAACCGCGAAGAACATAGAAGCAACTGTTTCGCATAAGCTTACAGATGGCGTAATTATGGGTGAAAGTACCATCAGCATGTTGGGTCGGTTTAAACTCGACGAAAACAACAAGCAATTGATATTTAATTAAAAATTACTTGCCGGCTGCAATTGCAGCCGGCGCTTTTTTAAGCAAGCAGTAACCATGTCACAGGAATCAAGATACATCAGAAGGGGCGTTTCGGCGGGGAAAGAAGATGTTCATAAAGCCATCAGCAAAATGGATAAGGGACTGTACCCAAATGCATTCTGTAAAATAATCCCCGACTTGCTGGGAGGTAATGAAGAATGGTGCAACATTATGCATGCCGATGGTGCCGGAACCAAATCATCACTTGCTTATCTGTATTGGAAAGAAACCGGCGATCTGAGTGTCTGGAGAGGCATTGCCCAGGATGCCATTGTAATGAATACCGATGATCTTCTCTGTGTTGGAGCAACAGACAATATTCTGCTATCCTCAACCATCGGACGTAACAAAAACCTGATCCCAGGCGAAGTCATTTCTGAGATTATTAATGGAACAGAGGAATTTCTGGAAGAGATGCGATCGTTCGGGATTGGCATTTATTCAACCGGAGGCGAAACTGCCGATGTGGGCGACCTGGTGCGAACAATTATTGTTGACTCAACGGTAACAGCTCGTATCAAACGCGATCAGGTAATTTCAAATCACAATATTAAGGCCGGAGATGTTATAGTAGGGCTGGCTTCCTACGGGCAGTCAACCTATGAAAAATCATACAATGGCGGTATGGGAAGCAATGGACTTACTTCTGCAAGGCACGATGTTTTCTCTAATGCTTACGCTGAAAAATATCCTGAAAGTTATGATCCATCTATACCTGCGGATCTTGCATACAGCGGAAATCTGAAACTGACCGATCCTTCACCGGTTGAAGGCATTGATATGGGCAAACTGGTGCTCTCCCCTACCCGCACTTACGCTCCGGTAATCAAACAAATGCTCGACAATTTCCGAAGCAGGATTCATGGTATGGTGCATTGTTCAGGTGGCGCTCAGACCAAGGTGCTGCATTTTATTGACAATCTGCATATTATAAAAGACAATTTATTTGAGATTCCTCCTTTGTTTCAGATTATCCAGGAGCAGTCAGNNAGAAATTGCATCTGAATTGATCTCCATTTCGGAAAGTTTTGACATTCAGGCAAAAATTATAGGCTACTGCAACCCTTCGGATCAAAAAAGACTAACAATCAGGGCACAGGAAACTTATTTCGAGTATTAGCTCTGCCTATCAGGCAATTTTAAGCATTCAAAACAACAGATGCTTTGCCTTTGGCTTGTATTGACTGCTGATTCCGATATCTGAACTACCAGGCAAAATCGGAAATCTAAAATCGGAAATCTAAAATACCCTACCTTTGCACCCTCAAAAATAAAAGAACATGCTCGACAAACTGGAAGCCATATATAAACGATATCTCGAAATTGAAAAGCAGATGAACGACCCGTCGGTTATGGCCGACATGAAGGCCTACATCAAGCTCAGCAAGGACTATAAAGAACTGCAGCCTATAATTGAAGCCTATAAAGAATACGAAAATGTTGTCGGAAACATCGAATCGGCAAAGGAGATTCTTTATCAGGAAAAGGACGAAGAATTCAGGGCCATGGCAAAAGAAGAGCTGTCCGCCCTTACCGAAACCCGCGACACCATGGAGGAGGATATAAGGTTGATGCTGATTCCCGCTGATCCACAGGATGGTAAAAATGCCGTGGTTGAAATCAGAGCCGGTTCGGGTGGAGATGAGGCCAGTATCTTCGCGGGCGACCTCTACCGCATGTACACAAAATATTGCGAAACAAAAGGCTGGAAAATTGATCTGGTTGACTTCACCGAAGGAACCGTTGGCGGTTACAAAGAAATTATCCTCAATATTTCTGGTGACAATGTTTATGGACTGATGAAGTACGAATCGGGCGTTCACCGGGTGCAACGCGTGCCTCAGACTGAAACGCAGGGAAGAGTGCACACTTCAGCAGCCTCAGTTGTTGTATTGCCCGAAGCCGATGAATTTGACGTTGACCTTAAGCCCAGCGATATCCGCAAAGATACCTACTGTTCATCAGGACCTGGCGGACAATCCGTTAACACCACTTATTCAGCCGTAAGGCTCACACACGTTCCTACTGGAATCACTGTAGCTATTCAGGATCAGAAGTCGCAGATGAAGAATTTCGATAAGGCCATGACAATCCTCCGCACCCGACTGTTTGAGCAGGAATACCAGAAATACCTTGACGAAATCTCGAAGAAACGCAAAACCATGGTTTCAACCGGAGACCGTTCAGCCAAAATACGCACCTATAACTATCCGCAAAGTCGCATAACCGATCACAGGATCAATCTAACGGTCTATAATCTCCAGATTTTTATGGATGGTGATATTCAGGATATGATAGATGCCCTGCAGTTGGCCGAGAATGCCGAACGACTGAAAGAAGCCGTTGGATAATAACTTGGATGAAAAGTAAAAAGTAAAAAGTAGGGCCATTCTTCCATCATACCCTCATTCCAACTTTTTTCCCTGAAAACTAACCGAAACAGCATCCTTCCATAAAAAAGACTAAGCATGAATCGCGAACAACTGATAGGTTTAATCAAACAAAAACGCTCTTTCCTTTGCGTTGGACTCGATAGTGATATTGATAAAATTCCCGCCCATCTCATGGGCAGCGATGATCCAGTTTTTGAATTTAACCGCCGGATAATTGATGCTACCATTGATTTTACCGTGGCATACAAACCCAATCTCGCTTTTTACGAATCGCGCGGCCTGAAAGGAATGCAAAGTCTTCACAAAACAATGGAGTATCTTGCAAAATTCCAGGACAAATGTTTTACCATTGCCGATGCAAAACGGGGTGATATTGGTAATACCTCCACACAATATGCACGTGCTTTCTTCGATAAAGATGCTTCGGGTTTTAATTTTGATGCTGTTACTGTTGCACCCTACATGGGCGAAGATTCAGTAAGCCCTTTCCTCAGCTTTGAAAATAAATGGGTGGTTCTCCTTGCACTTACATCAAATAAAGGCGCGTTTGATTTTCAACTTTTTGAAAATCAGCAGGGTGAAAAATTATACTCAAAAGTTTTGCAGACCTCTCAGCATTGGGGTAATTCAGGTAATATTATGTATGTTATTGGTGCTACCAGGGCAGAAATGCTTGCCGAAGTCAGAAAACTGATTCCCGACCATTTTCTGCTGGTTCCAGGCGTTGGCGCTCAGGGCGGAAGTCTCTCGGAAGTTGCCCGATACGGCATGAATAAGGATTGTGGTTTGCTGGTTAATGCTTCACGCAGTATTATTTTCGCCTCAAAAGGTGAAGATTTTGCTGATCTGGCAAAAAAAGAAGCCGGCGAGATGCAATTGGAAATGGAAAAACTAATGAAAGCTCAGGGGATAATTTAACTCCTGTTTGGCTTAAAAGGAAAAGGTTGCCACAACAGGGCAACCTTTTCCTTTTAAGTAGATTAAACTTTTACTCTACAATATAATTCCAGTTAAATACATCGGGCTCATCACCATACTGTATAGCTTGTAATCGCTTATAAAGTTTGGTTGAAACAGGACCGGCATTTCCATCTTTGCAATACTGATAGATCTTGCCGGTGGCGTGGTCTTCAATTTTGCAAACCGGCGAAATAACTGCAGCAGTACCGCAGGCGCCAACTTCATCAAAATCAGATAGTTCATCAACAGCAACTGGTCTTACTTCAACTTCCATACCCATATCGCGGGCAAGGTCCATCAGACTCTTATTGGTGATAGAAGGCAAAATTGATTCTGATTTAGGCGTGATGTATTTATTTCCTTTTATCGCAAAGAAGTTGGCCGGTCCGGCTTCATCAATATATTTTTTCTCTTTAGCGTCGAGGAAAAGAGCTGCGGCATAACCTGCTGCATGGGCTTCTTCACCAGCTGATAAGCTGGCGGCATAGTTGCCTCCCACTTTAAAGCGTCCGGTTCCTTTTGGTGCTGCACGATCATGGTCGCGGGCAATCTGGAAAGCGACCGGTTTAAATCCTTCTTTAAAATAAGGGCCAACTGGAGTAACGAAAACCATAAACAGATATTCATCTGCAGGCTTAACTCCCACTCTTGCACCTGAGCCTATAAGCAATGGCCTGATGTATAACGAAGCACCGGTTCCATGCGGTGGGATAAAACGCTCGTTCAATTTAATTGCCGTTACAACAGCTTTCAGGAATAATTCGTGAGGCACTACAGCCATCATAACGCCATTGGCCGAATTTTCCATACGCATGGCATTTTCATTCCAACGGAAAATACGCACTTTTCCATCTTTACCCTTGAAAGCTTTCATTCCTTCAAAAGCTTCCTGCCCATAGTGAAGTGATGATGCTGCCATATGCAGGCTGATAAATTCGGATGAAGAGGTTTCCAGCTCGCCCCATTTGCCATCCCTGTAGTAACACCTGACATTGTAGTCAGTCTTCACATACCCAAAAGGCAAGTGACTCCAGTCGAGATTCAACATAGTAATATATATTTTATGTGGTTCGTATTTACAAGCTTACAGGGAGCTAATGTAGAAATATTCCCAAATATGGCAATGGAAAATCGAAAGAATAAAGGCTAAAAACCTACAAACACATATATTTGATTTTTAAATAATTACCCTTATCAGATTCCGACACAACCAAATTACTATTCTTTTGGTACTTTGTATATTGCAGAAGGCTAAGCTATTAAGATTTTATATCTGCATGACCGCAATACGCAATATTTTTAAGCCTTAACCAAAGATTTCAAGCCTTGGTCCAAATAATTGATAATTCATTATCTTTGATTAAGAAATAACATGACAACATTGCCCATTGATAACCATGTAGTTATTCCCGAATACCTGTTAGCAATTGACGCCGGTGTAAAAATAGGCCTGGCACTTTTTAGCAAGCCCGATAAGTTGATCTGGTATCGTTCTCATAACATGGGTTCAGTTAATGGACTGCGGAAAGCCGCATACAATCTGATTCATTCAATCGAAAACCTGACCTGCATTGCTGTTGAAGGTGGCGGACCTGTTGCAGTTGCCTGGATTAAAGAAGCCGGGAAACAAAATATTAAGATTATTTCAACCGATGCCGGTGAATGGCGCAAACAAATGCTCTTTCCCCGTGAATACAGAAATTCGACAACCGCCAAACGAAATGCGATTATTCTCAGCGGATCAATCATTGAAAACTCCGAAGCACCTTCGTGGAACTCCCCTACCCATGATGCAGCAGAAGCCATTCTTATTGGATACTGGGCCTGTAAATCTGTTGGCTGGATAAATAAATTAAACTTAATAAATAGATAGTTTCAGCAATTCCATCTCATGGGATCAGTGCAAGTAAGTTATTATATATCAATTACATGATAATCCAAATGGATTACAAGTACATATCGGCCTATGTTTTATATTTTCATTCTAAGCAAATCAGAAATTCGATCAACTAAAAAAAACAATTACTTTTGAGGACGATAAGTTAATTCTATTTATGCGACAACCTCAAACCTCATTCGCTCCGGCAGGCCGTAAAAGCCACGAAGAACTGATACAGGAATACGAGTTAATCACATCGAACAAGCTTGCAATATCCATCCTCGACAGTATTCCAACTCTTCTGCTGGTTTTAAACAAAGAACGACAGGTTGTTTTCAGCAACAAGGCTTTTCTTAAATTACTAAATATCAATAGCATAGATCTAATTCTGGGAAAGCGAACCGGTGAAATTCTCGGATGCCCTTCAGTTTTAAAGGGAGCTGATGGCTGTGGAACTTCAAAAGATTGCCAGGTTTGTGGTGCTATCAAGTCAATTATGAATTGTATTGAAGGGAATTCAGGTTCTGAGGAGTGTACCATAAAAGCAGGCCCTACGGCTATGATGCATCTGAAAGTAACTTCTGAGCCAATAAAATTTGGCGATCAGGACTTTATACTCTTTAACATGCAGGATATCAGCAATGAGAAAAAGAAGGTTTTGCTTGAGCGGATATTTTACCATGATATCCTGAATGCCGCGCACAACATAAACAGTATTGCCGAACTGTTTTCAACAGAGGAAGACGTCGACAGGCATGAAGAATATCTTGGATTGATGCTGAAAGTTACCGGCAATCTTATTGATGAAATTAACACCCAAAGAATTATATCCAATTCCGATTATAGCAATTTTATAAGTCAGCCATCGCTTATCAATTCATTCTCATTTTACAAAGACCTGAAATCTGAATTTGAGTCAGTTACTAACGGCAAATTGACAATTACCCTTGACCAGCGAAGTGAGAATTTTAGTTTTAATGCCGATAAAGTACTTCTGAAGCGCGTAGTAGCCAATATGATGACGAACGCCATTGAAGCAGAGAACAATGAAGGGACAGTTAGCATCGGAATAATAAGCCTTAACGAAAAAGGGTCTATGATATGGGTCCACAACCAATCCTATATGACTGAAGATGTTCAGTTACAAGTTTTTAACAGATCGTTTTCAACCAAGGGCTCCGATCGCGGACTTGGAACCTACAGCATGAAAACGTTGACCGAAAAATATATGAAAGGTAAAATTTCCTTTACCAGCTCTCCTACCAATGGCACGACCTTTATTATTGAAATTCCCGGAAAGGTGTAACTTTTCTATTTGCTGAGAGTAGAAAGCTATCACTCCACCTGTGTTGAGCCGGTTGGTGAGCTCTGGTCGAACCAGCCGAACCATCGCCTTCTTTCGCCTTTTCGCACCCTCGCTTTTTCTCGCCTTTTGGGAACCCAGAACACTGAACCCAGAACCCTTTAACCATATTTTCAAGCAAATTCAGACAATTTGTCAGACTTTCGCTCATGGCACAGGCTTTGAGTAGTTTCAGAAAAACAATCAGAAACTAAAAATACAAAGACTATGCAAACGGGAAAAATCAATGTTCAAACGGAAAACATTTTTCCAATCATTAAAAAATTCCTGTATTCGGACCACGAAATATTCCTGAGGGAATTGATTTCCAATGCTGTAGATGCCACACAAAAACTGAAAGCTCTGGCATCAATGGGTAAAATGAAAGAAGACCTAGGCGATCTCACCATTGAGGTGAAAATTGACAAAGAAAAGGGAACGCTTACCATCAGCGACATGGGAATAGGCATGACTGCAGAAGAAATTGACAAATACATCAATCAGATTGCTTTTTCGGGTGCTGAAGAGTTTATTAAAAAATACAAAGGCAAAAGCGAAGCAGATGCAGCCCAGTTGATTGGCCATTTTGGTCTTGGGTTCTATTCTTCGTTTATGGTTTCAAAAAAAGTTGAGATCATTACCAAAACTTATAAAAAAGGCCCGGGTTCAAAAGCCGTAAAATGGGAATGCGATGGCAGTCCGGAATATACAGTTACCGAAACAGAGAAAAGCGAACGCGGAACCGATATTGTACTTCACATTGCTGATGATTCAAAAGAGTTTATTGAAGAGCACCGGATTCTCGGACTGTTAAAAAAATATTGTAAATTCCTACCTGTTCCCATCCGCTTTGGAAATGAAAAAACATGGGAAAAGGTCGAAGGTGAAAAAGACGAGAAAGGCAATGATAAATACGACGAAATTGAAAAACCGCGGTTTATCAACAACGTTAATCCAGCCTGGAAACGCAAACCTGCCGATTTGACCGACGAAGATTACAACAATTTCTACCGCGAGCTGTATCCAGGCCTTTTTGAAGATCCCTTGTTCAATATCCATCTGAATGTTGACTACCCGTTTAACCTTACCGGAATCCTCTATTTCCCGAAAGTAAAGCGCAATTTCGAGGTTCAGAAAGAGAAGATTCAACTCTATTCAAACCAGGTATTTGTTACCGATTCGGTTGAAGGTATCGTTCCTGATTTCCTCACCCTGATGCACGGTGTGCTTGATTCGCCCGATATTCCACTGAATGTTTCGCGTTCTTATCTGCAGAGCGACTCAAATGTTAAGAAGATATCGAACCACATCATGAAAAAAGTGTCCGATAAACTTGAGGATATCTTTAAAACCAACCGCGAAGAGTTTGAGAAAAAGTGGGACGACATCCGTATTTTCATCGAGTATGGTATCATTTCTGAACCGAAATTCTTCGAGCGGGCTGAGAAATTCTGCCTGCTGAAGGATACAGCCGGAAAATACTTCACCTTCGAAGAGTACAAGAATCACATCAAGGATATTCAAACTGATAAGGATAAAAAACTTGTTTATCTCTACACCAGCGATACCGTTGAACAGCACGGCTTTATTCAGGCAGCAACAGAGCGCGGCTTTAATGTGCTGGTAATGGATGGTCCGATTGACAATCATTTTGTTAATACACTTGAGCAGAAGTTTGAAAGCACTTCATTTGTGCGTGTTGATGCCGATGTAGTTGATAAACTGATTAAGAAAGAAGAGTCAATGCCTTCTAAACTCAGCGATGAAGAACGCGATAAATTGAAACCTGTTTTTGAAGAAGCTGCCGGGAAAGAGCATTACAGCGTATTGTTTGAAAGCCTGAGTGAAACCGATTTGCCGGTTCAGATTACCCGGCCTGAGTTTATGCGCAGGATGAAAGACATGTCAATGATGGGTGGAGCTTCTTACATGAGCGGTCTTCCCGACTCCCTCAATCTCGTGGTAAACGGCAATCATCCGCTTATAGTGAAACTGAATGAAGAAAAAGATGAAACGCATAAGAAAGATTTGGCCAAACAATTAGTTGATCTGGCAAAACTGTCGCAAAACCTGCTTAAAGGCGAAGAGCTTACTGGTTTTATCAAACGCAGTATCAATATTATACAATAATTTTTCTGCCTGGAAATCGAATTTTTCCGGGCAGAAATTTAACTTTTCTTAATATACTTATTAACAAAACTAAGTACCTTTACAAAAACCTAACAAAATAGTTTATGAAAAAATCTCTGATCATGTTAATTGTTGTTGTTGGTGCAATCCTCCTTCTCATTATGATAGGAAGCCGAAGTTACAACAATCTTGTAGCCAAAGAAGAAGGTGTAACAGCAGCCTGGTCGCAGGTTGAAAATGTTTACCAGCGTCGCGCCGATCTTATTCCTAATCTTGTAAATACAGTCAAAGGCTATGCTGATTTTGAACAGAAAACCCTGACACAGGTAATAGAAGCACGTTCAAAAGCAACAAGTATGACCATTGACCCTACCAACCTAACAGAAGCGAACCTGCAACAATTTCAGCAGGCTCAGGAAGGTTTGAGTTCAGCCCTATCACGCCTGATGGTGGTTGTAGAACGCTATCCTGACCTGAAAGCAAATCAGAATTTTATGGATTTGCAGGCTCAGCTCGAAGGAACTGAAAACAGGATTGCAGTTGAGCGCAGGAACTTTAACACCACAGCCCAGGAATACAACACCCTTGTAAGAAGATTTCCTTCAAATATCTACGCAGGAATTTTCGGATTTGACAAGAAAGCTTACTTCCAGGCAGATGCAGGCGCAGAAAAAGCACCTGATGTTCAGTTCTGAAGCTACCGGCCAACTCTCCAGAACACTCCATCTATTAACTATTAACTGTTAATTGTTAGTTAATCAAACCCGGATCATGCCCCAGACTGCCAAAAACTTTTTTACTGAAGATCAGAAAGATGATATTCTTCAGGCCATCCGCGATGCCGAACTCGACACATCGGGTGAAATCAGGGTTCATATTGAAACCAAATGCAAGGGCGATGTGCTGGACTGTGCTGCGTTCATTTTCAAAAAACTTGAAATGCACAAAACTGCACAGCGCAATGGTGTTCTGATTTACCTTTCGATTCAAAACAGGGCATTTGCCATTATTGGTGATAGTGGGATTAATGCTGTAGTGCCTGATGATTTCTGGGAAAGCACGAAAATTCTGATGATCAACCACTTTCGCGAAGGCAGGTTTGCAGAAGGCTTGGTAGAAGGCATTTCGCGTGCCGGGCAGCAATTAAAAAAGCATTTCCCGCATAAAAGCGACGATGTTAATGAACTTTCCGATGAACTTTCATTTGGAAAAAACTAAGCCCTACCCGAAATGAAGATATCGCTGAAAGCCTTCTTACTTCTTAATTTACTTATTCTTGTCAACGGGTTTAGCCTGTTTGCCGAAATTCCCCCAAAGCCAAATCCACCCAGGCTGGTAAATGATTTAGCTGGTTTGCTATCGCAGGATCAACTTGACAGACTTGAAAGTAAATTGGTTGACTACAATGATTCTACCTCAACCCAGATTACAGTGGTAACCCTAAAATCGCTCAATGGATATGATATTGACGATCTGGCTCAGCGCATCGGCCATGAATGGAAAGTTGGGCAAAAGGAATTTGATAATGGGATTGTTGTGCTGATAAAGCCAAAAATCGGGAATGAATCCGGCAAAGCTGCTATCTCAACTGGCTACGGAATGGAGGAAATAATTCCTGATGCTGTCGCCCGCCGCATCGTTGACAACGAGATGATCCCCTATTTTAAGGAAAACAATTACTACGGAGGAATTAATGCTGGTACAGATATAATTATTGATCTTGCCTCGGGTAGGTTTAAAGCAGAGGATTACGAGAAAAAAGGCGGGGCGCTTAGTGCCCTGATTCCCATCATCATTATTATTATTGTCATTCTTTTGATGGGCCGAAACTCGGGCAATAAGCGCCACAATATTGGCTCATCCAATCTTCCCTTCTGGCTGCTCTTATCCATGCTTGGAAATGGTGGCAGAAGCTCAGGCGGTGATTGGGGCGGCTTTTCCGGTGGAAGCGGCGGTTTTAGCGGAGGTGGAGGTGGTGGCTTCGGCGGCTTCGGAGGGGGCGGCTTCGGAGGGGGCGGCGCCAGCGGAAGTTGGTAGTCAACTAACAGTTAATAGCTAACAATTAATAGTTAAAATTTGTGTTAGCCAGATGGCTCTGCCTATCAACACTTCCGTGAATACTATCCATGCAAATCAATCACAATCAACTATTTAAACATCCCTTGTTAGCCGGATGGCTCTGCCTCCGGCTTCATATCCTTCAATAGGCTCTGCCTATTATCACTTTCGTGATTACGATTCAAGCAAATTAATCACAATCAACTATTTAAACATTCTTCTATCAATAGCAAAATTGCTGATTTCTGAAATCTCAATCATATTAAAATCAGCATGATAAGGATTTATAAGGTAATTAAAATCACCATTTACCACAGAGGAAGGCACTTTTAATACGCAGGCATGGCGTTCGTAAATAAACCTGTCACCAATTGCCTGTGTTTTGTGGATATATGGAAAAACAGACCAGTCTTTTGGCAAAATTGCAGTATCTAAAACTTCAACTGAAACAGAATCAGGAACTAATATTGATAACATCTGATAATCATCGGGCATCATAGCGAGGCTTAAATGAACGATAACTTCAGCCATAGCAAGAGCTCTGCTTTCAGCGGTATATATCATCTCTACACCCTGCGAGTTCCAGCGGGCACCATAAACCGCAGCCCCTTTCCCCGATAGCGCAGTGGCATATTTTTTTCGCGATAATCTGAAAACAATCATTATGCAAAAATTGCCTGATCAATACGATGGAGCTCACCAATAACCATCTCTTTGCCATAGGAATCTCTGATTAAATCTATTGGCTTTAAGTTACCTAAGGCGAAACTTGGAGTGGATAACCAGAGAAGGAATTTATCATGATTTTCAAAAACCATCTTTCCTAGCTCTGTAACTTCTGCAATTTCCAAAATCTTTTCAGAATGAATTGGCTTAAAAAGGTAATTTTTTGAAACCTTATAGCGCTGTAACGACTTGATTGAGATACTGAGGAATTCGGCCCACTCTTCATCAGAAAAAGGGGTTTCTTCTTTTATCAAAGCAAAAAGCCTGAAAGGAATACCGGCTCTTATCGCCTGCACAATGAGCATCCTATCCGAAAGAAAATCGCGGTATGTAAGATTTTTACTGATTCCGTTTTGTTTCCTTAGAGCAGAGGCATAGGATACAATGGCTTCATTTAATTCGGCGGGTTGTGATGTTGATGTGTACATTTTTCCTCTTTTGCCCACAAATATACGACATTTGTCCCAATTTTACAATCTTTTGTCCATTTTTTTAAATATTTCTATTTTCTGCCCTTTAATGATCGAATTGGAATCATACAGTTCAGGCTCTGCTCGTGGAAATGTTAATTTAAATCCATTTGCAAAATGAAATATCGGGAATTTCTGGTGAAGAGGATTAGCCGTGCTGATCCCAGGGAGGGAGCTTCAGACATTTCGGGCATCAAGCTGCGCATGATGTTTTTATTTATACAGCCTATAAGTCTCATGCAATGGGCTGGCATTGCGGCTATATAATTAAAAATGCCCCGCCAATGGCGGGGCATCTGATTTGTCTGGCGGAAAGAGAGGGATTCGAACCCCCGGACCCTCGCAGGTCAACGGTTTTCAAGACCGCCGCAATCGACCACTCTGCCATCTTTCCGGGGGCAAAATTACAATAATTTTTGATTCGCCAAAAAAAACTTTCAGCGCCTTTTACCCGCGTTTAAAGTCGTACAGCATTTCTTGAATCGGGCTGCAAAAAAACGTACCTTTGTATAAATGCTGTCAGCCTATTTAATAAAAGGGCCCAATCAGGCTCCTGCCCTATTTTACTGGCATAGAAACACTTATAAATCATGAAAAAAACTGCCTTTAGCTTAATTGCTATTTTACTTATAGCGTTCACAGCCTCTGCATCTAATCGAGGATTGGGCGCTTACCTTTCTCACGCATCGTTTAATATCCCCGGCCAGGGGCCATATCTTGAAACCTACCTCGAAGTGCTTGGTAATTCTGTAGTGTATAAGCAGAACGCTTCAGGTAAATTTCAGGGAAGCATCCAGGTAACTATGATTCTGAGGCAGGACTCTACAATAAAGGATTTCAGAAAATATGAACTATTCAGCCCAGAGATAGATGACACAACCTCTGTCGGTATTAATTTTATTGATCAGCAACGGTTCTCTCTTCCAAACGGACTCTATTCCCTCGATTTGTCAATTGCCGATATGAATGTAACCAAAAAACCTTTGGTAGTGACTTATCCGGTCAGCATAGACTTTCCTGATGATGACTTTGCCGTTTCGGGCATCCAACTGATCAATTCCTTTACCAAAACGGTTAATCCCAATGTATTGAGTAAAAGCGGGTACGATTTTGTACCTTTTGTTGATAATTTCTTCCCTTCCGATAAATCCAAACTCACTTTCTATGCGGAAATTTATAATCCGCTTCACAAGGAAGGCAGTGAAGAAAAATACCTGCTATCTGCGTTTATCGAATCATACGAAACCAGAAAAATGCTGAATGAATACATCAGGATAAAAAAGGAGACATCGAAACCTGTAACGGTCTTACTCAGTGAGTTTGATATATCGAAATTACCATCCGGCAATTATAATCTGGTTGTTAACCTGAGGAATAAAGACAATAAGGTTGTAGCTCAGAATCTAACCTTCTTCCAACGTTCTAATCCGGGTTTTGGAACATCGGCGCTTGAACTCACTTCTATTAATCCAGCCAATACCTTTGCCGACTTCATCACCGATTCTGATACGCTGCGCGAGTATATCAGATCGTTGATGCCAATTTCCACCGAAGTTGAATCTATTTTTATACGGGCTCAGGCCGAGACTGCATCCCTTGCAGTATTAAAACAGTTTTTACTTCGTTTCTGGACAAACCGCGACGAAAACAATCCAGGTGATGCCTGGGAAAAATACAAGTTTGAAGTTCGCAAAGTAAATGCTTCCTATAGTACTCAGGTAAAAAAAGGGTATGAAACCGATATGGGGCGAGTTTACTTAAGATATGGACCACCTAATACAATTACAGACAGGCCATTTGATGCCAGTGGCATGTTGAATGATCCTTCAATTCCCTATCAGATATGGCATTATTACAGCATAAACAATAACCGTGAACGCAATAAAAAGTTTGTTTTTGCAGCTTCAGAACTCCGGGTAAGGGATTATACGCTGATACATTCAGATGTAATCGGCGAAATACAGGATTATGACTGGCAGGAACAATTAACCAGGCTCAGAGGTAAAGGGGAACAGGATGCAGATAAAATTAAAAGTGACCGGAGAAGATCTGCAACTTTCTATAATGACCCATTCTGATATTATTTCTACTTGAAATGTTTTCAAAATTCCCGGGGTGCAATTTCCATAGGATAAATATTGTATGTTTGTATTCTATTACTAACACAAGCTATTAATAGCAACACATAGCTGACTCAAACTTTGGCAAAAACAGCAGTCGTTATACTAAACTGGAACGGTAAGGAATTTCTGAAGAAATTTTTGCCATCTGTTATTCTGCATAGCAAAAGCTTTGCAGATATAATTGTTGCTGATAATGCTTCTTCCGATGGCTCTGTTGCTTTTTTAACCGACAACTTTCCCGAAATTACCATCATCCGGAATGCCGAAAACGGTGGCTTTGCCAAAGGCTACAACGATGCACTGGCCCATGTGGATGCCGATTACTACATTCTCCTTAATTCCGATATTGAAGTAAGTGAAAACTGGATTCAACCGGTAATTGAGTTGATGGAAAACGATTCCCAGATTGCAGCCTGCCAGCCAACCATCAGATCATACCACCATCCCGAAAAGTTTGAATATGCCGGTGCTGCTGGTGGTTTTATTGACAAATACGGCTATCCGTTCTGCCGTGGCCGGATATTTCAGCACCTTGAAGATGATAACGAACAGTACAACAATCCTGTTGAAATCTTTTGGGCAACCGGAGCCTGTATGTTTGTGAGGGCCGATGTTTTTAAGAAATTCGGTGGTTTTGATAATGATTTCTTTGCCCACATGGAAGAGATTGACTTTTGCTGGAGAATAAAACATGCCGGTTATAAGGTAATGGCATGTCCCGCTTCCAAAGTTTTTCATGTTGGTGGTGGGACACTTCCAAAGCAATCATCGTTTAAAACCTACCTTAATATGCGCAACAACATTGTGTTGTTGTACAAAAACCTTCCTGCCGAGCGACTGGTGCAGGTTTTTATTCTCAGGCTTATTCTTGATGGCGTTGCAGCTTTTAAATTTCTTGTAGATGGTGGCTTTGCCGATTTCTGGGCAGTGGTAAGGGCACACATGAGCTTTTACCGCAGGTTCCATATTCATCGCAAGAAGAGATCGGCAATAAAGCATCGCAGAGTATCATGCATTTATCATGGAAATATTGTAGTTGCTCACTTCCTTGCCGGGAAAAAGAAGTTCTCCGAAATTCCATCCCGAAAATTCAGCTCCTGATGGCCTGGTTTATACTGATAATTGCCGGACTTTTTGAAACCGTTTGGGCGGTTGCGCTCAAATACTCCGATGGATTCACCCGCTTATGGCCTTCGGTTATTACCGCAATTGCAATGATTATAAGCCTTTATTTGCTGGCGCTTTCGCTGAAAAGTTTGCCATTGGGAACAGCCTACACTATATGGACCGGAATTGGCGCGTTGGGAACAGTTATTTATGGAATACTTGTATTTGGTGAATCAAAAGACTTGTTGAAGCTATTGTTTGTGATGATGATTCTTGGCGGCATCGTTGGATTGAGGGCTGTTTCTGCAAAAGAATCAAACAGCAAGCAAACTGAGCAAAGCCAGGCGATAGGAACCAAGTCCGAAGCCGGCAATAACGCCCCTGGCCGCCCCTGAAATAAACGATTTATGCCTGAATTCTTCCCGTGACCAGATATTGGTCATGTGTACCTCAATAACCGGCGTTTGAATTGATTTAACTGCATCGCCAATGGCCACAGAAGTGTGCGTATATCCTCCTGCATTCAGAATAATTCCGTCACAGTTTTCTCCTGCTTCCTGAAGTTTATTAATCAGTTCGCCTTCAATATTACTCTGAAAGTATTTGAGTTCAACCTGTGGAAATTCCTTCTGCAATGCGGGAATAAATTCATCAAATCCAAGCTGTCCGTACTTTTCCGGCTCTCGTTTGCCGGTAAGATTAAGGTTTGGTCCGTTTATAATGCAGATTTTCATCGTGATAATTGAGTTAAAGGTCAGTTATTTTCGTTTAAAAACTTTGCGTGAAGTTGATTCAGGAATTGATGGAACCAAACCATAAATAACAAGTTCTTCGGTGCGCGATGAGTAAGAAATCTGATGATTAGAATGGTTTCCATTCGGATAATCCTCAGGCAGAAACAGCTGCAGTTCATCTTTCTTATCAAGCTTATAACGCAGTGTATCCCAGGCTTGTTCAGGGCTGAGTCTCAGATATGCGCGGTTCGAGCTTTTAAACTCAATTTCAGTTTTTAAGCTATCCGTTGTTTTCTCTAACCATGGGCCAATAATAGAGAACTGATCGGGAAACTCATCCTTATTGCAGCCAAAAACCACCAATGTCATCAACAAAAAAAATATCGGAAGCCTCTTCATTAGTCTTTATGCTTTTCAATAATAGCGCAATCAACAGTGATTTATTGCGCTGTCAATTCGGTACAAAGATAGAATTCAAACCCGAATGATTCATATTCTCTAAAGCAATAAATATCAGGCCACTGCTGAATTTTTGTTAAAATATAGCCCGCTAGGCTTGGTTTAACAGTTCAGTTTGCATTAACTTTGCAGTTGATTTCCGATTGGGGTGCCTTATAATTACGGGCTGAGATCATACTCATTGAACCTGCCCCGGGTAATGCCGGCGAAGGGATTGTAGAGAAAACTTGTTTACGGAGGGTTAAAGACCCAATTCAACTTTCCAGAGTTTAATCTAAAAGAATCAAAATTATGAAATTACGCATTTCGCTGGCTATGCTGGCCTTTCTGCCATTTTTAGCAATGGCTCAATTAAGCATTAAAGGTAGGGTTATTGATGCCCAAACGGGTACTTCATTGCAGGGAGCGCATCTGAATCTGAACAACCGCCTGGTAAAAGTTACCACCGATGAAACGGGAATGTTCGAGATTACCGGGCTCAAAGCCGGAAATTACAAAATGAAAGTCAGCTATTTAGGCTACAAGTCATGGGAAAGCCTGTTTGAATTGGATGCCAATAAAACCATGCTGATTTCGATGGAACAGGCTGCAATTTTAACGGATGAAACCATTATTTCTTCAACACGTGCTAATAATAAAACTCCGGTAGCCTATCAGAACCTTAGCAGGAAAGAGATTTCGAAACAGGACCAGGGGCGCGATATCCCCTTTTTGCTTGAGCAGATGCCTGCAACCGTTGTTACATCAGATGCTGGTGCAGGAGTTGGCTATACCGGTTTCCGCATNNCTTATGGAAGTATAACCAATTCAGCGGGCTCATTCAATACATTCAGGCATAGTGTAACGGCCGGCACAGGACTGATCGGCGGTAAATGGGCCATGGATGCCCGGCTTTCGAAACTCAGCTCTGACGGCTTTATTGACCGCGCCACTTCCGACCTGAAATCCTTCTACGTTTCAGGTGGATATTACGGCAACACGACCATTGCAAAAATCAACATATTCTCCGGCAAGGAAGTAACCTATCAGGCCTGGGATGGTATTCCATCCTATATTCTGGAAACCAACAGAACTTATAATGGTATTGGAGAATACACTGACTACCAGGGAAATACCAGATTCTATGACAACGAAACAGATAATTATCAGCAGGATCACTACCAGTTTCTGCTTTCGCAACAATTGTCGGGTCATTTAACTGCCAATGCAGCAGTTCATTATACAAAAGGATTTGGTTATTACGAGCAATATAAAGACGATGAAGATCTGGGCGATTATCTGATTGCTCCGATTGCAATTCCGGGCAACGATACCAGTTTTATCACGCAAAGCGACCTTATCCGTCGCAAATACCTCGACAATGATTTTTATGGCTTCACCTGGTCACTTAATTATGAGCAGGGAAAACTCAACCTGGTTGCTGGAGGTTCGGGAAACCGGTATAATGGCCTGCATTATGGTGAGGTGATTTGGGCAGAGTTTGCGCAGACTGCCGGTTACAATCACCGTTGGTATGAAGGCACCGGCGACAAGCGCGATCTGAATTTCTATACAAAAGCCCAATATCAGGCCAACCGAAAGCTAAGTTTGTATGCCGATCTGCAACTACGAAGTATAAACTATGAATTGACCGGAGTAGATGACGACCAGCGCGATATTACGCAAAGTCATGATTTTCTTTTCTTTAACCCTAAGGCTGGTGTATTCTTTGAGCTTGACCATAAAAACAGTCTTTACCTGAGTTTGGCAGTTGCCAACCGCGAGCCCAACCGCAGCAACTATACCGATGCCGATCCGGGCAAACCAGCACCAGTAGCTGAAACCCTGTTCGATTATGAACTTGGCTATCATTACAACAACAGCAAAATAAAGGCTTCGGCCAATCTGTATTATATGTATTACCGCGATCAGTTGGTGCTGACCGGAGCGATAAACGATGTTGGCGCTGCCATTATGACCAATGTACCTGAATCATTCCGGACCGGGATTGAGTTGAGTGGCAAAGCCATACTAATAGATAAATTGCACCTTTCGGCCAACCTGACCCTAAGCAAAAACAAAATCAGAAACTTTACCGAATTGGTTGATGACTGGGACAACTGGGGATCGCAGATCGAAAACCCCATCGGCAATACCGACATCGCATTTTCGCCCGAGATAACTTCAGGTGCTGAAATCGGCTGGACCTTTGCCAAAGGTTTTGAAGCGGCATTCAACAGTAAATTTGTTTCACGACAGTTTATTGACAATACTGCATCAGAAGACCGCAGCCTTGATCCTTACTTTGTCAGTAATTTCAGGCTGAGCTGGATGATTGAGCCAGATTTTATGCGTGGACTGGAAATTAACCTGAATGTGAACAACCTGTTTAATGCTGAATATGAAACCAACGCCTGGGTTTACCGTTATTACAGCGAAGGAAGCTATGGTGTTTACGACGGCTATTTCCCGCAGGCAGGCGTTAACTTCGCTGTGGGAGTTACGGTGAAACTTTAAGGAATAGCTCTGTTTCGTCTAAGACAAGGAGACGGGGGGAAAGGGAGACAAGGAGAAAAGGAGATGGGGAGATGGGGGAAAAGGGAGAGATCAAGGGGCAATTTCTAATATCTAATTTCTAATGTCAAGCATCTGATATACAGGCATTATTCATTGGTATTTGTCTTTATACAGAGCCTTGATTGATCTATTCAACTGCCTTCAGCACATCGCCAATCAGCCTGTCAAAATCCATATCGTTGGTCTTTTTGGGTGAATAACCTAAAACAATTATGGCCAGATCCTGATCGGGAAAGATAAATATGCGCTGCCCGTTATGCCCCTGACAACGGTACATACTGGTTGGGGCTGATGGTAAATCGTTCATATAATTCAGCCAGAAACCGGCACCATAGGCTCCTTTGGTATTAGGAACAATGGTTCTCGCGTAGTCAACCCAGGCTTCGGGCAGAATGCGTTCTCCGTTGAAAAACCCATCGTTAAGGTAGAGCAGCGCGAAGCGGGCATAATCGCGGGTGGTGGCATAAATGTAAGATGAGCCGACCTGGGTGCCCGAAGCATCAACTTCAAAAACCGCATCGGGCATACCTATTTTGTTGAATAAACGCGTGGTTGCAAAGCGGTAATATTCGTCATCGTTGTTAAACCGCTTGCGCATCAGGTGATTTACAATGNNGCAAGGGCACTGGTAAAACTCTTGGCCATTGACCACGATAGCAACCGGGTGCTTGCATTGATGCCCTTATTGTATTTTTCAACCACCGGAATGCCTTTGTGAACCACCATAAACGAAAAAGCATGGCCACCATACGCTGCTTTATCTACCAAATCGGATGCTACCTGCTGCAACCGCTGCCGGTCAATTCCCGTTATGGAATCAGGGATCACATTCCCCAAAGGCCATAAGGTAGTNNGATTTGCCCCACAAAAAGCGGCTTGTAACCCGTTTGTTGATGGTGTCAACTTCATTGGATGCAAATCTGATCAACGAAAAGTTCAGATCGAGCGCTTCCACATCCTCAGCATTTCTGCCCGAGATAAAAACAGCAGATGAAAGGTTTTTGGCAGCATAACCCGTAACTATCGGAAGCAGTGAGTTGATATAAAATCCGCCCCAGATTAATCCGGTTAACAATAGCACTGAGAAGGAAATGGCAACTTTCTTTTTCATTGGTAGATAGTCTGTTTTCTGATTGATAATAACCCTGGTTAAATTGCATGGTAAAGTTAGGATAATTCCTGTATGGTGATATCATGGGACTTTGAAAACACTGAACCAATAAGAAAATAAGGAGATTTGATTCGTTTAAGAATAGAAGTATGCGCCTTGTCATTCGCACAAAAATCTTACCTTTGCCCCTCCTTAAAACAATAGATGGCACCGGGAATCAGCATTAAAAACAAGAGAGCAGGTTTTGAGTATTTCCTTTCGGAAGAATTCACTGCCGGCATTGTACTCACCGGAACCGAGATTAAGTCGGTGCGCGAGGGCAAGGCCAATCTCACCGATGCTTTTTGTGTTTTTATCGGCACTGAGCTGTATGTAAGAAACATGCACATCAGCGAATACAAATTTGGCACCTACGCCAACCACGAGCCCAAGCGCGATCGGAAACTGCTCCTCAACCGCCGCGAACTCCGCAAAATACTAACAAAAACCCGCGAAAAAGGCCTTACCATTGTGCCGACCCTGATGTTTATAAACGAAAAAGGACTGGCCAAAATTAATATAGCCATAGCTAAAGGTAAAAAACTCTACGATAAGCGCGAAACCCTGAAAACCAAAGATACCAATCGCGAAATTGACAGGCATAAGGAGGGGTAAGCGTTCTGGGTTCTACGTTTCTTTATGCGAGGGAGCGATAATGGCGAAAAAAGGCGAGGGAGCGGTAGAGCGTTCTAGGTTCTGGGTTCTACGTTTCTTTAATTTTCCTTAGCCGCTCTCTGCGGGTAATTTGCGGCCTCTGCGGTAATATCTTAATTGTGCGTTCAATCGGTTCGGTGTTCAGCGTTCTAAGTAATTCGTAAATTTTGCATGAATTCAGTCGAAGTACGAAAATATCATCTTCTGCTACTTAAGTCTTATGCCTTACTTATTGGCATGTCACTTTCGCAACCTATATAAGCAAGCCTTTCTCGTTGGCATGTCACTTTCGCCACCT
>DINP01000041.1 GCA_002426025.1 Bacteroidales bacterium UBA5537 | reverse complement strand
CTGAACGAAGATCTGAAAGAGAGTATCTGGTACGATAATCAGTTCTGGCCATTCTAAAGTAATAGCAATCGGGGTTATAGTACCCGACTGCTTAAGACTTAGCGAGGCCGTTGCTGCGAGCAACGACCTCGCTATTTTTTTTGCAAATTTCCGGGCCTAACTTCTGATTTGGAGTCACCATAAGTTGTTGATTTTGTTGCTAACTTTGTTTACACTAAAGGCAAAAACCGTCTGGAACACAATTGATTTAAAGCTTATTATGGCATACTTAGGCAAGACATATCCTAATATTCTGCACCATAATGCAACCCCGGATTGCACGTGCTTGCAGCGCGTGCCAGGTAGTTTGATCAAAAGCCCATAAGAATTTGATTTCTAATTTTAATCAGGATAACAAAACAGGGACACAACATTGCGTCCCTATTTTGGTTTTATTTATTAACCATTCTTACCTTACAATCACCCTACCCGCACCCGAATAGGAGTAATATTGCCCATTGTACATGGCATCGGCGCCAACCGGCCCTTGTACAAAAATACCTGTACTAACCGCCCTTACCATATAGTAGAAAGTACGCGTTTGGCCCGAAGCCGTTGTAAAGAATGTAATCCTGTCATCGCGGATATCCTGAAAATCGGGTGTTGAGCGGTTTTTAATCCACTCCATTTCCCTTTCGTTGTTCAATCTTGGGTTTTCGATTTCAAAACCGGCCGGCAGAATATCGGTAATAGCCACATTTTCGACGGTGCTGTTATCGGTTGTCGAAATGCTTACAGCCACAACAATCAGATCATTTTGACTGATATAGTCAGCTCTGACCGGATTCCCGGTGCGACTTAGCATGGTGCGCCTGACTTTCAGTACACGGTCTTCTTCGCGCGATTTTTCCGAAAGAGGAATACCTTCACTTTCCATATAATAGAAAATAGTGCCCTTGCCGCTGCTTGATATATTGGCTGAAGTGCCTGTAACATCTACATATATATCTTCACCATTGAAGGCCGCGACTTTTTTACCGGCCACATCAACACTAGCCTGCAGATTCTCTCCTTTGTCCATTCCAGCCAGTTTTCCCAGTGCAAGCATGGAAAAAACGGACTCTTGTGTTGAAATCCAACGGCTTGAATTAATCATCTCACCAACCTGCCGGGCCAGAATGGCAACCTGCGGATTGTCGGGATCAACGGTAAGTAGGGTGTAGAGTGCAATCGCTTTATCGCGGATGGGTGAACTGAACGAACCGCCGGTCATATAGCCGGGAGATTCTTTTTCGTCCCATGACTTTGGAAGCACCGTTTCGAAGCTGCGCTTATCTCCGGCAAGTGCATAGGCACAAGCAAGCATATAGCGGCTGTCGTTGCTCAATTCATTCACCCTGGTTTTGTAATAGTTCATGGTAGGCAGGTGCTGTTTCCCCGAAAGGGCCAGCACATAAAGTGAATAGAAGGTTTCGCGCTGCGGCTGCATTCTTTTTTGCCAGGTGCCTGCTTCATTTCTGTAAAAATACTCTGTCGTGCTTTTTTGTTTCACCATTTCGGTAAGGTAGCGGTTAATGTTTTCAAGCACTTTCGGATTGATGGTATAACCGGCTTTTGATGCTTCATACAGGAAATGGCCTCCGTAGGCTGTGCCCCACCAACTGATGGTCGAATAATTTTCGGGCCAGTACACCAGACCGCCATTGTATTGCTGCATACCTTCCACTTTATAAATGGCTTCCTGCACATTCTGGGTAACATCGTAGATTGAATTTCGCGGATTTTGCTTCAGCATTTTAGCCAGATCGCTGAAATAAAGCTGTGGGAACGCGGCCGAAATGCTTTGCTCAAGACAGCCATGCGGATAGTTGATAAGCTCGCTCAGGTTTTTTGAATATTTTCCGGCAGGCGATGTGGTGAGCAGTAATTTAGATTTGGCAGTGCCTGGCATAAAATCGGTTTTTGCTTTCAGCTCAAGCTTTTCGCCAGCTTTTATTTGTCCGGCAGTGCCTGTTTTTTCGAGTGTAACGGCCGGCCTTACGCTGATATCTGTTTCTTCAGTAAACTGCTCACCACCGGCATCAGCAATAAGTTTGATATGTGCATTGCCAATCTTCTTTTCGGCATCAAGCAGATAACTGGTTATTTTTTCGCTGTTTGCAGGAATTGAAAGGGAGCCATCCTGAAGTTCGCGGCAAACAACCGGTCCGCTCGATTTGGTGCTGATTTTAACGTTTAGCGTTTTACTCGTGGTATTTGTCAATGTTACAACCACACTGGCCTGATCATCAGGGCTCAGGAAACGTGGCAACGAACTGCTGATAACGAGCGGATCAGCAACTTTCATTTCCTTGTCGGCACTGCCGAATTCATTGCCTTTATAGGCAACTGCCATAATTCTGACTGCGCCCGAAAACTGAGGAATGGGAAGGTTGAAACTTACATATCCTGCGGCATCAGCCTTGAGTGTTCCGCTCCAGCGCGCCAATAGTTTAACCCGTTTCGAGGTAAGCGGATTGATGCGTTTGCCCATATCAAACCCACGGTCGCCGCCCGATGATGAGTTGCCTGATGATAATTCGGGAAACAGCTCATCAAACAGATCATAGGAATTTACTTCAAGTGCCCTTTTCTGATAAAAATAGCCGTAAGGATCGGGACTGGCGTAACCTGTAATCTGCAGAATGCCTTCGTCAACTGCTGCAATGGTAACCTCAGCGCCTGGCATGGATTTAACCTTGATAAGCTGATTTCTTTTTGACCGTTGCTTTTCAGGTGCTTCAATGCTAACAGTTATTTTCCTTTGTGGCTCTTCTACTTTTATGGATGTAAAACCATGGGCAACCGTAAGCGGTAAGCCTGAATTGTCAATCTTTCTTATCAGTGTAGCGCTGATGTAAGCGTTGGGCATAAACGATGCAGCAACTTTCAGATCGAGGCTGGCACCTTCGGCTGTTGCCGGAAGGCTGAAGTATTCCAAAACCTTATCCTGTTCAACAGTAACAATCAGTTCTCCGGCAAACGGTGTTTTAAACAATATGCGGACAGTTTCGCCTGGCTTATAAAGCTCTTTGTCTGTCTCGATGCCAATTTCACCTTCGCGGTTAACCTGAAACGATGACATCCCGGCATCGGCCCAGCCATAGGCATAAAACGCGCTCGAAACATAGTTTGATGTCTGNNATAACCTCCATCAGCAATGTTGATATCGCGCGAAAGCATTATTTTTTCTTTCTTTTGTGAGCGATACGAAGTATTGCCATAATTGCGTTCAAGAACGGTTTGCCATACAATATTTACAATTTCGAGGCGTGCTTTCCCTTTTACTGATTTTCCATTGCGATCCAGTGCGATGGTATTTACTTTCAGTGGTCTGCTTGTAGCAACCCATCCGGGAGCGGGGCCAATACCATAAAAGGTGTTCTGTGTAACAATTTCAACCTCCGAATAGCGGTTAACCGGCCTTCCGGTTTCATCAAAAGCGGTGGTAAATAACTTTCCGGATAACAGTCCGATATCGGCGAAAGCAGGCAGATTGAAGGTTTGTTCGGTTATGCCTTTCTCATTTGTGTAACCATCGCTTAGCATATTCTCAAAATAGATATCGGAAGGCGTGGTTATGTTAAAGTTATAATTTTCATAGCCTTTGGCCGTGTATGATTTGCGGCTTACGCGGAATTCATTTTCCACCTTGCGGTTAGTGGCTGGTGGTCCGAAAAGGTTGTTAACATTGGTGGTAGCCTTCAGGATTTCACCATTCCGATAAGATGCTTTATCAGTTTTGGCCACAACTTTTATTCGGTCGGGCATAAATTCTTCAACACCAATCCTTTTGTTTCCAATCAGAACATCGTTCGACGATAGTACCTCCACAACATAACTTCCCGTGAGGGTTGAATTTGGCAAAGAGAATGCGAGCTGGGCTGCCCCTGATTTACTCAGTTGTGCCCTGCGTGTGATAAAATCCTTTCCATCGGGACCTATTACCCTGAATTTGACCGGAATATCCTGAATGGTCTCCCACTGGAAATTGCGTACCACCGCGTTGCAGAAGACCGAATCGCCGGGCCGGTAAAGGTTGCGGTCGCCATAAATAAATACATCGTAAATCATTCCGGCAGTTCGTTTTCCGCCAACATCAAAGCGCGATGTTTCAACCTGCGCGCGGCTGAAGAGCAGCATATTGAAGTCTTCACCTTTTCGGGCGGTGAGCATTGAAATTTTAAAACCGGGAATGGTTTTGCTCACATTTTTAAATTCAGCAATTCCATTGCTATTGGTTGTTAGCTGATGCACCTGTTGGTTGCTGCGGCTGATAAATCGCACAATTACTCCCGGCAATGGTTCGGAAGTGGCTATAGATCGGGCTACCACAAACATTTCATCCACCCCTTCTTTAACAATCAAGCCGATATCGGAATAGGAAAGCAACTGTACATCCGACAGCCAGCTTTTTTCAGTTGATTCCACTTTAATGAGGTAAATGCCTTTCATGTCGGATGAAAGTTCAAGTTGTTCAGGCCTGATATTCAGCAACTTAATATTGCCCTTTCGGGGAAGCGAACGGGTGTCAATTTCGCGGGTTGAGATAATTTTACCATAATCTTCGTTNNTCAAATACCTTGAAAACGGTAATCTTCACTTTAGGGACATTGATAATATTAATACCCAGGTTTCCCGAACCTCCCGTTGAAAGGTACATGCCCGACTGATCGGAAAAAGCGATGTAAGGTTCAAGTGCGCCGAAAATTATTGTTTGCTGGTAATCATTTTCCAGTTCTGGTCCAAAAATTCCTTTCAGTTTGCCTGAAATTGTGAGGTTGTAGGTTTGCCCATCGGCAAAGTTCCCTTTTAGTTTTATAGCATTTCCAACGGTAGAGGCGGTGAAGGTGACATCAGGTTTCACCGTAATTAATCCACGCAGGCCTTGTTCCACAGCTGGTTGGGTAGCGTAAATATAAACCACGCCTTCTCCATCTTCAAATTCTGTTTGAACATCAGTAATTTCAATACGGTCGCGTTGCGGCATGGTCATGTTAACCACCATTTCATCCGGGTTTGCACGGGCTGATCCAATACAGGTCATTCCTTTGGCAATAGTCAGGGTTAGCGGTTTTGAAGTCATTTCGTTTGATGGTGCTGCAATGGAAAACTCAATTTCATTAGTGTTTTCACGCGTAAGAAGGGTTACGGCAACAGGCTTTTTATCGAGTTGTACCGAAGTTAACTTACGCAGAGTGTTTAAATCAACCTTGTGGTTGAAAAATAGCTTTATCCTCAACTGAATCAGTGATTTGTCGTTTTCGTCAACGCTCCAGTAAGTCTGGCTGCGCTCAATTGCCAGGTAGGGAGTGTGAAAGCGGATTTCTTTGTCTTCAGGATTCAGCTTTTTTACAAGATGTTTTGAAATATCGGGTCTGATTGTCAGGCTGTAATCAGTGTTGGGTGCAAAGGGTGTGGCTGGTAGAAACACCAGTGTCCTGACATCGGTCCATTGAAAACGCCCGTTAATCGCCGGGGTAAATGTGATATAGCTGCTTGAATCCATCCGGTTCAGCAGCGAATCTGGAACCAGGTCGTGGTTGAAGGTAAATTCCAGATTCTGATACATATCAACCTGTTGATCAAAATTCATGGAATCAACCCTGATAAGGTCGCCCGAAGAACACGATGCAAACAAGATAAGAATTAGCAACCACCAATGGCGAAGCAGATAACCGGTTCCTGACATAACGATTTACTTTAAGTTAAAAATTGATAGTGTATAACGGAATCTGAACTCAAAATTCAGCAGAATATTTGCTAATATAGGAAATATTCTGGTCCACTGTTTTAAGGATAAAATTTACAAACAGTACAACAAGTCTGGTAAATCGGCTGGGATGGAGTGTATATATCAGGTTTGCGAAATAAAATTCTCTCAATAGTTTTGCAGCATTATATGACAAATTTCAATTAAACGATACCTATTCACCTTCTTTTATAATCCCATAATAAACCAGGTCTTTGTATTCGTTCCAATGCAACATGTGCGACTTTAGCGTACCTTCATAAATCATTCCCGCGTTTAACATTACCTTTCCTGATGCGGGGTTGTTGCTGAAATGGCTGGCATAAATTTTATGTAAATTCATCTTTTCAAAACCATATCCGATAATGGCTTTAACTGCTTCAGTACAATACCCATGATTCCAGTATTCACTTCCAATCCAGTAACCCAGTTCAGCGAGGCGGTATTGCAACTGCAGGCTCAATCCTATTGCTCCGATAAGTTGATTGGTTTCCTTCAGTGTAATAGCTAATATCAATGCTTTCCCATCCTGATAATCTTTCAGATGGTTTGCTATCCAGGCTTCGGCCATTCCGTCGAGGTAGGGAAAGGGCATTGCCAGGGTATTGCGCGCTACCACTTCATCTCCGGCCAGTTGTTGGACTAATGTAGCATCTTCAAAATCAAATGGTCTGAGAATCAGGCGGGAAGTTTCAATACCGGGAATAGGTCCATCAAACATAAGATATGGGTAAAGTTAAAGTATTGATTTTTAGTGATTCGCGATACCGATGTAAATCGGGTAACCTGCTGCTTTTACTTTTTCAGCACAAATGCGGGCGTCAGATTCATTTTTGAAATAACCGAATCTTAATTTGAAAAGCTTATCCTGCAAAATAACCCCACAGTTTTCTTTGATAAGCGTGCATAACTTTTCTGAAATTGCCGAAGCATAATGAAGTTTCTCGTAAGCTCCCACCTGAACAAAGTAAGAACCCTTTTCGATATCCAGATCACCACTAATTAAAGTTAAGTTATCACCAGGGTTGCGGTTTTCAACCTTATCATTCTTCGCAGGTTCATTTGCTTTTGGCGAATCTTTTGGATTTTGCAACTCTTTGGGCTTCTGCGATCCTTGATTGGTTTTTGTTTCCGCTGGAATATCCTTTTTAACTGGTATTTCGGGTGGTGGCGGATTTTTGTAGGTGATGGTAAAAGTAAGGTCATCAACAATATCGCCGATAATCATTGGTTTTATCTCAAATTCAATAAACTCCGGGTCAGAAGTCGCGTCAAGTCTGTTTATCTGAGCAGAATCAAGCCGTGCAGTATATTTTCCGGGAGCAAACCCCAGATAGGTATAGTAGCCATCCGATTCCGATTGCACCCTGCTTGCTATATTTCCGGTGCTGTCGTAGAAGTTTATCAGCATCCTGCCCTGGCCGCGCAGTTGTCGTCCATTTTCCAGAAAAACCATTCCGTTGGCTTCGCCCATAACCTTTACAGGGATAGGTATTTGCTTAAACTGATTAGGATCGGTATAAACATTAAGCACTTTTTCATCAATCTGCCAGGCGATGTTTTCAAAACCATTGTCGTCTATTTCGATATAGTAATTGGTAAATGGTTCAAGATCCATAACCCTGATGAGTGTGTCATGGTTTCTGGCAACCTGGCGACCTCCATTCATCTGCAGGTTAAGTCCAGGGGCAAGTGGTTCGTTTTTCTCACGTTTCCCACTGTGGTTAATATCGAGGAATGGAATCAGAACAAAGCCTGTACGCCCTGTTCCTGAACGGCTATCGGTGTGGATGTATCCGTTACCACTACCTAATGCAAAGCTGCCTCTTGCGCTTTCGGTAGCAATAAAATCCTTCTCTATAACACGGGTTGAGGCACTGGTTTGCGCAAATGGCAGATCGTATCTGAAAGTAAGCTCAATGCTTTTAAAGTCAGAACGTTTGTTCTCTTCGTACCCTATAGAGAGAAAAGCTTTTTGCAGGAAACTTTTCTCATATTCGGCCTTGTAGGAAATAATCTGCTGATTCGAGAAATCATATTGCATCTGCGGTCTGAAAGTTCCGCCACGCCCAACCTTAATTCCAAGCGAAATATTGGAATACATATAGGGCGTTCCACTGCCCAGCCAGTTGGCATAACCAGAGATATTTGCGCTCAGCCCTTTATAAAATGTTGAAAGCAATATTTCTGTGGTTGAATACGTAACTTCGGTCAACACATTTTGCTTGTACAAAAATCGCGAAAACATCCTGAATGAGTTGATCCGGATGGGGATTGAGAGACTTGCTTTCCGCTCTTCGAGGTAATTAAAGCTGATTGCTTTCTGCCCTTCCTTGTATTTAGTGTAATCAATTTCAAAAATCAGGTTTGAGGGCAGGCGATAGTTGATCAGGGCTTTTGTTCTGACTCCGTGTGTATATTCGGCACTTGCCAGAAAATACTTCAGAAATCTTGCCGAGCCGGCCAGAAAGGGCATAGCCTCACCGGTTGTAACTGATGACAGGTATTCAACACCACCCCCGATCGTTATATTTCTGTGCAGACCATAATAAGTTTCTCCTCTCATATAGGTGCTGTTCGCGCTGTCAGTTACCACACCTCCGGTAAGGGTGTATTCTGTTTTGCCTGTAGGCAGGAAGTTGTAAGGGATATTGATGGTTTGTTCTTTTACGCGTTCTTCGCCCCATGGACCGTAGAATCTCAGCGTTAGGGCTGATGAGCCATACACCAGCGGAACATCAAAACTGAAGAATCCCGATGCATCGGCCGTGGTATAATCGAGTATTACGTTGTTGATATACAATTCTACAGTCCAACCAGGCTCGGTGTAATCGCTCAGAATGTATGAACCAAAAGATTTGCGGTAGGTGGTAGGCGAATTGGAAACGGTAGCCCCTATCAGCGGGGCGTAAATTGAGGATATGGCCCTTGACGGGATTTTTCCGGCACTAATCTGTTTAACGAGTTTCAGGTCGTTGTTTGCCCACCGCCAGCGGTATTGCTGCTGTTTTTCGTCGAAACCCTGTTTGCTCGAGTAGTTGATTAAAACATTGGCTTCTCCGCCAAAAAGTTCACTACCCAAACCGAGGCTTGCCCGGGTGTCGCTGATGTGGCCTGCGCTTTGTGTTGAAATCAGCGACCAGTCAATCATTGTTCCTTTATATAGATGATACTCCCGTTTAATGGTGGTGTCTGCTTCAATCTCACCGCTCAAACGATTCAGGTTTTTGCGCATCTGTTCAAGCCGAAGTTCTCTCAAAACCGGAAGTTCATGTTTTGTTTCAAGGTCGAGCGCCAGGTTTCTGAAGTTGAATTTGAGATTCAATCCAAAAACTTTACCGTAAACATCCGTCAAAAGATAAAGCCCGAAATCATTTCTAAAGATATCTTTCTTTCCGAGATTAAAAACCGATGTTCCAATTCTGATGGTTCCTGTATTGGCATCAATGCTGTATGTGTTGTTCTCTGTAAGGAAAAATCCGCTGACGGTATCGAAATGCCTTGAATAATTATTGCTGATTTTGAGAAANNAAAAACGACAGAATAAAGGCAGCAACCCGGCAAATTCCTTGTAATAACTGGAAACGCTGAAGTGTCAGGGCGCTGTTTATTTGGGTCATTGATAGGGGCTTATGCTTGCAGGTTATTCCTGGATGAAAGTTACTGAAAATGTTCCGATATAATCCCCGGCTGGGTTATCGAGCATATTTCCCACCATCAGTGTTCCTCCTATTCTTACCTGTGTTCTGAATGGCGGACGGGTTGTATTAACAAACGGGGACGAGGGAATTGAGTTATCCAGCTGAAGTGTAAGTGTCCCGCCATTACTGCCTGTGAGCGTAATATTTGGACCGTTCATTATTGAAATAACAACACCAGGGTTAGCTTCAACTTCGAAAATGGCCGGATGGTGCTGATATCCCTGAAATACGGGAATGATGTCACCGGTTACTGAGCGCGTTCCGTCGGGATAAATAATAACGGTGCCCCCGCCAAAGCCGGCAATAAATGCGCCAAAACTCAGGTTCTGGTAGGGGCTTAATTTCATTGGCCGCGGCGGCTCTTCCTGCGCCAAAACCTGGTTATGTAACATCAAAATACACAAAATGATACCCGATAAGAATATCATTTTTTTGCAGAAAATATTGTTGTTACTTTTAGCCATGGTTAATAGGATATGAAGATTTTTTGCGACCGGATACCCTTCTGCGAAGTTAGGGTTAAAATGTAAATTCCACGCGAAAATACCGACCTGATTTCGGCCTGTCCCGATTCAGGAATATGGGTTTCTGTCAACGCCTGACCAAGCATATTACTTACTTTAAGTATCCTGCTGCCATCGGGAGAAGGTCCTGCATTTATGTAAAGAATGCCATCTGCGCAATAGGCAAAACTATTTCTTTCTGACACTTGCTCACCAATAAAACTGGTTTTACTGAAAATCAGGCTGAAACGTTGATCACAGGTTCCTTCATCCAGCAATATCCTGTAATCTGGATTGTCCCTCAAATCCTGAATATTGCCGGTTGATTTGTCGTACAGGTAAGTGTTCAGTCCATGTGGAATATTTTCAGTGGTCTTTTTACTGATAGTAATCCAACCGCTCTTTTTGGTTTTGAGGCCCAAAGGAATAACAGACGTTTCACCAGGCTCAGGAATAGCACTGATAGAAAGTTTTTGATTCCCTTCGGTTATGGCGTAGAAATTGGGCACTTCCTGATCGGTATTCATTAGTTTAAGTGCATCCAGGTCAGGATCAAATCCTGGTGTTGCTTCTTCCGTAAAATAGACTACAACCGGGTCGGTGGTCAAGGGGTCATCATTAAATCCGGCAGACAGCCTTACCAGCGGCAGGTTCAGATCGTTGGCTGATTTATGAAAGGCAGGGGAGAGATTGTTAACCCTCACGCGGTTGTCAACTGCCAGTGTAGCGGAAACCGGATATGCCCCGTTTGAGACATGCACAAAAAAGCCCTGCATTGAAGGAATAATACTACCGGCTGTTCCATCGCTAGAAACCCCGTTAATATAGGTACTGTAGGTTCCGGTATACTGATCGGTTGTTCCTGCATTGAAGTAATACAGGGCATTGTCAATGTTGGTTTTTGTCCAGCCCAGAGCTGCATCCCAGTTTATCGGAGAAGGGTAAGGGTTTCCGACAAGATTAAAACCCTGGGTATAAGTTTTATCGTGATTGAAAAGTGTAAGTGGTCCTACAGCGTTGTTGTTGACAATCCCGGTCAGATCGGCTGTAAGCGGGCTTGCTGAAGTTCCGAAATTGAGGCAATATCCCGAAAGGGGCGTTAATACTCCGGCTGTGTTTGTGTAACTTACCCATCCGGTTGTTTCTTTGTTTTCGTCATATCTGTAAAACGATGGGAAAGTGGCTAGTAAATCCATATCGTCTGCAAATCCATTCACCGTGGCGGATTGAAAGGGCGAAGAAAAATACCTGTAGCCGAAGCCTGAATCCAGGTAACGTTGCATGGTAACATTGCCGTTTACTTCTCCGCTGCCGCTTCCATCAATCAGGGCGGTTTGCGTAGCTGTGGAAATCAGTGTCAAATATCCTCCGGTTGTCAGGTTTCCGGTTTGGGCTATCACAACTCCGGTTACTCCTAAATCTCCCAGAAGTGTTAGGCCTTGTGTGTTGTTGATAGTCAGATTCTTAATAGTATTTCCTGAAAACAGATTAGCTGCAATAGTTTGGGGTAGAGAGCCTTTCATTTCAATGCTTCCGCTGCTGGCCGTAAAAGTTCCGTTGTTTGTAACCACGCCAGCAATTTGAAGCGTGTTCCCGTCAACTACAACAGAAGCTCCACTTGCTATGGAAAGATTGTTTACGCTGCCTGTTGGGCCTGAGCTAAGGATTGGGTAGTTGATCAACCCCGTATTTATAGTAACATTTGTGTTGAGGTTTGGAATAGAACAGGTCCAGTTATTGGTGTTGTTCCAGTTATTGTCTTCGGCACCGGTCCATGTATTCTCGTTGATAACATTAATCTGTAGAACCTTTGAAGTGTTGGTGCATCCTCCTGAGTAAGCAATTCGCCTGAACCAGGTGTTTTGTGTAAGGCCTGCCGGTGTGTAATTCTGCTGGTTGTTTGTACCCGGGGCAGCGCTGAAACCTGATGTTGCGCCTGTTGTGCTTATTTGCCAGAGATAGGTAAATGTTCCGTTTCCACCTGTCGGGATTTCTCCGGTAATGATTCCTGGTAAAACTCCTGAGCAAACAGCTTGCGTGTAGGTTGCCTTGATGTAAAGTCTTTTAAAAGTTCCTGAACATGGATCGCCAAAAATACCATTCTCTGCCAGAATACTTCCGGAATTGTTCCCCAGTAAAGCATTTTCAACAACCGACTGACTTGTATTGGCATGACAGGCTCCATATGTAAAGTCAGGGCAGGTGCCATTGGGGGTGCCATAACTGGCAAAGTTTACATAAGCTATGTAGGTTCCGGCAGGGGCAATGAGTGATGCTGTTACGTGTTCTGCCACATCGGCGCAAATTTCGCCATGCAGTCCGTTGCTAAAATTAATTTCATTTCCGGAAATTGAAGTTCCTTCACTCAAAACAATAGTATTTGATGTTGCCGGATTGCCTGATGGGCAGCCATTGTTAGCTGTTACAACACAACTAACAGATTCACCATCAGCGGGTGAAGCATATACAAATACTGCATTGTTTGGGCCGGTATCTGTTCCGTTAACTTTCCACTGATAGGTTGGGTTTGTTCCCGCATTGGCCGTAGTAGCTGAGAATGTTACAGATGATCCCTGGCAGAATGGGTTGTCGCTTGTTGCAATATTGACACTCAGAGGCAGGCCAGCCACTACAGATACACTTATATTCTCGGCTCCTGTACAACCATTAAGAGCGAGAGCCGTTGCGGTATAAGATGTTGTAAGTGATGGGTTTACAACGATTGAGGCGTTCGATATTGAAGGGATATCTGATCCTTCGGGCAGACCGGCAGTAGCAGATGGATCTCCAATCCAGCTATACTGAAAAGTGGTAGTTGAGGGTGTTCCCGTTAAGGTAACATTATCAAGCCCCCAGTAATAACCCCAGTTTGCATCGTATTTAAATCGGATATAGAGTGTAGCATTGCCAACATAAGCATCGAGGTTGACTGAAACATTTGCAAAGGATTGGGAAGCTCCGCTGTTCGATACGAAAGTTTCTACATTATCCCAGTTGGTCCCGTTAGTTGACACCTCAACAGAAGCTGTTTCCCCGCTCGCATAAATCCTGAAATACTGGTAGAAGTTGAGCGTCAGGGCATTGAACCCGATTGTGCTGATAGCCGGTGATTGAAGTATAGTAGCTGCTACTGAACCCGAGCCCTGGGCGTCGCTGTCGGTAAAATAAAACTGGCTGTTATCGTTTGAATGCATTACCCCGCTGTAAGCTGATGCATATCCGTCAGGTCTCAGCGTCCAGGCTGCATTCGCCGGGGTTCCGCCTGTCGAATTGTTTATAGTAGTCCAGTCGTTTGATGGATTGTTAAATCCTTCGTATAGAATAACAACCGGAGCAATAGATGATGAAGCGGTTGCAGTAAGTGTCACCGGGCTGCCACTGCAAACCGAATTTTCTGAGGCTACAATGCTCACATTTACCGGAGTGGCCGGGTTTATAACCATATCTATAATGTTTGAAATGGCCGGGTTGTTTGTCGGGCATGAAACATCAGAGGTTAATTCACAGCTTACCAGATCGCCGGTTGATAATGATGAACTTGTATATTCCGGACTGTTTGAACCAACATTGCTGCCATTTATTTTCCATTGGAAAACAGGGTTTTCACCTCCATTAACCGGCGTTGCAGTAAATGTAACCGGAGAGCCGTCACAAGCAGGGTTGTTTGAGGCTGATATGCTGATACTTACAGGAAGTACTGGATTTACTGTAATGACTGCATTGGCTGTTGCGGTGCAACCCGATCCATTGGTAGCACTTGCCGTATAGGTTGTTGTTACTGATGGATAAGCAAGAACTGCAATATTGGTTTCAGATGGGATTTCTGATCCCGCAGGGAGTCCTGCAGTTGCTGCCGGTTCGGCAGTCCAACTGTAAAGATAACCCGGATTTGCAACTGTTCCCGTAATTGAAACATTATCAATGGCCCACCACCAATCGTAAGTCGCATCATACTTGAACCTGATGTAGAATGTTGGATTATCAATATAAGCGTCAAGGTTCACTTCCTGGTTTGAAAAATTGGTTGAACTCCCGGTATTGCTCGTACAGGAATAAACTGTAGTCCAATCAGTGCCATTGGTTGATACTTCTACATTTCCGGATTCACCTCCATTATAGCGCCGGTAATAGTGGTAAAAGCTGAGTGTTAGCGATGAATATCCACTGGTAACGATTACGGGCGATTGAAGGATGGTAGAAACTACTGCCCCGGACCCGGCAGCATCGCTGTTTGATAGGTAGAACTGACTGTTATCGTTTGATCTGAACGTGGTGGAAGAAACGTTGTAATTATTTGGTCTTAAAGTCCACTCAGCGGCAGCGGCTGTTCCTCCGGTTGTATTATTAATGTTCAGCCAGTTATTGGTGGCATCATTAAATCCTTCTTCGAGTATAATGGCTCGGGACCCCGATTTTGTTGCAGATGCGGTAAGGGAAACAAAATTACCTGCGCAGATTTCTGCAGCAGAGGCCAGAATTGACAGAGCAGGCGATGTAAGCACTGTTATAGTCCGGTTTTGGGCAGGTCCGTTTCCACAAAGTGACATAGGGGTTACCGAAATGTTTCCCGAATTAGTACCCACAATCACTGAGATCTCATTGGTATTTTGTCCCGAGGTTATGGTCCATCCGGCAGGGACTGTCCACTGATATGTTACGCCGGCAACATTGGTAACTGAATAGGTTATATTTTCAGAGAGTGCGCATGGAGTTCCATCGCCAATAATCATCGAAGGTTGCTCAGATCCTGCACATTCACCAAGTTGAAAATCGCCGAATGAAGTAATGCCGGTAACCTGTGTTGAAGTAGAAGTTCTTGTTCCTATTGCTGGGAATGCCCAAATTGAAGCCAAGTAATGGCCGCAGATTAAGTTGTTGTAGTCAGCTTGTGTATCAATATCACCGGCAACAAATGTAAAAGTTGCGTTATACGAAGTAAAACCTGAAACACCTGAATTAGTTATTGTCCAGTAACGGTTTACGGTTTTGTTTTCGTTTAACTGAGAGGATGCTATCTGGGGATGGTCCCCTGTTGTGGTAGAAACAGTGATTCCTCCCCCCGCATTGGTGTTTCCCGAAAAGGTCAAAGTGACTGGAGTAAATGATGTGTCATCCCCAATCTCAAATGTTTTTGAAGCGGTAGAAACTGCAAATATCTTCTGGAGATTTCCAAAAACATAATTTGTTGAATTTGCTCCGCTAACTATTGAAGAACTGCCTAAAATTAATATATGGCTTCCGGTTACTATTTTTCCCGAAGTAAAAGTTAGCGTCCCGTTAATGCCTGGGTTTTGGTCGCTGTTTATTGATAAGCCTGAACTGTTGTTGAGTGTAAAATTATTGAAAACAGTGGCACTTGTACCTAAAAGTTGCTGGGCTGAGGTTCCATTGAAAGTAACAGTATTGTTCCCGGCGTTAAAAGTGCCATTGTTCGTGAAATTTCCTCCAATTGTCAATGCCAGGTTGTTTGTAGTTAAGGTTGACCCGGAATTAATTGTAACAGGGGCATTAACAACTTTGGCAACATTCATTGTAATGGTTCCGGTATTATTAATTACAATACCTCCGGATGCATTAAAAGGGCTCAGCCATTCCACGCCTGCGGTTCTTGCAGTCGTTACATTATATTGCAGTGTCGCTGTGCTTCCATAAGTCGGAACTACAGAAGCTGTTGCTGTGCCTTCAATCGAAAGTGTTCCGTTTACCGTAACTCCTGTTGTTGTTTTAGCACTCGTCCCCGAAAGGGTTAGGTTATTATAAGTAGTGGCTTTAACTGTTTGGGTACCCGCCCGATAATAGTTAACTGTATTTCCTGATGCTGTTGCGTTTAGTGCACCGGTGGCTAAGATTGCATTACCGGCTTCAAGAACAGCGTTTGATGCATTAACCCAGGTTGATCCTGCAACTGTTCCGGTTAAACTGCCTACAATTGTAACGGTTGTATTATTGGTTATGGTTATGGCACCTGATATGGCAACTCCATTGCCGAAAACCAGATTTTGCGATCCGTCAATAATCTGGCTGTTTGTATTAAATGTATATGTTCCGGTTCCGGATGTAAAAGTTCCGTTGTTTGTAATACCGCCTCGCATTGTTATTGCTGAGTTTGCTGTATTGATCCATGAACCGTTGATTGTAATACCGCCAACGAACGTTTTTGTACCTGTTGCACTGTTGAAAATGAGTGATCCATTCACAATGGATGGTCCTGTAACTGTGATTGTTGAAGCATTTAGCGTGTTTACTGTACCCGGGTTAACTAAAACCCCATTTGCCCCAACATTAAATACTCCGGTAGCTGTTCCTGTAATAGTTCCATTATCAAGTGTTAATCCTGTAATAGCATAGGTCTCCGCAACATTACTGATGAAAGATCCGCCTGAAATAATCAATTGATTAAAGGTTTTTGTACCAGTCGTGCTAGTAACTGTCAGGCTTCCGCTGATTGTTGTTGTTCCTGAGAAATTTGTTGTATATGCCCCGATGTTTAACGCTGAGCCGTTATCAATAATGATGTTTGCACAATTTGCATTCACATTTATTGTAACTGTTCGTCCACCTTCAATATATACATTATCACCCGCTATGGGAACGCTGGCGCCGGCAGGCCCTCCTGAAGATGCTGACCATGTACTGGTTAAGCTCCAGTTTCCGGTTGCAACAGCATAACGGTTTGCAGCCCGGGTAACAACTGAGGTTGTCAACAGGGCAAGGGCAATCAGGATCGAAATTGGAAGTTTTGTAAACAGTAATTTTAGTCTTCCAGGTGAATTGTAGTCAGCCATAGAGTCATTTCGAGTGGTTAAATGCTGATTGGCTTTTGCAGCTAATCTAATGCAGGAGCAATTCCTGCTCTGCAAATAATTCAGCGTTTTGTTCGTTAGGAGCCTGAAAACGGATTATCAGTTTGCCTTTTGAATAGTCAACCCCTTCAGCTTTGCGAAGTTGCAGCATAAACCGTCTAAACCTGTTGGGCGTGTAAATCGCCAATCCACGAACAATTCCAACCTCAACCAGATTACCGTTGCCGGAGTCCCAGTTTACTATCAGATCGCCATATACTGATATATCACCTTTCCTGCTAAAGGTAAGCGCCAGATTGGGCATTGTATCAGATTTTGCATCGAAATTGATATTGGTCAGTTCAACAGTCGAGCTCAATTCGCCAACCCTGATAATGATTGGGATTGTAATGCCAAAAATCGGAATCAGTCGGATGCCAATGGTATTTGTATCCTTAACTGCTTCTTCGCCTAATGGTTTTTCATCAGGGACTGCCCTGAAATATACATGAGAGCGGTATTCCCCGTCTTTCATATCAGGCATCTTTCTAAATTGCATGCGCACAACCTGTGCCTCATTCGGGGCAAGGGTCACTGCTCTGGGAAAAAATCTCAAATACTTGTCGGCAAAAAGCTGTCCTGAATCAGGTTCTTCTATTTGCTCAAAAGCTCCATTCTCAGTCATTCGATATTGAACAAATGAAACATTATACCGTGTAGTGTCTTTCCCGGTGTTTGCAAGTGTGAGTTCCTGCGACATTTTACTTCCTTCAAAAATAACCCTTCGTGGAGTTACCAGTAAATCGCCCTGGGCCGCAACACTGCCCGAATTGAAAAGTGTTGCAGCGAGCAATACGACAGTCAGCAAGGTGAAATTAATGCGATGTATTCTTAACATGAGTGTGGGGTTTAAATCTTAGTCAAACCTACATAATTTTATTGATAATTGTTAATGTCGGAATAAGGCATTTGTAACCCCCATTAATCATGCGATTTTAAAAAGAATGGTGCTGAATATTCAGCACTTTTTATCACCCT
>DINP01000086.1:49302-54858 GCA_002426025.1 Bacteroidales bacterium UBA5537 | reverse complement strand
ACAGCTTTAAAGTCGATTTTCAGAAAAAGTCAGGTCAGGTTAATTTCGGAAAAGTTCGAAATAAACCTTAACTCCCAAATTGTCTGTTTGTCACCAAGTCAATGGAAAAATTGTTTTTTAGAAATGTTGGAAGTTGTCCCAGAAAAGTTTCACCCTTCGTAGTTTAAAGTCGGTTTGTCAAGATGATTTTTCTGGTTTGGTGTTGTCTTTTAAGCTGCCGCATAACGAGTGTGTATACGCAATATTGCGTATATATCCGACTTGTGTATAGGCCTGGAGAGGCTATAATTAGAGTCGGATAATTTAAGCCAAATATAAGAAAATATCAAATATCCAAACCATCCATCGGACTTTTTATTTTATCAAAACCTTTGGTTGTGATATGTGTATAAATTTCGGTTGTCTTAGAACTGCTATGACCCAAAAACTCCTGTATATATCGCAAGTCCACGCCATTTTCAAGCAAATGCGTTGCGAAAGAATGCCGAAGCGTTTTGGGTGTAACTACCTTGGTAATACCGGCTCTTTTTGCTGCCTGCTTTACCACCGCTTGCACAGATCTGTCAGAATATGCCTGCCCATCTGCACCTGTGAATAGTAAATCAGCAGGGTTATACTCAGCAATATATAAATCCAAAACCGGTAAAATCTTTTCCGACAGCTTGGTGTACCTGTCCTTTCGCCCTTTCGATTGTACTATTCTCAATTGCATACGCTCCCGGTCAATGTCAGTTATCTTCAATCTCACTATTTCATTCAACCGCAAGCCCGATGAATAAGCAAACATAATGATCAATTTATGCTTGATGTTCGTAGTACCCTTAATCATTAATGTTATTTCATTAATATTTAAAACAATTGGGAGCGTTTTATCCCGGTTTGGCCTGTCAACAAAGTAAAACTTGCGTTTACCTTTTAACACCTGTTCGTAATAAAATTTAATCGCATTAATGGCTACATTTTGATACGATGTAGAAACTTTTCTTTCAGTAACCAAAAAACGAATAAACTCGAGAATTTGCGGCTCTGTAATAGTATCTATATCAAGACGATAATGATAATTTATAAACTCTTCAAAAGCTGAAACATAGTTCTTAATGGTATGCTGGCTATGCTTAAGTTCTATATGCTTATTGATGTATGCCTCTGGTGCACGGCGATAATTTGGCACATCAAGCTCCGAAATGCGTTTTACCCCGGCTCCTCTGGCAGGTTCTTCTTCCACAATTACTTTCATGTCCTGCTGAATGCACACTTCCTTAAGCTGTTCCATCAAATGTTCAGAAAAGGGGATAGTCCACCATTTATTTTTTGGATCCCAATGATTGTAGGGGATCTTTTTAATAACCGTAATCAGCGGTTTATTGAAGCCTGAAAATATTTTCACCCTTCCCGAGCGGGTTTTAATTAGCAGCACCTCATTGCGCCCAATGCTCGGTAAGGTTTTGCCTTGCCCTGGTAATTCAATTTTATCGTGTATAACAATTCCCGAAATCCTTTCTTTAAAATAATCCTGAATAAGATCGAGATTGCCTGGATAGTCTGGGATTTCCCACAGTCGCATGTTGTTATCCCACCGGCTATAACGCAATGTTTTTATAAACTTTATATCAGCCTCATTTTTAGGTATTTTAAGCAAAATCTTCCGGTTAATTACCTCTATCGATACATTAGATTTAACTTCTTGCATCACAGGTGGTAACGACGGCTTTACTTCGCCCAAAATATTTTTGTCAAAAATCAGCTCGAAATCGTTGAATGATTTTCTCAACTTATCCAACGATTCATCAGTATCAGGTATAAGCCAGGCTTTAAGAGATTGGCTCCAGACATAATCCGGTATCTCCTTTACCAACTTGATTTTTGCCGTATCATAATCAAAATCAAGCTTTAACCGTGTTTCACCCCGATGCACAACTTTCGAAATTCTGATTGCCATAGTTGCGTATATAAATCCTATATCAAATATATGCGAAATAAGAATCCATAGAGCAGTCCTTTTATAATGAATTCAAAAACCTGTTTACACAATCTTCTTTATACTACCTGAACCTTTGAACCAAGAACCTTTTTTCTCTGTGTCCCTCTGTGCCTCCTCCGTGCAACTCCGTGTAATAATTCTTTTACACCATAAAGACGCGAAGCATCGCGTCTCTACCATCAAATTAAACCCACAAACATTTCACATGAACTCGCAAAAATTTGGTATAAACCGACAAAAACTTCACATGAACTCGCAAAAATTTGCTTAGAACCTACAAAAATTTGGTAAGAACCCCACAAACATTTCGTATAAACTGTTTCCGAAAGTGTCAGCTCTGTTTCAGAATGTGTTGCTATTATATTGCCACGATTTAACTGCTTTTACAGGGCAGATACCACTGATTGGAAAAAAGCTCTCAACAAATATTTTATCACGTAGTACATACCGGAGTAGGCGATCTGCAAATATGTTGCTTTTACTTCAAATTTATAGTATTCATCATACAAATGCTTGGCGCTTATATTTGATCTGGAGTAGCCATAAACATAAATTATATATCATACTCCAAATCCGGAGTAGTCATAAAACAATTGTAGAAAAGGAGGGTATATTTCATTACTGCCTTTTTATAAACTTCTGAGTGAAAAGCTTGCCATTATCAGCAATTCTTACAAAGTAAATGCCGTTGGAAAGGCTGGCCAGGTTAAGAAAAGTGGTAGTAGTTTCAATTTGTTTTTCCAATACTCTTATCCCATTTGGATTAAATATTTCAAGATAGCAGGCCTTTGCAGGTGGTTCATCAGCTTCAACCACAAGATATGATTTTGCAGGATTGGGGTAAATTACAAAATCAGGTTTTACTTCCAGGTTTTGAATACCGATAGTTACATCACAATTATAACTGCTATCGGGATACATCGCAGTCCCATTCAATGAAAAACAGAGCATCTCATCCCAATTTTCGAATGGAAGAGTAAGATTGGCCACGATACCATANNCCCAGATTCCATTTTTTATGATACAAATCACCCATTAGTATCGAATCTTCCGAAGCTACTATCAAGGAGTCGCTCCAGGTATTGTATGTCGCCGGATATAGCTGACCTACCAACATATTGCCAAAGTCATAAAGCAAGTGTTCTGAATTATTGTCCAGGATATAGACTCTTTTAAGTGTAGTGTCCTGACGTATGGTGGCATACAAGCGCTCAGGTTCCTGAAAATAGAAGGAATGAGGGCAGCCCTCCACAGGTTGGTGGGGGCTGATTGCATATCCGACAGCAATCCTGGTGTACAGCCTGTTGTATGTGATCCCATTTATAATAGTATCTGTTTTATAGTAAGCTGGCATCGTGTGCATGCAATAATAATCTCCGCATGATCCATGAGTGCCCATTGTACCGCAGGCCCATAACTGATCATGTTGCTCAATCCAAAAGGGATTATCAGCAGGAGATGGAAAGTTAATTTGCGATCCTCCGGCTATTAAAATCAATAAGAAAATACCAGTCAGCAGTATGGTTTTTTTCATGATTATGATTTTATGAATTTAGAATTTTATCAATCTGTTAAGATTATTTTCTGCGAAGTTACCATATTCCATTGGCTACCAGTATCGGCAAAAGATTGAGATATTGCACTTACTGAAGCCGGCAATAACAATAAAGTGATAATTACCGGCCTGTTTTTACCGGTTTTCATAAGCCAGTTATTTTGTCTTAATGAATTTGCCGGTATAAACTTCTTTGTTGCTAAGGATTCTCAGAAAAAAGATCCCATCGGTAAAACTGCTGACATTGATTCCTTTCTTCAGTTCTGAGTAATTTGTGACAGACCAGACAACTCTTCCAAAAGAGTCAATAATGTCAATCTGATCAACTATTGCATGATCTTCATCAGGGAACTGTGCTGTAAGCAGGCTCTTGACCGGATTTGGTGAAATATAAAGTGATCTGGTTTTTGTAGGCCTTTTCAGGATACCACCACCTTGTGCAACACAGGATGAATCATTCAGGAGTTCAAAATCTTCAATAGTAATATCCAGGTTTGTAAATTCTCCGGCAGTTTGGGAATTGATATCAATTGATGTAAAAGTAGGCGTATAGGATTCAACCTGTGTTATCAAAGGATACACACAATCACCTGAATTTCCTTCCGTATCAGTGCGGTATAAACCTACCTGTGGTATATATTCCGGCGCGGTTTTAACACCGATCATAGGGCCATTGCCTGCGACAACAAATCCATTATCGTCATTTTGGGCTACGTCAACCACATCCATAAAGACCGCCTGTTTGAATTCAGGAATTCCTTCGGCATCTGTTTTAAGTATCATGTCAGAAGATGTTACTACAAATCCATTATCAGAAGTCCTGATCAGATTTCCTTGCGTATTCAAATAAAAAGAATAACTATATATACTATAATCTCTTGCCCAAAGAAGATTGCCGCTGTAATCCAGTTTTAGCAGACCCCCTTGATCAGTATATGAGTAATACACAATTCCGTCATCAACTGCAATAAGGTCAACAGCCTTATATCCATAACCATCAGGACTGTCCATGGTGAATGCACTAATCACTTCACCTGAAGGTTCGAGTTCAAAACTAAGCCATTTATCCGTGTAGTTTGTCTTTGTCTGGCGTTTGCCTGCAATGGTAATATTGCCATTCGGAAGTTCCGCAATGGAGTAGCCATATATATTGAAAGTTGAATTGGTGTATTTCTTACTCCATTGAAGGATGCCATCTTTGGTAAAACGCATGGCAAAAGCTTCTGCAATACTTCCCGATGTGTAATTTTCAGTATATCCCACTATCAGAATATCATCCGTAGCAGTTACACACAGTCGTGCGCCATATATAGCCTGAGGCCAGGAAACGGTTTTTGTCCAGATTGCATCTCCCGCGATATCCCATTTTACAATAGCGAGGTGGGATTGATTGTTTGTATATACAATACCTGTGGTGATGATGCTTGAATCAGAACAGGTTTTTACATCCGTCAGGTTAACAGTTGCATTATCAAGAATCAGTTTTTTTGACCAGACAACAAATCCGGCTGAGTCAACCTTAAGCAGGTAGCCTGAATTATCATATCGCAGGCCGGTAACATACAAACCGTCGTCCGGTGCAGTGGTAGTTGTATAAGCGTGCAATCCATATTCCATGTCGTATAGAACACGGGTATAAATATTTGTCTGAGCTGCCACACTAAGCGAAAGAGCGCCCAGGAAAAGAACAACAATAAGACCTTTGAATAAAGAGCGCATGGGATTTGTTTTAGGTATAAATAATAAACTAATTATCTGAACTTTGTTTATGTCAAAATTAATGAATAAAACAACCTTAATTGGATTTATTCAAAAATAAGATTTCAGGCTAAAAAGTAATTTAAATTAGCTTTATATCTATCATGCCACTATGTGCCAAATCCTTTTTGGAAAGGAAATGACAGTCTTACAAAGATTTTTCCGGAGATTATCTTTATACAGGTAAGTTTATTAATGGACTGAAAATCGACTTCTCTTCTTAAGAAGCCTTTATCATATTATACAAGGATTTAATTTCCTC
>DINP01000086.1:0-49259 GCA_002426025.1 Bacteroidales bacterium UBA5537 | reverse complement strand
ATAATAAAACTGATTTGCTCGAAAGTATGGCCGAGATTGGTGCCTTGTCCGGCGGTATTTTCAATAACGGCTGTAACTCCTTTGGTTTTATCAAGTGTAATATTGATTGATTCGGCAATAATTTTAAGGCTTTCTTCCGGCGATACCTGCTTCAAATGGCTTCCCGGATGGAAATTGAGTTGAGGAATTCCCAGTTGCTCGCAGCGCTGCATTTCGTCGAGGAAGGCTGCCCGCGATTTGGCCAGTTCATCCTTGCCGGGATGGCCAAGATTGATCAGATAGCTGTCGTGGGGCAAAATCTGCCAGGGCTCAAAGCCATGTTTGGCGCAGTTTTCCTTAAATTTATCAATATTTTCCTGCGAAAGCGGAGATGAAAACCATTGCCGTTGATTTTTTGTAAACAAGGCAAATGCTTTTGCACCTATGGCTGCTGCGTTTATCGGGGCGTTTTCAACTCCGCCCGAGGCACTTACGTGGGCTCCGATGTATTTCATGGTTGAAGTAAAAAGTAAAAAGTAAAAAGTAAAAAGTAAAAAGTAAGCTTAAAGTTTAAAGCTCAAAGTTTAAAGCTATAGTCAAAACAGTGTTGTTTTTAAAATGTTTTAAAAAAGTGAAGCAGCAATAAGAAATTCCGGCATTTTTGCATGTTCGTCTTTACCGCAATGGGAGCGATAGGGGAAAACATCTGATTTTCACTGAACCCCTTTATGCTGCTAAACTCTATTGGCAGAAGCAGGGTTTGTTTATCTTTTCAGATCAAACCGATCTGCATCCATTACTTTAACCCATGCTTTTACAAAGTCATTGATAAACTTTTCTTTATTATCATCCTGTGCATAAACTTCTGCATAAGAACGTAAAATCGAATTTGAACCTAAAACCAGGTCAACACGGGTTGCAGTCCATTTTGTCTGTCCGGTTTTTCTTTCGATAATATGATACAGGTTTTCTGATACAGGTTTCCAGTCGAATTGCATGTCGGTTAGGTTGACAAAGAAATCATTGCTGAGCACTCCCTCCCTGTCAGTAAATACACCATGTTTGGTTCCGCCATGGTTCGTGCCTAAAACGCGCATACCACCAATCAAAACAGTCATTTCTGGGGCTGTCAGGCCCATTAGTTGCGTTCTGTCAAGAAGTAGTTCTTCGGGTTTTATTGCGTAGTCTTTTTTCAGCCAGTTTCTGAATCCATCGTGTATAGGCTCCAGTACTTCAAACGATTCAGCATCGGTCATATCGGCCGAGGCATCTCCGCGTCCGGGGCTAAAAGGAACGTTTATTTTAAAACCAGCATCCTGAGCAGCTTTTTCTATGGCAGCGCTGCCTCCCAGAACAATCAGATCGGCAAGGCTTATTTTTTTGCTTAACCCTTCGCGGATTTCGCTGAGCATGTTAAGTACTTTTTGTAAGCGCAGCGGTTCATTTCCTTCCCAGTCTTTTTGAGGTGAAAGACGTATTCTTGCTCCGTTTGCGCCTCCTCTGTAATCAGAACACCGAAATGTTCTGGCACTGTCCCAGGCAGTACTGATGAGTTCGGTGCGGGTCAGGCCACTGTTAAGAAGTCTGGTTTTGAGTTCATCCACTTCAGTTTCCGACAGCGTATAATCAACCGTTGGAACTGGGTCCTGCCAGATCAAATCTTCTTTTGGAACATCAGCACCAAGGTAACGGCTTTTGGGTCCTAAATCGCGGTGTGTCAGTTTAAACCATGCTCTTGCAAATACTTCGGCAAAATATTGAGGGTCTTTGTAAAATCGATCAGCAATTTTTCTGTATTCAGGATCCATTTTCATGGCCATGTCAGCGTCGGTCATTATTGGATTCCTGCGCACACCGGGGATGTGAGCATCCAAAGGTTTGTCTTCTTCCCTGATGCTAACAGGCTCCCACTGCCAGGCTCCGGCCGGGCTTTTCTTCGATTCCCATTCGTGATTTAACAAAAGATCGAAATAGGTGTGGTTCCATCTGTCGGGTGTTGTTGTCCAGGCTCCTTCCAGCCCACTGGTAACGGTATCTTCCGCATTGCCTTTTCCTTTTGGATTTTTCCATCCAAGGCCTTGTTCGTGCAGGCCGGCAGCTTCAGGACTTTCACCAAGTTTAGAAGCATCACCATTTCCATGTGCTTTGCCAACCGTATGTCCTCCGGCCGTCAATGCAACCGTTTCTTCATCATTCATGGCCATACGCCTGAAGGTGGTTCTTACGTCAATGGCAGTTTTTAAAGGGTCGGGATGTCCATCAACGCCTTCGGGATTCACATAAATTAATCCCATTTGCACTGCTGCCAATGGATTTTCGAGAGTTTCGCGGTCGGCATCACTTTTATACCGGTTTTTAGTTGCAGCCAGCCATTCTTTTTCGTTTCCCCAGTTTATGTCTTTTTCAGGATGCCAGATGTCTTCACGTCCACCGGCAAAACCAAATGTTTTGAATCCCATTGATTCATAGGCCATGTTTCCGGCCAGAATGAACAAATCGGCCCATGAAATTTTCTTTCCATATTTTTTCTTAACCGGCCATAAAAGTCTCCGGGCTTTATCCAGGTTTACATTATCGGGCCAACTGTTGAGCGGGGCAAAACGTTGGTTTCCGGTGTTGCTTCCGCCACGCCCGTCGGCAATGCGATAAGTGCCGGCACTATGCCAGGCCATCCTGATCATCAGGCCTCCATAATGCCCCCAGTCGGCAGGCCACCATGACTGGCTTTCGGTCATTAATTTTTTAAGATCATTTTTTAATGCATCCAAATCGAGTTTTTTGAATTCTTCTGCATAATTATAGTCTTCTCCGTAAGGATTTGTTTTAGAGTCGTGTTGGTGCAGAATGTCAAGATTTAACGCATTTGGCCACCAACTCATTACTGAATTTGTTGTTTCAGTATTTGCACCGTGCATAACCGGGCATTTCCCTTTATTTGAATTTTCCATTTGTTTTATTTTTTAGCGTTAATTTTGATTTATTGTGCAGTCCGATCATAGCTGCTTAGTTCTGGATAAGTAGCGAAAGAAATGATTTTCTGGAGATTCCAGGCATATGGCAGATTTATCAGGGTGCTGAGTTTGGGTCTTTTAATGATTGTTAAATCAACTATTTTCTGCAGACCCGAAAAAATATTTATGAATTTTATTACTAATATCTTCCGCGTCCTGACTTAAACTATCGCCCAGGTAGTTGATGTAGGATTTATCAATCGTTCATTATAGTTGGGAAGTCATTTCTTTTTTATCCGGGAACTAAAAACAACTATTAAAGAATAGGAAAGCCGCTGTTTAAAGTTATTTAAACTACGGCTTTCACCATGGGATTAATTCCCTTCCAATTGCCTGGTTAATTCCAGTAATTAATTACAATACTGAATTACAGGCTTTTGTGGCAAAACCACCAGTCATAGTTATCGTATTCTGCCTTGCGTTTTTTGGCTGTTTCCACATCCTTTGCGGGTGGAATAATTACACGGTCACCAATCAGTTCGTTGTTTGGCCAGCCGGCGGGCATTGCTACCTTATTGGCGTCTGAAATCTGAAGGGCTTTTAATGCACGTAGAATCTCATCCATATTGCGGCCAATTTCCTGGGGATAAAACAGGATAATGCGAATTACTGAATTCGGGTCAATGAGAAAGACCGCGCGTACCGTGTCCGATGCTTTTCCAGGATGTATCATTCCCATTGCCATGGCAACATTACCGGTAGAATCGGCAATAATAGGGAAGGGGATTTTTACATTCAGTTTTTCTTCGATCCATTCGTCCCACTTGATGTGTGAGAAAATCTGGTCAATGGAAAGGCCGAGGAGTTCAGCATTCAATGCCTGGAACTGGTCGAAACGTTTGGCAAAAGCCACAAATTCGGTGGTGCAAACGGGGGTAAAATCTGCCGGATGGCTGAAAAGTACCAGCCATTTGCCTTTGTAGTCGTTGATCAGGTTTTTTACACCATGGGTTGTTTGTACGGTTAGATCGGGAATTTTGTCACCGATCAGAGGAAAACTTCTTGCTTCGCTCATTTTTAAAATATTTAAGTGAATAAAACAGGTTTAATTAATACTCGGATTTACTTGCCAAGAAATGCTGAGTACATCCACACCAGTTTTTCTTTTTCGCGGATATAATCGCTGGCCATGGCATTTGTTCCTTCGTCGTTCAGATCGGCTGAAAGGTTTAGTATGTCACGCTCTTTTAACAGAAGTTTCGCGAAAGCATCCAGGATATGTCCTACACAGGCCGGCCCGTTGGTTTCATTTTCAATAGGTTTGATTTCGGAAATCTTAAGATATCCCGAAAAGGAATGAACCGGAGTACCACCTAAAGTAAGCACCCTCTCGGCGATTTCATCAATTTTAATCTGAAGATCGTTGTACAATTCTTCAAATTTCAGATGGAGTTCAAAAAACTTTTCGCCTTTTATATTCCAGTGAAACCCACGGGTATTCTGGTAAAAAATTTGGTAATTTGCCAGCAGATCGTTCAGTTTTTCGATTAGTTTAGCCGACATGGCCTCATCCAGGCCGATTTTATTCATTTTCTTCATTTGTTTTAGTTTTATGATTTATTGTTGTTTTTTTTCGTCAAAATCACCCATTAATTGAAGGCGAATATCATTCACCCTGAAACCCTCGATTTGTTTACGCTTAAAGTAGTCGGTCAGCATTTGATCAAGTTCGGGATCGAAATAGTCTTCCATTCTGTCAGAAACTGCACAATACAAATGGTGATGCTGCTCCGTAATGGCATCATACCGCATCACATCGGCATCGGTTTTTACGCGTCTCACCAGGCCTTTTTCAACAAACGTATCCAGGGTATTGTAAATGGTAGTTGGCGAAAGACCGTGAATGGTTTTTGAAACTTCAGTAAAAAGTTCATCAGCCGTAGGATGGCTTTTTAGTCGCATCAATGTTTGCATCACTGCTACCCTTTGGTGCGTAATTTTCAGGCCAGCCTTATTCAGCTTCTGAATTATTTCCTGAACCAGTTTCATAATTGTGATGATTTTTAACTTGTAATTTAAACTTGTTTGTAATAAAAACAATTTAGAATAATGATTGTTCAATCATCGTGAAAAAAAATTTAGCTCATTCAGAAAGCAGTTTAAAAACCATGATTAAAATTCAGTTCAGACTTTTGCGTCGTAATATTCTGCTGTTTCTCTTTGGCAGACCTGAAGTATGTATATTTGAAATTCAATTCTACATTTAAAATGAGTTTAAAAAGAAGGTTATACGGATTATTTGACCGTAAAAAGCATAACCCACGTTACGGTGCGCTTGATCTGCTGAAATATATAGGCCCCGGGCTGATTGTTACAGTTGGCTTTATTGACCCGGGAAACTGGGCTTCTAACCTGGCAGCAGGAGCCGATTACGGTTATGCACTTTTGTGGATGGTAACCTTATCCACGATTATGCTGATTATTCTTCAGCACAATGTTTCGCATCTTGGAATCGCAACCGGTTTGTGTCTTTCGGAAGCAGCTACCTTGTATCTTCCCAAAAAAGTATCGCGAACAGTTTTGGGTTCGGCTGTAATGGCATCAATTTCAACATCCCTGGCTGAAATACTCGGCGCCGCCATTGCCCTGAATATGTTGTTCAATATCCCTATCAGGATAGGCTCCATTCTCACAGTTATTTTTGTGTCTGTTATGCTTTTTACCAATTCGTACCGCATGATAGAAAAGTGGATTATAGCATTTGTTTCTATTATTGGTATTTCATTTATTTATGAGCTTACATTGGTAGATATTGACTGGGGACAGGCTGCATATAGCTGGGTGGTTCCTTCGTTTCCACAAGGCTCAATGGTGGTTATTATGAGTGTTTTGGGTGCTGTGGTTATGCCACACAACCTCTTCCTTCATTCTGAAATTATACAAAGCCGGCAATGGAATCTCGAAGATAAGAAAGTGATCAAAAAGCAACTGGATTATGAGTTTTTCGATACGCTGTTTTCGATGGTAGTAGGCTGGGCCATTAACAGCGCAATGATTTTACTGGCAGCGGCTACATTCTTTAAAGTCAGGCAATCGGTCGGTGAACTGCAGCAGGCACAGAATATGCTGGTTCCACTGCTGGGTAGTAATGCTGCAGTTATTTTTGCTATAGCGCTCTTGTTTGCAGGTATCTCTTCAACCATAACTTCCGGGATGGCTGCCGGGTCTATTTTTGCAGGAATTTATAATGAGCCATTCGATATCAAAGATAATCACTCAAGGTTGGGCGTTGCTATATCGTTAATTCTGGCATTGCTTATAATTTTCCTTATTTCCAATCCTTTTATGGGATTAATCTATTCACAGATGATCCTGAGTATTCAGCTTCCAATAACCATATTCCTGCAGATTTATCTGACTTCATCAAAAAAGGTGATGAAAGAATATGCCAACAGCAAACGGTTTAATGTGGTGTTGCTGATAATCGGAGGGATAGTTACCCTGCTGAACGTGATGTTGCTGATCAGTTTTTTCTGATCTGCTGGGGAATGAATCTGCCAGAATTTCTGTCTTTCTAAATTTTAAATTATTTGCTGAAAAGCTCACTCTCCTTCACAAAAACCATCTTGCCAAATTTATTCAACTCCTTTGTATTGATTTGGTTCTTATCGCCAACAATGCAGATGACAACTGGTTTTTTAGCAAGGTTATTCTTGTAAAACTGTTCAATATTGTCGAATTTCAGATTTTCGTAGGCTTTTTGTTTAACCTGAACCGGATCAGTTTGAAACCCCTGTTTCTGCCAGGCAGTTATTTGTTCACTCAGGTCCCTGAAATGAGGCCTTTTGCTGGTAGCTGAAAGCATCAGATATTGCTGTATCATTTCGGTCCGCTCTGCTTTGGAAGGCATAAAGCGAACCAGGCTATCGAAAACTGTAATGGCTTCTATTGTTTTGTCGGCTTGTGTGCCAATGTTCCCAATAAAATAGGTTTCCTTGCCTTTTAGCAATGGAGTTACAAACTTAGCACCTGCCCGGTAAGCCATTGACCGGTATTCCCTGATTTCCTGAAGCACTAATCCTGAGAAATCGCCNNAGCAACTTTCTCCGGATCTAGATTACCAACATAATGGATATCAGCTCCGTAATCGTAAACAGATTTAAACGATTCAACCAATTGCCCGGCCTGAAGAGCTTTTATTTCGGAAAGGCTGAGTCGTTGGATATATTCTGAGAGCTTGCCATATTTAACGTAGGAAAGCAAAGCATCTGCCACATTTTCAGGCTCGTTTCGTTCAAGTTTGCGGTTGGTTTTTTCAGCATCATATAAATTTTCTACTTTCGATTGCTCTAATGATGGATTCTCCATTAAAGATCCAATTAATGCCACTGATTCATCGAAATGTGAGTCGAAGCCGGTAATCTCAACAGTGGTATAACTTTCGTTGCCCAGAATAGAATAGGCGCAACCACTGCCGGCAATTGCTGCTTTGAACTTATCAAGACTGCTGCCTTCAGGAAAGGCATAATTCATTGCATCAACGGCATATTTCAACTCAGGTATATTTTTGTGCCCGACCTGGAAGTTTACGGTAAGTGAAAATACATTATTAACCGGGTTCTTTACGCAGTTTAATTTCAGCCCTTCAGAAACTGAAATGCGATCAACGTCTTTGTCAAAATCAACAAAAGTTTGTTTTTGATTTGTTTGAGGAATGGCTGAAAAATGTTTTGCATAAACTGACGTTTCATTTTTCTTTGCTGCTAAAGGTTTATAGCCCGGTTTTTCAATCTTCTGCTTTTTAGGAAACCCCATTTTTGAATAAAATGCCAGATAGTTATCACCATAATACTTTTGTGCAATGTTCACAATATCGGCTTTGGTAATAGCCATCAGCTTGTTTGGGTACTGCAGCAGATTGTCAATAGTTTGATAACGCCCGAAAGCAGTGGCAAACATATTCCCTTTATAACTGTTCGATTCCATGCTTTGCAGATAATTGCGGTATAGCTCCGATTTAATTTTCTCGACAAGTGTAGAGTCAAAATCACCGGTTTTAAGTTTTTTCAGTTCTGCAAGTACCAACTGTTCAGCACTGCTCAACTTTTGTCCCAAAATTTTAGGAACAACAAATATGATGCTCACACCATGATCATTGTATGGCATGCTGAAAGCCTGCGAAGCTATTACCTTGTTATCTTGTGTTAGTTTGTCAAGCAATCCTGTTTCTCCCTGGTTCGATAATACTGCATTGCATACCGAGAGTGCTATTTCATCGGGATGACCGGCTGGTATGGTTCTGAATCCAAGTATTGCAAGTTTTACCGGGCTTAATTTCATTTCAACAAGTTCTCTGCCGTTGAAAGGTTTTTCTTCATAAACAGGCCTTTGCGGGATTTCCTTTCTTTCCCATTTGCCAAATTTTTCTTCTATAAGTGGTTTAATCAGGTTTTTATCGAAATCTCCCACCATGACTAAGGCCATGTTGTTAGGCACATACCATGTTTTGAAAAAATCATACATTTTTGATAGGGAAGGATTTTTCAGATCTTCGATTGTGCCTATTAAAGTTTGCTGGCCATAGGGGTGATAGCGGAAAAAGTTCCTGTTAAAATTTTCAAGTAGCGAAAACATAAACTGATCGGAGTACATATTCTTTTCTTCATATACCACTTCAAGTTCAGCCTGAAACGATCTGAAAACAGGGTTCTCAAAACGATGACTGTAGAGGTCAATCCATTTTTCAATCTGTGTTGGAGGAAATGAATTATAAAAAATGGTGAAATCAGTACCTGTTCCGGCATTCAGACCGGTTCCGCCAATACTTTTAATCAGGTTAAACAGCTCATTGGGGATTGCAAATTCATTCGCTTTTAGAGATTCTTCATTAATCTCCGTCTGTATGTTCTTTCTGATATCCGGATCGCTTTCATTGCCCAGTTTATCATAAAGCCTGAAAATGCTGTCAATATGTGGCTTTTCGGCTTCCCAGTTGGTAGTTCCCAAATCCTCAGTGCCCTTAAAAAGCATGTGCTCCTGGTAATGTGCCATTCCGGTTGCTCCTTTGGGATCGTCTTTGCCTCCCGCACGAACCATAATACTACCAAACACCTGAGGCAGGTTGTGATCTTCGTTAAGTATAACGGTAAGGCCGTTTTTTAGTTGATAGACTTCAACATCTATGGGTTTGTAATCGGTTTGCTGGGCTGATGTTGAAAGATATAAAAACCCAAGGATAAGAAGCAGCGTATTGTTTTTCATAGGATGATATTCTTTTTTATGAATAGATACAGGTAAGTAAATCTACGGAAAGTATTTTATTTTCCAAATTGAATTAAAAGAAATACCAGCCCAAAAGGTAGTTAACAATGAATAGTTAAAAATGAATAGTTCTTAGGTTGTAGTTTCAGTGTATTGCAATAAGAAATTATTCTTTTGTATAATTACTTACAATGCAATTACTCAGCCTGAGGCATCAATCGTNNCGTAAATCGTAAATTCATTTGCCCTGAGCTATATATCTTCATCTCCAGCATCAGCTTCGCCACTATCGGGCAGGAGTAATTGCGTTTCTGCGTCGCCTAAAACTTCTACATCTTTTAGTTTGCGCTGAATTGCCCTGGTTCGTTTTCCCATTACTTCGTCAATCTGATCGCTGGCTACACGAATGTTTTTCTGCGCTTTTTCAAGCATTCCACCAAAGTTTTCAAACTCTTTTTTTACTGCACCCAGTATCTTCCAAACTTCGCTGCTGCGTTTCTGAATGGCAAGGGTGCGGAAACCCATTTGCAGACTATTGAGAATGGCTGCCAGGGTAGTGGGGCCGGTCACAATCACTTTATAGGTTCGCTGCAGTTCTTCAAGCAGGCTGGCCTTGCGGACTACTTCTGCATAAATGCCTTCAAAAGGAAGAAACATTATTGCGAAATCGGTGGTGAATGGCGGATCAATATACTTATCACTAATGTCTTTAGCCATTTTTTTAATGGTTGCTTCCAGTATTTTCTGAGATGCTTCTATCTGCAATAAATCGTTTGAATCATAAGCACTCTGCAACTGCTCATAGGCTTCGCGCGGGAATTTGGCATCAACCGGAAGCCATACATTGCCGGTAATGTCATCTTTTCCGGGAAGTTTGATGGCAAATTCAACTACATCGCTGCTGCTCTTTTTGGTTTTGACATTGGCTTCGTACTGCTCGGGTGCCAGCACCTGTTCGAGTAGCATTGAGAGTTGTACTTCACCAAAACCGCCCCGCATCTTCACATTGCTCAGAACCCGTTTAAGGCCTCCTACATCCTGGGCCAGGGTTTGCATCTCGCCAAGGCCCTTTTGCACACTTTCGAGTTGTTTGCCAACCAGCTCAAACGATTGGCCAAGGCGTTCGTTCAGGGTTTTCTGAAGTTTTTCGTCAACCGTGGCGCGCATCTCTTCCAGTTTCTTTTCGGTACTTTCTATCAGCTTTTGCTGTTTCTCGTCGAGTTGAGCGAATTTCTCGCGTTGCAGATCGTTGAACGAAGCCACATTTTTATCGAAGGCTTCGGTAAATTGCCTGAATACCTTTTCGGTTGCCTCGCGCATTTCCTTATTTCCTTCTGCTGCCTGTTTTGCAAGCACATCTAGCTTTTCTTCAACCTTGGCCGTGATTTTCTCAAGGCTTTCAAGCGTCTTAATGCCGAGCTCTTTCTGTTCCGATTTTAATTCATCAAATTTACCACGGAGTTCCAGGGTGAATTCCTTCAACGAATTACCAAGCTCGGTTCGGTTTTCCCGGTTGATGGTTGCATTTTCTTCACGGTTAAGCCTGAAATCTTCTTTTACACCGCCTTCGAGCCGCAATAGACTATTACCCAAATTATCGAGTTTCGCATTCAGGGCTGTATCAGTTCCCTGGCCTTTCCTGAAAAGGAAAACCAGCAGTATGTTTATCGAGATAAGGATGATAATAACAATCAGAAGAATGCTTTCCATAGAAACGGGATATTTGGATTATACTTTGTAAAAGTAAATAATGACTTGCTATTTCAAAACCTGGTATTGCATTTTCCGGTTTTCAAGTTCGGTAAGTATGGTTGCTAATTGAGAAGTATCCTGAAGGTTAAATGTAATGGTAACCTGCACAAATCCAATAGGAACGCTGGTGGTTGATCGTTCATGGTAAATATCATGAATGCTGGCTTTTACCTTTTCAAGGATTGAAATTATGGATTTCAACATACCAGCCTGATCCGGAATCAACACGGCGATACGCGCACGATATCCTTCGTCCATTACGCCTTTTTCAAGGATTTGTTCGAGTATGCTCATGTTGATATTTCCCCCGCTGATAACCGGTACTACGTTGCGGCCTTTTAAGTCGGTTTTGTTAAACAGTACCGCGGCCATTGCAGCCACACCGGCTGGTTCGGCCAGTATTTTAGCCCTTTGAAGCAACAAATAGGCGGAGCGTGCAATTTCAGCATCATTCACAACAATCAGCTCATCAACCAGCTCTCTGGTTACATCAAATGTAAGGTTGCCGGGCGATTTCACAGCAATTCCATCGGCAATCGTGCTCACGGAATTCAAAACGATGGGTTCGCCCTTTTCTATGGAAACCTTCATTGATTGGGCGCCATCGGCTTCAACACCAATTACCCGGATTCGGGGGTTCAACTGTTTCATGGCAATAGCGATTCCGGCAATCAGGCCACCACCGCCAATGGGTACCAGCACATCATCAATATCGCGCAATTGTTCAAAAATTTCAAGTCCTACAGTGCCCTGACCGGCGATTATGTAAGGATCGTTGAAGGGATGAACGAAAGTGGCTCCTGTTTTTTCGCCAAATTCAGCAGCAGCCTTAAAGGCATCGTCGAAGGTGTCGCCGGTAAGTATAACTTCTGCACCATAAGCCCTGGTGGCAATAACTTTGAGTGGAGGAGCAAAAACCGGCATAAAAACCGTACTCTTCACCCCAAGTTTTGTGGCGGCGTAAGCCACACCCTGTGCGTGATTGCCTGCTGAAGCACATAAAACTCCTGCTGCTGTTTCTTTAGCAGTAAGATTACTGATTTTATAATAAGCCCCGCGCACCTTAAACGAACCGGTAGTCTGCAGGTTTTCGAGCTTCATATACACATTGGCTCCCGACATGGCCGAAAAGGATTTACTTCGCTCAAGCGGGGTTCTTTTAACAATGTTTTTCAGCACCGACTGGGCGTTGATAATATCAGAGAAATGGGGGAGAGGCTGGTTGTTGTGTGAAACAGACATGGTAGTATAATTTATACTGCAAAGGTATCAATTGTAAAAAGGATAGCCTGCAGAAGCCCGGATTATTTATTCTTATGAAAATCCTGGAGATTTTAAAGTTTGCTGTAGTTGTATAATATGACAGAAGCAGAGTTTCCGCTCAAACTCAGACATTAAAGTCCTGAAATATTGTTTTTAAACCCTGAGCGAACCCCTGAATCCTCTGACTGCGTAGTAAGATTGGGCACCGTTGTGATAAATGAAGACATTTCCATAGCGGAAATCGGCGAATAAAGCACCACCGTTGTTTCTTATTTCAGCCGGTGTTTCTATCCAGCTCGATGTTTTCGCATCGAAATTTCCGAGTTTCTGTAATGCCCGGTATTGCTCCTCTGTCAAGATTTTAATTCCCATGGCAGCAGCCATATCAATCGCATTATTATCTGGCTTGTGTTCTTTCCTTGATTCCAACCCTTCGCGGTCGTAGCAAAGGCTTCTGCGTCCTTTTGGAGTTTCGGCAGAGCAATCATAGAAAATGAATTCATCTGTATTCTGATCATAATAAACCACATCCGGTTCACCGCCGGTTCTTTCCATTTCGTTGAGCGACCAGAGTTTTTCGGCATTGGCCAGTAGTTTTGCTTCTATTTTATCCCATGAAAGGCCTTTATGGCGGTTCATGTTTTTCCCGAAACGGGCTTTTAATATGCTGAGAAGTTCAGCGCTTTTATCAGCCTGCAATTTCTTAAAAATTTCCATATTCAAATGTATTAGCTCAGCAACTTAATAACTGACAGTATATGTCAATAACCCAAGAACGCAGAACCCATAACTAATTCAAACCTATATTCGTTTCAATCTGCTCTTTCACTTTATTAGCCAGCGAATCGTAGGTATGTTCGCCGGGGTAAACTGGCTGCAAAAAGCCAATGTCAATCCGGGTGAAAGGCCTGGGGAAGTGACTGCCTTTGGGCATTGCTTTAAAAGCACCATCAATAGAAACGGGTACAATCGGAATATTCAGTTCGCTGCTGAGAATGGCAAAAGTCTTTTTAAACTGCCCGAGTTTTCCTGTTAAAGTGCGGGTACCTTCGGGGAAAATAATCAGGTTGCGTTCCTGTTTGAGGACTTCGGCCATTTTCTGGATGGACTCTTTCAAGTCGCGGTTCAGGTCAACTATTATGATGTTGTTTCTGTTTGCCAGGAACTTAAGCCAGCGTTGTTTGATATGCTTCTCCTTTGCGTAGAAATATGTTTTACGTATGTGCTGTTTTCGGAGATAAGCAGCAACCAGCAGTCCGTCGAACGAACTCTGATGATTGGGTGCCAGGATAAATGGCCCTTCAGGAATGTTATCAACCCCTTTGGCATTGAATCTGAAGTAGAGATGGAAAAATGCTTTCGATAGGTAGACAATCCAACGGCCTGTGAACCAGGTGCCGGGTAGTTTAAGATTCACCCTTTCGCGCAGAATATCTTTCCAGTTGATATTACCTTCCTCCATGCGGGTTTTATGCTCACCTACGTATTCGCTCAGCTTTTTGACATCGCCATAAGTGGTCATATCAGGTGGCTCAATGTTTACGCCGAAATTTTGTTGCAACCAAGCCTGGAAACCAACCTTATCAAGAGAATCCATTCCAAGGTCCATTTCAAGATGGTAATGAGGCTTGACTTTTCGGCCCTTTTCAGCCTCAAGAAAATCTGCAATCATTCTAAATTCAGGGGTAACTTCAACTTCCTCCAAATCAGCTTCTTCGGGCTTTTCAATAGCCAGTTCGTGCAACTTAAACCGTTGTAATTTTCCCAGTCTTGTGCGCGGTAACTCTTCGGAAGTGATATAAAAGCGCATCAGCTTTTTATAGGGCGAAACTGAGTTGTTAAACGGCTCAATCAGGTTGTGACGGATTATCTCATCCTGCCTTATGTCGCCAAAAGCTTCAAAGGCTTCCAAATCAGGAACCAGAATAACCTGTAATGAATCGTTCTGAAAGAAAACGCCGCAGTCTTTCACCAAGGGCGATTCGAGCAGTATTGATTCAAGTTCGGCCGGGTTAACATTCTTTCCATTCGATAAAACAATAATTTCCTTTTTACGACCGGTGATAAACAGATAACCATCTTTATCGAGATATCCCAGATCGCCTGTGTATAGCCAGCCATCGCGCAGCACTTCAGCGGTTTCTTCAGGCCGGTTATAATATCCTTTCATAATATTAGGCCCTGAAGCCAGTATCTCTCCATCTTCAATTCTGATGGTGGTTTCTTTCATCACCTCGCCCGGTGAACCGATCCTCACACGGCCGGGTTGGGTAAAGGTAATCATCGGTGCGGCTTCAGTCATGCCATAGCCTTCGAGCACTTCAAAGCCAAGTATCTGAAAATCGCGGCCAACCGCTGGGTCAAGAGCCGCACCCCCGGCAACCAGCACTTCAACTGCACCGCCAAGTTTTCGGTGTACGGTTCCGAAAACTAGCTTAGAGAACCGTTTAGAATTAATTGTCCCGGCAAGGGAAAACAGCATTTTTGCAACCGCACTTTTGTTGATTTTATCAACAATCCCTTTACGGATGGCAGCATACAAGCGGGGAACACCAATAATAATAGTGATTGAATTGTTCTGAAGCGTAGCCATAATGTCTTCGGAAGCCATCGTAGGGCTTATAGCAACTGTTCCTCCGAGATGCAATGTTATAATCATAGTGCCAACCAGCGGAAAAACATGGTGCAATGGAAGCAATATCATTACCCTCGATTCGGAATTGTAAATTGGGATATGCTCAGAAACCGCCCTTACATTGGTAAGGATATTTCCGAATGAAAGCATAACACCTTTGGGGCTTCCGGTTGTGCCAGAAGTGTAAATTATAACTGCGGTATCGTTTGTCTCGTGCTCCACTATTCCAAAGGAGCTAACATTATCAGAAATTGTTTTTTCGGCTTCTTCAATAATAATCACCCTGGGTGAAATACCTGAAAGCCCTATAGCTTCCGTCATTAGTTTTAGCCTGTCGGCTGAACAAAAGATAAACTTGGGAGCCGAATCTTTAATAATATAGGCAACTTCTGAAGCTGCAGCCATAAAATCAACAGGAACCGGAACGCCTTTTTGCTGCCAGATGGAATAAAATGCATAGATCCAGGCCGGCTGATTCTCCGAAAAAATTACAACATGTTCATTGGGTTCTATGCTGAAAAGGCTAGCAAACAAATCTATCTTACTGAAAAGATCAGTAAAGGAAATCTTCTCAGATCCATAAGCAATGGCAGTTTTATTGCCCTGGTTTTTTATCATGTTGCAGGTTGGCTTGGTAAATATTACAGGGTGAAAATCAGGGATTAAACTTGATTGAACGCATTGCTTCTGATCCCGGTTTTAGTCCGTGAAAGTTCATAAAGCCCTGAATTACTGTACAAAGATAGTCAAATTTAGGAATGGATTTTAATGACAGGCAGATTTGTAGTGTTAGGTGAAGGAGGGCCTTTTTATTTGCAGACACGGAGACCTGGGGACAAGGAGAGGCGGAGAAAGGGAGAAAATGGGAAAGTGAGAAAATGGGACAAGGAGATAGGGCGATTGTGGATTTTGGAAATTTGTCTCAGACCTCAGAATTCTGACTTCAGGCTTCAATTTTTTACTTTGAGCTTTTTACTTTGAGCTTTAATTTAGGCCTACCCACACAATTCCCTAACTTCGGTCATAACACGTGATGAAACTTTGGGCGGGAGGTGGAGCAGCTCAATCAACTCAGGATTGTTTTGTAAATCCCTGCAAAGGATAATGTCGTTGTCTATTAGCTGTTGTTTCTGCCTTTTGTTGAGCCCGGCTAGGGCCGTCACCGGGAATAATCCGGTGTTTTCGATCAGGTTTTTCAGGCTGCCAATCTGAGGGTAATCCCAGCCAACCAGGTGCAGTCCGGCACATCTTCCGTATTGTTCGGCATCGCCCGAAAACCGCGTATTGGTAACCACCCAGCCTTCAAATGTTTTGTTGTTTTCCTGAGGTTGTTTCATCAGAACAGTCCTGATGTCATCAAAACGCGATTTGATATAGAGCGGTACCTGAATGTTGCAGATTTTACCGGCAGTGTTATGGTATTTACACTCAACCATAATAGTCAGCTTTTTAGTACGGGCAACAACATCCACTTCGTGGGTCACACATCTGCCATCAACAATAATTCCAACCTCAACTTTAAAGCCTTGCATCTTAAACAACTCACCAACAAATTTCTCGAATGGGTAACCGGTAGGCCCCAACTCCATAATGGCATTTTTCAGGCTGTAACGTGCTGCGATAGAATGTTGTTTTAGCCGCAACAGCCGGAATGCTTTTTTATAAATGTTGCGCGTAGTTATTCCCCCGGATAGATCTTTTTCAATTTCAGAAATAATGAAAGAAATAGTCTCTTTGGAAGCACCGGCAAGCCGAAGTGAGTTGTGAAGTTTTTCAACAGAATAATGCTGCTTTTCGCCGGATGATTTTTGTATAAGATATTTGTCGGGCATAGTAGTTGGGCGTTTGGAGCAATAAAGATACAATTAGATAAACCAATCAGAACAAAACCATATTAAAAACTGCACTAACTATCTTTATATGATAACGTGCTTACCAACCTGAATTTTTTGAAAGATATTTTTGACCTAATTCTGGAATAGATATAAACTAAGCTCAGAGAAAATTGGTTTGGTTGTGAATTTTCTATTTATCTTTGTTCTCATGCAACTGATACGAAAAATATTTTCGTTTATAATCCTTGTAATAATGCTGATGGTCATTATGGATAATACCATCGACCATCTTAAAATTAATGGTTCTATTGATCTTCAACGCAATTCTGATTTCACCAATTCATCCCATCTTTTTCAGTATCAGCACGATCATCTGTGGGTTAGCGCATCAGAAATTTTCTCCTTCTTCAATAAATTTAAGCCATCCAAAAGATTAATTGTAACTCTTAAAGTAAATACCACGGATTACGTTGGATTTATCTGGCAACCGCCAAAATTTGTTTAATCTTTCACTGCAGATAAGTTGAGATTTCAAGATGCATTACAGCTATTATAGCTAAGTAATTGTAAACTTGTTTTATTCACGATTCTGTTTTTTTCAACTTTCCAACCAACTTAAATATATTCTTTTATGAATAACAATAAGCAAACCTATGTTTGGGGAATACCAACCAGGTTGTTTCACTGGTTACTATTTATTTCACTTGTGGGAGCATATATAGCAGAGGAAGAGAGTCTTACTGTTCATGTAGCTTTAGGATATTCAGCTGGCATCCTGATTAGTTTCCGATTTCTGTGGGGTATGATCGGACCTCGTTATTCTCATTTCCGGGATTTCCCTGTTGGAATGAAATCTATTATTGAATTTTTAAAGCGAATCGGTAAGCCAACTGATAACTATACTGGGCACAATCCACCAGCTTCACTTGTTATGCTTGGAATAATGATTATGGTGATATTTGTTGCTGCAACCGGATCGGCTACCCTGGCTCAGGAAGGTGGTATAGGACTATTAAAATCGTTTAATCTACCCTCTGATATCGAGTTCAAAGAACTTCATGAGTCCTGTGTTCAAATTTTAATAGGATTGGTCGTATTTCATTTGCTTGGTATAATATTGGATTTGTTCTTGCATAAATCCAATAGCGCTTTAAAGTCGATATTTTCCGGGTATAAAACGGGAGTCAATAGCGAAGATATTAAATTGAATCTGTTTCAGAAGTTTTTCGCGTTCAGTTGGTTTATTGTACCAGCAATCGCTTTTTTTGTAACAATAACTGGCCCTCCAATTCAACTTAATGAACATGAGGGTAAAGGCGAATCAACTGAAATGAATGATGCTCAGGGAAATGATGATGAAAGTGACAATGAAGATGATTAACCGGCTAGCAAAAAATGTGTGATGTCTGATGCAGTTAAAGAAAAAAAACAGGTAGCAGGTCTCTCTGTTATAGCAGCAATCTTTCTTACCGGATTTAAGCTTATAATAGGTATAACTACCGGAAGCCTTGGTGTTTTATCAGAAGCACTTCATTCCGGGCTCGATCTTATTGCTGCTGTTATAACCTGGTTTGCGGTCAAAATTTCTGATTCTCCGGCTGATGATGACCATCAGTATGGACATGGGAAGATTGAAAACCTTTCAGCTCTTATTGAAACCTTATTACTTTTAATTACGTGCTCATGGATTGTTTATGAAGCAGTTCACCGACTAACAAGTGGGAATGCAAAGATCGAAGTAACAATCTGGAGTTATATAGTAATCATTTCTTCAATTATAATTGATATTTCACGATCACGGGCATTGTCAAGAGTTGCGAAAAAGCACAATAGCCAGGCACTGGAAGCTGATGCACTACATTTCTCAACCGATATCTGGAGCTCTGCAGTAGTTCTACTAGGACTAATCTGTGCTAACTTTGGCTATTATTTGGCTGATTCTATTGCAGCACTGGGCGTTGCAATGATTGTTGTGTATGTATCTGTAAAATTGGGACGTCGGGCCGTTGATGCCTTGCTTGACAGAGCTCCCTTAAGTTTGCACAAACAAATAGTCAATCTCCTGAGTAAAATGCCGGAAATCAGATCATTTCACGATTTAAGATTGCGTAGTTCCGGGGCAGATCACTTTGTGGATGTAACTATTCATGTTGACCCTGATATTAGTATTGCACAAGCTCATGAGGTTTCACATAAAGTTGAAGAATTAATCCGCTCAGAAATAAGTAGATGCACTGTCCAGGTTCATTATGAACCGGATGAAAAAGGTGAATAAGGGGACAGTTAAAAATATGGAGCGATTTATCATGATATCGCTCCATATTTTCGATTTTGAAAACGTAAAATAGTTTTTAAAAATTAATAATCAATATTTTTCGATTTCAAGCTTCTTGCAAAAATGAATGAAAACCCATATAGCAATATTATTTCTCCAATAATAAAGGCAAACCAGTTGTAATATTCAGGCACATACCCCTTCAGTTGTTCTAGCATCCCATCAGCGTTTGCCGGAGTGCCGGATGAAAGAATGATGCTGAAATAGTCATAGGTGAAAGTTATCAGAATTATCAGACAGGCTGCGATGATCATTGCCCAATCAAACCATCGGATGATAACCGGATGCTGTTTCTGCTGCAGGTAAATCACCATAGCAGTAAAAAGCATCATTGTCAGTGAGAGTAAGCATGGAACCAAAACAGGGCCAATCCAGGGGACGGGCAGCAGAAAAAGTATGTCCCAGGTAAACAGAGATGCCGGCCAGCCGATCAACAGTTTCAGGAAAACATAGTAGAAAATATCCCACACTGCAAAACTAAACAAGAAAAAGGCAAACTTTTGAATAGCATTTTTTCCGGCAATCAACCCAATCGTTACCAGCATAATAAGGGTAGCAGCTTCGCGCAGAAGTTCTGTTAACAGGATGTGGTTATCGAGCGGAGCCAAAGGGAAATCAAATCCTCCGGGATAGTAAAGTTCCCTGAGATACACCACAATGGCCGATTCCATAAAGCCCATCGCTATGCTGAAAATGGTAAGGATGATGATGGTTTTGATGATGGGTTTCATAGTATGCTTGTTTATCAGTTTTTAGCTATACCAAAAGACATACAATGTTGCAACGAAGATAATGCAACTCTACCTTAAATATCCAACAACACAAAGATAACATTGATTTTGAGTTAATTTGCTCTATTACAAGTCTCATATCTGCAATTTTAATTGGTAAATTATGGTTGATCCCTATTTTTAAACTGGGTTCAAATAAAAGGCATTGTTCCGTTTATGGCGATCTGAATGCAACAGGTATGGGCTATAAATCTGTTTACTGAGCGTCGTATTAACAGTTCACAGAATTTGGAATGCAATCGTATAAAAGTTATTTCTGCCACGGTTTTCATAACTTTGAAAATTGAAACCGAAACCCATCGAATGAAACTCTGTATTGCGGAAAAACCAAGTGTAGCAAGGGAAATTGCACGGATTTTGCAAGCAGGCAACCGGAAGGATGGCTATTTCGAGGGGAATGGCTATCAGATTACCTGGACTTTCGGCCATCTCTGTACGCTGAAAAACCCCGACGATTACACTCCAAACTGGAAACAATGGTCACTGTATTCATTGCCCATGATCCCGCCAAGGTTTGGAATAAAACTTATTGAGAATGATGGCGTTAAAAAGCAGTTTGAAACTATCAAAGCCCTGGTTGATAGTTGTGATGAGGTAATTAACTGCGGTGATGCCGGAATTGANNTGCGGCGTCTTTGGATATCATCTATGACGGATGAAGCCATAAAAGAAGGATTTGAAAAGTTGAGGGACGGAAATGACTTTGATCGCCTCTATGCTGCCGGAAATGCCCGCGCCATTGGCGACTGGCTGCTTGGGATGAATGCCAGCCGCTTGTACACCCTCAAATATGCCAACGGTAAAGGCGTGCTCTCAGTCGGTCGTGTTCAAACGCCCACGCTGGCGCTGATTGTTCGCCGGTTCGAGGAGATTCAGAATTTTATTCCCAAGCAGTATTGGGAAATAAAGACCACGTACCGTGAAGTTGTTTTCAGCGCCACCAGCGGGCGTTTCGATACGGTGGAGGAAGCCACTCTGATTATTGAAGAGATACGTGACAATCTTTTCGAGATCGTATCTTTTGAACAAAAGAAAGGCAAGGAATCGCCACCAAGGCTGTTTGATCTCACCTCGTTGCAGGTTGAGTGTAACAAAAAATTCAGCTTTAGCGCCGATGAAACCCTTAAATACATCCAAAGCCTTTATGAAAAAAAGATGGTGACATACCCTCGTGTTGATACCACTTTTTTACCCGAAGATGTTTATCCCAAAATAGAGGAAACCCTGAAGGCGATGGAACCCTATGCCAACTTTACAGAGCCCTTGCTCGGTAAGCCGATAAAAAAGAGTAAAAAAGTATTTGACGATTCAAAAATTACAGATCACCATGCCATAATTCCTACAGGTGTAAAACCCGCAGGGCTGTTATTGGAGGAAAAGCGGGTTTATGATTTGATTGCGCGGCGGTTTATTGCTGCGTTTTACCCCGATTGTATCGTGTCGAACACCACAGTATTAGGAATGGTAACCGATTGCGAATTTAAGGCAACCGGAAAAGTTATTCTGGAGGATGGCTGGCGGGAGCTTTATCCCAAAAAGGAAACCGACAGGGAAGAAAACACTGAAGCCGATCAGGAGCAGATTATGCCCAACTTCGTGAAAGGGGAGCAAGGTGAACATATGCCTGATTTACTCGAAAAAATGACACAGGCGCCCAAGTTACTTACCGAGGCAACCTTGCTCAGGGCAATGGAAACAGCGGGTAAGCAAATGGAAGATGAGGAATTGCGTGAGTTGATGAAAGAGAATGGCATTGGACGCCCATCCACCCGAGCCAATATTATAGAAACACTCTTCAAACGTAAGTATGTAGTGCGCGAAAAGAAGAATCTAGTGCCCACTCAAACCGGCATCCAATTGATTAACACCATTCAGAACGAGTTACTGAAATCGGCAGAACTGACCGGGATTTGGGAACGCAAGCTGCGACAGATAGAAAAGGGAGAATACGACCCCAAAACCTTCCTCGATGAAATGAAGGAGATGGTTACAAACCTGGTAACAGAAGTCAAACTAGAACAGCAACAAAAGATTGTTATTGAACAGGATGAAGAGGAGAAAAAGCCCGAAATAGATGGTCAGGAGAAAACATCAGAGCCTAAAAAGCCTTCCGCAAGAAATCGAACAGAAAAGCCACCTGGACTGGCTTCGGCAATCTGTCCGAAGTGCAAAAAAGGCAGCATACTCAAAGGCAATTCAGCCTATGGATGCAGTGAATATAAAAACGGCTGTTCGTTTAAAGTACTATTTGAATTGTTTGGCAAGAAGCTCACCGAAAAGCAGATTTTTACACTGATCCAAAAAGGGAGATCGCCAAAAATAACCGGCCTGACCATTGATGGGAAAACGGTGGATGGAGTTTTGATTTTTGATGATGCTTTTAAAGTGATATTAGCAGAAGAGAAACAACGATGAAATTGCTTGATATTATCGAAAGCAAGGGCTCTTAACTGATCATTTCGCTGAAATATTCCTGGCAAGGAAATCCATTAAGTGTCTTAACTTGCTGAGCTCTATCTTGTTCCCTTAAAATAGCGCTGAGAATTCAATTTGCCCATTGCCATTAATAGTGTTTTCGAATAAAGTATTGGGATAATAATTCAGAACAAAGTTTTAATATGTGTGTCACCGGTTAAAGTCTGTATCAGTTATAAACAACATTTGTTGTTTAACCATAGTTTAACCAATGTTGAACCGTTTATAAATGGTTTAACACCGGTTGAATATCGAACCTGATACGTATGCTAGACAAACTGAAAGAGCGACTAAAACAAAAAAAACTATAGGTGAGTAATTTATAATGGCTACAATTTTCAGAATTTCAAAGTCAAATATTGACGTGGGTCAATAGCCATTTTATTGGATGAAAATGAAGGGGGTGGGAAGTACGACACAGGCAGAGCTGAACGGGGATATGATAATGGTAACCACTAATTTTAATAAGGTGATCATTGGTTTTTGATGGTGCGACCAATGGTTATATATTGTGCCACAGTAATTTAAAATGGTACAACCATTAATTTTACATGGTACAACCATAGATTCTACATGGTCCAACCAATGAATTAACATGGTACAACCATTGATTTTACATGGTCCAACCAGTGAATTAACATGGTACAGCTATTGATTTTACATGGTACAACCAGTGAATTAATATGGTACAACCAGTGATTTTACGTGTTGTGACCAGTGATTGTATATGGCGCAAACATTTATTTTTAGTAAAGTAAACCCTGATATTGGCAATGTTTAAGATTCTCTTTTCTGTGGCCATGACTCCCGAAATGCACTCCTCGCTTACTTCCCGATACAAAACTTCCCAAAAATATTTCCAAGTAGCTCATCTGTAGTTACTTCGCCTGTAATTGAGCCCAGGTGGTGAAGGGCCTGGCGGATGTCGATGGCGATCAGATCGGAGGGGATGCCATCGGCAAACCCTTTTTCAATACTGGCGATGCTTTGTGCTGCACGGGTTAGTGCCTCGAAGTGGCGGAGGCTGTAAACGATGGTCTGGTCGCCGGTTTCACCTGAATGAGCCGATTTTAACAGCCGTTCTGTGATCAGGTTGATGTTTTCATTGCGCTTGGCCGACACAAACAAGGTATCCAGTTCTACCAGCTTTTTGAAAGAGTGCGGTGACGATAGGAGCATATCTGTTTTATTTGCCACCGGAATTATCTCTTTATCAGGGTCTTCGAGTTGCATACGAATATCAGCTATGGCTGCATCAATCTCTTTTTCGGAAGTTGAAGTAATATCAAAAACATAAAGCACTACGGCGGCCTGGTTCATCTTTTCGAAGGTGCGGCCAATGCCCATGTTTTCAATGGTGTCCTCAGTATGCCTTAACCCCGCGGTATCAATAAACCGGAAATTAACCCCATGTATGTTGATGGTATCTTCAATGGCATCACGGGTGGTGCCGGGGATTTCTGAAACAATTGCTTTCTCTTCATTCAGCAATGCATTCAGCAGGGTCGATTTGCCCACATTGGGTTTCCCGGCTATGGCAACCGGAATGCCATGCTTCATTACATTGCCAAGGCTGAAACTCGATTTCAGGTTTTCAATCTCCGTTTTTATTGTTTCCAGCAGGCGGAAAAGTTCGGAGCGATCGGCAAACTCGACATCCTCTTCACTGAAATCGAGTTCGAGTTCGATCAGCGAAGCAAAATCAACCAGCCTGGCTCTTAATTCACCAATCTTCAACGAAAATCCACCACGCATCTGATTGATTGCCAGCCGGTGCGATGCTTCTGAATTTGAGGCAATGAGATCCGCAACAGCTTCGGCCTGCGACAGATCAAACTTCCCATTAAGGAAAGCCCGGAGTGTAAATTCACCAGGCTCTGCCAGTCGGGCATCGGAAATCAGCAGCAACTCCATTATTTTTTGCTGTATATAAACCGATCCGTGACATGAAATTTCAACCACATCCTGCCCGGTATAGGAATGCGGGTTGCGGAAAATGGTTACCAAAACCTCATCAATTAATACATCACCATCGTTAAACCTGCCAAAGTGAACCGTGTGTGAAGGCGATTTCTCGAAGTTGATTTTGACATTTTTCGGTTCAAAGAATTTCCGGCAAATTGTAATAGCATCAGGGCCTGAAAGCCTGATTACACCAATAGCGCCCATTCCAGCCGGAGTTGACAATGCGCAAATGGTATCGTTGATGTTGAATAAGGCCGGGTTCATCGGATGAATTTTTTATCTATTTTTAGAGCCTGTTAAATCAGAAAATATCAGGTAGTATTCGTTGCCTGTATTTTTATTTTCGCAATTCAGAACCATTAAAAATAATCATTTTTCCTGGTTTTATTGAACAAAATTAGCGTTTTTTCCTTGTTAGGGTAAAATTTAGCAATCGCAAACACAAATCAGCACACTTATGAGTATTCTTGTCAACAAAGATTCGAAAGTGATCGTCCAGGGATTTACCGGAACTGAAGGCACTTTTCACGCTTCGCAAATGATTGATTACGGAACCAATGTAGTGGGAGGTATTACCCCCGGAAAAGGAGGGAAGTTTCACCTTGGACGGCCTGTTTTTAACACTGTAGCCGAAGGGGTTAAAGAAACCGGTGCTGATGTTTCGCTGATTTTTGTTCCACCTGCGTTTGCTGCCGATGCCATTATGGAAGCTGCCGATGCAGGCATCAAAGTGATCGTTTGCATTACCGAAGGAATTCCTGTTAAAGACATGATGATGGCCAAAGAATACCTGAAAGGAAGAAACAGCCGGCTTATCGGGCCGAACTGTCCGGGTATAATCACTCCAGGAGAAGCTAAAATAGGGATTATGCCGGGTTTTATTCACCAGAAAGGGGTGGTAGGAATTGTAAGCCGATCTGGCACCCTAACCTACGAAGCTGTTGATCAGTTGACAAAAGCCGGCCTGGGACAAACCACAGCTATTGGTATTGGCGGTGACCCGATTATAGGAACCACCACCCGCGATGCGGTTGAACTGTTTATGGCCGATAAAGAAACTAAAGGCATTGTTATGATCGGAGAAATCGGTGGTGGTATGGAAGCCGAGGCTGGTTACTGGATTAAAGAACACGGCACCAAACCGGTTGTTAGCTTTATTGCCGGTGCAACTGCTCCAAAGGGTCGCACTATGGGTCATGCCGGTGCTATCGTAGGTGGCGAGGGCGATACAGCAGAAGCCAAAAAAGCCATTCTCCGCGAATGTGGCGTACATGTGGTTGATTCGCCTGCCGAGATTGGTTCTGCTATGCTCAAACTGTTAAAGAAATAATATTAAAATTTCACGATATACATAAGCCTTAACTTTTCAGTTAAGGCTTATGTTTTTAATAAAGAAACGGTCACCGGTTTTTCTTTGGTAGAATTGCTTCCTGAAATTCATAAGCCCCTATATCGGGCGCGGCATCCATCACCCTCGAATTATCGTTTAAGTCTTTACTTATATTGATAAATGCATCGTTTAATACCTCGGCAGACCCACGATCAATCAAGGCCGAAATTAATGTGTCGGGCTGATATTCAGCAATGTATGGATCAGTAAACCAGGGATCTTCGTTTTTAATACACCCGGTATAAAGCAAAACATCGCTGATATCGAATTTGGTTTTAAGCAGGCAATGATCGAATTTGTAATTAAATGTTCCTCCTTCCGGAAACTTATCGAGGGTGATTTCATCATCTTTATCGCCATAGATAACGCAATTACCGAAGTAGGCTTTGTCTAATGCCCGAAGCTGCACATTGTTGTCAATATCGTAGTAGTAGTTATTAAGCAGTAATGCCGGTTCGCGGCGGTATGTTTTGTTCCAGAAATTACCAAAGCTGCAGTGCCTGAAGTCGTAACGGCCTCCAAGGCTCAGTGAAACTGAACGCGCACCACAATTGCCTACTACAGTATTAACAGCCTCAATCGAGGTTCCTTGTCCAAGGATTCCAACCCCACTCATATTGTAAATCAGGGTGTTTGAAAGCCTGAGCGTAGGATTCGGAGAATTGCCGGTTGTATCGGCATGAATTCCTACTTCGCCGTTGCGGATAATGGCATAGTTAATTTCATTATTTATACTTCCGGCGTAAAGCCATATACGTCCCCATTGTCCTGCAATATCACGGTAATAGTCTTCGAGGCGATCACCTTCAAAAATAACCGGATTGTCTTTGGTGCCATTTACTTTTAAACTCGCATCCCGGTAAACGATCAACATTGACCCACTATGCAGGTGTATCCTTGCCCCGGGATCAATGGTGAGTGTAAAAAGCGAATCAACAATCAGATATCCATAAATCACATGGGGTTTGTCGGCTGTAAAAACGTAATCGCTGCCGATTACCCCGTTTCTGTAAAAATGAGCATCTTGTCCCCAGGCAATCAGCTTAACATCCTGTTTGTTGCTGTTGGTGATAAAAACAATGCTGTCGTTCTGCACCAGGGGGGTATTGGCCTGATTGGGATCAATGGTAACTTTAACAAAAACGAAAGCACTGTCTTTTCCGGCTATTTCAAGATCGTTGATTGTTGTTGATGAAATTCCATCTATGTTAAAACGAAACGGAGACGCATCGCCTCTTGCCAGCGTTATCGAACTGATTACTATTTTATCTTTCGATGGGTTGAAAACCTTAAAAATCTGCGTGGATGTGCCAATGGTTGTAAAAACAGTGTCAAAAAAGACGGTGTCACTCGAAAATTCAAGTTTCAGTCCCGTATCCCGGTCAATGGGTTCATCCTTAGCGCAGGAAGCAATTAGAGCAATGACTGCAAAAAACAGCAGTGTTTTATAAACAGGTTTTTTTAAGCTTTTCATTTATTCTGATATTGCTGCAAAGATAATGATATCGTCCATAATACGGAATTGACTGATTTTTATTGCAATTCTGCATCATAATTATCTATAAAGTGCAATATACAAAGGATCATATCACTTTTGACTGTTCATTAAACCTGAGAAATATTGGATTTATCAGCCTGAAATTTTCATCAACAAATAGTTTTTACTACTTTTAAAAATTCAAAAAGGATTCAATTTGCAAAGTTCTTATTTGTAGATAACAGAATATCAGTTGATTGCACTTGTACAACTCGTTTGTTTACTTAACTAACCAATCCTTTTAAAATTGATCTGAATGAAGAAAAAGAACGGGAAAATATCTGTTGAAGAGAACAGTAGTCAGGAATCGAAAACAAAAGGACAAACACCAAGTGCCGGCAAACTTCCGGGAAAGAAAAAGTTACCACCTGCATCGGCAAACGTTGATGTTAATTTTCAAACACTTATAGAAAATTCACCGGACGGAATCGCACTGATTACCCGCGAAGGGAATTACAAATACATCAGCCAAACGGCAAGGCGGATTTTTGGTTTTAATTCGGATAAGGATATTATCACTCTTCCATATGACTCAACTCATCCCGATGACTTACCAATGGTAGTTGATACGCTTGAAAAGGTTATAGAAAATCCACTGCTGGTTCCGGTTATTCAATATCGATTTAAAAACCGTGATGGATCATGGCACTGGATAGAGAGCACCATCAGCAATATGCTGTCAAAACCGGGAATTGAATCCATCGTTTTTAACTTCCACGACATTACGATACGTAAAAATGCTGAGGATGAATTGAAAAACAGCGAAATACGACTACGCGAATTAATTGATAATGTTGACGGATTGGTTTGGGCTGTTGACCGGAATTATTGTTTAATTAACAGTAATGCAAGGTACCAGGAAAGAAACCTGACCTATTTTGGCCGCGAAATAGAAGTTGGGGAGAACATACTTGAAATGCCGGGAGTGAGTGAGGAATTGCGCGATGAATGGATGGGGTATCACGCGCGGGTTATGCAGGGCGAACAATTTTCCGTTGTACGTCCAAACAGCTTTAACGTCGAAGCCCAAATTGACGAAGTCATGTTTAAGCCCATCAGGAATCTTGAAAATCAGATTATTGGAATGGCTGTGGTGCAGCGCGACATTACCAACCGCAAAAAATCGGAAGACACCCTGAAAAGCAATGAAGAGAAATTCAGGATGCTGCTCGAAATGGCTACCGATGCATTTTTTCAGGGCAATTCGAAGGGTGAACTGATTATGGTAAACAGCAAATCAACGGAGCTTACCGGCTATTCGAAAGATGAGCTGCTTCAGATGCGTTTGAGTGATTTGTTTACGGAACGCGAAATGAAAAGAAAGCCCCTCAATTATAGCATCCTGAACCGTGGTCAAATGCTCAGGATTGAAAGGGATCTGAAACGGAAAGATAATTCTCTGGTCAAAATAGAGATGCATTCGAGGGCTATGCCCGATGGTACTTACCAGTCCTTTTTCAGGGACATAACCGAAAGGCGAAGATCAGAAGCCGAACTTGAAAAACAGCGGAGAATTTTTGAACAGATGTTTGTTCAGTCGGCCACGAGTACGCAAATTCTCGACCCTGCAGGCTGGTGTTTAAGGGTGAATCCTAAATTGTGCGAATTATTCAATGTGCTTCCTGAAAATATTGAAGGCAGGGTCTATAATATCTTCAGGGACAAAGAAATCAAGAAGAACGGAATTGATAAAATCCTGAAAAGGGTTTTTGAAAACCATACTGTTGAACAGTGGGAAGTCTTTTTTGATATCGGGGAGGCCGCTGATTCTCAGGGTATTGAGCTTGAACAGAGAAAGAAGTCATGGTTTGCCAACAAAGCTTACCCGGTTCTGGATGAAAAAGGAAAGCTGTTGAATGTTATTATTCAACATGAAGATATTTCGGACAGGAAAAGGGCTGAAGAAGCACTGAAAGAAAGTGAAGATAAGTTCAGGACACTGGCTGAATCTGCTCCTTATGCTATTATGATCTATCAGGATGACCATTGGGTTTATACCAATCCGGAAGGAGAAAAAATAACCGGTTACTCAGCCGAAGAGCTATATCAAATGACTTATTGGGAGGTTGCATCTGATGATTACCGTAAACTCATTAAAGAAAGAGGCAAACGGCGTCAGAAAGGAAAGTCATCAACCCCTTCCTACGAATTTAAAATCCGTACCAAAGATGGCCAGGACAAGTGGGTTTTTCTGAGCGGTAGTACCTTGCTCTACAGGGGAAAATTTGCCGGAATTATTTCTGTTATTGATATTACCAAGCGAAAAGAGGCTGAAGATGCCATTCAGCGGGAAAGGGTTTTATTAAGGACATTGATTGATCATCTGCCTGATACCATTTATTTTAAAGATACTGATTGCCGTAAAATTGTTGCAAACCGTGCAGATCTGGAATTCCTTGGGATCAAAGAAGAAGCGGCAGCCCTTGGGAAAACCGATATTGAGTTGTTTGGTGAAAATGTTGGAAGGCGTGGATTTACAGAAGATAAAAAAGTTATAAAAACCGGCCGGCCTCTGATTAACAGCGAGATTGAATACACCGATGCCAATGGCAAAAACAGGTGGCTTTTAACTTCTAAAATCCCCTTGCATAATGAAAAAAGCAAGGTAAGCGGGCTGGTTGGAATCGGGCATGATATCACCGAAAGGAAACAAGCTGAAAAAATACAAAGGGTGCTCTTTCAGATTTCCAATGCGGTGCTTGTAACCAACGACCTCGAACAGCTTTTTAAGATAATCAGAGAGCAATTGGGCACCCTGCTCGATACCACCAACTTCTTTATTGCATTCTACGATGAAGAAACAGATATGCTTTCAACTCCATTTTATAANNAATAGTGAAGGCACTATTGAGATTGTAGGTGATCTTTGTCAGGTTTGGCTGGGCGTGCCGCTGCTGGTTGAAAATAAAGCAATTGGTGCCATCGTAGTTCAAAGCTACTATAATCAGGATGCCTATACCCGCAAGGATGTTGAGATGCTCGAATTTGTTTCACACCAGATCAGCCTTTCCATTCAGCGGAAAAAGGCCGAACAGGATATCCGCGATGCACTGGTAAAAGCAGAAGAGAGCGACAGGCTAAAAACGGCATTTCTTAACAATATGTCGCACGAAATCAGAACGCCACTCAACGGAATTCTTGGTTTCACCAGCCTGTTAAGCGATCCCGATAATACCGAAGAGGATAAACAGTATTTCTACCGCATCATTAATCAAAACGGCGAGCAGTTATTGTCAATCATTAACGATATTATTAGCATAGCAACAATTGAGGCAGGGCAGGAAAAGATACGGGAGGGTAAAGTTAATGTAAGCGAAATGTTGAAAATGCTTTACGAACAGTTTAAACTTCAGTGTGCTGGTAAGGATTTGACACTGAATTATCGCCTATCACTAAGTCCCGGACAGGCTTTGATAAGAACCGATGAAACTAAGCTTATGCAGGTACTTGCTAACCTTATCGGGAATGCTGTAAAGTTTACAGAAGCAGGCATGGTTGAATTCGTATGTAATAAAAAAGGTTCAATGCTCGAATTTTGCGTTAGCGATACCGGCATCGGTATAAAGAAGGGGATGCACGATGTGATTTTTGAGCGGTTCAGCCAGGCAAATATGAATCCCAAAAAGGAGTATGGAGGTAACGGCCTTGGACTTGCTATATCAAAAGCTTATGTTGAGTTGCTAGGCGGAAAAATCTGGTTTGAATCAAACCCTGGAAAAGGAAGTAAATTCTGGTTTACCATTCCACACATTATTTTTGATCAGTCATTTGATGCCAAAAAATCAGGAAATATGAATATTCCGATAGGGAATGGGAATGGTAAAACCTTGCTGATAGCCGAGGATGTTTATACCAACTATCAATTGCTCGAAGCTATTTTAAAAAAAATGAACTATCAGATTATCCATGTTGAAAATGGAATTGAGGCAGTGAATATGTGTAAGAGTAATCCCAATATTGACCTGGTGCTGATGGATTTGAAAATGCCTGAAATGGATGGATACGAAGCAACCGGGTTGATTAAAAAACTTCGTCCCGGACTGCCGGTTATTGCCGTAACGGCCTACGCACTGGGCGGAGATAAGGATAAAGCCTTGAATGCCGGTTGCGACGATTATATCAGTAAACCCGTTAAGGCTGGCGCTCTGGTTGAAATTCTCTACCGTTTTTTGGCACCTGAAGCTGGAAATTGAGACAAGGAGGAAAGGAGACAAGGTGAAAAGGAGAAAATGGGAAATGAGAATTGAGTTCTGAGTTCACGCTTTTCAAATCCGCAATCCGAAATCTGCAATCCGCAATTATAAATCTAGTTTATTTTTCTTCGGCATAGTGATCCCTGGTTTTAACTGGTTTTTCTGCTGTTCGCGACATGCGCATCTGCAGTACATCAACCATCAGGGAGAAAGCCATTGAGAAGTAGATATATCCTTTCGGAATCTCAATACCGAATCCTTCACTCATAAGCGAGAACCCTATCAATAAAAGAAACGCCAGCGCAAGCATTTTAAAAGCCGGATGGGTATTTACAAATTTACTGATGGGCTCCGCGGCGAATAACATTATGCCAACCGAGATAATAACTGCGGCAAACATAACCCACAGGTGCTTAGCCATTCCCACTGCCGTGATGATTGAATCAAGCGAAAAAACCAGATCCATGATTAAAATCTGTACCAGGATATTGGCAAAGGTTATTTTCCTGATTGACTTCGACACATCGCCATGCTCACCCTCCATTTTGTGGTAAATTTCAGAGGTGCTTTTAAATAAAAGGAAAAGTCCTCCCGCAAGCATAATCAGGTCTTTGCCCGAAAATCCGTGCCCAAAAACACTGAACAACTCATTTTTAAGCTGCATTATAAATGAGATTAACGACAAAAGACCTAACCTTAAAAACATGGCCAGAAGCAGGCCCAATCGCCTTGCTTTTTTCTGTTGATGCTCAGGTAGTTTGCCTGAAAGGATGGAAAGGAAAACAATGTTGTCAATACCAAGTACAATTTCAAGTGCGACAAGTGTCAGCAATGAAATGGCTATTTCAAAACCCATAAATTTGTTTGTTTACAATTAATTCTTGTTAAATCGGGCTAATATATATTAACTGAAATTCACGGCAAAGATAAAACGATTGCCTGGGATTATTCAAGCTGATTCCAAAACATAACCAAATGGATAATAATCTATACAAACGAACCTTAACTATTTAACCTATGGGCAGTTAGCTAATTTTTCCTGAAACTCCGCCAAGCTTAAGATGGTTATTCCATTTTGGGCGAACTCCTTTATCATTTTCTCTTTTGTCTCCTTTTTGTCGGCAATAATCCCTTCATCAATTACTCTAATCAAATAGCCCCGGTTCCTGGCGGCCAGAATTGTGCTGTTAACACAATTGGCAGCATCTAGTCCGGTGATATACAACTCATTAACCTTATTTTTGATCATAAACTGATCAAGTTCGGGGTTGCTGAAAGCGTCCTGTTTTTCCTTTTTAAAGATGTGATCAGATACCACAAGAAGCCTATGGTCAATTTCGGTACCTTCACTTCCTTTCTCCATCGAATCGTCAAGAAGGTTAATCAGATAATCAGAAACTTCATTGCGGATATAAACTACCGGAATATTGTTGCAAACCGAAAGTCTGATAATTGAGTTCACTGTTTTTATCAAACTATCAGAAGCCAGTTTATAACCCTTGAAGTTTGATGTTTTTCCGGTAGTACATTCTTGAATATCAATAACAAGTAATGCTGCTTTTGGGGTTGCAGTTCTCTCAATCTGCCTGCCGGTTGATACGCGGCTCACGTCGTAACTGAATTTGAAAAGATAGCTGATCAAAGCACCTATCAGCAGAACAATAAACAACAAAGACCACCCTATTTTTTTCTTCATGACGCGGAAATTGAGAGGATTCATTCATTAATTGTAACCTGCCTTCAATTGGACAAATTCGCCATGCTAAAATAGTATTTTAGATTACAAATGACAAAACTGAATGGAAGCCAGGCGATCTGAAATAACCTCAGGCTTAATTAAAAGCTGAAAAGAGGACGTAGTTATCTGTCTTCATACTTTCGTTCACCTGAAACAACAGAGAATCCAATTCCGTTTCCGGGAGGCGCCAGAACTGTTGATTGCTGACCGTTGTATGCGCCAAAAGGATTGATTGCCTTGTTGAAATCTATCACAATGTTGTTGCCTTCTGCCGGGGCATTAACAGGTAAATACCGGCCACCGGCTGCAGTTTCATTCCCTGTGGTTTTATCTGAAAATGGGATAAACAACTGAGACTTATCCGCAAATTCGGGCAGATTATTGTTCCGGTAAACGGCAAGTTCATAGTAGCGGCCCTCAAGCTTAAAAGTCACGCTTCCAACTTTAATCAGTTCAATTTTTCCGCCATCCGAAAGGTTCAGGTTTTCGCGGGTTTCGGTTTCTGCCATTACAAATTTACCATCTACCCTATACTTGTAATCAATTGGGAAATAGGTCAGAGTCCTGAATTTGCCAATCTGTTCGCTGGTCAAAGGCGATGAATCAGGATTAATAAACTGCTGATTTTTTGCATTTCTAAAGTTTTCAACTTCTGATTTATGGGTAATTATCGCCTGATCATTTACCTGTGACCTGAGGTTTTGTGAGAACACCAGGCCTGTAATTATGACCGATAGAAAGATTGCTTTTTTCATAGGGCTTTGATTGTTTTTGGTTTTAAAGATTCATTTTCAAGGTATTGATACTGATTAGAGATAGAATCGGTTTCTCTGATTTACATCTTCAGCAAATTTTATTGCGCAAAATCAATAGGAATAGTTCAAAGATAAGAGATTATTTAGAAATATTCTAAATAAAATATTAAATTTGTAGCATTGTGAACTATTCTTGCATTTATGATTAGAACTTTCCTGCTCTGCTTTTCGTTGCTTATGTTGAGCATTGCCTTTGCTGAATCAGCAAAAAAACAGGATTCTTATCCTTTGCTCGATAGTATTTTCAAGGTTCTTGATAAAAATCCCGGCCATAAATCGTCATATAAAATTCTTGATGATATTATTAACGAACAGTTTTACAAGAATCCCGATTATGCATTGGCAATAGCCACGAAGCAAATCCGATACGCCAGAAAATCTGATGATTTCGAGGCATTAGCAACAGCCATGTTGAATACCGGCATTGCCTATGATTTTAAGGGAGATTACTCCCTGGCGCTATCAAGATATGAAGAAGCGTTGAAGCTGGCCAATAAGTATAAGCTAACCCGCTTAAAAGGAGATATTTACAATAATTTCAGTATCACCCACGCTGTGCTGGGCAATATGGAGGAGTCCATTTCAACGGCTTTAAAGGCGCTTGAGATATTTGAGGCAGAAAATGACAGTGCCCGCATGTCGCGGATATACAATAATCTTGGTTCAAGATACTCTGAAATGGGCTATTCCGATAAGGCACTNNGGCAATATCGGCTTATTACATTATGAAAATGATGAAGACGAAAAAGCCCTGGATTTTTTCCAGAAATCAATGGAGTTACAGGATACCATCAACGATAAGTATAATTTCTCAATAGCCTTGCACAACCTGGCACTGGTTTATCAAAGCATGAAAAAGTACGATCTGGCATTGAATTACGAGAAACGTGCTTATGCCATGTCGAATAAAATAAACGATGAATTGGGGAAAATAACCAGCATGAATGGAATTGCCGCCATCCACAAAGATATGGGTCTGAAGCGCAAAGCACTCGAATACTTTCACCAGTCGGGTGCCCTGGCCGAAAAGATTGGAGCAAGGTACTACCTTATTAGTATCTATGAAAATATTGCTGGTTTGTATGCGCAACTGCATGATTACCAGAATGCTTTTATCTATAACCAGAAATTTAATACCCTGAAGGACTCGATTATGAGCAGCGAAAAAGACAAGGCTGTTCAGAAAATAAAGGAATTTGAGAATGAAAAAACGCAGCAGGAAATTACGCTTTTAACAAAAGATACTGAAATACAGAAACTTCAAATCAAGCGCCAAAAAATAATCCGCAATTCAATTACCGGTGTCGGAGCACTTATATTCCTTCTGGCAATTGGCTTGCTTCACCGGTATCGCTATGTGAGGAAGACGCGGAACGAACTCTCTGCAAAAAATATTATCATCAACCGTGAAAAAGACCGTTCGGATGAGCTGCTGCTGAATATACTTCCGGCTGAAACCGCTGAAGAGCTGATGAACAACGGCCGATCTGAAGCCCGCCATTTTGATATGGTTACCGTAATGTTTACCGACTTTAAGGGCTTTACTTTCATGGCCGAACAGCTCACACCACAGGAATTGGTTGATGAAATAGATTATTGTTTTAAACATTTTGATGAAATTATATCAAGGCATCACATTGAGAAAATAAAAACCATTGGTGATGCTTATATGTGCGCCGGAGGACTTCCGGTTGCCAACGATACCAACCCGGTTGATGTGGTAAGGGCAGCACTTGAAATTCAGGAGTTTATGGAAGCCCTGAAAAAAGAGCGGAAGGCACAGAACAAGCTCTTTTTTGAAGCCAGGATTGGGATACATTCAGGTCCTGTGGTTGCCGGAATTGTTGGTATCAAGAAGTTTCAATACGATATCTGGGGCGATACGGTTAATATTGCATCCAGGATGGAGTCGAGTGGCGAAGTTGGACAGGTAAATATCTCCCAAACTACTTACAATGCAGTAAAGGATCATTTTGAATGTACTTACAGAGGCGAAATAGCTGCTAAAAATAAAGGAGCGGTTGATATGTACTTTGTTAATGGGATCAAGAGTTAGCTCTTTCTTAGTAGGTTTTAGTTTAGTTAACCACCTCTTTTACCGGATCAAAGCCGGTTTTCTTTCCTTTGTCAATCGCGGGTAAGCCATTAACTAACCATTCAGGTGCAGGTGCATCTTTCAGGTAATAGTCAAAAAACTGCATCATCCGTATATCGAGGTCCTTCATGTTGGCACGGCGGGCCAGGTTGTGTTCGTCGCCGTTGTAATTGAGTAACCATGCAGGTTTGCCAAGTCTGCGAAGGGCTGAGTATAATTCAATTCCCTGATACCAGGGAACAGCTCCGTCACCATCGTTCGACATAATCAGCAAAGGCGTTTCAACCTTGTCCGCTCCAAAAAGCGGTGAATTTTCTAAATAAAGATCAGGTCTTTCCCAAAGTGTGGCTCCAATGCGGCTTTGTCCTTTTTCGTACTGAAATGCTCTTACCATGCCCGATTCCCATCGGATACCTCCATAAGCACTAGTCATGTTGCTTACTGGCGCTCCGGCCATAGCCGCTCTGAATTTGTTGGTCCGTGTAACCAACCAGGCTGTTTGATAACCNNTTGCTGCTGCAGTATGTCGGACTTATAATGCTGCGCGAAGGTTTTGGCACATAATGCTGGTGGAGCTGATCTGAATACTTTTCATAGAAATAAACCAGCATAGGATACTTTTTCGAAGGGTCAAAATTTGCTGGTTTGTACAGCAAGCCTTCCGCCTCTTTGCCATCGGGCATAGTCCATTTAACCAATTCAACACTTCCCCACAGATAGTTCTTTTGCTGCGGATTTGCATCGGAAAGTTTTTGCTGTTTGCTGAAATCAAGATCGCTGATCCACAAGTCAGGATAGATTTGAAAATTGCCTTTTGTCCAGAGAATTTTATCTGAGTTTTTTGATTTAGCAGGATTTGAATATTTAAAGGGGCCGGTTTCGAGCTGGGCAAGCTGGTTTTCTTTTCCAATTGTAAGCCTGAAAAAAGCACCGTCTTTGGTTGTCTCATTAAAAGCACTTAGCAGAAAAGTGTTTTTAGAACCCATAAAGGGTTTGTCATTGTATATAGCAATGTTGCGGAATCGGGTATTGGTTTTCCGGCCTTCTCCATTGGTCATGTTTTCCGGCATTTTCTTTCCCGTTGGGTCAAGTCCCCAAAGATCAAACAGATCGTAAACAACAAATAGCCGGTCATTTTCAGTCCATCCGGCGTAACCTGCAGGCCCGGGCAGGGAAGGTACATCGTGTTCTTCGTCATAAAAAGCAACTTGCTTCCCGGCTGATTGTTTTATGGGTATGCGATCCTTAAGATTCATAGTGTACCAGAGGCTATCCTGCTGGTTGTACCAGGCGAAAAATTTCTGGGTAGTACTGAGACTGACCGCTCCATTGTGCTTTCTTAAAAGTAATTCTCTGGCTCCAGTCTCATTATCAATCAGATAAACATCACGGTAGCTGGCATCTTTCCACGATGATTCAATCCGGTAAGCATCATCTGCAAATCCAAGAGCAAAACGACCGTTGCCTTTGTATCCGGTTTGAACTGTTTTTATTTCCTCATTGGCAAGCCGGACAATTCTATCGCTTTTCGGATGGAAAACTGTGAGATAGGTTCTCTTTTTTTCGGAGTCGAGCTGCTTGAGTTGTTGAGGCTGAATCAGCGGGTCATGCCAATGCCAGACATCAACCCGGGCCTTTTCATCATCGGTAAGCGTGTCCTTTGGCTCAGGACGCGGGGTAGGGGCTATCCCAAAATAAAGTTTGCTGCCATCAGCCGAAAACCACAATTTGCCATTTTCGCTACTGCAAAATCCATCGGGAAAATTTGGCGAGCTTGTATCGGCAATAGTCTTTATTTCATTTTTATAGTAAAGCAATTTGTAACGCTTTACCTCTGAGGTGTCGCTGCTGTATAAAAATGACAATTGCGAGCCGGTAGTGTCAAATGTTAAACTCCGAATCTGGCCAATGCCGTTAAAGATTTCCTTGCGATGTTGGGTAACAGTCTCAAACAAACTTACGCTTGAAAACGGAACACTATCGTTTCTGTAAGAAGCCCAGGCGAGTTTCCTGCCATTGTCACTAAGTGCATACGAAGTGACACTATCCCAGGAATGGATGATGCTATCAGCCGGAAAAATCAGTTTGAGGGTGTAGATTTCTGTTTTATCTTTCTTTTTCGCGCTCTTATCTTTCTTCTTATCCGGATTTGACTGCAGTTCGTTTTCAGTGCCAGAAATTGAATCGGTTACCAATGAATCTTTTGCAGTTTCCGGTTTTTGGGAATAACAAAGTGCTGCCAGGCATTTTCCCTGGTTTTCAGGCAGATTGAATGATTTTAAATCAGGAAAGCGAAATTCTCTCCCGTTAAATGTGCTGATTCCCAGCGAGTCCTTTGGTAAATCATCTTTCTTTTTCCCATCTAATTTCGCTTTTCTCATATCTTTATACATGGGTTTTAACTTGAAAGCTATGTAATCATTTGCAGGGGAAATAATGGCTTCGGTTGCGCGTTGTATCGTGTCATTCTTTGTTTTTTCAGGATTGATAACAACCATAAATCCATCACCAAGCTGAGGGTTTATCTCATAGGCTGAAATAATCCCATTATTGCTGATTATTGGTCGTTCAAGGTTATTCCAGTTGTCATAAACACCCGGGTTCAGTACTACGCGTTCCTGGGCATTAAGCTGCAGGGTAAACAGGTGGATTATTACGATCAGTGCAGTAAATGAGTAAAAGTTAACTTTCATTTCAACAGGTATTTGATATTTGGGTAAAATTTTCATGAACTTTCCATTAGCCATATCGGAATATTTCGTATATTCCCTGTGTTTTGATTAAGAAGTCCAATCGGGCAAATGTCGCCAAAATCTGTTAAACAGTTAACGGCTTTTTGCTCTTTATGATGGTTAAGATGAAATGATTGACTCTTTTTTTGTAATCATGCAGAGATATTGTCAATTTTTGATTTGATTTTGGAATTTTTAACATTAAATTAATATTGCACCAATGGTCGAACATTTGCTCAATTGCTGTGTTTGTGGGATAAGAGAAAAAAAACGGGTCAGTTTTAATACCCAACAACCTGTATATGTACTTTTTTCCTTACCGTTTAATTGATGTATCTTTGCACCCTCAATCCGGTACAATCAAATAGCCAAAGTTGCTGTTATGAGTTATATAAATTTTGATAAAAATCAACTGGTAAACCTGGAGTATAGTTTACCAAAGGAAGTCCTGAGAACTAGCCGCGAAGGTGCCTACGCAAGCAGTACCATTGTTAATTGCAATACCCGGAAATATCACGGCCTGTTGGTTGTTCCTCAACCTGCAATGGATGGAGGAAACCATGTATTGCTTTCTGCATTCGACGAGACCCTGATTCAGCATAATGCCGAATTTAATCTGGGGATCAGGAAATACCAGGGCGAAGTTTACTCACCCAAAGGCCATAAATATCTGAAGGATTTTATTACGGAACCCATCCCTAAACTGACTTATGGTGTAGGAGGTATTGAATTTACCAAAGAGATGCTATTCTCGCACAAGGATGGCCGTATGATGATAAAATATACGCTTGTCGAAGCACATTCTCCAACCATAATCCGTTTCAGACCTTTTCTGGCTTTCAGGAACATCCATGCACTCTGTAAAGCCAACTATGATGTTGATACCAGCTACGAGCCCATCGCCAATGGTATTAAGCTAAGAATGTACAAAGGGTATTCTCACCTGCACCTTCAATTCTCTAAAAATCCTGAATATGTGCATGTTCCCGATTGGTATTACAATGTTGAATACATTAAGGAGAAAGCGCGTGGTTACGATTATCTCGAAGATCTTTACGTTCCCGGATATTTCGAAATGCCGATTGCTAAAGGTGAAAGTATCTATTTTTCGGCAGGGACCGAACCTGAAAATCCTGCATCGCTGAAAAAAATGTTTAAAAGCGAAGCAGATCGTCGCGTTCCCCGAGATAGTTTTGAAAATTGTTTGCTGAATGCTTCACAGCAGTTTATTGTGAAGCGTGGCAAAAAAGTGGAAGTAATTGCCGGCTATCCGTGGTTTGGCAGATGGGGCCGTGATACATTTATCTCCTTGCCCGGATTGGTGATTGCAACCGGCGATTTCAAGGCTGCTAAAGCGGTGATAGATACCATCATGCAGGAGCAGCAGGGAGGGCTTTTCCCCAATATGGGTATTGGTGAACAATCACAGTATAATTCTGCCGATGCGCCGCTATGGTTCTTTTGGACTTTGCAGAAATATGGTGCTTATTCCAAATTAACCAGTACAATCTGGAAAGAGTATGGAAAAAAACTGAAATCAATTCTTCAGGGCTACCGCGATGGAATGGGTTACAATATTAAATTGCACGACAATGGTCTTGTTTATGCCGGTGAAACCGGATATGCAGTAACCTGGATGGATGCAGTGGTCGAAGGAAAACCGGTAACTCCCCGTATAGGTTATGCAGTAGAAATTAATGCCTTATGGTACAATGCACTGATGTTTGCCCTCGAACTTGCCACAGAAGCCGGAGACAAAGATTTTGTAAAAGAGTGGAAACCTATGGCTGATGCCTTTCCTGAAGCATTTATTGCCAATTTCTGGGATAAAAAACGAGGTTACCTAGCCGATTATACTAACGGAGAATATAAAGATTTTTCGGTCAGGCCAAATATGGTTTTCGCCACTTCATTGCCCTATTCACCTCTTAACGAAGATATGTGCAACAGCATTCTTGAAAGGGTGAAATCAGAATTACTTACTTCAAGGGGATTACGATCACTTGCCCCGAAGAACCCACTTTACAAAGGGGTATATTCAGGCAATCAGACCCAACGCGATCTGGCTTATCATCAGGGCTCAGTTTACCCCTGGTTGCTTGGGCACTTTATTGAAGGCTACCTTAAAATTCATGGAAAAGGTGGCCTTAAACTGGCTAGCGATTTATATCGCGGATTCAATGATGTAATAATGGAGCATGGAATTGGTACTATTTCAGAGGTTTATGATGGTGATCCTCCACACAAACCCGGTGGGGCTATTTCGCAGGCATGGAATGTTGCAGAATTGTTGAGGATAAACTGGCTTATCAGGCAGTATTCATCAAAAAAATAGTTTGTTAAATTGATTATATTTTAAACAGAAGGGATTATACCTATGAAAGTATTGATGTTCGGTTGGGAGTTTCCACCCCATATTACCGGGGGACTCGGAACTGCATGTTTTGGGATGACAAAAGGCCTGCTGAAAAATGGCGTTGAGGTATTGTTTGTCGTTCCCAAGGCCTATGGTGATGAGAGTGAGGAAGCTGTCAGGCTTATCAATGCAAGTGATGTGTCCATTGATGTCCATAATACCAAACAACAGGAATTCTGGAAAAATATCACCTATCTCGAAGTAAATTCAAATCTGGTACCCTATGTCGGGCCTGAAGCATTTGACAATCTGATTGAGAAAGGGGAGGCTTACTTCTCCTATTCTGACGAATCTATTTTTAATGCCCGCTATACCTTTTCTGGAAAATACGGACCAACCCTGCTTGAGGAAGTTTCAAGGTATGCATTAGTTGGCGCACAAATTGCGAGCGAGTCGCAGTTCGACCTGATTCATGCCCACGACTGGCTTACTTACCCGGCCGGGATAGCCGCCAAAAAAGCCAGCGGAAAGCCTTTGGTTGTGCACATGCACGCAACCGAGTTCGACCGCTCAGGCGAAAATGTGAACCAGCAGGTTTATGAAATTGAAAGGCAGGGTATGCAGGCAGCAGACCGTGTTATTACAGTCAGTAACCTTACCAGGAACATTGTAATAGAGCGTTATGGCATTGATCCTGAAAAGGTTATAACAGTTCACAATGCAGTTGAGCCTACCGATAAATCAGATTTTGTCAATGTTCAAAAGCATGTTCCCGAAAAGGTAGTAACCTTTTTAGGGAGGGTAACTTTTCAGAAAGGGCCTGAATATTTTATCGAAGCTGCCTACAAAGTGCTTCAACGCGATCCGAATGTGCGCTTTGTTATGGCGGGAACCGGCGACCTCCTTGAGAAGATGATTCGCCGGGTAGCGCAATTGCGAATGTCAACAAAGTTTTATTTTACCGGATTTCTCCGGGGCGAAAATGTTGATCGCATGTTTGCCATGAGCGATGTGTATGTTATGCCCTCTGTTTCGGAACCATTTGGGATTTCGCCCCTCGAAGCGATGCGCTCGAATGTACCGGTGGTTATTTCGAAGCAATCAGGAGTTGCCGAAGTGCTGCAACATGCGCTAAAGGTTGACTTCTGGGATATTGATGCTATGGCCGATGCAATCTATGCCTTGCTTCGGTATAATAGTCTGTCGTCTGTTTTCTCAAAATACGGTGCAACCGAAGTTGAAAACCTGAAATGGGAAAATGCCGCACGCCTGATTAAAGAAGTTTATGAACAGGTGTAGCCGAATAAATTAAGATTTAAAATCAGAAATTAATACAGCGAATTATGAGATCTATTTGTTTCTATTTTCAGGTTCATCAGCCTTTCCGTTTGCGGACATACCGTTTCTTTGATATCGGTGACAGCCACGATTATTTTGATGAATTCCAGAACAGGTCTATTGTGAAGCGGGTTACCGAACGCTCCTATCTGCCGATGAACAATCTGCTACTTGGTCTCATTAAGGAATATGGAGCTGCTTTCAGGGTTAGTTTTTCGATTTCAGGTATTGCCCTCGACCAGTTTGAAATGTATGCCCCGGAGGCTCTCGCGAGTTTCAAAAAACTTGCCGCCACTGGAAATGTTGAGTTTCTGGCGGAAACCTACGCGCATTCATTGGTTGCATTGAAAAATCCCGAAGAGTTCAAATACCAGGTTCAGAAACATGCTGACCGGATTGAAAAATTGTTTGGTGTTCGCCCCACTGCTTTCCGAAATACCGAATTGATCTATTCCGATCAAATTGGCTCTATGGTTTATGATATGGGGTTCAATGTTATGCTTACCGAAGGCGCCAAGCATATACTCGGATGGAAAAGTCCTAATTTCCTGTATTGCTCTGGCTCAAACCCCAAATTGAAATTGCTGTTGCGCAACTACCAGTTGAGCGATGATATTGCTTTCAGGTTTTCAAACCAAAGCTGGATTGAATGGCCATTAACCGCTGAGAAGTTCTCTAAATGGATTAATGATTTTGACAAGAATCAGTCTGTGGTGAATATTTTCCTCGACTATGAATCATTTGGTGAACACCAGTGGGCCGAAACCGGGATTTTTGAATTTATGAAAGCCCTGCCCCGGCAAGTTTATGCCAATACCAACTTTACATTTGGAACCCCTTCGCAAATCGCAGAAAAACTTCAGCCTGTTTCCGCAGTCAATGTGCCACATCCTATCTCATGGGCCGATGAAGAACGTGACCTTACAGCCTGGCTTGGCAACGAAATGCAGGACGAAGCTTTTGACAGTCTTTATGAACTAAATAATAAAGTGAGGAAATGTAAAAACCCTGAGATTCAGAAAGACTGGNNAACCCTTATAGTACGCCTTACGAAGCTTTCATCAATTATATGAATGTACTTTCCGATTTTATTGGCAGGGTTGAACGCAATTGTGAAAAAATAACTGATGATGCAGCTGTCATTCATTTACCCGATCCGGCCGGTTTACTGAAAAAAAAAGCAGCTAAATCTGCTCCAAAGGAAAAAAAGCCAACTGCTAAATCAAATGTTAATTTTGACCGGATTTTCAAATTGTCGAAAAAGGAGCTTAAAACTGTTGTTTCTGAGATAAACACAAAAACACTTGCTTATTCATTGGCCGACAAAGCTGAAGAACAACTTGAACAACTCAGGAAAAACCTTCCGGCTGCCTATCGTGATGAACTTGTACGAATTATGAAAGAGTTGGGAAAACCGCGAAAAGCAACCATTGAGACCTATCGCAACAAGGTAAATGAAGTATTAAAATCCTTGATTTAAATTATTTTAGCGAAAGGTAATTCTGAAAAAAATCAAACAGGATCAAAACTGATCCGATGAAGGAGATTGACAGGCCTCTGCCCAAGGGCGGCGGCCTTATTGTTGAATAATGACCTAATCACAAATGAAAGAAGAAAAGACCATAAAACCAGACTATATTTTTGAAACCAGTTGGGAAATCTGCAACAAAGTAGGGGGAATTTATACTGTAGTTTCCACTAAAGCTCCCGGTCTTCAAAAAGAGTTTGAAGATAATTATATCCTGATCGGACCCGATGTTTGGAAAGAAACCGACAGCAACCCTGATTTTATCGAAGATCGCTACATCTATAGGTCATGGCGCGAACATGCCGAAAATCAAGGGATAAGACTTAGAATCGGGCGCTGGAACATCGAAAGCAAACCCATCGTCGTGCTGGTTGATTTCACGCCATATTTCCAGTTAAAGGATAAGATATTTGCCCATTTCTGGGAAACCTACAAACTCGACTCAATTTCGGGGCAGTGGGACTATGTGGAACCAGCCTTGTTTGGTTATGCCGCAGCTAAGGTGATCGAAAGTTTTTATGATTTCAACCTTACGGCGCGTGACAAGATTATTGCTCATTTTCATGAATGGATGACCGGAACCGGGGTATTGTATCTGCGCGATAAAGTTCCACAGGTTGGCTGTGTGTTTACTACCCATGCCACTGCGCTCGGAAGGGCTGTTGCCGGGAACAATCTTTCGCTTTACAGCGATTTTTCAAGCTATCCCCCCGATGCTGCTGCCCGCAGGTTTGATATTCTTTCAAAATTCTCTCTCGAACGTGCTGCTGCTCAAAGCAGCGATGCATTTACAACCGTAAGTGATATAACAGCACTGGAATGTATCCATTTTCTCGGCCGTTCGGTTGATCTGGTAACCCCGAATGGCTTTGACGATAGTTTTGTTCCTTCGGATGAAGAGTTTAAAAACCGTAGGGTAATGGCTCGTAATAAATTGATGCAGGTGTCGCGTGCCTTGTTTAATATGGATTTGCCCGATGATACACTATTGCTTGTAAACAGCGGCAGATACGAGTTTCGCAACAAAGGGATAGATTTGTATATAGATGCTCTTGCGTCGCTTAACAAGGAGAAAGGACTTAACAGGACGATTATCGGGTATATTACGGTGCCGGCTAATCACATGGGTCCCTCCGAAGCTTTGAATGCCAGGCTTAACAACCCCGATTTCAACGCTCCGACCGAAGCCCAGTATCTTACACATGGCTTATACGATGTAGATCACGATCAGGTAATTAACAAAGCGAAAGCTGCTGGTTTGCTCAACAGGCCCGAAGATAAGGTAAAACTTATTTTTGTCCCTTCTTACCTGAATGGAGCGGATGGCATTTTTAATTTCCATTATTACGAATTGCTCATTGGATTCGATCTTTCAGTTTTCCCTTCATATTATGAGCCCTGGGGATATACACCACTCGAAAGCCTGGCATTCCATATTCCTACAGTCACCACTTCACTTGCAGGTTTTGGTTCGTGGATAAGGGAAAAGAAAGCTGACCATGAGCCCGGCGCCTGGGTAATTGAGCGAACCGATTCCAATGGTGTTGAAGTGACCCGTAATATCAGCAAAATAATACTGGATTTTTCCGCTTTTGATGCTGCCACAATTGAGCAAGCCAGGGCAAAAGCCTTTGATATTTCACGGATTGCCCTTTGGGACGAACTTGCCGGTAAGTATTTTACAGCATTTTCAATTGCCCTCACCAAAGCTGAAAACCGGGAAGAACTTTTCCGCGATAAGCGCACTCCCGACCTGCTGATGTCGTTCCCACTGAAAAAACATCAGGCTCCAATCTGGAATAAAGTGCTTGTAAAACCTGGTATTCCCGAACGCTTCAATGGATTGAAACGCTTGTCGCGCAACCTCTGGTGGACCTGGCAGCCTCATGCTACCGAACTTTTCAGGATGATTGATCCAATTCAGTGGGAAACCCTCAATCACAATCCCATTGCCCTGATCGAATCGCTGACAGTTAAGCAAATGTTGCAACTCGAACGCAATGAGGCATTTACAAGCAAACTCGACAAAATTTACGAAGAGTTTGAAGCATATATGAAAAAGGCTGTTGAAAAACCAAAGCATCAGGTTGCCTATTTCAGTATGGAATATGGCCTTCATGATACCGTTCAGATTTTTTCAGGTGGTTTGGGCATTCTTGCCGGCGATTATCTGAAAGAAGCCAGCGATTCAAATGTAAACCTGATTGCAGTCGGGTTGCTTTACCGCTACGGATATTTCAGACAGAACCTGTCAACTTATGGTGATCAGGTGGCTACTTATTCGCCTCAGAAATTCACTCACATGCCGCTGAAGCCGGTAAGAAACGGCAATGGCGAATGGGTTATGGTAACACTAGTGCTCCCGGGAAGGAACCTTTATGCAAAGGTTTGGAAGCTCGATGTAGGTCGCATTCCACTCTATCTGCTCGATGCTGATATTGATGAAAACAATGAGGCTGATCGGTATATTACCCATCAGTTATACGGAGGCGATTGGGAAAACCGTTTCAAGCAGGAACTGCTGCTTGGTGTTGGAGGTATAAGGTTGATTAATGCCATTCACCAATCGCCCGATATTTTCCATTGCAACGAAGGCCATGCTGCCTTTATTGGTATTGAAAGATTGCGACTGCTGGTTCAGGAAAAGAAATTCTCTTTCGATCAGGCCGTTGAAGTTGTTAGGTCAACCCAGTTATTTACTACGCATACGCCGGTGCCTGCGGGGCACGATGCCTTTAGTGAAGATGTGCTCCGTGCTTATATCCCGCACTATGCTGACCGCCTCAATATCAGTTGGAATACTTTTATGAACCTCGGGCGTTTTGTTGAAGACAAACCCGATGAGAAATTCTCGATGAGTGTGCTTGCCGCCCGTCTTTCACAGGAAATGAACGGGGTTAGCCGGATTCATGGTCGTGTAAGCCGCGAAATGTTTCAGGGTATGTACGAAGGCTATTATGCCGACGAGTTGCATATTGATTATGTTACAAACGGGGTTCACATGCCCACCTGGACAGCTCCTGCCTGGCAGGAGTTATACAAGAAAACCTTCGGCGAAAACTTTGTGCAAAATCAATCAAACCATAAACTCTGGGAAAAAATTCAGGATGTGCCCAATGAAGAGATATGGAAATTGCGCCAGCAACAGCGTAAAGATCTGATCAGCTATCTGCGGAAAAGGTTAGGCGATGACCTGAAACGCAGGCAGGAAAGCCCTAAATTTATCCTTCGCACACTTGAGTCGCTGAATGATAAAACATTGACAATTGGGTTTGCCCGCAGATTTGCCACATATAAAAGGGCGCATCTTCTTTTTATCAATCTCGACAGGCTTTCACAGCTTGTGAACGATGCCAAACGACCAGTGCAGTTCGTGTTTGCCGGTAAAGCCCATCCGGCCGACAAAGCCGGTCAGGATTTGATTAAACGGATTATTGAGGTTTCGAAAATGCCGCAATTTATAGGTAAGATTATTTTTATTGAGAATTACGATATGGCCCTTGGTGCCAAGCTGGTTCAAGGTGTTGATGTTTGGCTGAATACGCCAACCCGGCCTCTTGAGGCTTCAGGAACCAGTGGCGAAAAGGCAATAATGAATGGGGTAGTTAATTTCTCAGTGCTTGATGGATGGTGGGCCGAAGGTTATAAGCCTGGCGCCGGTTGGGCTCTGCAGGAAGAACGGGCCTATGAAAATCAACAATTTCAGGATGAACTGGATGTGGAAAGTATCTACAATATCTTCAGCGAAGAGATTGTGCCCGATTTCTATAATCGCGACGATAAAGGAGTTCCTGCAAAGTGGGTTGGCTATGTGAAGAATACAATTGCCGGAATTTCTCCTGAATTTACAATGAAACGCATGATTGACGACTATTACCGTAAATTTTACAACAAACTGGTAAGCCGTTCAACTCAGCTTTTCGAAAATGATTACGAAGGCATCAGGCAGTTGTCGAACTGGAAAAGGAAAATGATCAGAGGATGGGACAGCATCGAAACTGTTTCATTAAGAGTTCCCGATTCAACCCGAAAGCCACTCCGATTGGGCGAAAACTTTGTTGCCGAAGTGGTGTTGAATGTAAATGAACTTTCAGCCAATGATGTGGGTCTCGAAGTGCTGTTTGGACACAAAGAGAACGATGAAGTGAAGACACTTTCGTCTGTTGAGGAAATGACTGTAGCCGGAATAAATGGGAATATTGTGACATACTTTATCGAAATTCCGACCCTTCAGGCCGGTGTTTTCGATTTTGCCTTCAGGCTTTATCCCAAACATCCACTATTGCCTCACCGACAGGATTTTAACCTGGTTAAATGGATCTCGTAGATGAAATATTATTTGAAAACTGATATTCCGGTACTAGATTTCAGGTGCAAAGATCACCAGAAACTCTGACCTGATAATTAAATTACTTTTTAGATTTGCAAACCAAAACAGAGAAAATGAAATTATTAGAAGGAAAAACAGCCCTTATTACCGGCGGTGCCCGTGGAATAGGGAAGGCCATTGCCCTGAAATATGCTTCTGAAGGTGCTGATATTGCATTTTCGGACCTTAATTATGATGCTGCCGCTGAAGCGCTTGAAGCTGAACTTAAATCACTGGGCGTGAAAGCAAAAGGATATGCATCTGATGCAAGTTCGTTTGAAGGTTGCGATAAACTGATCAACGACGTGATGGCAGATTTTGGTAAGATTGATGTACTGGTGAACAATGCAGGGATTACCCGCGATAATCTGCTGATGCGCATGACCGAAGCCGACTGGGACCTTGTTATCAAGGTTAACCTTAAGTCAGTTTTTAATATGACTAAGGCTGTTCAAAGGGTGATGCTGAAGCAGAGGAGCGGCTCAATCATCAATATGAGCTCAGTGGTTGGCGTTGGCGGCAATGCGGGGCAATCGAACTATTCAGCTTCAAAAGCCGGATTAATTGGCTTTACCAAATCAATTGCACAGGAGCTGGGTTCGCGAAGCATCCGATGCAATGCCATTGCCCCCGGATTTATAGAAACCGATATGACAGCCAAACTGCCCGACGATGTGCGCAAAGCCTGGATTGATGATATTCCTTTGAAACGCGGCGGAAAACCCGAAGATGTTGCTGATGTCAGTCTTTTCCTTGCTTCCGATCTCTCATCTTATGTTACCGGTCAAGTGCTGCATGTTTGCGGCGGGATGCAGATGTAAATCCAGTTAATAATTAGCAATGAATAGTTAAGAGTTAGTTAGCTTTCAGTCTTACAGTATCAAAGCTATTAAGCCATAGCTCGGGACTTTCACGAATAGCATATA
>DINP01000022.1 GCA_002426025.1 Bacteroidales bacterium UBA5537 | reverse complement strand
TTCGACACACAAAAACACCGGACCCCTTTCTGATATAATTCGCTGATATAGTGGTGACCGTCATTGCGGGAAGTTACAATGGCGAAAAATAGGCTGTGTTCAGGCGAAGTCAATTTACGGCTGTCGGTAAGCAACTCCTGAATTAGCAGATTGCCCTGCATGCCCACGAGGGTGCCGCCGGTCATTGCAGCTATTTTCTCAAGTGCATACCCTTGATCTAACATCTTCAGCAATGATCTTAATGTTCAACTTCCTGTTTGGCAGGCTGCAATGGATTGGCCGACATGGCCATGTATTCGCGGCGATTATTGAAAATATCGCAGGCAAGGTAAAGTGCCGCTCTGAAGGAATCGGGCGAAGCCATATCTTTTCCGGCAATTTCATAGGCTGTGCCATGCGCGGGCGAAGTTCTGATAATCGGAAGCCCGGCAGTGAAATTAACCCCCGAATTAAATGCAAGGGTTTTAAACGGTAGCATTCCCTGATCGTGATACATGGCCAGGATGCCATCGAATTGCGTGTAAGCGGGTGAACCAAAGAATCCATCGGCAGGGAAGGGGCCAAAAACCTTCATGCCAAGTTCATTGGCTTTTTCAATGGCAGGTTTGATAACCTGGCTCTCTTCTTTGCCTATCAAATCTTCATCTCCGGCATGGGGATTTAAACCAAGAATGGCTATCCGGGGGCTTCTGATGCCGAAATCCTGCAGCAACGAATGGTTCAGTATCTTAAGCTTTTGCAGGATTAGTTCTTCCGTAAGATGCTCGGGAACTTCCCTTAAAGGGATATGGCCTGTAATAACCCCGATGCGCAAATTATTGCTGACCATCAGCATAAGATAGTCGGTCGATCCGAATTTATTGGCCAGGTACTCGGTGTGCCCAGGAAAGTGAAATTCTTTCGACTGAATGTTCTTTTTATTGATTGGTGCGGTAACCAGGACATCAATATGGTTTTTCTTAAGGTCTTCGATTGCGGCTTCCAAAGCAACCAATGCAAGTTCACCAGCTACAGTGGTTGATTTCCCAAGGTCAATCTTTACTTCCAGATCGTTGATGTTAATGATATTGGCCCTTTTGGGGTTTGGGGTATCGGTACGCTTAATCAGATTAAAGCTGAAATCGCTGACATTGAGTGTTTTGCGGTGGTATGATGCGACCTTAGAAGAGCCATAGATTACCGGAGTAAGCAATTCAAAAATCCGGTTATCAACAAAAGACTTTATTATAATTTCGTAGCTGATGCTGTTAATATCACCATGGGTAATCCCAACTATTGGTCGGTTATCCTGTTCGGAAGTTCTGTTCATTCTGATTTTATTTTATGGCAAAGATAAGATTTTGCTAATTTAGCAGGAAAGTTTGAGAATCAATTACTATCGGTGACCCGAATGTTGGTAATGTGGTGATTCTTTTCAACGAAGTTAGTTTACCCGGGTCATTCGTTTGACTTAAAATGATTTTATGGTTGAAAATATTGTTTTACAGCGCCTGAAAGAGCGCGAAAAGGAATTGAAAACCTTATACCGATTAAACGAATTGTTAATTGATCGTAATTTACCGGTCGAAAAACTCTTTCCGGAATTAATCGGAATTCTGCCTACCGGATGGCAATTCAGTACTATTTGTGAAGTCAGAATCCTGTTTGAGGGTTCAACATGGATCAGTGAGGATTTCAGGGAAACCCAATGGATGCAGAAGTCAGACATTGTGATTGACAACAATATCAGTGGCGAAATAACCATTGCATACCTGCAGTTGATCAGGGAATTTAACGGTAGCCAGTTTCTTCCTGAAGAGCAGAAACTTTTAAATACGATTGCCAACAAGATTGGTAATTATATTTTTCAGCAACGATTGCAAAACTCATATCAGGTTTTAAAAACCGGCAAAGATACCGTGGATGGTTCGGGTAACTCACAATTATTGTCTGAAACCATTTCTGATCAGCACTGGAAATGGCGTTTCAGAATGGCCGAACGGTTAAGCCAGTTGATGGATTTCGGGCGGCTGGGAGTAAAAGCAGTTTACCTGATTGGAAGTACGAAAAATGCAACAGCCGGNNCAAAATCGAGTTTTGCAGTCATGATCGGCTCAGTAACCGATCCAGCACGGTTGTTAAGAAAGCGATAGTCGCATCCTCTAACCTGAAATTATGACGACCAGCTATTTTGTTTCCGATCTTCATGGGCACATCAGCCGTTATGAGTCGCTTTTTAAAGAAATTATCCGCAACAAACCCTCTTTTGTTTTCCTTGGTGGTGATTTGCTACCTCATATCCGCAAATCAGATTACCTGGGAAATAAGGAAATAACTGATTTTATTTCGGAATATCTTATTCCCGGCTTCCGAAAAATGCAGAAGCAATTAGGCTGCAACTATCCTGAAGTTTTTTTGATCATGGGAAACGACGATCATAGGGTTGAGGAAGAGAAACTGATTGAAGCCGAAAAAAAGGAACTCTGGAAATACCTGAATAATTCGGCTTTTAAATTCGGGCCATATATGATCTACGGCTATCCCTATGTGCCGCCAACGCCGTTTCAGTTGAAGGATTGGGAAAAATATGATGTTTCGAGGTTCGTTGACCCGGGTTGTGTTCCGCCAACCGAAGGTTTCAGAACGACGCCACCCGATTACGATACAGAATTTTCAACCATTCAGAACGACCTTGAATTGTTGACCAAAGATGCTTCCATGGAAAAGGCCATCTTTCTATTTCATTCACCACCCTATAAGTCACGGCTCGACCGCGCAGCACTTGATGGCAAGATGGTTGACCATGCACCACTTGATGTGAATATTGGCAGCATTGCCATTCAGCGGTTTATCGAATCAAAGCAGCCATATATCACCCTACATGGTCATGTGCACGAGTCGGCTTCAATAACCGGCCATTGGAATGAGCTAATCGGAAGAACCATGGCTTTTTCTGCAGCACATAACGGACCTGAACTCGCTTTGGTCATTTTCAAGCTTGATGACCCACTGCAATGTGAACGGGTATTGATTTAGAAAGGAATGATTGCTCTCCTTGTTTCTATTGTATCGTTCCCGTAGCAATTTGTCTGCTTAGCTCATCAACAATGATATTGGTAGCGCCGGTTCGGGATGAAACATATTCACCGGCTTTATGCGAAACTTCTTCAAGATGTTCCTGGTTTGATAAAAGTCCTACAACCCCCAGGGTTAACTCTGCAGAGTTCTGAATACTGAAGGCTACTCCCTGATCTGTCATTTCGCGGGCTTCCCTGAATCGCTCATAATTTGGCCCGAAAAATACCGGCACGCCATACGCGGCAGCTTCAAGTGTATTGTGTATTCCAACACCAAAACCACCTCCAATATAGGCGATACTTGCATAGCGGTAAAGTTGCGATAGCATTCCTATTGAGTCAATAATCAGAAATTGCTTACTGGCAAGATCGGTTCCCGGAGCCTGGCTATAAAGGACTGCTTTGCCGCCTGATTTCTGCACTAACTCCTGAATATAGGGCTTGTTAATCTCGTGTGGAGCGATGATAAATCTTAACTGTTCACCGGTTTTTTTCTGTAAATCAAGTAATAGCTCATTATCTGCAGGCCAGGTACTTCCGGCAACAATAACATGCTTTCCGCTGATAAATTTATCAATAAGAGGAAAAGGCTGCTGCATGGATTTTATGAATACCACCCTGTCGAAGCGGGTATCCCCGCTGATAATGCTGTTTTCAACATCAATCATTTGCAGCAATTCAGCTGATTCTTTGTCCTGAACAAAAATTCGGTTGATTTTTCTCAGGTGAGTTCTCATCCAACCGCCATACCACTTGAAAAAATGCTGGTCGGACCTGAAAATAGCTGATGCAGTAAAAACAGGGATATCATTTTTGAAAAGCTCATTCAGGTAGTTAAACCAGAACTCATATTTTACAAATACCGCAAACTGAGGGCGTGTTATAGCTACAAATTTTCGAGCATTGAATGGTGTATCAATAGGAAGATAGTAAACATGATCAGCTCCACTGAACTGATTTTGTTGTTTGTAGCCTGACGGTGAAAAAAAGGTAAGTAGAATGGTGTGGCCCGGAAATTTGCTTCGGAATGCTTCAATTATCGGACGGCCCTGCTCAAATTCGCCAAGTGAAGCACAATGAAACCATGCGACCGGTGCAGGTTCATCGCTCGCATAATGAGCAGTAAAGACCTCATCGAGCTTGCGGAACAGATCTTTACGGCCGATGTGCCATTCTTTTGCTTTTTCATTAAAGAAACCTGCAATCCTGATAAAGAGGTAGTAGAAAGTGATACCGGCACTATAAATGTACCTCATGCAAATGATTTAATTCATTATAAGATCCGAAATTACCAAAAAATATCAATAGTAATAAAACTCTTTTGGTGCGCGTCTGTATACCGGTATAATCCAGCCAACTTTTATTCCGGTAATGATATCATTGTAGTTACCGGTATTATGGGCCATGTTATTGAAAGAATAAGGCCTGGCATTGCTTGTAAAGCCAAAAGTAACATCAAATCCGGCAAAGAAATTAACTTTATTCAGGTTGCCAAGAAATAGGTATCCAAGAAAGATATTGGAAGCAAATCCACTTTTCAGTTCATCATAGCCTTTCAGGTATTCACCTGTAATCTGAGGGGCGGTTTTATCTTTATGCTCAATATAAATCTTATGCTGCAGATAACCGCCACCAAGGGTAAACAGGATTCCAGAGTTCTGGTTAGGCCCCCATACGGGAAAAAGTTTGCCAACTTTCAAAAAACCGGAAAAGCCCCTCTCGTTGAAATTGTAATCGGCATAAATCCCCTGCATATCAATCAGGTTGCCATCTGAAGTTTCAATCAGGCTGAGGATATTTTCTGTATTATTGATCTGATTGCCAAACATGAAATTTCCTTCAAAACCAAATATCCAGTTCGATCTGTTTTTTATCATAAACCCCGGCCCGACCTGCGAATTCATACCAAACCGATCTGCCATATCGCCCCCGGGAAACTGCATCGCATAGTTGGCATAAATCAGGTTCGTAACAATGACGGAATCCTTTATGCTTTTTTGCGCTTCAACAATCAATGATGGTAGTAGGAGCAGGGTAAGTAATCTGAGTCGGGTTTTCATAGGATGTAACCTCCTGAAGCTAAGTTAATTTGCTTGAGAATGTGGCGAATAATTTTGCCTTAAGTACCAGCAAAGATAAGCATATATTGGTGTATCAATCCCCTGTCTTAAAAGATGTAAATGCCGCTTTTCGTATTAACTTATGTTAAATCGTATGTCTGATGCAATAAAATACGCATACAAAACGATAAATTGTATCTTTGCGTCCTCGAATTCTGATTGTGAATCGAAAAACAAATAAACTATTAAGCTACAAGAAATCAGTTGTTTGCACTAAAAAATGTTGTCAATGAATAAAATTGCAATGGTTGACCTGAAGCGTCAATACGAAAAAATCAAGCCTGAAATTGATCAGGCTATCAGCGATGTAATTAATTCAACTGCTTTTATAAACGGACCGGCCGTAAAAACTTTTCAGGAAGATATGGAAGCGTATCTCGATGTGAAGCATGTAATCCCCTGTGCCAATGGTACCGATGCGCTGCAGGTTGCTATGATGGCTTTGGGCATTAAGCCTGGTGATGAAGTTATTACGACTTCTTTTACATTTATCGCAACGGCTGAAGTTATTGCATTACTTGGATATACTCCAGTGGTTGTTGATGTTGACCCTGATACCTTTAACCTTGACCCGGATTCGGTTCGCAAAGCGATTACTTCAAAAACCAAGGCGATTGTACCGGTTCACCTGTTCGGACAATGCGCCGATATGGAAGCCATGCTCGAAATTGCCCAAAAGCATAATTTGTTTATTATCGAAGATGCCTGCCAGGCAATCGGAGCTGATTATATTTTTAAAGATGGTACCCGCAAAAAAGCCGGAACGATTGGTCATGTTGGCTGTACCTCATTTTTCCCGAGTAAAAATCTGGGTTGCTATGGTGATGGTGGCGCAATCTTTACCAACGATGATGAGCTTGCCAAACAATTGCGCGTAGTTGTAAATCATGGAATGACGGTGAGATATTACCACGATTTTATCGGGGTAAACAGTCGCCTCGACAGCATACAGGCTGCTGTGCTCAAAGTGAAGCTTGCCCGTCTTGATGATTATGCTGCTGCCAGAAATAAAGCTGCTGATTTTTATGACAAGGCCTTCAGCAACAATCCCAGGCTGAAAACTCCTGTAAGGTTTGAGCGCTCAACCCATGTTTTTCATCAGTATACGCTGGTGACCGACGGAATTGACCGTAATGAGCTTGTGGATTTTCTGACTAAAAAAGAGGTGCCGGCCATGATTTATTACCCGGTTCCACTTCATCTGCAAAAAGCTTACCTCGATCCACGATATAAAGAGGGCGATTTTCCGGTAACTGAGCATCTTTGCCGCACAGTTTTCTCGCTGCCCATGCATACTGAACTCGACGAAGAGCAATTGGAATATATTACTTCATCGGTATTGGAATTTTTCAAAGCCTAACCAAAAAACATCAATATAATAAAGGCCGGAAGCGATTTCGGCCTTTTTCTTACCGACCAATGAGATGAAACCTTATATTTGGTTATTGATATTTGGACTAATCTCAAACAGTGACCAACGATCAAAAAACGAAATTTAGTAATTCAGAAAAAATGGAAAGAGGATACTTCGCACACGAAACAGCCGTTATTGATGAGGGCTGTGAAATTGGGAAAGGAACAAAAATCTGGCATTTTTCTCACATAATGTCAGGCTGTAAACTTGGTGAAAACTGCAATCTGGGTCAGAATGTTGTTGTGTCGACTGGCGTTGAGCTTGGGAATAATGTGAAGGTGCAGAACAATGTTTCAATTTATACAGGCGTTATCTGTGAGGATGATGTTTTCCTGGGGCCATCCATGGTTTTCACCAATGTGACCAATCCGCGCAGTGCCGTGGTAAGGCGCGGGCAGTACTCTCAGACTATTGTCAGGCGAGGAGCTTCAATTGGTGCCAATGCTACCATAGTTTGTGGCCACAATATTGGTAAATTTGCCTTTATTGGTGCCGGGGCTGTGGTTACCCGAACAGTGCCGGCCTATGCGCTGGTAGTGGGTAATCCTGCGAAACAGATTGGCTGGATGAGCGAATACGGACACAGGCTCAATTTTGANNCAGAAGCAGGGATTTGAGGTTGTAATTATTGACAATCTCTCGAATTCACATGCCGATGTAGTTGACAGAATTACGGATATTACCGGTATCAGGCCCAAATTTCATCAGTTCGATCTGGTTGATAGCGATAGGACAGCAAAGTTCTTCGAATCGCATAAAGACCTAGATGGAATTATCCACTTCGCTGCTTTTAAGGCAGTTGGGGAGTCTATGACAGATCCTTTGATGTATTATCGCAACAACCTCGGTTCACTTATCAATATCCTACAGGGAATGAAAGACAATGGATTGAAAAACCTGGTATTTTCATCATCCTGTACTGTTTATGGTCAGCCCGATGAGTTGCCTGTTAAAGAATCTTCACCTATAAAAGAAGCCTGGTCGCCCTATGGCAACACCAAGCAGATGTCAGAGGAAATTATCAGATTTTCGGTTGGTGCTTATGGAATTAATACCATCGCTCTGCGATATTTTAACCCGATTGGCGCCCACGACTCTGCCTTGATCGGAGAATTGCCTTTAGGCGTTCCGAATAATCTGGTGCCTTTTATTACCCAGACAGCCATCGGGCTCAGAAAATCGCTCAGTGTGTTTGGCTCCGATTATAATACGCCTGATGGAACCGCCATAAGAGATTATATTCATATTGTTGACCTTGCCAAAGCCCATGTTGTGGCTGTTAACCGAATGATTGCCAATAGAGGAAAATCTGATTTTGAGATTTTTAACCTCGGGACCGGAAATGGTTTCAGTGTGCTGGAAGTGATTAAATCATTTGAGAAAGTAAGCGGAGTGAAGTTAAACTACACGATCACCGACCGACGGCCGGGAGATATAGAAAAAGTTTGGGCCGATACTGCTTATGCCAATACAGAACTTGGATGGAGAGCCGAAAAAAATCTGGATGAGATGATGACTTCAGCCTGGAAGTGGGAGCAAAAACTTACTCAAAAGCATTGATTAATGTAATTATTTTAATTTGGACTGAACTATGAAAACAATTCTTATCACCGGAGGGGCCGGCTTTATCGGATCGCATGTTGTAAGACTTTTTGTTAAGAAATATGCTGATTACAGTATTGTTAACCTCGATAAGTTGACTTACGCCGGTAACCTTGCCAACCTTACCGATATAGAAAAACTGTCAAATTACACTTTCGAAATAGGCGATATTACTGATGGCCCATGGATTCAGCAACTGTTTGAAAAATATCAGTTTGATGGCGTAATCCACCTGGCTGCTGAGTCGCACGTTGATCGCTCAATTTCGAATCCCATGGAGTTTATAATGACCAACATCGTTGGAACAGTTAACCTCCTGAATGCTGCCCGTGCCATCTGGAAAAACGATATGTCCGGCAAACGGTTTTATCATATTTCTACCGATGAAGTATATGGTTCCCTGGGCGAAGAAGGGAAGTTTCTGGAAACAACACCGTATGATCCGCGTAGTCCCTACTCGGCAAGCAAGGCCAGCAGCGACCATCTGGTAAGGGCTTATTTTCATACATTTCATCTTCCGGTAGTAATCTCAAACTGCTCAAATAATTACGGTCCTTATCAGTTTCCTGAAAAACTGGTCCCATTGTTCATTCACAATATCCGCAACAACAAACCGCTGCCAGTTTACGGCAAGGGTGAGAATGTGCGCGACTGGCTTTTTGTTGAAGATCATGCGAAAGCGATAGACCTTATATTCCATAAAGGAAGAGAAGGTGAAACCTATAACATTGGCGGAAACAACGAGTGGCAGAATATACAGTTGATTAAAAAGCTCTGCGAGATTATGGATCAGAAACTTGGCCGTGCAGCAGGTGAATCAGCCAAATTGATAACCTATGTTAAAGATCGTGCCGGCCACGACCTTCGCTATGCTATTGATGCAACCAAAATCAAAAATGAACTTGGCTGGGAACCGACCATCAAATTTACCGAAGGCTTTGAAGCCACGGTTGACTGGTATCTGAACAACGAAGCATGGTTGGACAATGTTACCTCAGGCGACTACCAGAAGTATTATGAATTGCAGTATGTGAAGAGGTAGGTGGGGGTCAGTTTTGTGATGAAGCTTAATTTTTCATGGAATATATTCTTCCCTTCCCCAAAACAATCTCATTATACCATCTGTTAAATACCTGAACATAACAATTTCGGGCAATGAAAATTAGCGCACGCAATCAGCTTAAGGGAATAATCAGAGAAATTAAACCGGGTGTAGTTACCGCGAAACTTACCATTGATATTGGCGGCGGTAATTTGCTAAGTTCGGTAATTACTATGGATAGTATTGATGATCTTAACCTGAAAGNNGCTATTTTTTTAACAAGTCCCTGTAAAACAGTTCCGGGGCCAACTTCAACAAATATTTTTCCACCATCAGCAACCATGTTCTGCACACTTTGGGTCCAACGAACTGGTGCTGTTAGTTGGGCGACCAGATTTTCCTGTATCTGAGCCGGATCTGTTACTGCTTTTCCAGATACATTCTGATAGACCGGGCAAACAGGAGTATTGAATTTAGTAGAATTGATGGCTGCAGCCAGTTCAATCCGGGCAGGCTCCATAAGCGGAGAGTGAAAAGCACCGCCAACTTTCAATGGAAGTGCACGTTTTGCTCCTGCAGCCTTNNACTTCTTCCGATTTTGCATCGTCAAGACCCAGAATCGCAGCCATGGTCGAAGGCTCAGCTTCGCATGCTTTCTGCATAGCCATTGCACGGGCATAAACGAGCTTTAGCCCGTCTTCGAATGAAAGGGCCCCTGCTGCAACGAGTGCAGAAAACTCACCGAGTGAGTGTCCGGCTGTCATATCCGGTTTAAAATCTGCACCCAGCGTTTTTGCAAGAATTACTGAATGAAGAAAAATTGCAGGTTGAGTAACTCTGGTTTGGCGTAAATCTTCGTCAGTGCCCGAAAACATCAGGTCAGTGATACGGAAACCAAGAATTTCATTTGCTTTCTCAAACATCTCTTTTGCAAGGGTATTGTTATCATACAGATCCTTGCCCATGCCTACAAACTGCGCTCCCTGTCCGGGAAAAACGTATGCTTTCATTCGTTATTGTTTTCGTTAATAAAGAGATGCAAAGGTATGAAAATGGAATTATAAAGGAAAAGTGCCTGAGAAATGAGTTGTGAGTTAAGTGTTTGATTTGAAAGTTCCCATTTTCTCATATTCCCCTTTTCCCCATATCAGCTAGTATAGAGATACAGATTTATTTCGAGCATAAATTCCCAACAAAAAATCGCCTACTCTTCCCTGAACACTACCAGATTGGCAGGCTTATCGTTTGGTGAAACCAATATATTATCCTGAATAAAGAAATGATGCAACAACTGGGTTGAAATTATTCCTGCCAGCGCCATATTTTCAACTTCAGTAACCTGTTGATTCAGTTCGATTTTGCTGGTTAGCTTATCCACTTTTCCAGGGTTAAAATATCCGAAAGATTTGATGGCAGATTCGTTCAGCATTTCCTTTACATATTCAGGAGCTTCGGGGCCAATAAAACTTGAATGGACTGGGGCACGGTATGCTTGTTTATGCCTTTTCAGGATGGATTCAGGAATTTTGCCCTTCATCATCTTTTTAAGAATAAATTTCTCGTTCAGGCAGTTAAGCTTATAATTTTCGGGCAGGCCTGATGCATATTCAATAATTCGGTGATCGAGGAATGGATACCGGCCTTCTACCGAATTGGCCATGGCCATGCGGTCGCCTTGCGATGACAGCAGGTAACCCGACATAAAGATAGTTGACTCAAGATACTGAGATTTAGCCAGATCACCCCATTTGTCGAAGTTCTTTGCCAGTGTTTTTCCAACTTCATCCAGAGGATCATAACCATCAAGACTGGCAATAACAGGATCGGCAAAATAGTTTTGAATTCTTGAGGTATTGTGCCAGCGGAGCAGATGTGAGTAATAAGGATTTTCAGTTTCACCTAGTTTGAAGCCAAAAAACATCTTTAAAACGGACGTCCGGGCATCTTTCATCATCGGAAGATAAGGATACAACTTCTTGAGCAACAGTGGCCTGATATCTGACTGCGGGTTCCGTGCCCAGAAACGACGGATTTTTGCCTCCTTAAAAATATTATACCCGGCAAGCATTTCATCGGCACCTTCGCCGGTAATCACCACTTTGATATTCTGCTCCCTGACTTTTTTCGAGAGCATATACATGGGTGTAGGAGCTGTTCGTAAAATTGGGAATTCGGTGTGCCGGATGGTGTTATAAAAGTTGCTGCCTATTTCGCCCGAACTGCAGGTGAATGCTTGATGGTTTGTGTTGAAATACTTTGCAGCTTCGAGCTGGAAAGAGGTTTCATCAAATGCCTTATCCTTAAAGCCGATTGAAAAGGTATTAAGAACTTTGGGTTCTACTTCGTGAATGAAAGCAGTAGTTACACTTGAATCTATTCCACCGCTTAAATATGCGGCTACTTCCACATCAGCCCTCAGCCTTATTTTTACAGCGTCTCTGAAAAGTCCGCGCAGATCCTCGGCCGTTTCATCAACCGATTTATTCGAATAACCAGATGGTTCAGGAAATCCCAGGCTCCAGTATTGTTTGCTGGTTACTGATTGATCGTTCACAAGCATATAGTTTCCAGGCTGCACTTCAAAAATATTCTCGAACGGGGTTTCCGGTGTAATGGTTGTCCAGAATGTGAAAATCTGTGAAAGCCCTTTGTGGTTAACATTTCGTGGAACTGATGGAATCTGAAATATACCCTTTATTTCAGAACAAAAAATAAATTGTCCGTTAGAGCGGGTATAAAACAAAGGCCGAATGCCGACCCTGTCGCGGGCAAGAAAAAGTTCTTTTTTATGGTTGTCCCAGATGGCAATGGCAAACTGACCAAGAAACTGTTTCAGACAGTCGGGCCCCCATTGGGCGTAAGCCTGCAAAACTACCTCGGTGTCGGATTGTGTGGCAAACTGAATGCCCAGTTTCTCCAGTTCACGGCGTATTTCTATGTAATTGAACAGCTCGCCATTATATACAATCCAGTACCTTTTATCCCTGATTGATAGCGGCTGCTGGCCTGATGAGAGGTCAATAATGCTCAACCTCACATTGCCGATGCCGATTTTTGAGCCAAGATAAATGCCACTCTCATCGGGTCCACGATGGCGAATGGCAGTTAACATATCGGTAAGCTCTTGTTTGGATGGAGATTTATCGGCTGTTGGAAAGTTGAAAATTCCGGCAATACCACACATAGGCTTTTCGCTTAGTTGAGTTTCTTGCTTATGAAATTGGCAATTGCGTTTACCGATTCAAAATTTCCTTCAAGTAATTCAGAGTCAGCAGCCTTGATTTTAAAATTTTCTTCAATAAAATTGATAAGCGATAGAAAACCCATTGAATCAAATATGCCTTCGATAAAAATAAGGGTTTCATCTTGCACTTTTTCAGCAGGAACAAATGATGTTTCGACAATAAAATTCTTCAACTGTTCTTTAACAGCAGCAATATCAGTCATAGTAATGATTTGTTTTGAGTGTTAGGTACTTCGAAAATTAATCTGAGAATAAAATTATTTTGTTTCACCTGTTAAACCCGTTTTTTGCCCGTTTGTTTCAATTACATCCACAATTCTCTGGCAAAAAAGAGGAGATGCCTTCTGTGCAAATGATTTATTCGGATGTGAATCACCACTGCTTTTTGCATATTCAGGTTTTAAATACTGTCCGCCTTCCGTTTCGAGATTGTAAAAGTCCCAAAGGTATATATTATCGTCGGGGGTATCCCATTCATTAATTACCCAATCAACAAATTCCCTTGTTCTTTTTGCTTCTTCAGCATTGGTTTGCGATTCAACCAGGGCGGCAGCAGTCCATATAAGAAATTTCGTATCAGGAAATTCAGCCATCTTATCCTTTAATGCCAGATATTGCGCTTTGTAATTCGGTAGTGTTTTTTCTGCAGAATTGTCTGCTGAATCAGCCCCGGCAACAATATTTCCGACTGGAAAGCAGTGTTTGAAAATGATCATATCGTAATCTTTTGAGAGCATTTCCAGCGTTGGCTCTTCCATATATGGTTCCGGACCGGCATTTTTGACCCAGATGTCATAGTAATCATAAGGGTAATTATTCCATCCGTAAGGTTTGGCTTTCGGGAAATTCTGTTCCGTTATAAAGTAATCGGTTCCGTTGGCTTTATTGTATTCGGTAAACCACTCAGGAACAGCTTTGTATTTATTGAAAATGCTTGTAAATGCTCTGGTACCGCTTGCTTTTCCATCCCATATCACTTGTCCGGTGCTGTGGTGAAGAAAAATAATCTTATATGCATTTGCATCAGGGGTCATATTGCGCTCGTTTTTACATCCAGTCAACAAAAATAAAATTGGAAGTGAGACGACGGTAAAAATAAATCTTACATTTGTAGTGAACATAATATTTAGTTTTAAAGTTAATAAAACGTTTAACTATTGACACATAATACATAAAAGGTGTTATTCAATTCGTTCCATTTCTTTGTGTTTCTGGCCGTTTCATTCCTTATGTATTACGGATTGAACTACAAATTAAGGCAACCTGTTTTATTGGTTTCAAGCCTTTTTTTTATTGCTGTTCTTTCAACAAATTTACTGCTTTTTACATTAGCTTTTATAATTCTGAATTATTTATTTGGCATAGCACTTGAAAATCAGCTCGATACAAAGTGGAGAGTGAAGATTTTCTGGGTTGCCATTTTTATTAATATAGGTATTCTCTCCTTTTACAAATACATTAATTTCCTTTTTGAAAATATCAATGCATTATTGGGTGTTTTCTCTATTGAACATAACCTGCCTTATCTTTCGATAATTGTACCTGTTGGGATTTCTTATTATACATTTCAGGCATTGGGCTATATCATCAGAATTAACAGGCGGGCCGAAAAAGCAGAGCGTAACTTTGTAAACTTTGCCAACTACCTTGCGTTTTTTCCGAAATTCCTTGCCGGTCCGGTTGAGCGATCAAATCATTT
>DINP01000093.1 GCA_002426025.1 Bacteroidales bacterium UBA5537 | reverse complement strand
TTATTGAGACTGTAATTATAGTATGTAAAACCATGTAGCCACCTTAGTGTATCTTTAGGATCTATATTTCCCCAATCATTTTGACATACAGCTCCGTGCTGTTCAAGGAAATTAAAGGAATCATGAAATGAGGATCCAGATGAATATAAGCCACCATTATAGTGATTCCAACCAGCATTTGGAGAATACCTTCTGTTTGAATTATTTGAAGCCAAATTTCGGAATCTATTAATTTCGTATGTATATTGATACCACATTGTAGAAGCAAAAACGCAACTGCCAGATCGTTCTTGGTTATAAAGAAAATTTTCAGATAATGACCCATCTTGTTTGGGAAAGTAAATTTGGGTTGAATTATCAATCTCAATTGGAAGTGATATAGCTTGTGAATTTACATTGGCTATCATAGGAGGTGCATAAAAGTCAGGGCTTTCTGGAATATACCCAGATTCTCCATAAGGCAACATTTGCCCGTACGAGGTAGAGATGTTTAATAATACCAGTAGCACAATTGCTTGGTGAAAATCAATTTTAAATTTCATAGGAATTAAGGTTTAAGTTCGTAATTAGTGAGAATTTATGAATCATAACTTAATTATTTTTGTAGTGAATATTTGCATTTGCATGGTCACTGAAACAATATATAGCCCTGATACTAAATTCAAGGGTTTCCAACGGTATATTAAGTCAGGTTTTATCAAAGAATTGAATACCTTTTTTCCAAAAGCATCATAAATCACTAATCTGAAATCATCATCTTCTTTAATGTTGGAAGTATCAATTATTATATCTATGTATTCCATAAATGGGTTTGGGTAACATCTGAGTGTATGTTTATAAGTCGATGAAATATCAGGAACATAAGTTATTATTGTATCATAGCTTCGAAAAATATCACTGTTTGTACCAATCAATCTACCATAAATATCAAAAGTTACCCTTCTTAAATCGTTCCAACTTAACCCGGTATTTATCTGAAAAAACGACTCACCATTATTATCAGATACATAAGCACCACCTAATGTTGGCCCCCCATTTGCACAAGCAATAAAAATCTTATTGTCAGGTGTAACTAGAATGTCATTCGTTGAGTAATTGTAAGTTAGTAAAGTTTCCCATGTTTGGGTTAAAACTTGATATCTATACAGACCTTGTCCACCAGCTAATACATTTCCGAAATTATCTATTTCTAATGCATAAAAATGGTTGCATAAACCAAAAACTTGCCAAGTATTCCCAAGATCCAGTGATCGGTATATTTTACCACAACCACCATAAAGCGTTTTTGAACATGCGTAAATAGTGCCATCAGGTGCAAAAGCTACATCAGTAAAGTCTTCTTCATATTCAGGTGTGTATACCGAATGTACTACCCTCCACGTATTCCCATAATCACTTGATCTGATAATTGAATGTTGGTTTACGCCCAATGCAAATACTATTGAGTCAAAACCACTCTTAATTCTTAATATATTAGTTCCAGTGGAAGCTTCAAATACGGTATCCCAAGTGTTTCCATAATCAGCACTTTTGTATATTCTTCCGACACCAGCGGTAATTATATGATCTAGAGGTGTTACCGCTATTGATTCCATGCCATAATCAGCGTATCCTGTAAGCTCCCAACTTATACCATTGTTAATGGAACGATAGACCCCTCCTTTTCCTGGGAATTGCTCATAATTTGAAGTATAAATGTACCCATTAATGCCCACTGCAATATCGCTTGTTATTACACTATCATGTGGTGGTGAAATTGGTTCCCAGAAATTCTGGCTGCAAGTTTTTGTTTGTAGTGATAGTATCGCAAGTATTAGAAGTATATATATTTTCATGTCTGATCGCTTCTTTAAATTAACATTGACTAATTTTACTTTAGAATCAATTTACAAATTGAAAACATTTTCTTCAGATTGAGGCTAATAAATTTGTGACTTGCCTGTAAATGAAAAAAAGAGCACAAAAAACAATGGTAAAATTGCAGTTGGTTTCATATGGATAGTTATTAAATAGGTATAGTAATCAAATTATTATTAAGAGAAGCTATTGGTTATGCCAAAAAGTAATCAAATAAAATATTCGTTTATTACTGCGTAAATATACGTATAGAAGTTTAGTAAATAGCAAGAGGGGGGGGGTAAAGTTATTAACAATATTCTATAAAGTTATTAACAATTTATTGGTTTAATTTTATTAATGCAGGCAGGTGTTGTTAGGGGTGCAAAAAAGTATAAGTATAACCTGCAGTGAGGCTTTTTAATACAGGAAGCAAGGATTAAGAATTACTTCTTAACATGTTTTTATTAAAGCTGAGTATGTTACTCAACGGTTAACTCCCCTCTTAGTGGGGTTTGCAGTTTTTTCGATAGTTCAGCACCGGTATATCCTTCACCCAATAAAAACATGGTTTTTGCAATGGCCGATTCGGTGGTTATATCGTAGCCGCCAACCACGCCTAAGCCTTCGAGTTGGGCACTGGTTTCATATTTCCCCATATCAACCGAGCCTCCCTTGCACTGGGTAACGTTAAAAATAGTTATGCCACGCGTAGTTGCATCAGAAAGTGCATCGAGAAACCATTTATCGGTGGGCGCGTTGCCGGCTCCAAAAGTTTCGAGTATCACCGCCTTTAAGCCCTTAATATTGAGAATACACGTTACCACGTTTTCGGTAATTCCCGGAAACAGCTTCAGAATCGCCACATTGGGATCGAGCAGGCGATGTACTTTTAGCTTTTTAAAGTTCGGTTTTAAAATATGCTGGCGGTTATACCGTATATGCACCCCAACCTGGGCCAGCAGCGGATAATTGCCGCTTAAAAAGGCGTTGAAATTCTCGGCATTAAATTTATTGGTACGGTTACCGCGCATCAGGCGATTTTCGAAACAGATACTTACCTCGGGAACAATGGGTGTGTCGTCTTCGTGAGCAGCGGCAATTTCAATGGCGTTGATAAAGTTTTCGCGGCCATCGGTGCGCAAAACCCCCATTGGCAGTTGCGAACCGGTAAATACCACCGGTTTGTTGAGGTTCTCGAGCATAAAACTCAATACCGACGCGGTGTAAGCCATGGTATCGGTGCCATGCAGCACCACGAACCCATCGTATTTTTCGTAATTGTCTTCAATAACCCCGGCAAGCCTTACCCAGAATCCGGGATTCATATTTGATGAATCAATCAATGGCTCGAAGCAATAGGAGTCAATACGACAATTGAAATTTTCGAGGATGGGGATATGCTTGTATAAGGCGTCGAAATTAAACGGGGTAAGGGCTCCGGTTGCAGGGTTCTGTATCATTCCGATGGTGCCGCCGGTATAGATGACAAGGATGTTTTTTTCCATAGAATAGGGAAGTAAAAAGTCTAAAGTAAAAAGTAAAAAGTAAAAAGTGAAGTCGGATTTGCAATTTCTTACTTTAAGCCGGGTTTTGGTGTTATGTGGTTTATATATTGAAAAGTTTCATTGCATTTTCAGTGGTTGCTTTGGCTACTTCTGAAATATCAAGCCCTTTTATTTCGGCTATTTTCTGTGCTATCAGCGGAATATAGGCTGGTTGGTTGCGCTTGCCGCGATAGGGCATTGGAGCCAGAAAGGGTGCGTCGGTTTCAAGAACCAGGTGTTTAAGGTCAATGTGCTTCAGGGTTTCCTGCATTTTGTTGTTTTTGAATGTAATTACCCCGCCCAATCCCAGGCTGAAACCAAAACCGATGGCTTGTTTCGCTTGTTCTGTGCTTCCCGAGAAACAGTGAAATATACCGCGCAGCTCGGATTTGTTCACATCTTTCAGTATGCGTATCACCTCGTTGAAAGATTCGCGGATATGCACAATCAAAGGCAGATCATAAGCCCTGGCAAGGTCAATATGGTGGCGGAAAACGTACTCCTGCTCTCTGGCATAAGTCTGGTCCCAGTAAAAATCCATACCACATTCACCTATGCCGTAAAACCTGCGGTCGCTTAGCCAGCATTCGACCGCAGCCAGTTCATCCTTGTAATTTTCTTTAACAGAAGTGGGGTGCAGGCCCATCATTGGGAAACAATTATCGGGAAAATCCTGACAAAGAGCTAGCATTGGGTGCACAGAGGTACTGTCAATATTAGGAAGCATCAGATGGGTAACACCGACATTCAGCGCTTCTTCAACAACCTTATTCCGGTCATTGTCAAACTCTTCCAGGTATAAATGGGTATGTGTATCGGCAAAAATCATGGGTGCAAAGGTAGAGAAATTCAATGTTTTTCGTTCTGTGTTCAATGTTCAGAATTTTGAAGAGAGATGGAGAAAACGAATTACGAATTACGATTGACGATTGACGAATAACTCTGAACCCAGAACGGGGAACCCTTGAACCGCGCAGCGATTGAACCCTTGAACGCCCGAAGGGCATTGAACTTTTTAACGGCAATGCCATTGAACCCTTGAACCCGTCTGACCGACTATTTTATGGTGATTTTTAAGGTCCATTTAAGTCAGTCGGGCAGGCGCCCGAAGGGCATTGAACAGCTCAGTGATTGAACCCTTAAACCCGTCACTGTTAATTTTTCACTATTCACTGTTATCTAATTTCTTACTTTTGCCTTTTCCGGATAACCCCAAAGAAATATGCCCCAGAAAATTTTAGTTATACGATTCAGTTCTATAGGCGATATTGTGCTGACTTCTCCGGTTGTGCGTTGTATTCGTAAGCAGATTAAAGATGTTGAAATACATTTTCTTACCAAAAAGAAGTTTTCCACAATAGTAGAAAGCAATCATAATATTGACAAGGTATTTGCCATCGAGGAAAGCGTTTCGGAGGTGTTGCCTGATTTGCGGGCTGAGAAATATGATCATATCGTCGATCTCCATAAAAACCTGCGTTCACATATGGTAATTGCTGGTTTAGTGAGGCCATACAGCAGTTTCAACAAGCTGAATTTCAAGAAATGGATGCTGGTAAGGTTTAAAAATAACAGCATGCCTCCGGTTCATATTGTTGACCGTTATATGAAAGCTGTTGAACAGCTTGGGGTTGTGAACGACAATCTGGGGCTCGATTTTTTTATACCTCCCGATCAGCAGGTTGATGTTTCCGGATTTCCGGTTCCTTTTAACCATGCGTATGTTGGCATTGTACTCGGTGGGAAACACAATACCAAGCTGTTGCCTATTGATAAGGTTATTGAACTGATTGTGCGGCTTAATCAGCCGGTTGTTTTGCTTGGCGGACCTGAAGATAAAACCCGGAGTGCCCTGATAGCTTCAATTCCCGGACTTGAAGTTATTGATGCCTGCGGACAGTATAATCTTATGCAATCTGCATCTCTGGTGCAGCAGGCACAGGCCATCATTACCAATGATACCGGCTTAATGCATATAGCAGCCGCATTTCAGAAGCCGGTAGTGTCGGTATGGGGAAATACCGTTCCCGAACTTGGCATGTATCCTTATCTGAACAAGGAAACGCCTCAAATGATTGCCGAAGTAAAAGACTTAGGCTGTAGGCCATGCAGCAAAATAGGGTTTGATAACTGTCCGAAAAGTCACTTCAAATGTATGCGCGACCAGGATGCGGAAGCCATAGCTGATTTTGTTAACAAGATTCAGATTTAGGAGCAAAAGGGCGCTCTGGGTTTTGCGTTCTGCGTTCCGGGTTTGTCCGCTACTTAGTTAGTCGCCAATCCCTTTTCACAACTCATCTCTTAAGCTTTGTTCTGCGGCTGATTATTAATGCACTCCGGCCAAAAAGAGTTTTAAAATGGAATATGGTTCCAGTCAAGGAACAAACACGAAAGGCAGAAACGACAAATCCTCAACCAGCATCTACTGAATAAAGGGATTGTTCATCTTTTCATAACCAATACTGGTTTCGGGCCCGTGGCCAGGGTAAACCGTGTAGTCGTTATCAAGATTAAACAACTGTGTCTGAATGCTTTCAATAAGGGTATCAAAATCACCGGTTGGCAGATCGGTCCGGCCTATGGAACCATAAAACAGCACATCTCCTGCAATCACAAATTTTTGTGGATGATTGATAAGGCAGATGCTGCCATCAGCATGGCCGGGAGTGTAGCGTACCTCAAGTCCAGAATTGCCGAAAGTGATCAGGTCGCCGGTTTCGACAAAATGTTCAGTTTTTTCAACCTCGTCAATATCAAGGTTAAATACGCTGCCAAATTCCCGGGCAGTTCTCCAGAACATGCTGCCTCCGGCGTGACCGGTTGGTTTTAAATCATATTTTGAACACACAAAGCTATTTCCCAGGATATGGTCAACGTGAAAATGGGTGTTTATCAGGGCAACCGGTTTCAGTTTGTTTTCCGAAATAAATGAAGCCAATTCAATTTCTTCCTCTGCGCCATGGCAGCCGGGGTCTATTATTACACACTCAAGGGTTTCATCATATAATATATAGGTGTTGACCGAAAATGAGTTGAAAACCAATGTCTTAATACTTATCATAGCTGCTCGTGTGTTTTATTTTGACTGCAAAGTTAATCGCTTTATCCTAATGCAAATCCTGTTGAAGTCAATAATGATTTATCAGGTCAACAGGTTGGCCTGTGCGTATCCTGTAAACAAAAATCGGGATAAACAGCACATAAACGCCTATTGCGGTACAACATTTGCGGCAAATCTATCTCCCGGAAAGCCAAAGCAACAAGTTTCGGGATTTTATGTTTAATTTAGCATATTCATAATTACAACAAACTAAATGCACTCTGCAATACTGAAAAGCTTCAGAAGCAAACTGATAAGAGTTACAGTTGTCTTGGCCGTTGGCTTACTAATGTTGCCTTTAGCTTCACATGCGCAGTTTTACAATGGCTCGCAAATGCCTTTCGGGAAAAGCAGGGTTCAGTATGGTGACTTCCTTTGGACCTATTACCGGTTCAACGATTTTGATACCTACTTTTATCTCAACGGCAAAGAACTGGCTATCTATACAGCTCGTTATGCAAAGGAAATTCTGCCCGAACTCGAACAGATTTACGAAACCCGTATCAGCGATAAAATTCAGTTTGTAATTTTTAATTCACTTACCGATCTTAAACAAAGCAATATCGGACTGGTAAGCGATCAACAGTATAATATTGGTGGAATTACCCACATTATTGCCAATAAGGTTTTTATCTATTTCGACGGGAACTACAATAATTTTGAAAAGCAGATTAAGGCCGGAATGGCCCGTGTGCTGATTGATCAGTCAATTTATGGAGGTTCGGTAGGCCGGCAAATAACCAATGCCACCCTGATGAATATGCCAACCTGGTATATTGATGGACTGGTTTCGTACATTTCGGAGGAGTGGAGTACCGAAATAGATAACCATGTGCGCGATGGTATTATTTCGGGCCGTTACCGGAAATTCAACCACCTTACCGGCAACGATGCCATGTATGCCGGGCACAGCATCTGGAAATATATAGCCGATAAATACGGAAAGCAAGCTATTCCAAATATTATTTATCTCTCGCGCATCAGCCGGAATGTTGAAACCGGGTTTTTGTATGTGCTCAATATCTCTTTCCGCAATCTGGTTAAGGAATGGTACGAAAGCTACCGCGAGCAATACAGCAATTCTGATCAGGGAAGAATTATGCCAACAGCGCAACATCTTCAGAAAAAGGTAAAAAAGAATGTAGTTTACGACAGGGTAAGGCTAAGTCCCGATGGCCGGTACGTTTCGTGGGTCAGCAACCAGGCGGGGCAGGCCAGGGTGTGGTTATACGATGTGCGTTCTGATAAGGCAAAGCGCATTTACCGTCAGGGTCAGCGGCTGGATGAAAAAACAGACTACTCTTATCCCCTGATGGAGTTTCATCCGAATGGCCGTATTCTCGCGCTCATCACAGAGCGCAAAGGCGAAATCAGGTTCTACCAGTTTAATCTCGAGACCGGTGAAAAAACCTGGCAGTTTATTTATGGTTATCAGAAAATTATTGATTTCTCGTATTCTTCGGATGGGCGAGATCTGGTTATGTCGGCTGTGAAAAAAGGGCAGTCAGATATTTTTGTGTTTAATGTCGCCTCTTCGGCTTCCGACCAGATTACGAAAGATGTTTACGATGATTTGAACCCTGCTTTTATCAGGAATAGTAAGCAAATTGTTTTCAGTTCAAACAGGCCTTTTGATACGCTGGCCGAAGATCCTGTTCTTGCCAAGACTGGCTTGCCTGCCAACCACGATTTGTTTTTGTATGATTACAATGACAAAAAGAGCAAAGACCTTCGCCGGATAACCAACACCCCCAATGCCAGTGAGTATCAGCCGATAGAATATAAACCCGGCTATATCTCTTTCCTGAGCGATGAAAACGGGATACAGAACCGTTATCTGGCACGCTTCGATAGTGTGATTACGCATGTGGATACCGCGGCACATTACCGTTATTTTACCCGGAATTTCCCCATGACCGATTATGCCCGCAGTATTGTTTCGCACAATGCTTCGTGGAAGTCGGGTAAAATTGCCGAAATAGTAGAAACCGGGCAAAAACAGTCGGTATATCTATATGATCAGCCCAAGGCAAGCGAAGTTCTCACCGAAAAGCCGGAACTGACAAAATACATGGATCAGCTTATGCTGTCTTCAAGTGTGGCGAAACCGGCAGAAGATGCCAAGTTTCCTGAACCTGAAGAAAAAATTACCAGAAAGCGGTTTGTAAATGTTTATGTAGGTGAACCTGAATATGATGCGAGTGATTCGACCATTAACCTGCAGCAATACAAACTTCCCGATGGTAGTAAAGCTCAGGATAATGGGAGGTTCCGTGAAAATACCGGGAAATATAAGGATGGTTTTGTAATTCCCAAGCAACGCAACTACAATGTTGAATATACCATCAACGATCTGGTGAGCCAGATTGACTTTACTTTTCTGAGCTCATCTTACCAGCCGTTTTCAGGAGGGTACGGACCTATTTTCCTGACACCGGGATTAAACGCTTTTTTCAAGATCGGCCTTTCCGATCTGCTTGAAGACTATCGTATTGTAGCAGGAGTGAGGCTTGATTTTAACCTTGTTAACAACGAGTATGTATTAAGCATTGCCAATCTGAAGCATCGTCTTGACCGCGAAATTTACTTCCACCGGCAGTCCATTGAGCAAACCAGCCTTTATTCAATTGTCCGCTACCGCATTCATGAGTTGCACTATATTATAAAATACCCGTTTAATCCGTTGCTGAGTATTAAAGGGACTGCCTCACTGCGCAAGGACAGGGGCATTTTTATGTCAACCGACCAGTACAACCTGAGGCAGCCTGATGAAAACCGCTACTGGGCATCACTGAAAGGTGAATTCACCTACGATGCAACCCGGCAGTTAGGGCTGAACCTCTACGACGGGATCAGGTTTAAGTTATTCGGAGAGTATTACTATCAGCTGGAAGGTGATGAAAAAAACACCAATATGTCGGTTATTGGGTTTGATTTCAGGCATTACCTGCCGATACACCGCAATTTTATCTGGGCCAACCGATTTGCCACCAGCACCTCTTTTGGTAAAAGCAAGTTAATTTATTACATGGGCGGGGTTGATACCTGGCTTACCCCAAAATTTACCCGCGAAGCTCCCATTGATTATTCGCAGAATTATGCCTATCAGACCCTGGCAACCAATATGCGCGGATTTTATCAGAATGTGCGCAATGGCAATAGCTTTGCAGTGATTAATTCAGAATTGCGGTTCCCTATATTCAGCTACCTGGCCAACCGGCCTATCCGATCCGATTTTATCAATAATTTCCAGTTGATTGCCTTTGGCGATTTTGGTACCGCCTGGACCGGACTAACACCTTATTCCGACGATAATGCTTTATTTACCAGGGTTATCAGCACCGGAGGCCTGTTGATTACCGTTCGTGAGCAACGCCAGCCTTTTGTTGGTGGATATGGATTTGGCGCGAGGGCGCGTTTGCTGGGATACTTTCTCCGGGCCGACTATGCATGGGGAGTCGAAGACCTGGTTATAAATAAGCCGGTTTTCTATATCTCGCTAAGCCTCGACTTCTGATTACCAAATTGCGTTTTCCTGGCTTACTCAATAGCCTTGCCAGATAATAGCTTAATTTACAGACGTATAAGTAAACACCCTCTCTCATTCCGGAATTTTTTTCCGGGAAACCGGCTCAATTGCACGTCAGTTAGGCCATTGGGTTTATGAGCAATCAAATTGTTAATAACTCCTGCGCATTGTGGAAACTTTTAAACCTGCCTTTTTTCAAACTTTAACGACATTTGCATTCCGGCAACGCCAGCGCGGCTTTCAGCTTAAATTCTGATAATCAGCTACTGAACATCCTTACTACAAAAAACTATTTAGAATGCTTAAGATGGTGCTGAAAAATAATTATTAAGATTATTACAATTTCGGTTTCAATTAATTAGATGCTTGAAATGGCTTATTGTTAATAATTCAATTTTGAAGTGAAACAAAGGCTGTTGTATCTTGGTCTAACTGTGCAGAGCTGCTTACCTGGCCAGTAAAATGCTAAAAAACAGTAATATACAAAACAACCACTCAAATATTACAAAACCATCATTTAAGAGGTAGCTATGGATATCAACTTGTTTGCGAATTTTGACGAGATAACCGAAAAGAGTGAAAATGCCAACAAGAAGGGCAATCTTTACGATGAAATGCTTGAAATGCGCGTTCGACCTGTTGTTCCGGAAATCAACGAAGTAAAACAGGAACAGACTACAGAAAAAATGGAAGAACAATTACTTGAAACCCCAACCTTGAAAAAGGAAAAGCCAGTTATCAAATCATACACGCACGAAGAGATTATGCTTGAAGCCACCGCGTATTTCAAGGGAGATACCCTGGCTGCTAACGTATGGATGAATAAATACGCCCTGAAAGATAGCCAGGGTTTGATATATGAGCTTTCGCCCGACGATATGCACAGGCGCATTGCTTCAGAAGTGGCCCGTATAGAACGCAAATATCCCAACCCAATGAGTGAGGATGAGTTGTATGAGCTTTTCCGCAACTTCGGGTATATTATCCCCCAGGGAAGCCCCATGGCCGGCATAGGCAACAATTTCCAGGTCTCCTCACTCTCCAATTGTTTTGTGATTGGGGGCGACGGCAACTACGATTCCTATGGCGGAATTATGAAAATTGACCAGGAGCAGGTGCAATTGATGAAACGTCGCGGTGGAGTTGGTCACGATCTGTCGCACATCAGGCCAACCGGAAGCCCGGTTAAAAACTCAGCACTTACCTCTACCGGCATTGTTCCTTTTATGGAGCGTTACTCAAACTCAACCCGCGAAGTTGCTCAGGACGGCAGGCGAGGCGCTTTAATGCTTACTATTTCGGTGAAGCATCCCGATGCCGAACGCTTTATTGATGCCAAGCTAGAGCAGGGCAAAGTTACCGGTGCCAATGTTTCGGTTAAGATTGATGATGAGTTTATGCAGTCGGTAGTCAACAATACCCCTTACCGCCAGCAATACCCTATATATTCTGACAATCCTACCAAGGTTCAGGAAATAGATGCACTGGGTGTATGGAATAAAATAGTTCACAATGCATGGAAATCTGCCGAACCCGGTGTTCTTTTCTGGGATACGGTAATCCGCGAGTCGGTTCCCGATTGCTATGCCGATCTTGGATTTAAAACCCTTTCGACCAACCCCTGCGGCGAAATTCCTTTGTGTCCTTACGACAGTTGCCGCTTACTGGCGATCAACCTCTACAGCTATGTAGAGAATCCGTTTACACCACAGGCCACCTTTAATTTTGACCTTTTCAGGAAACATGCCGGATACGCGCTCAGGATTATGGACGATATCATTGATCTGGAAAGTGAGAAAATTGAGGCCATACTCGGAAAAGTAAAAGCTGATCCGGAGGACGAAGAGATCAAACGCATTGAGCGTAGAATGTGGGAAAACATCCTCGAAAAAACCCTCAAGGGCCGTCGTACCGGAATTGGCATTACTGCTGAAGGAGATATGCTTGCAGCCCTTGGCCTTCGCTATGGAACTGAAGAAGCTACCAGTTTCTCTGTTGAGGTTCATAAAATACTGGCTACTCAGGTTTATAATTCATCTGCCGACCTGGCAGGTGAGCGCGGCGCTTTCCCTCTTTACGATTTTGAAAGGGAGAAAAACAACCCATTCATCCAGCGTTTGAAAGAGGCTGCCCCCGAGGTTTATGAAAAGATGAAAAAGCAGGGTCGTCGCAACATTGCCATGCTCACGATTGCTCCAACCGGCAGTGTAAGTATCTGCACCCAGACAACCTCCGGCATTGAGCCGGTGTTTATGGTCAGCTACAAACGTCGCCGTAAGGTTAATCCCAACGATAAGAATGTAAATGTAACTTTCGTTGATGAAATAGGCGATTCGTGGGAAGAATACAATGTGTTCCATCCCAAATTTGTTGAATGGCTCACCATCAACGGTTACGATCCCGAAAAGGTCGTAAATTTCGACGACGACCGCCTGAGCACATTGATTGAAAATTCGCCCTATTACAAAGCCACGTCAAACGATATTGACTGGGTTAGTAAGGTTAAAATGCAGGGCGAAATCCAGAAATGGGTTGATCATTCCATCAGTGTAACGGTAAACCTGCCCAAAGATGCTACCGAAGACCTCGTGAGCAAGGTTTATCTCACTGCCTGGGAAAGTGGATGCAAAGGAATGACCATTTATCGCGACGGATCAAGGTCGGGTGTGCTGGTGAGCAACGAAAAGAAAGAAGAAGTTTCCGAATTTCAGGAAACCAAGGCTCCGCCACGCCCCCAAAAGCTTGAAGCTGATGTGGTAAGGTTTCAGAACGACTACGAAAAATGGATTGGCGTAATCGGATTGCTAGATGGCAAGCCTTACGAAGTGTTTACCGGAAAGGCCGATGGTTTTTATCTGCCTTCATGGGTGCAGAAAGGCTGGGTTATCCGCAATAAGGAAGAGAATGAAAAGCGTGCCCGCTACGATTTCCAGTTCCTCGATAAAGAAGGTTACAAAATTACCATAGAAGGGCTTTCACGTTCATTCAACAAAGAATACTGGAACTACGCCAAGCTGATTTCGGGTATTCTGCGTCATGGTATGCCATTGCCATTCCTCGTAAACCTGATTGAGAACCTCACGTTTGACAACGAAAGTATTACTACCTGGAAAAACGGGGTTATCCGTTCGCTTAAAAGGTATATTCCTGATGGTACAACGGTCAACACCAAGCAGGAATGTCCACAGTGTAAAGAGAAAGATGGCCTTATTTATAAAGAAGGCTGCCTTACCTGCAAGCACTGTGGCTATTCAAAATGTGGATAAATTCGGGGTTAAATTATAAAAAGATGCCTGGTTTTGCCGGGCATTTTTTGTTTAGAAATGATAAAGCGTCGCATCNNAAATGAATCTTGTGATGATCAAATATCTGGTTATCGCGGAAATGCCTGATTTTAGCAGCTAACATCAGAAAAACCTTTAAATCGTTGCGGGTGAGCCAGTCAATGGCTTCGGCCTGGTTGTTTACTGCATCTGAAAATACCGCCAGAAAATAGTGTTTGTGGTGGTTAAGCCAGGCATAGGCTTTTTTATCTTCATCAATGGCACTGTCGAGGGCTGCCAATTGAGGGAAGCCATTTGCCATAAGCCAGTTGAAGGCCTCTTCGCTTCCGCGGATAGCACTCGAAAGGGCAGCAAGTTCAGGATAGCCGTTTTTCAAGAGCCAGCTTAAAATCTCTTCGTTGCCGCTGAAAGTTTCGCCAAAAGCGACAAGAATTTTTACCGGATAATCGAGCATATTAAAAACCCAGGATAGAATATGAAGTTAAACGACTATTTTCAGACGATGTATTAGAGTTCAGCAAAGCTAAAGAACTTAAACAAGCTTATCAATAGCCCTGGCCAGTTTCCGGTCTTTTTCAGTAATAATGTTGCCGGCATCGTGTGTCGAAAGCCGGATGGTAACCTGGTTATACACATTCGACCAATCGGGATGATGTTCTGCTTTTTCGGCAAGCAAGGCAACCCGCGTCATAAAAGCAAAAGCATTAGAAAAATCAGAAAAAGTAAAGGTCTTTTCCAGGTAACTTTCTTTTGCTTTATCGGTATGATGGTTTTCCTGCCACATTTCTATCTGGTTTAGATTGAATTAACAATAATGAAATTGGTAATGTTCAGGATTATTAAAATACTTCGTAAGGGATATTCAAATGCTCTAGTTTCACGGCAATTGCAAGCAGTTCATCTTTACCAATCTTTTCAAGACCCTGTTCCGGTGTTTCGCGTGAAATGGGGTAGAGCATAACAAGCGATGGTTTTATCCGCTGCAGATGTCCCAGCCAAAGATTAATCTCTTCTTCAGTGGTATTATCAATCGCCTGATTGTCAACAGTTCCGCGGATAAAAAGCGTTTGAATAACCAGGTTGCCTTCAAATCCGATCAGTCGGTCAACGATATCAGAAAGCCTTACCGGTGAAGCCGGACGGTTGATGCGCCTGAACATTTCTTCGCTGCCGGCATCCAGTTTCAGAACATTGTTGTCAATTTTAAGCAGCGCCTGTTTAACTGTGGGAATATGCAGTCTGGTAGAGTTGGAAAGTACGGTAATTTCGGCTTTTGGGAAATACTCTTCTCTAAGTTCAATAGTGCGGTCAATAATTTCAGCGAAACCCGGGTGTAGGGTGGGCTCACCATTACCGGCAAAAGTAATATTGTCAGGTTCGAGGCCTTCACTTTTAAGTGCAATAAACCGCTGTTGCATGGCATAGGTAATCTGCTCAGTGGTATAGAGCTTAGCCCGCTCTTCCTGGTCGGGTGCTGTAAGTCCACATTCGCAGTATATGCAGTTGAACGAGCAGTATTTCATGGTTTCGGGCATAAGGTTAATACCCAGCGACACCCCAAAACGGCGGCTTTTCACCGGCCCGAATACAATATCATCAAACAAAAATCCTGACATAGCTGAAATTTGGACAAAATTACAAATTTGNNCCATACCATTGAATTAAGGTATATTTGCATACTTTTAAGCCGGATAAATCCACCACATGGCCTCACTGAATGAAATAAAAGCTCCGGTTGAGCATCACATCGTTGAATTTGAAAAGAAATTCAGGGACTCAATGAAAAGCTCTGTTCCCTTACTCGACCGCATTACTGCTTATCTTGTAAAGCGTAAGGGCAAGCAGATCAGGCCATTGTTTGTGTTTTTAACAGCGGAAATAAGCGGAGGGGTAAACGAGACCACTTACCGGGCGGCTTCACTAATTGAATTGCTCCATACAGCCACCCTTATTCACGACGATGTAGTGGATGATTCAAATGAAAGGCGCGGCTTCTTTTCGCTGAACGCACTATGGAAAAATAAGATATCAGTGCTGGTAGGCGACTTTCTGCTCTCAAAAGGTTTGTTATTGTCGCTCGAAAACAATGATTATGAGTTACTTCGGATAGTTTCTGATGCTACCCGCGAAATGAGCGAGGGCGAACTGCTGCAGATTGAGAAAGCCCGCAGGCTCGATATTGAAGAGGATATTTATTTTGAGATTATCCGCAAAAAAACGGCTTCACTGATTGCTTCCTGTTGTGCTTCGGGAGCAACTTCAGCCGGAGCCGATAAGGAAACGGTCGCTAAGTTGCATCGCTTTGGCGAACTTACCGGCATTGCTTTTCAGATAAAAGACGATCTCTTCGATTACAGTAAGAGCCTCGAAACCGGCAAACCCAATGGTATTGATATCAAGGAAAAGAAGATGACTCTACCATTGATACATCTGCTCAATAATTCGGGTTGGTTGGAGAAAAGAAAAATTATCAGCACCGTAAAACATTACAATGATAATGCAGCCCGGGTATCCTCGCTTATTCAGCAGGTGAAAGATGCCGGAGGTATTGACTATGCCGAAAAACGCATGTTTGAATACCGTGATCAGGCATTGCAGTTGCTATCAACCTTTAATCCATCCCCGGCAAGGGAATCGCTCGAAAAACTGGTAATTTTCACAACTGAGCGTAAGCATTGATTTTCAGAATCAGGCTTTTTTAAGTGTAAAGGCAAAGGTGGTTCCCACGCCCATCGTACTGCGCACGTTGATGGTCTGGTTGTGCGCCTCAATAATATGCTTAACAATGGCAAGTCCCAGGCCTGAGCCGCCCTGCTCGCGCGAACGGCCTTTATCGGTGCGGTAAAACCGCTCAAAAACCCGGGGAATATCAGCAGCTTCAATTCCGTTTCCATCATCGGTAACCTCAATCAGGGTATTCTCATCCATATCGAAAAAGCTGATTTTGGTTTTTCCGTTTTCGGGATTACCATACTTGATTGAATTGTCAATCAGGTTGATAAGTACCTGCCTGATACGCTCCTTATCTGCTTTTATAAAGATGGGTTTGTCGTAATTTCCACCAAAAATAAAAGAGGTATTTAGTTTTTTCGATTTAATCTCTAAGAACTCGATTACTTCGCGCGTAAGCAATGTTATATCGAAACGGCTCTCTTTTAATTGCAGTTCACTCGATTCGAGATGGGAAATGGTTTCGAGGTCTTCGACTATGGCAATCATGCGGTTTATGCTCTTTTCGGTACGAAAGAGATATTCTTTGTTGATGCTGGGATCTTCGAGGCCTCCATCTAGCAGTGTAAGCACATAGCCCTGAATATTAAAAATGGGTGTCTTCAGTTCGTGCGAAACATTGCCAAGAAATTCGCGGCGGTAACCGGCCATTTTCTTCAACTCTTCAATCTCTTTCTTCTTGGTTTCGCCCCATTCAATCACTTCCTGGTTTACCTTATCGAGTGAACTTCCCATAATGGCTGTTCTGTCTGCATCTTTTGGCAATTTCAGGTTGCGGATGGTTTTGTAGATAATTTTAATTTTTTCATAAATAAACTTTTCAAGGGTAAACCTGAACAGGAAAAAGGCTACTCCCAGGGAGAGGGAATTAATGCCGATAACAAGCAATAACGCCGGTTTCCCGGTTGATAGCAGAACGAGGAGCACGTTTGCCACAATGGCAAAGATTGTAATAACCAATGCATTGGTAATTGCCAGTCTGTTAGGGTCTGAATAATTCAGCTTCATATACCGGTAAGATTAAATCAGGATTCGTACTTATAGCCAACACCCTTGATGGTTTTTATGTTTTCGATGCCTATTTTTTCGCGTATTTTCCTCACGTGCACATCAATGGTGCGATCACCCACAATAACATCGTTACCCCAGACATTTGCAAAAATTTCGTCCCGTGAAAAAACTTTATTGGGTCTGGAAGTCAGTAAAACCAGCAGTTCAAATTCTTTTTTAGGAAGCACAATGTTTTTACCGTCTTTGATAATAAGATATTTTTCGCGGTCAATAATCATATCCGGAAGATGATAGGCATCGTGTGACTGATCTTCTTCCTTGTATCGTCTCAGAAGGGCTTTTACCCGGGATGTCAGAATGCGGGGTTTGATGGGTTTGGTGATATAGTCGTCGGCACCGGCTTCAAAGCCGGCAATCTGGGAATAGTCTTCGCCGCGTGCGGTCAGAAAAACAACAATGGTATTCTTTAGCTCAGGAAGCAGTTTTATTTCGCGGCAGGTCTCAATTCCATCCATTTCGGGCATCATCACATCGAGAATAACCAGGTGCGGCTGCTCTTTTCGGGCAATATTGATAGCATCCCGGCCGTTTTTAGCCTTAAGTGTCTGATAACCTTCCTTTTTCAGATTATAACTTAAAAATTCAAGTACATCCGGCTCATCATCGGCCAATAAAATCCTGAATTGAGCGTTTTCCATAAGGTTGTTTTTTATATCGGGTGTTTTTCTGAAGAGCTGAATCAATTCCAAAAGTAGTTTAATTCAGGGTATCAGCAAAATTGGACTCACAGAATAGGGCACAATTTTTGAATACATTTTATTGACTTAAAATTCAAATCATGGATTTGCTCCGAAAGAGGAAAACAAGGAATAACCACAAAAACACAAATTCAAAAAGAACCTCAAAGTATTGATAATTTAATTGATATAACCTGTTGAAAATTTATGTTTTAGAGATTTGGTGGCTAAATCAGCTTTTCGCAGAGGATTCAAAAATAGAAAACCAAACCAGGGCTACACGAATAACAGGAAAATTTATGCGACTTTCAGCACTTTTATTATTTATCAGCTTTGTTTCAACTGGCGTTTTTGCTCAGGCGGTTCCTGAAAATGATAAAATCAAACCTTTTCGTGCCGACACTTTATGCCTGAATAAAACTGAGCGTGAACTGGCACGTCAGCTTAATGCTTACCGCAGCAGTCAAAACCTTCCCGATATTGAAATTTCGGCTTCTCTTTCTCTTGTAGCCAGGGTTCATGTTTACGATCTGGCACGTAACTATAAACATGGAAGTCAATGCAATTTGCATAGCTGGTCATCAAGCAAATACTGGAGCTCATGTTGCTACACCCAGGACCATCGTAAGGCAGCCTGCATGTGGGATAAGCCTCGTGAACTAACTTCATACAAAGGGGATGGATATGAGATAGCATTTTACTCAAACTACGCTTACAATACACCCGCTGAGTGTGCTGCTGATATTCTGAAGGGCTGGAAAGGAAGTCGTGGACATCATGAGTTGATTGTAAACAAAGGTAAATGGGCCACCGCTGACTGGAAAGCGATAGGTGTTGGGTTTTTTGACGGTTTTGCAGTTGTGTGGTTTGGTGAGCAAACTGACCCTGCCGGTAAGCCAAAGGTTTGTGGCGAATAATTTGTTTGTATCTTTAGTTCGGTATTTTCAAAGCAATCAGCCCGCAACACTAAAGTATATGAAGAATAGAATCATTTCTGTGCTGATAATCAGCGTTTTTTCATTCACTTCAATTGCCCAGAAATTTGATGGAGGTGTAATGCTTGGACTTGTAGGCAGCCAGGTGGCCGGTGATTTGTATGGCGGATTCAATAAAGCGGGTGTAAATGCAGGTGGCTGGACCAGTCTGTCGGTCAGCCCGAAATCGGAGTTCAGGATGGAACTGTCTTATATACAGAAAGGCAGCCGTGAGAATCCCGATCCTGAGCGCGACCGTTACGACACCTACATCATGCGGCTGGGCTATATTGAACTTCCTTTCCTCTACAGATACATCTATAATGAACGTTTTGAGTTTGAAACAGGGCTGGGGTTCAATTTTCTTATCCATCAGGGCGAATCTTTTAACGGATATGAAACAACCGAAAGTCCGTTTAAAGGCCAGAACTTATGTTTCCTTGCCGGAATTTCATTCAGCCTGAACGATAATGTGAGGATTGGGTTCAGAACGGATAACTCCCTGTTTTCCATCCGAAAGAACCGGGTTACCGGCGATGTGTGGCGATTCTGGGATCATGGGCAATTCAGTGATGCTCTTGTTCTTTCAGCGTATTACAGGTTATAAAAAAAAGCCGGTAAATTGTTAAATCTACCGGCTTTCATTTGTGTCGGGGCAATTACTGCAGCCCGATTTCGATTTTTCTCACATCGAAGGCAACTTCTTCACCACGTTCATTTCGCCTGATCTGAAACTCAACCAGATCACCATCCATAATATCGTTGAAGTTGCCTTCAACAACATCTTCAAAATGGAAGAACAGATTGTTAGGCGGGAATGCGATAAATCCGTATCCACTCTTCATGTTAAGTGTACGGCTTCTCTGAATGCCTTCAGGAACCGGTTTTGACAGAATCTTGGCGCGCAACTCATCCTGTTTATCGAACAGATTGACAATAAGCGAATCATTTTTATTGAGCCGGTTATCAATCAGTTCATGCATTGCAACAGGGTAAGTTACCTCTTCCAAAAGCTCCTGCGAAGTGCGGGTTACGCTCTCACGGCCGTTCATGTCCTGATACTTAAAATCCCAACTCAGTAACATGACCCTTGTACCCAATGTATTGAGTTTTCGCACCAGCGGCACATAGTCGCCATCGGAAGCAATCAAAACCAGTACATCAAATTTCTTGAAAACGGTAAGCTCATAAGCTTCGAGAGCCAACCATACATCAATGCCTTTTTCTTCGCGTTTGCCACCGCGCATGCGCAACGGCAGGTAGTGTGTAATTACTTTTTCGCCCATCAGGATGTCGTCAAAAATCCTTTCAGCGTAAAGTTTGTTTTCAGAACTCTGTGCTTCATAAGCACTGAGTCTTCCCCGGAAATAATGTGAATCAACAATATGACATAATTTTGTGTCAATCCCCTCCTCTTTCGAAACACGGCTCCTGATGAAGTTATGCAATCCTTCGATGCTTATTCTTGCATTGCGCTCATGTTCGTAGTAATAGTAATTGCTTACATGAAGAAAATAATTGCCATCATAAAATACGCCAATTTTGATCATACTGTTTGCGTCGTTCATTGGATTATAAAATAAATGTGAATTAAAATATGAATTGCTAATTATCCTAATGTTGCTATCATCCCTGATACAGCAAAAATAATACTAAAACCGGATAATTGATCTTCGACAATTACAAAAATATGTTAAAAAGATGTAAATGCTTGTTAATGAATGGCTTTGAGTCTATTATATATAAAAAATAAACATATTAAAATTCTGATTCAGATATTAGTAACTATATGAGATGGTTCTGATCAAAATTGCTTCTGTTATTTGGCTTTTGAAATGTATAACTGCAAATACAGTCATTCCTGAAAAAAAGAAGGGCGGAAAATCCGCCCTTCTCTTGAAGACATTGTCTGTTTAGTTAATTACAACCTTAATGACTTTCCTGAAGTTATCGTTTTCAAATGAAAGCATGTAGATTCCTGATGCTATGCCAGGGAAATCAACAACATTCATTCCACTGTTTGAAACAGAGCCGGTGTATATTTCGATACCAGACGTATTCATTAGTCTAATAACCGAGTTACCGCTGATTCCTTTGGTTTCAATTACCAGTTTTCCACCTGATGGATTGGGGTAAACCTTAACCTGTTCGGTTCGGTCTGGTTCTGAAATCCCACTGCAAACATCCACAATCATAAATCCGGTTTTGGTAATTGTATTGGAGTTGTTGCCATCATTTACAGTAAGGGTAACATCATAAACACCCGCTTCGTTATAGGTAACTAAAGGATTCTGTTCTGTTGATGTGGCAGGGTCTCCTCCGGGGAAGCTCCATTCCCAGCTAACAATATTGCCTGCTGAATTATCGGTAAATATAACCTCTTCATAGCGACAAATTGTATTATCTGTTGCCATGAAGTTGGCAAGCAGGGGAGCGGCTCCTGAAATTCCGAAGAATTCAATGTATTGCATCATCAGGGTATCTTTAACCGAACGGTTGCTGCCATCCTGCAATCCACCAAATTCAAAAGATGACCCAATGGTTTTGTATGTTCCTCCATCGTATGAAATTGCTGCATAGTAAGATGGTGAAGCATTCTGGAACAATGGAACAGCAGTTTCTAAAGGAAGTAAACGGTCAATGTAACTGTTATCGCCAGAAAAACTGAATGACATTCCGTCAACTATTGACTGATCCATGCCTTGCAGTGTGCTCAGATCACCTGAGCCATCAGCATCACCATCAATCATAAACATAGGGTGAACCGGAGTTGGAGTGTTGTACGCCCAGGTGTCGCCACCTTCCATATATACTTTGCCACCTGCATTCAGAAAATTAGCCAGCATCTGACCTTGTACATTTGTTAAAGTTGTATTAACTGAATAGGTGCCAAGGCAAACAAATACCGATTGGTAAGTATTGATTACCAGAGGCCAGCTTGTAACATAATCAGATGAAACCGCTAAGTTGGTGAGGCAACTTTTGATTGCTGGTCCTGAATTGTGGTTTCCGTCGAGGTCAATAATAAGTACCGGAATCTGCCCTATGATGATACTAAACATGCCCGATGATTCAAAGCCTCCATCGGCTGTCATGTTCAGTGTGAAGTCTGCCATATACCCGGTTGGGGTTGAAGGAAGCGATGTAATTGTATAGGTGGCTGTTACGGTTTCATATCCGTTGATTGTACCGTAATTTAAGCTATCAACATTAATAACGATATAGGGATCTTCTGATGTAAGGATACCGGTAACATTGTAAGCAGGACCTGTTCCGGCATTGATTAAAGAAAGATGAAGCTGAACGGTTTCACCCGGATCGGCTTTCCCGTTGTTGTTGCCCTGCTCGTCGGTGATGGTTTTGCCGGCGAAATTCAGCACAACAGAATGGGCGGTAATGGTAAAACTACCCGACCATTCATTTTCGCCCGAAATTGCTGTGTATTCAAACAAAATGGCATGCCCGTCAGGAACNNGGGTAAGTTTCTGTAGCATCACTTATCTCTATGTATGAATCGATGCTGCTGAGGGTAACAGCAATATCTGCTGCATCTTCGGTGCCAACATTTTTAAGCGCCAAAGCGAGTGTAACCGATTCGTTATAATCGAGTTGCTGGTTATTGTTACCGGCAGCGTCGTTAATAATATTACTGTTATAAACCACGTAAGGTCCTTCGAGCGGAAGTATGTCGATGTCGGCAATGTAAGGCAAATGGTTGAAAGCTGTAACCGCCAGTTTCATGGTTCCTACATTGCTCAGGGTTGGTATGGTAATAACGGCTGAACCCCCGTTTACTGATGCAGTCCCGATGATCTCACCATCAATGGTAAGACAGGCAAAGGCATCCTGAACAGAACAGTTTACAACAAACTGACTGGATCCTATAAAGGCAACCGGTTCATGGGTTACGGCAAGTGCTGTTGGCAAAGCAGTGCGCACAACTACTGAGGGGTCACCAAAAATAAGCCAGGTGTCAGTCATCTCCGAACCATCAGCGCCGTAAGTATCGTTCATTTTCATGCAACCATTCATCGAAAGGCCGCCAAAAGTACGTTTGATGTTATTGGTATAACTTTCAACAAGAATATCGTTCATTTCATCCTGGCCTTCCATTGGAGGGTTCCAGCTTTGGTTGATGGTTGACATAAGCGTTGCAACGGCACCGGTTGGGCCATTGGCATTGGTTGCCCTCAGCCATGCTTCAGCAAAACAGGTTCCGGTAAGGAAGTCGCCGTTAACACAGGCCACCGACCAGATAAATGGCCACATGTGGTTGTTTGTCAGTCCGTTTACTCCACTGTTTGAAAATCCGGTTGTTCCCCACGATGTCTGGCTTCCATGTCCGGTATAATTTATTATTGAACTGCCGGCATTAACTTCAGTAGAAACAGAATTTGAATTTGGATTACCGGGAAGGTCTTCACCGCCCTGGCTGCCATCGTAAAGTTCTGCTACCGTAGTATAGGTAAAGTCGAGCAAGTCGGTGCGGATGTTGCGCTGGTGCTGATAATCATATTCTCCGTCATCGCCGGGTCCCTGATCAGAAGCAATACCAACACCTTTTGAGAACCAATCGGTGCTGACATCAGGATTTTGCTCGTACTCTAACGAACGTATAACCTGAGTCTGAACCTGAGTAGTGTTTTCAGCCGAGAACCTGCCTACAAAAATATCGGGATAGTGGTCGTTGCCTGCCAGAAAACCATAAGCGTGATCTGAAGGTCCACCTATGCTACCGGTAGTAACAGTAGGTACCTGGGCATGATCTCCCACAAGCAGCAGGAAGGTTAAACCGTTGGTTGCATAATAATCGGCTACGAAAGCCTTTATAGCGGTAGAGTTGGCACCAATGGTAGCTACATCAACTATTTCCGTTGGAATTCCGATGGTTTTTTTCCAGTTGATAAACTCTTCCATTTCTGCCATAAAGGCACCATAACTGATGATCAGCATATTCCCCTGTTCTTCAAGTGGGGTATAACGACTACCATTGTTTGCATTCAGGAAATGCCGGTTGTAAATTTTATTGAATTCAGCGTCAATGGATTGCGGAGCCTCATCCCTGACAAGGATATTATCTGTTGATGTTCCTACGCGGGAAATTTCAACCGTCATTGCATAATAAACCCTCAGTGTTTTTGTAACAGGATTGTAAGCAAACGGATTAATAAGAATCGTTTGTCCCCTGTAGTCACGAAGTATATAGGGTTCGCGGAGACTGGCCTGTGTGGAAGGGAAAAACTCATCACGGGTGTAGGCACGGCCATATTCATAAGCAACGCTGGCCGGGTCAATATCGCGGGTGAAATTCCCTTTTGAAGGCGCAACTTCCATAAAAGGATAGTCAATGTATTCAGATGATACGACCCTTACTTCCATTTGTGCATCGTCGGGAATAATAACCGAAGTGGCAAGTTTTGGAAGATCGGGCATTCCTTTTTCCAACAGAGGAGTAGCGCCATCAACAGCAATTGTAAAGGCATCCCCCCTTGGCGTGGAAACCGGAACAAGGTTAAATCCATTGATTGTTACCGAGATAACCGACCCGGTTTCTGAAGTTGAAACCAGGGTAGTCTGAGCCGAAGAAGGCTGGTCAGAATGAATTCCGACCCAGTTGTTCTGGGCGCTGATTGTAAAAATCCCTGTAAATAAAAGAAGAACAGTGATATAACGTGAAATTTTCATCAGTTTGTTTTTTAAAGTTTATTCAGATAAAACGACTTTGCGGACTGCAGTATAATCTCCTGCCTGAAGTTTGATAAAATAGATACCAGGTTTCAGATTAGCCGGCATAACGGTTAATAAGTGATTGCCTGCAGTTGCATGAGTAAGGTCGGCAAGCAAAGCGGTCTCCTGTCCAAGAAGGTTGTGGAGGCTGATACGAACCGGTCCGTTTTTCAGCAGATTGTAACTTATCTGGAGATTACTGCGGAAAGGATTGGGATAAACCTCAAGTGAGTTTTCGGCAATCCTGTTTTCAACGCCAACAACAGTCATGTAAATTTCGTTTGATGCCTCTGATTCGCAACCTGCGGCATTCATCACCACAACATGGTAGAAATCTGACACCGTTGGCTCAAAAATCTGGTTTACTGCGCCTTCAACCGGGCCTTCGCGGTTAAACCACTGGTTGCCCTCTGCCGCGCTTGATATCAGTTGATTCTGATTTTGCTCAATAACCGGTGTTTCAGGAATCGGCATCACTTCAACACTCAGCTGGGTGTTATCAGAAAACAACATACTGGTAACGGTAAGGTTGAAAACTGTTGATTCGGTGATGGTNNGGAGCAGGATAGGCAAATGCTGTTGCAGTAAGCGCTGTACCTGATCCTCCCGCGTTTCCGCTCGGGAAGAAGATGTCATCAATAAATACAGCATCCTGACCACCGGTTTCGCTGCCATCCTTGCTGTATGTCCATTTAAAGGTGCGGTTGCCGGCTGTAACAGGGTAGGTTACATTACTCCAGTCAACAGTTCCCGACCACGATCCTTTTTCAACGCCATCAATATAGAACTTCAGAAAATCGTAGCCGCTTTCGCTCGAAACTTTGCGCGCAAAAGTGATGTTATCATTTGCGGCAACATTCATGGTAATCTGAAGGGTAGTACTTGCGCTATGTCCGATGGCACCTGATTTTGCAGCATATACTCCACCATTGGGAGCTGTGCTGGTAATCGTCCAGGGAACTGCACTGGTATTAACCCAGTTATAAGCTGAAAAGTCTCCTGTTTCAAAATCTTCAACAATTAAACCAACAGATGGGTTGTAAACATTAATTGCATTGTATAAACCCGAAGATGCCGCAAAATAAAGATTAATGGTTGTTCCAATCTCAATATCAGGACTCACATTTACATGATACAGGGCACTCGTGGTTCCACTCATTGGAACATTGCCTACCATGTATTCAACAGATTCAATTTCAATCCCTTCGCTATCGGTAAACAGGTGTGCTTCTGTTCCGGGGGCTGCACAATGGCCAGTATTGTTTACAGGGAATGAGATAACCACATTTTCACCCGGATCGAGGCGGCCGTTTCCATTACCGGTGCCATTGATCATATCGTCAATAACAAGATTCATCATATGCAGATCGGGAGAATTCAGTTTAACGGTAAAACTCGATATCCAGGTTTCAGTACCATCGGTAATTTCGAGTTCAAAAACTGCCGGATGCTGATCGGGCAACCAATCTGAGGCGGTTACTTCAAACGCATAATCAAGGCTTACAACTTCACCGGGGCCAATGTTCGGCCATGCTTCAACTGCTTCCTTTACTTCAACATAAGGACTTGTTGAAGTAAGTGTTACCGAAAGGTTTGTTCCTGCTGCATTCCCAACATTTTTCAGTGCCATATTAAAACCGAAGGATTCGCCATACTCAGGCACCTGGTTGTTATTTGCATTCAGATCGTTTACCAATTGAGACTGAAGCATAACATAAGGCCCTTCGGGTGATGCAACGATAACAGAACCAATGTACGGTTGTTTGTTCTGGGCAGTAACAATAATCTGCGCATCGCCGGGAACAGTGATAGGATCTAGGCTTACTACTGCAACGCCCATATCATCGGCAAGACCGCTTCCGTAAAGTACACCGTCTTTTGAAATGGCCACATAGGCATAAGGTTCGGCGGTAACTGTAAATTCTGTGGTTTGAAGTGGCATCAAGGGTTCATAGGAAACCGTCATGGCATCAGGCACACCAAAATAAATCATCAGCGAAGGGTCGCCCATAAGGCAGTAGATTTCCCAATAATAGGTCATTGATGAAGGAGCACCTTGTGTAACGGCCATGTTGCCTGCAAATATCATCTGAGCCTGCGTGGTAAGCCAATCCTCGAAAGGTTCACCGTGCTCGTGGAAAGAAAGGTCGTAGTTTCCTGTTGAAACACCATTATAAACCGGATTCACTACAATATTTTTAACTCCGGCTCCAAAATAAAAGTCCTCATCCCAGTAAGTACTGTTTGAAGCACCAATATAACCAACGGCACCTTTATTGGCAGCCCTCAGCAATTCCTCTCCAAAACAATTGGTATTGTATGTGCTTGTCAGACAGCAGTTGCCAATCATAAGCGGATATTTGCCATTGTTCTGAAGACCGGGAATATCTGAAATCTCGAAAGATGGATCAGCCCAGCCACTTGAACTTCCGTGTGCTGTATAATTTGCAAATGCAACGCCATCGCTTACATTCTGAATAATCGCATCAGAAGCGCTTCCAGATGCAGGATACAGGTAGGTATGGCTCATGAGGCCGTGAGCTTCGTTAAAATAATTACTGGTTCCGTAGTTGATCTGTCCGTTACCATGAACAGCAGCATAACTTCCGTCAACACCGGCAATCATAACACATTCGCCCAGGAAAGACGGATCGGGGAAAAGGTATTGCTCGTACATTAAAGTCTTGTCAATCTGTGGTTGCAGTTGCGAAACGTTGGTAGCTGAAAAGCGGCCATAATACATTTCGGGAATTTTATCGTTGGTATATTCGCAATAGTAAAGGTCGGATACATGGCCGCCCTGGCTGAATGCCGGAATCTGTGCCACATCACCAACAAAAAGCACGAAAGTTGGTGCCGGATCTTCCGGTGTTCCTGCGTTGTAGAGACCCTGCAGATAGCTTTTGATTGAAGTTGTTGTAGTACCTACATTCGGCTGATTGGTATAGGCCTCAATAACGGTAAATCCTTTTCTGGTTTTCCAGTCAATAAATGGCTGAAGGGTAGCTTCAAACATGGGATCAGAAACAATAACATACTTGATAGGGTAGCGGGAAAAATTTTCGCGCAAACCATTACTTAACGGCAATTTGTTGAGCAGTGTTTTATTCAGGCCACTGAAATAGGGTGAACGGGTTTTGTCCTGAAGTGACTGAGTGGCAGCAAAGTCACCACCTTTAAAGGTGACATTTACCACAACATTATTATAAACCCTGATGGTTCCCTGCACAGGATTATACTCAAGCGGAGAAATGTCGAGGCGGGCAAGGCGGGTACCCCGCATAAAACCAATAACTTCAACCGAAGCCAGCGGTTTTCCATAGTATCGGTCGGTGCTGTAAACCTGGTTGTTGATTTCAAACGGTAACTTTCCGGTAATGTTTTTGGCAACCGGAGCCTGGGCAGGCATCAACTGATTTGAAATGCCAAGATCACTCAGTTTGAATTCTTTGGTTTCAAAAGAAACTATTTCCACTTCAACTTCAGCGCCAACAGGAATTTCCATCAAACGGCGCATTACAGGTAATTTCGGGTAACCAATTTCCTGTGAATATGAATAACCGTTGGCAGATATTTCTGAATAATTGCCTGATTCAGTTTTAACCACCATCTGATTAAGGGTAGCGATGGTGTTTTTAACCTGAACTCCGTTAAAGTCACTTTTTTCAACTGTAATCAGCGTTGTGCCATTTTGTTTTAAAATTGCCTGACCATAAGTGCTGATGCTGGTCATAGCTAAAATTGAAAACAACGCAAAAACAGATGCGGTACAGAGTAATGCTTTTTTCATGGTGTGTTTACCTTTGTTGATAAGTAATATTATATCGCCTCCCGGCTTCAATAGTAACCCACAAAGCTATATATTAATCATAACAATCCAACCATTCTCTCAAAAAAAATATTAATCGTAATCCATTGAATTCCCATGGATTATATATTATTATGACAGAATCGCCTGCTAACAGGCAATTTTAAGGCAGGAACTTAATTAATTTTATTAAAAACAGAAAAATGAGAGTCCCAATGAAATTGACACCAGAAAATCAAATGGTTGCCTGGAAATTCTAAAATTGTTGAAAGAAACTATTTGCCGATTTCAGCGCGAATGCATCGCTGCCAGTCTCGAATCAACCTTGCCAATATTTCTTACCGGAATCCAGGCGGCGAGCAATCCGATTACCGAAACGGTTAAAAAGACATAGAGAAAATCGGTCCATTGCATCAGTACAGGGTAGGCGCTTATAAGGAAAGACCCGCCTTCCGCATTTATTTTAACCAGGCCAAACTGCTGCTGAACCAGGCAGATTATCGTTCCCAGTATTAAGCCGGCAAGGGCTCCGCTCAGCGAAACCAACAGGCCTTCGGTCATAAATATTTTTCTGATCAGGCGGTTATCGGCACCAAGGCTGTGCAGGATGGCGATGTCTTTTTTCTTGTCGAGAATCAGCATCGAAAGCGAACCGATAACATTAAAGGTGGCAATCAGCAGTATAAAAGAGAGGATCAGAAAGATCGCCCATTTTTCGGAATGCATTATCCTGTATAGGGTTTCCTGCTGTTCGAGGCGGTTTTTAACTGCATAATCCTTGCCCAATACTTCTTTAATCTGTTTTTGAATACCAGTTATATCGACCCCGGGTTTCAATGCAATTTCAACGGAAGTAATTTCCGAATGGTATTCAAAAAGCTCTTTGGTAAACGCCAGCGGAACAATCACATACTTCGTATCAAAATCCTGCTGTACCGAAAAGAAACCCGATGGCCTGATATCGAGCCGGTTAAAAGCCTGCTCCGGATTTACCCCCAGGTTGCCCTCCCTTCGCGGGGCATAAACTTCTATAGGGTCCATGTAACCATTGGGATTTATGCCCAGATAATAGGCAACTCCTTGTCCGACAACAGCATAGTGTTTTCCTTTTACTTCAAGTATCATACTGCCGGCAGTGAGCATACTGTCTAGACCGGTCCATGTCTCATAGGTAGAATCAACCCCTTTAAGAGTAGCCAGAAACTGTGCTGTACCATATCGCAGCAAAGCTTTTTCTTCAATAACGGCTGTCTGGGCTTTTACCCCTTTTATTGATGCAACCTCTTGCCAGGGATAGGCATTGGAATCGAAGGTTTTTCC
>DINP01000132.1:20023-60521 GCA_002426025.1 Bacteroidales bacterium UBA5537 | reverse complement strand
TCCCGGAAAGGGTGTAAAATTGAGGTGTCGGGTAACGAAACCCGGGAACAATTGGATAAATTGGCCTGGGATATCTGTAGTTTTTTTGGCAGATCAAACTTCAGTGCCAGATCACTTATCGTTCCACCCGATTATGATTTTACTGCATTGTTCGGCGTGTTAGAACCCTATCATGAAAATGCGAACAATCATCGTTATTTTAACCATTATGAATACCATAAATCAATTTTGCTGATCAATAATATAAGTCATTTAGATAATGGATTTTTATTGTTGACACCTGATCTGAGTTTTACCGGTAAAACCGGAGTTGTTACTTATTCACATGCAGATGTCTTTGTACCATCGGATATGGTAGGAAGTGAATTTGAAATCATTCCTGAAGCAGTTACCCATGGGTTAATCAGTGGGAATGTTCCTGTGGCGGACAGGCTTTTTTATGATTCAGAAAAACTATCCGGATTTCTTTCGGATATTGCCGGGAAAAGCACTCCGGCTTAAGCTGAAAATCCTAGCAGATAAACAGTATAGGCGATATAAACCATAAAAAGGAAGAGACCTTCAACACGATCGATTCTTCTGCCTTTTCTTAGAAAGACAAACATAAACATCAATAGTGTTGCGACAATAGTTGTCATGATATCGAAATTAGAATGAGAGTTGAAGGGGAGGGGCCTTATTGTGGCACTTACGCCAAGTACCATGTAAATATTGAAGATATTTGAGCCAACCACATTTCCGATGGCAATGTCGCTTTTTTTCTTCATAGCGGCAGTGATGCTGGTTGCGAGTTCGGGCAGCGAAGTGCCGGCAGCAACAATGGTAAGGCCAATTACCGATTCACTTAAGCCGATGCTTCTTGCTATGTCAACTGCACCGTTAACCAGAAACCGGCCGCCAAGAAACAAACCCACAAGTCCCATCAAAACAAAGAGGAATGATTTTGGAACTGTAAGTTTAACCTCTTCGGCTTCTCTGAGTGGCCCCGATTGCTTTGCAAGAATAAAGGTATAGGCCATAAAAATTGAAAAGAAACCGAGCAGGATCAATCCATCAATCCGGGAAATCTCATTTTTAGAGGCGCCATCAATAAATATATCGTTAGCCAAGACTGCCATAGTTAAAATTGCCAGCAGGCTGAACGGGATTTCTTTCCATACAGTGTTGTTTTTAACGGTAACCGGCAGTACCATAGCTGTAACCCCTAAAATTACGAGAATGTTGAAGATATTGCTTCCCAAAATATTACCAATCGCTAGATCGGTATTTCCATTGAATGAGGCAATCAGGTTTACTGTGAGTTCGGGTGAAGAGGTGCCAAAGGCGACAACCGTGAGCCCGATCACAATATCTGAAATATTTAATCGCCGGGCCAGGCTCGAGGCACCATCTACCAGCCAGTTTGAAGCAAAAATCAATAATATCAGCCCTCCTGCCAATAACAGATAACTCATAAGATTTAACAGTTTTAAGTTTGGTAAAGATAACAGTTAGCTGACCGGCTTGTTTAATACTTACGGCTATTTTTGCTGGAAAATAAAAGTGTTTTTTGCGGTTTTGCTTAGACGTTGTGGTTGACGTATTGAAGAATCTTGTCAAAATCGAAGTCCTGCTCCCCGTTTAAAATCAATACATCACTGAATTTTTCGGGAATCTTTCCGTATTTCAGATAGCTTTCCCAGATATGGTCAATATACCAATCGGGTTCCGGGCCCCAACGGAGATCCAGTTTCTTTCGCCTGATGAATTCTTTGTGGGAAAGTTCAATAAATATTCTTTTGGAATAAAGGCGATTGACTGAGTCGTTATTAAAAGCCAGTAAGCCTTCTGCAATCACAGTTTTCCTTTCTTGCAAGACTTTTTCGATTGCAACACTTAATTTTATCCAGTCTATTGCCTCCGGCCTTTCCCAGTCGGTATGGCCTTTTATTTCAGGTATTTCTGATTCTTTTGGAATATAGGTATCCTGATTAATGATGATAGAGTTGGAAATTACACGGTTAAGGTAATGTGCCAGAAAAGTTTTACCCGATCGGCTGACACCCCCAATGCCAATACAAAGCGGGTATTTTAGCTTTATTATATCAGGTTTTGAGTTGTTATCTGGCATTAATTTGCTGCACTTTAATTTGTTAAAAAAAATTTGGATTTAAAGATCGTAAAAAGATATGCCGGGTTTTTCTTGCCACTAAAACACTAAAACACCAAATCAGCACTATTTTTGTTCTAAAAACACTTCAAATCTGTGGCTAATTTTCATCCAATTTCTTTATAGTTTAGTAGGCTATCCTTTTTATTCCAAGGCGAATGTTTTCAACATTAAAATTGATCAAATAACCCAGCCGTTTATTTGTCAGTTTCAAGTGACTTATTATTTGTGCAGTCTATAGGGAATTGACTGTTTCTACCGCTTTTATTTCGCAGATAACCTTGTTCTCAACCAGAACATCCAATCGTAAGCCTTCTTCAAAGATAAGGTTATCATAAACTATTGGAATATCTATCTGACGTTGGGATTTCAATCCCCTTTTTGCCAATTCATGACATAAGCAGACTTCATACACTTTCTCAAGTAAGCCGGGCCCCAGATTTTTATGCACTGTGTATGCAGAATCTACAATTAGTTTCCCTATTTCGTCAAGTTCTTCAGGAATAGGGTCATAAATTCTTTTGTGTGATTTGGTAGTTTGGTGGATTGGTGGCATCTTATTTTTTGATCAAAGTTAAATAAATTATTTCAGCACATCAAAATAATGAACTGCCCGATTTAAAGCCAAATCAGGCAATAAAAAAATTGTTAAAAGACTTGTTGAAGGAATTAAAAAAGTTTTACCTTTGCGCACTCAATTGCCCAGGTGGTGAAATTGGTAGACACGCCAGCTTGAGGGGCTGGTGTCCNNTTTCGCCCGGATGGCGGAATTGGTAGACGCGCTAGTTTCAGGGACTAGTATACTTACGTATGTGCAAGTTCGAGTCTTGTTCCGGGCACTTTAAACCCCTTGTGATTCTTCATGAGGGGTTTTTTGTTGTATCAGAACTTTACCCATAGATAATCCATACTATTCCTTCATCATCCTGACAAGGTACAAGTAAGGCCCGGCAAAATGATGCATAAAAATCTTTTCGGGATTATCGGGGTAATTCTGGTAATACATATCATCGGCGTAAAGGACTATGGTTGTGCCGGTTCTGACATAATTATTAGCCATTAGATATTCAGGAGCCTGGTAACCGGGCAGCGATAGTTTTACATATTTACCAGCAAGTTCCCCAAGATATTTCCTGTAATTCTTTACTGCTTTTCGGGTTGGTCTGTCAAGTTTATGATAAGCATAACTCATTGCTATTCTTTTTGGTAAGCTCTGCTTCTTAATGGTCTTTTTGGCATTCACAAAAGGATTTACCGTGTTAAAATCCTTAATTGTTTGAATGGATAAAGGCGTTTCGGGTACCCAATCGGCCGAGTTTACCACATTTAGTCCCCAGCCACCTGCTGTCATTCTTTCATAATCGTAAGCAAAATAAAGGTTGCCGGGTTTGGGCGCAGCACTGCAGTAGGTTTTAAACCTGATGTCGGCAGGCAAAGTTCCGGATTTCTGTAGGTTCAAGAGGTAAGCTGTTAAGAGGTATGATATTCCGCCGCCCTGACTATGGCCGGTTATAATAAAATCCCAAATGCCTTTCCGATAACATGAGTCAATTTTTTCAAGGATGCCTTTCGACAAGAATCCAGTAGCCATAAGCCACCCTGCATGAACTGCAGCACGCGGATTGTCGGAAAGACTGTAGTTGAATGTTTGATCAGCAGTCAGTTTCATACTTCCTGTGGCGGGAACCATGGCCGCGTAGAAATTCTCGAGCCAGCTTTCTGAACTTCCGGTAGTTCCCCGTATACTGATGACAGCAGTATTCTCATTTCCTGACCATAAATCCCAGCGATTATCAAGTCCGGTTACAGGAGAACGGTAAATTAAACTAAAATCGGATGGTATCAGCTTCGGACTAACCCAGGGTGTGTCGGCCGAGCAAACTGCAATCTTAAGCATTTCAGTATATTCAGCTTTATCGAATCCGGGTTTTAAAACATTATTTTGTGATTTCAGGCTGCCCGATATAAGGATAAAATTAAAAACCAGCGCTAGTGTTGTAAAGGTTCGAAGTATCATAATCTGGGAAATAAAAGTTTGGAATCTGCTGTCAGGACTATTGATTTCTATAGTCTTTCATTCAATCTATAAAGATAACTGATATTTCTATTGGCTTGTATTTTTCATGTGAATGAATAACTTTGAGGCTGAAATTTTGTTGTAGAGTTATAACCTGCTATCGCCGAACACAAATTATATAAACTTCAATAATGAGAAAACTGATTCTTACACTTTTTATATGTCTCGCTATTTCGGGGGATACGACTTCGCAGATTAGCGGAAGCTTTGTTTTTGATGGTATTACCCGTTCATGGGTTTTGCATTTGCCCACAGATTACAATGCAGGGGAGTCTATGCCGCTGATGATAGCACTTCACGGATTGACCCAAACCGGGCCTGAGATGATGCAATTCAGCGATTTTAATACGATAGCCGATACCGGAAATTTTGTGGTTGTTTATCCTAATGGAGCCGGAAATGCCTGGAATGTTGGTTTCAGTGGCGGCTCAACTGAGGATGATGTTGGATTTCTTTCGGCGCTGATTGATACCCTTCATCAACAATATAATATTGATTTAAACCGGGTTTATGCTACCGGCTTATCGAACGGTGGTTTTATGAGCTACCGTCTGGCCTGTGAACTTGGAAACCGGATAGCGGCTATTGCACCCGTAGCCGGAACAATGACTGATGGCTCTTATAATTCATGCACACCTCAACGAGAGGTGCCGGTTTTGCATATTCATGGAACTGCAGATCTGATCGTAAATTACAATGGTGGTTTCGGCAATAAATCGGTTGATCAGGTGCTTGCATTCTGGAACAATTTCAACAACTGTCCTTCACTGCCGGTAATTGTAAATCTTCCCGATTTGGTTGCCGAAGGATCTACTGTTCAAAGACATACCTGGTCGCCCTGCGATGAGTCGACAGAAGTGATGCTGCTGAAAGTGATTAATGGTGGACATACCTGGCCTGGCTCGGTGGGAGTTACCGGGGTCGGAAATACCAATCGCGATATTGTGGCCAGCAGCGAAATCTGGAATTTTGTCAGCAGGTTTTCACTCGATGTGAATACAGGCATTTCGGATATGCAACAGCCTCATTTTAAAGTTTATCCAAATCCTACCAAAGATAACTGGCTGATTGTAGAGTTTAATAAAGATAAGCTTTACGATAAAGTAAGCATCTACGCTACTGATGGTAGGCTGGTTTTAGAAGAGAAAGTAAATGATGCCTCCGGTGTTCAATCAATTAATATAACTAAGCTAATTTCGGGAATATACCTGATTCAGTTTGCCGGGAAGAATGTATCTGAAACACAGAAATTTATTGTTCCTTAACTGGATAATTCCGGCATTTGAACTTATATTGATCTGGCCAACAGACAAATGTATTAATCTACAGGTTGATTGATCATAACTTCATCCAAAAACAACCAGGCTTTTTTTCCGGCACCCGGATGCCCTTCGGGGCACACCCCTCTGTTTTTTGCAATAATCCTGATGTACCTTGCTTTTGCGTTGATCCTTACATGGTTATAATCAATGGCAACCGGCTCCCTAAGTGTTAACAGGTCGGGACGCATTCCTTCAGCAGCAATAAAGTTCTGGCCATCTGTTGAAAGTTCAATAATTACTTCAGTCGGTAGAAAAATCCAGTTCACGGGTTATAAAGAAATCCGATATTTACATTACTGATTTCTTTCACTTCGCCCAGATCAATCAATATATCAGCATCTTCACCAGAGAAACCAAACCAGTCGGAGCGCAGGGCAAGCGCATTGGCCCGGCAGCCATCGGTAAGTGTAATCGGGCCTTTGGCAGCATATCTTTCACTGTAAGTTGTATTCAGTTTCGGGGTTTTCCCGAAAGCATCGTGAACATAAATGGTCCTTTCTGTGATATTTCCCGGTTTGAGTTTATTAAGCTCAAGAATGGCGCTCACACTTACATTATTATCTGGTTTGAAAGGCTTTTTGTACGTTTTGTGAGGAGTTTTACCTGGCTCCAGATTAATGCCATATCTGATCTTACTACCCGGAACATCTGATTCAAGAACAACAAGCATTTCGTTATTTTTAGAATCCAGCACAGTAGAAATGGAGACATTATAAGCGCTCTTGCTGAAATTCACATTTTGTTTTTCGAGCCTTGGCAGGTGCTGGTTAAAACGGGCAGAAAAATCTTCCCAGTTCCGGTTTTCAGTTGTGGTCCAGTTAACCTCTGCCATCGCGAGAGCTCTTGGATAAGCCATGTATTCAACATGATCTGTATTGGGTATGTACTCTGTCCACACATTTCCCTGTGAGCCAAGGATGTGCAAAGCTTCTTTTGCTGAAAGCGATTCAGGAACCGGCTCATACTGATAAACATTCTTGAGTGGATTGTAACCACCGATTGCCAATGGCTCTCCTGCCGGATTCGCTTGATAATGATCGAAATAGCAAGGCGAACCGGGTGTCATAATTACATCATGACCCATTTTAGCAGCCTGAATTCCACCATCAATTCCCCGCCACGACATTACCGTTGCTCCAGGGGCCATGCCGCCCTCAAGTATTTCGTCCCAACCGACTATCTGACGGCCATTCTGGTTCAAAAATTTTTCAATCCGGCGTATAAAATAGCTCTGGAGTTCATGGGCATCTGACAAACCCTCGTCTTTCATTCGCTTCTGGCACTTCGGACAGGCATCCCAACGTGTTTTTGGTGCTTCATCGCCACCAATATGGATGTATTTGGAAGGGAAGATATCCATTACTTCGCTGAGAATATCTTCAAGGAAACTAAAAACCTGCTCATTCCCGGCGCAATAAATATCATCGGTAACTCCCCATTTTGTCCAGACTTCAAAAGGCCCGCCGGTGCACGATAATTCAGGATATGCGGCCAATGCAGCCAGTGCATGACCAGGCATTTCGATTTCGGGGATTATATTGACGTAACGTTTTGCAGCATAAGCAACAATTTCGCGTGCTTCGGCCTGGGTGTAGAATCCTCCGTAAGGAATATTGTCGTTACCAATATTTCTGCCGATGGAAGTACCTGATCTGCGCGATCCAATTTCAGTAAGTTTTGGATATTTTTTAANNAAAAAATGCCGGCAAACATCAAGATGCATTCCCCTGTAAGCAAAGCGCGGATAATCAATAATATGGCATGCCGGAACTTTCCATTTTCCTGTTTCTGACTGGGGAAGATCACTTACTATTTCAGAAGGAAGTAACTGAAAAAGCGTCTGGATTCCATAAAAAATTCCCTTTCCCGAATTGGCAGTGATGGTAACTGATTGGCGGTCAACAACCAGTTTGTAGCCTTCAGCGCCCAGTTCATTTATTTCTGATAGTATTAATGTTATGGAATTATCCGAAGCAATAGCTTCCTTGCTGTTTGCAGAACCAACGATGCTATAAATCCGAAATCTCTCTATCAATAGCTCAGCAAGGTTCGACAACTCCTTTGAATTTGGAGAAATAACAACCCTTGTGCTAGGACCTATAAGAAAATGACCTTTCCCTTTTTCAAAACTAACAGGATTTGGAATTATATTGTGACTGGTTTTTTGGCTGTTGGCAACATAAAAGATATTAACGAGCACGATGATCAGCCCTGTCCGGATGGAATTGTTTAATGTAATATTCATCTCTGCTTTTTAGTGGTATCAATGCTTAATCAGCTATTTTGATCATTAAATGATCAATCACCTTATGCATATTAACAAGCTCAGACTCCATTTGACTCAAAAGCCTGAACTGAACCCTTGCCCTGATCAGATTATGATCATCATATTTGGTTTGGTAATAGATGTCTCCGTTGAGGTAATCGGTGAGGAAACGGATACCGATTATATAGGTCAGGAGCAAGGCTGAATCAGGCAGGAGTTCAGTTTCTGTTTTTGTCAGTAAGTCGCCAGCTGTATCAAGGTATCCATGGGTAAATGCTTCAAAGAGCTTGATATCAAAGCGAACTTTCGATAAATCCTGTTCATCTTCTGCCGCAGTATTTGCCGATGACCTTATTGCATCCCCAAAATCGAATAGGGCAGAACCGGGCATAACAGTATCAAGATCAACCACACCAACTGCTTTTCCACTACCAGCAAAAATCACATTGCTGAGTTTGGTGTCGTTGTGAACCAACCTGAGTGGAATTGTACCATTCTCAATCAAAAAAGGTATTTTTTTCATTGATTGATAGCGACTCACTGCAAATAGGATCTCTTCATTAGCGAAAGTTGACCGCTTAACCATATCCAAATCAACGGCTTTAGAAAAATCATTGTATCGTTTCTCCAGCGAATGGAAATCAGGCAGAATCTCATAAATAGAAGCAGGATTTATTCCTGAGACACCTTTTAAAAATGAACCAAAAGCACGGCCTCCCTGGTAAGATATGTGCTCACACAAATCAATACTACCGTTGTCGGCACCACTGATATAGGTTATAAGCCTCCAGTGTTGCGATTGATTATCGGTATAATATAATGAATCGTTTTTGCATGGAATAATATCAGGAATCTTGAGTTCAACGCCATCATTGGGGTTATTACCGATAAAATTCCGGACAATCATCTGATAATTATTCATTAGATTATCAATGTTTTTGAAGACATCGGTATTTACTTTCTGAAGTATATATATTGGTTTCCTGTCTTTCAGAATTTTATACGTGGTGTTGATATGGCCACGAAGCAAGTGCTCAAGCGAATAGTCTGCATCGGGAATGCGAAATATCTGTGAAAGACTGTTGGCGTTAAACTCCATAAAAAAAGCAAAAATTATTGATTCCAAAGATTGGCAGGGTAGGCGCCAGCCCCGATTAGTTCATTTATTTTATTGATAACCATTGGCTTATCCTCTTTATACGTGATGCCGAACCATTGGCCTGCATTGCTCAGGACTTTAACCCGCTCCCGGTTTGACTTGATAAGTTTATCAACAACAGAGGGGATATAGAATTCTGATTTCAGGTTTCCATCGTTTGATTTCAGGAATTCAATGAATTGTTCCTCAAGATGATTGAAAAATCCATGTGTAAATCCCCAGAAATTCATTGAAACCGGTGTTTTATCAGATAAAGAAATCTGTTTTCCATCGCTGTCCTGATAAATAATATTTTCATTAATTCGCTGAATGTGTGTGCGTTCGGTAACGCTTTTCAGCCAATGGTTTTCGTCAGTGGCACAAACTCCGCGCGAAACAGTACCAAAATCAGAAAGTGTATTGTGCAGTTCATAGGCAACCATGGCATAGTCGGGACTGCTGTTGTTTTGCTGAGAAGCAAAATATCCCGCAAGGGTTTTGAACGCATCAAAACCATAAAAGTCATCGGCATTGATCACGGCAAAAGGTTCTTTCACCTTTTCAGCAGCCATCAAAACTGCGTGTCCGGTTCCCCATGGTTTTACTCTTCCTTCTGGAGCGGAGAATCCATCGGGAAGCAGATTGGTTTCTTGAAAAACCCATTCAATTTCGATGTGTTTCTGAAGCCGGTTGATAAATATTTCGCGGAAATCATTTTCAATATCCTTCCTGATAATAAAAACAACCTTGCCGAAACCTGCCCTTATCGCATCGAATACCGAATAATCGAGAATGGTTTCTCCGGAAGGGCCTATGGGGTCAACCTGTTTGAGCCCTCCGTATCGGCTGCCCATGCCAGCCGCAAGTATTACAAGTGTTGGTTTCATATTTTCAAGTTTTTAAGTTCTGATTTTATGCCCCTTCAGGGCGTAATAAAGAATAAACAGGTAGAAAGGAACCATAATCCAATAAGCCTGTTGGTTGCCAATTACATCAACTAATGAGCCATACAGAAGTGGTATGATTGCTCCACCTGCAATACCCATAATCAGCAGTGCTGATCCGGCTTTGGTAAACCGGCCTAAGTCAGATATAGCCAGCGGCCAGATTGAAGGCCACATCATGGCATTGGCAAATCCAAGCAAGGCTATAAATACCACGCTGGTAAAGCCATTGGTGAATAGAGCTGCAAGCGTAAACAGTACGCCCAAAACTGCCGATACTGCCAAAGCTTTATCCTGCTTGATAATCCGGGGAATTGTGATGATGCCGATTATATAACCAACAACCATTGAGATCAAAGTCAGGCTTGTAAAGTAGCGGGCATTATCGAGCGAAATTCCCATTGATTTACCATAAAGCACGATGGTATCGCCCGCCATAACCTCAACACCGACATAAAAAAACAAAGCAATAAATCCCATGATCAAATGAGGGAACTGATACCAGGCTGTTTTCTTGGTTTGGCTCTTAACTGAATTTACCTCATCGTTGTCTGTATCAATTTCAGGCAACTGGGCCAGGCGGATCATGAAGGCAAGCAAAACAAGTACAATGGCCATCACCACATAGGGCAAGATAACCCTTTGTGCAAGTTCATCAAGTAAAACTATCTTCTCAGCACCTGAAATATGCTGTACACTTTCCATTAATTCGTTGGCTCCCTGCAAGATAAGAGCTCCCAGAATTATCGGGCTGATGGTGCCGGCCACTTTATTACAAATGCCCATAATAGCAATTCGTTTGGCAGCGCTTTCGCGTGGACCAATAATTGTAATGTAGGGATTTGAAGCTGTTTGCAGCAGCGCCAGGCCTGATCCCTGAACAAATAGTCCTGTTAAGAATAGCCAGAAAGTGCGTGTGTAAGCGGCAGGGATAAATATAATTGATCCTATTGCCATTACAACCAGGCCAAGCGCCATACCGTTTTTGAACCCCGTTTTATGTAAAACCCAGGATGAAGGAGGAGCCATTACCAGATAGGAAATGTAAAATGCAAAGGTTACAAAATAGGCCTGCAGGTTGCTGAGTTCGCAGGCAATTTTCAAAAAAGGAATAAGCGTGCCGTTGAGCCAGGTTACAAACCCGAAAATAAAAAACAGCGCTCCGATTATGCTGATTGAGATTACATAGGATTTGCGGCTGTTGGTTGACTGAAAATCGTTTGGCATTTGAAACCTGGTTTAAGATAAACAGCAAAATGAAGGAAACATAAATTGGATAATTTATGTCTGGATTCAATTGCCCTATGAAATTACTACGAAAAAATGCGGTTCATTACCAGGGCAACTGTCCCCATAAGTCGGGCATTGTCGCCGAGATTAGAAGCTACGATGCGGGCATCTCTGCGGATTCTGGAGATTGTGAAAATATTCAGGTTGCTTTCGATGGGCGAAATCAGGTAATCAGCCGCTCTCGACATTTCACCACCAATAATGATCAGCTCGGGGTTAAATAGGTGAATGAGAATAGCCATACCTTTTCCCAATGATTCGCCGATTTTGGCAAGTAAATCAATTGCAAACTGATCGCCCTTGCGGGCAGCATCCATTATAATACGGATATTTATTTTTGATGAATCGCCATCAATCATGCTGGAAATTTGAGTGATAGCACCGTTTGCAATTTCCTGTTTTGCTTTTGCGACCATTATTTTGCCCGAAGCCAGGGTTTCGAGGCAGCCAATTTTACCGCAATGACAAAGGATTCCGTTGGGCTCAATCTGAATATGGCCGAACTCGCCTGAATAACCTGAATGTCCCAGGTAAAGCTTTCCGTTTAAGATCATACTCAAGCCTATGCCGCTACCAACATTCAGGCACAATACATTCTGATGACCACGGGCCAGTCCGAAAGCCTGCTCTCCCCATGCCATTGCCCTGGTGTCGTGTTCGATAAATACCGGAAAGCCGGTTTTTTCGCTCAATATATTGGTTGCAGGTCTGCCTGTGTTCAGATAAGTGTATGAAAGCCCGGTTTTTACATCAATAAGCCCGGGAAGTGAAATGCCAATACCAAGGATTTTATTGGCATCAATACTATACGCTTCGAGTAATTCGCTAACTTTTTCGGCTATGAATTCAAGTATATCGGGGTGAGTATCAAGCCCTTCGTTTAATTCGTGAATTTCAGACACCGGTTGATTGGCAAAATCGAAGATCCCCATCCTTACAAACGAGCGTTCAAGATCAATGCCCAGCACGTAGCGGGACGAAGGATTAATGCCGAACAAACTTGGCCTGCGTCCACCGGTTGATTCACCTATGCCCACTTCCCTGATTAATTGTTCATCTATCAGTTCTTCAACCGCTCTGGTAACGGTTGGTGTGCTCATTTTAATGGTTTGGCTAAGCCTGAATATTGATAGTTCACCATGGTGGTAAAGTTCTTTAACTATAAACTGTTTCAGAGCAATTTTTCTCAGGAAATTGTTCTTAACTGGCTCATTCCCATTTTGATTCTTAAAGAGGTAGCTGTTTACCGACATATATATAGTTTAATAAAAACTGATGCTAAATTAAAAATAATTCAGCAACAAAAGTCTTAATTTGAAAAATTGTTATTAAGATTGTAATGTTGATATCTGTATCGTTTTATGTCTGTTATAACACGTTGTATATCTGTGTGATAATTATTAAAATTAAATAAAGGGACAATTTTTGGAGTAGATATTAACAATTCAGGTAAAAATGATGGAATTATGGGGAGCTCAATGCTAACTTATTCTATGAGTTTGTGGGAGTGTTGGAAGAGTAATTTCAAATAATTGATATACATAGAATTATGAAGGCAAACAGGTATTAATCTGATAGTAAACCTTGCTGCCGGAAAACAACTTATTTATTTAACATGGATAATGATTGCAGAACCAGTTTTATTGCCAATCAAGATCGAAACAAGATAAGCGCCTGGTTTTAAGGTAGATGATATATGTTTTTTGCCATCCCAGTCAAAATGTCCGGAATTAAATCCTGAAAAAGTAAATATTTCATTACCTGATAAATCTGAAATACGAATAGTGATTAATTTATTTTCAGGATTTGGAAAACGAAGTGATAGCTTATCCCTGAAAGGGTTAGGAATGCATTTTATCAAAAAATCAGATTCAGATTTAAGTATTCCCGATGCACCATTGATGTTTTCATAAGCTCCGATATCAATACGTCCTCCTGCATATCTGGTATTGCCGGCAAGATCGGTATCAGGGATCATCATGCCTGTGGTATCAGGGTCGCCGGCATTAATGCAGGGCGATTCATTAGATAGAGAATAGGGGTGAGGCAACAAGCCTGAAAAGGCAGGCAGGGAATCTATATTGTTGATATAGGGCGAATTAAACCCTGTTCCACCTGTTCCGCCAAAGGCCAGATATCCGCCTTCTATATTGCTGTAATAGAATTCAGGTGCCGAGTAAATATCCCAGATATAAACCTGTTCTCCCGAAGGTGCATAGTTTCCATAAATAATGCTGTTGATCACCACAGGAACGGCGCTGTCGTTGCAGTAAAATCCACCACCATAAGAAGCACATGAATTGTTTGCAATGGTATTGTTAATAAAGTGGGGATTGGCCTTGTTACAAGAGATTGCCCCTCCGAAAAAGTTAGCTGAATTACCTGTAAAGAGATTACCGGTGATTGTACGTATGGGATTTGATCTCAGGTAACCAAGCGCTCCGCCTAATGCCGAATAGTTGTTTTCGAAAATGTTTGTTTGTAACAGAACATCAGCATATTCAAATGAAACTGCGCCACCAATTCCTGTTGACTTGTTTTCTGTAAAGTGACAACTGGTAATATCGGCTGCTGAGTACCTTAAGCAAATGGCTCCACCATAACCATAAGGAGGAGATAGTATGCCACAGAAATTGCCGGTAAAAGTAGAATTTGCAATCTTCAGATTACTGTATTCGGCAAAAATAGCCCCTCCCCAGTAAACAGCTTTGTTGTAGCTGAAATTGCAATCAGAGATTCTGATTTTATCAAAATTCCTGATATTGAAAACACCACCCATTTCTTCAATTGAATCACCAATGGCTTTCCCAAATTCAAAATTACAAAAGCTGAACACCGAAGAATCGGCTGATGCAGGCGTGTTTATAAAATGAAAGCCATTCCATCCACCCCGGCTATCATAAAGGTTGTGAAATCCGGTAGTGTCTGAAACTGTAAAAATAATCGGACTTACAGTGTTTCCCATAGCGGAAATACTGCCCATTACATTAAATCCGAACATTGCTGTTGCGACAACATTTGAACCTGGCCTGAATTGAAGGGTTTCGCCGGCAGGAATATCAACATTTCCAACTAAAAGGATGGTGTCGGCTTCAAGAAGGCCAGAGAGCTCACCTGAAATCTGAATTGTTTGTCCAATAGATGATTGAAAAAAAAATAGCAGATTTATGATTAAAACCGATAGTGCTTTGTTTCGCATGATTTTAAAGGAAGACTGTAATATGAAATATAATAGGCTTGAAAGTCTGCAAATATCGAACTTTTATAAAATTGAGCAAAAGTTTTTCTCTTTTTTGCAACATGCGATTTTATTTATGCTGGCATGTTATGAAATCTATTTTATCACAGAAAATTTGATCATTTGCGAATCATCTCCGGCCTCTATCCTGAAAAAATAGATGCCCGTGTGGACTAAACTTCCTTCCAGTGGAACCAAAACCTTTTGCAATCCCGGGTTACGTTGCCCGAATGAGAAAGATCCCTGCTTCTTCCCCATAATATCAAATAATGTAACTTCAACATTACCTGCTTTTTTAGTTTTGAATGCTATATTTATACTTTCCCTGGCGGGGTTGGGGTAACAGATTATGCTTTCTATAATACTTTCGCTATCAATACCATATATTTCGTCAGATATCAGCAATTTGCCCGATGTATGGTCGCTGTTTACCAATCCGAGGAATAATCTATGAGGCGATGTATTGGTGATAGCTATTTGAGATGTGGACATATTGAAAGCATCGCCAAAATCAGCCCAGCTTTGTCCGGCATCAAATGATCGTCTCACAACATTTTCGGAAGTTGCAGCATAAAGTAGATGATCGGATGAAAATGTGGGTGAGATGGCAAGCTTAACCGGTGCTTTGTCATTTTGAATCTTAGATCCTTTCCACGAGAATTGATCACCTGACTTATTATTTATCCAAACATTTTTCCAGTCAGAAGCAAACATAGTGCTGTCAATTGAAAATTCAGGACTGAATTTTACATCCGATAACCCATTTTCAAATCCTGAAAGGGATTTATTGATCTTTATGCCACCATCGAGTGTAACATATAAATCGCCTTCAAAATCAATAGCAAAAGCTCCGGCTGAATGGGCTTCAGTCGAAATCCACATATCAGGATAGCCGGGTGCGTTGGTTGAGAGGCTATACTGAAGTGCCCATGTGTCACCCATATCGTTTGAAACAAATATTTCCTGTGGGCCATCAATCGCAGTCATTGCATAAATGGTCTTACTTGTTGCAGCGTCAGGAGCAAATACTATTGAAGAAATATGACCCGGTAAGCCAGCCATTAATGTCCAGGTAAGTCCATGATCCACAGATTTTTTTACTTCGCCACTATTTATTACAACGAAGGCTGTGCTATCATTAGAAAATGCAGGGGATACCGAAACCCTGATCAACTCAGGATTCTCGGGATTGTCAGATGCTAAAACCTTTGTCCAGTTGGTACCTCCATCTGCACTTCGCAAAAGAACCCTGTTATTGTCAAGTATAAATACAGTCTTATCCTTGTCGAAATCAGGCGAAACATAAATTCCAACAGGAATTACATCGGTTAAAACAGTTTCCCACTGCGCCTTCAGTTCATTTGCAGAAAAAATACAGACCATTAAAATCAATGTGATTGTGCGGAAAAGCTTCATGTTTTCAGAATATTTAATTGATAGGATAAATGTGGTCAGAAAATGATCATTTAAGACGCCACCGGCAAATAAGATTAACTGCCAAATGGAAACGCAGTTTTCAAACTTCTACGCATGATTTTCAGATGCCAGCTTTAATAATCAAAAATACGAAATATTTGATTCGGTATCATCGCCTTAATAAAGAAGCTAAATTTCAGGAATTATCAGGTGCTGGTTCCACCTGTGCAATTATAGCATGGAGTTTTTCCTATTGCAGTGTCATGCTTACATGAATTTTACATCTGGTGTTTGTGATTTCGATTATTTCAGTATGTTTGTGGAAACCTATCAAACAATTATTATTTATGAGAAAATCAATCTTGTTTTTGTTTTCCATCCTGCTGGTTACCGGCCTTAAGGCTCAGGATTGTGATGGTTATTTTCCTGTTAAGAGTGGCACTTTTATCGAAACCAAAAGCTATGATGCCAAAGGGAAATTAACAGGAACCAATCAGCAAACAATTCTTGCTGTCGAACCCTTGGCCAATGGGCTTAGCATGAAAATTAAAAGTGAGCAATTCGATGAGAAAGATGTTTCTATTTTTGCCCAGGACCTTGGTTTCCGTTGCGAGGACGGTGTTTTTTATATGGATATGAAAAACTTTCTCGATCCAAACACCATGGGCGGCATGAAAGATATGGAAATGACCATTGATGGCCTCGATCTGGAATATCCAAATGTGTTGCAGGTCGGTCAAACCCTGAAGGATGGTGATATCAGGATAGGGTTTTCGTCTTCAGGTATGAGTATTATGAATATGACTGTCAAAATATTGAACCGCAAAGTTGAAGCCATTGAAAGCGTTACAACACCTGCCGGCACTTTTGAATGCTTTAAACTAACTTACGATACTGAAGTAAAAACAATAATGAAAATGACGGTAAAATCAACCCAATGGATTGCAAAGAATATCGGCGCTGTCAAAACAGAAACTTATGATAAGAAAGGAAAGTTAGACGGTTATACGCTGTTGACTACTTTCAGGGAATAGACTGACTATATTGTACGGGGGTTGTCTTGGGGGCAAAGCATAATATGCCACTAAGACAACCTTTTTATTTCTAAATTCCCGGTATCCGGTTTAACCAAACGGCTTTTTTCAGAAATTTGCAACCTCAACAAACACTGATATTTTGGGCATACAACTTGTTACAGGATACTCGCTCTGGCTCTTGCCTCTTTGTCTGGCAGCAGGAGCGGGCTATGCTGCCATCCTATACTACCGAAATAAATCTGAGGATTTCTCCAGAAGTCTGATCTGGTTTTTATCAGTTTTCAGGTTTCTAACTGTTAGTTTGATAGCTTTTCTGTTGCTTTCGCCGATGGTAAAAACCATCATCCGCACTAAGGAGAAACCGACCGTTGTTATTGCCATTGATAATTCACGGTCTATGGTAATGGGACCTGATTCTGTTTTTGTCAAGACCCGCCTGCAAGAAGAACTCAACAAACTTTCGTCTGAATTGGGCGATGATTTTACCATTGCAAACTACACCTTTGGCGAAGAGGTTAAACCGGAAGATAGCCCTGGTTTCGTTGATAATCTGACCAATATTGCCGACTTTTTCAAACAGATTAACAATCGTTTCTATAACCGCAATCTTGGCGCTGTAATTATTGCAACTGATGGGATATATAATTCAGGCTCTGATCCCGCTTATTCGGTTCGAAATGTTTCCTATCCGGTTTATACTGTGAATCTGGGTGATACCAGTCAACACCGCGATCTGTTGATCAAACGGGTGAATTTCAACAGGGTAGCTTATAAAGGTAATCGTTTTCCAATCGAAATACTGGTACAGGCATTTGAAGCCGCAGGTGAAACCAGTCGTCTGAAAGTTGTTCAGGATGGGAATGAGGTTTTTACGCAGGAGATTCGCTTCACATCAGATAAACAGCTACTTGCTGTGCCTGTGATGGCTCAGGCTGCCGAAGCAGGAAAAATGCGCTTTCGTATTACAATTGAAGCAATTGGGGGAGAAACCAATCGCAGTAACAACAGCCGCGACATAATTGTTGAGGTGAAAGATAGCAAGCAAAAAATAGCGATTGTCAGCAATGCCCCACATCCCGATCTGGCAGCAATAGAACGGGCAATCGGAAACAGCAACAACTTTGAAACACAGCTTTTTAATGCCGAAAATTTTACAGGCAATCCGGCTGATTATAGTTTGTTTATTCTGCACCAGCTTCCGTCGGTTTCAAACCCTGCAACCAAACTGCTTGGTGAAATTACGAGGCTTAATATTGCTGTGTTGTATATACTTGGAAACCAATCAGATATTAGTGGGTTTAACAATCAAAAGACCGGGCTTTCCCTTTCGGGATACAGCAATTCATTCAATGAAGCCCTACCTGTGTTCAACAACAATTTTCCGCTTTTTATCACTTCCGAAAACCTGAAACATTTGTTACAGGGAGTTCCCCCATTACTCAGCCCTTTTGCCAAATACACGCTCGGGAATGCAGTTTATGTATATGCAAACCAGGGTATTGGTGCCTCTGTTACTGCCATGCCGCTGATTTTTTTTAATCAGGGCCCTGACCGCAGAATTGGTGTAATTGCCGGTGAAGGTATCTGGAAATGGCGGTTGGCCGATTACGCTAAAAACAGCAATCAAACAGCTTTTGATGAGTTGATTGGCAAAATGGTTCAATACCTTGCGGTGAAAGCTGAGAAGAGCAGGTTCAGGGTATCGGCCCGTGAGTATTATGCAGAAAATGAGAATCTTGAATTTAGTGCAACTCTTTTCAACGAAAGCTATGAATTGATCAACGATAAACTTGTAACCATAGATATTACCGGCGAAGATAAAAAGAAATATGAGTTTGAGTTTTCACCTGTGGGCGAGGCCTATAGTTTGAACGCCGGTAATTTTGCCCCCGGTATTTATTCCTACGAAGCTAAAGCCGAAACCGGAACCGGCGTCTTAAAACAAAATGGTACGTTTATTATTTCCGCGTTGAATATCGAAGATGTTAATACTGTAGCCAATCACCGGCTGTTGAACACAATGGCCAAATTAACCGGAGGTGAAGGAATTGCACCCGGCAAGATTTCAGCCCTTGCTTCAATAATTAAGCAGCGTGGCGATGTGAAGCAGGTAACCTATGCACGAAAGCGATTTACCGACCTTATAAGTTTTTATCCGCTGCTTCTGTTAATTATTACTCTGCTGAGCGTTGAATGGTTTTTACGGAAATTTCATGGCAGCTACTAAAAGGCTTATATTTGTTTTAACGTATTGAAAAACAGGAGTTAATAATTCTATACTTTTTAATGGCAGAGATACTTTTCTATTGTATTATTGGTTTGGTCGTTGCCGGTTTTATCGGTGGACAGATAATTTCATACCTGAATCACAGGGCCAGGTTTAAACCGGTTCCTCGCATTCTTGAAGGGGTTTATACGCAAGAACGATATCAGCAATATCTTAATTATAAGCGGGTTTCATACAATTTTGGGCAAATTATTATCTGGTTATCATTCATCGCAACAATTATAATGCTTTTGGGCGGTTTTTTATTTGTTGACGATTATGTAAGATCAATTACCGGCAACCCGATTCTTCAGGCACTTCTTTTTTTTGGGATCATTGGCCTTGCGGCGGACCTCCTGTCAACCCCATTTGATATTTACAATACGTTTGTGATTGAGCAGAAATTCGGTTTCAACAAAACAACCCCGGCTGTTTATATTGCCGATAAATTCAAATCGCTGCTGTTAGTTGCAGTTATTGGAGGCGGGCTTTTAAGCCTGATCGTTTGGCTCTATTCATTACTTGCCTCAGATTTCTGGTGGCTCGCTTGGATTGCCATAACAGCATTCTCTGTTGTTTTCAGCCAGTTCTACTCAAACCTTATTGTTCCACTATTTAACAAACAAACCCCGCTCGAACCCGGTGAACTTCGCGATAAACTGAACGATCTAGCTTCCAAAACCGGTTTCAATCTGAAGGATATTTTCGTAATTGACGGCTCAAAACGATCAACCAGGGCAAATGCCTATTTTACAGGTTTTGGGTCAAGAAGACGAATTGTTTTGTTCGATACCCTTATTAGAACTCAGACCACTGATCAGATTACAGCGGTTCTGGCACATGAGGTAGGGCATTACCGGAGAAAACACACCATAAAAACCCTCATTTTATCAGTATTGCAAACCGGGTTGATTTTATTCCTGTTCTCCATTGTTGTTGGCAATCCCATTATTTATGAAGCTTTGGGTAGCTCAGGAAAGAGCTTTCATCTTGGCCTGATCGTTTTCTTTATTCTTTATAGTCCGGTTTCGTCATTGCTCTCAATAGCAATGAATTACATTTCGAGGCTCTACGAATTTCAGGCTGATCGCTTCGCCGTTGAACATGCCGACCCTCAAGCAATGGCTTCAGCTCTTCGCCTGCTTTCATCAGATAATCTATCTGATCTAACACCGCATCCCTGGTATGTGTTTATTAATTATTCACATCCTCCNNGGATTACCTGAAAATATTGGCTGCAATAAATGCCAGTGTTTCAACAGAGTCAATGCGTCGCGCTGAATTGTAATCCTGGGTAGCAGCCCACTTATTACCCGATTTCTGATTTGTTAAAGCCCTGTAAAGATAGGCGTCAAGGTTTTCCGAATTCAGATCAATTACAACCCCGAAGTCAATCAGCGCACCGGCATAGTCCTTCATCAGAAACTTGTTGTAACCACGATGAAAATATGCCGATTCATAAGCATTGTTCAGATTTATTGCCGCATCACAAAGTAAAATAGCTTGTGTGTAATTTTTGTTATTTGTTGATACCAATGCTGCCCTGAGATAATCAGAGGCTTTTTTCTGAGCAAATCCATCGGGTTGAATAAATAACAGCGCAAACAATATAATCAGAATCTTCCTCATATAGATTTTCCTTGGATAAAATTACAAAATCAAACCATAAATGAATAACACCCTGCAGCGGAAAGTGTTTATCAAATATTTTGACATATTTTTCAGACGCCCAATAAGGCTGAAAAGTTACAATGAAGTTTCTGTATTATCAAATGAATTCATTGTAAATTGCAACTTCTATCAGGAATGGGTTTATAGCCTTTATCAAACTGTTTAATAACTAATTATCTTTTCGGATTGTTTAAAAATAACATTATATCATTGTATGCTAAGGTGAAGAAAGTGCTGAAATTTATTTTTGGTCTTTTCTTCAGATTACCCAATACTATTAAAAGTATTTGGCTAAAGATGGCCATGCGGTTGATGCAGGCAATGATTCTGTTACTGTTATTTCTCCTTTCGGTGAATTTCAACCTGTTCGGACTGTTCGGCCCATCCCCGAAGTTAAACGACCTTAAAGACCCTGAAATCAGTATTGCTTCCGAACTATTTGCTTCAGACAGTACTCATATAGGCAGGTATTATCTCGAAAACAGATCTCCGGTCGGGTTCTCCGATCTATCGCCAACCCTTATCAATACCTTACTTGCTACCGAAGATATACGATTTTACCAACACAATGGTATCGACATTAAGGCAACAGCCGCGGCGATATGGAGTACAGCCCGAGGTGATAAAAGGGGCGGTAGCACCATTACACAACAACTGATAAAAAATCTATATAAAACCCGTCATAAAAACCAGAAGGGCTGGTTAGGGTATATTCCAGGCGTTAATATACTAATTGATAAGCTGAAAGAATGGATAAATGCCATCAAACTTGAATTATATTATTCTAAGGATGAGATACTTACCATGTACCTAAATACTGTTGACTTCGGCAGCCATGCGTTTGGTATCAAGGCTGCTTCCAAAACATTTTTCGATAAATCGCCTGCCGATCTGAACGCGGCAGAAGCAGCTGTGCTGATCGGGTTGCTGAAGGCTCCATCTTATTATAGTCCGGTTCAAAACCCTGACAATGCGCTGCTGCGGAGAAACAGCATCCTTATGCAGATGCAGCGATACAGTTTTCTTTCTGAGGCTGCGGCAGATTCGTTGGTGAAAACGAAACTTGCTTTGCGTTTCAGGCGGAATCACGACGACGATGATGCTACTTATTTTAAGGAAGCTGTTGCAAGAAGCCTTCAGGATTGGAGCAAAGAATCGGGTTACAATATTTATACTGACGGGCTTAAAATTTATACAACACTCGACCCAAAATTGCAGGAATATGCCGAACAGGCTGTAAATCAGCATATGAAGAGACTTCAGCAAAGGTTTTATGAACATTGGCAAGGACAAAACCCATGGATAAACAGCAAGGGTAAAGAGATTGAGGGTTTTATCGAAAATTTGGCAAAAGAAACCCCTCAATATGAGCGACTGACAAAAAAATTCAGCAATAATCCTGATTCTGTGGATTATTACCTCAATCAGCCGCGCAAAATGAGTGTCTTTTCGTGGCAAGGATCAACTGATACATTGATGAGCACAATGGATTCCATCCGGTATTACCGCCACCTGCTCAATACCGGTTTTGTTAGTATGGATCCGGCCACAGGCTTTATCAAAGCATGGGTCGGTGGAATAAATTTCAGGTTTTTTAAATACGACCATGTGAACCAGGCGCGTCGGCAGCCAGGATCGGTATTCAAGGCCTTTGTTTATACCGCAGCCTTTGAACATGGCCTCGGGCCTTGCGACAGACGGATTGACCAGCCGGTGAGAGTCAGATATACCGAAAAAGGCGAAACTAAAACCTGGTCTCCACACAATGCCGATTGGAATTTTACCTGGGATAATGTTACCATGAAAAATGCCTTCGCCCGCTCTATAAATTCCATTGCCGTTCAGCTTACAAACGAAATGGGATGGGATAAAGTAGTGGAATGCGCTCAGCGGATGGGAGTTAGCTCACCATTGCGCAACGTGCCGTCTATTTGCCTCGGGTCAAGTGACGTTACCCTGCTTGAGATTGTAAATGCTTATTGCGTGCTGGTCAACAATGGATTGCTGAACGAACCGGTTTTTGTTACCCGCATTGTCAACCGCGATGGTAAAGAGGTCTACCGTTATGCTCCAAAGCCAAAACAGGTTGTTGATGCAGAAACTGCATTCCTCATGAGCATTATGTTGCGTTCAGGTTTAACCGAAGCAGGAGGTACTACCCAGGGGTTATGGGAATATGATTTATTCAGGTACGACACCGAATTTGGGGGTAAAACCGGAACTTCATCAAATTTCTCGGATGGATGGTTTATGGGCGTAACTCCAAAACTGGTTTCAGGCGTTTGGGTTGGTGGTGAGCACCGAAATGTCCGTTTCAGGACCTCCGCGCTGGGCGAAGGTTTGAAAACTGCGCTCCCGGTTTATGGTCTGTTTATGGAAAAAGTGCTTCGCGATCCTGATTTGAAACACTATAGGGGGAAATTTGCAAAACCATCAATCAGCATCAACAAACCCTATAATTGTGCATCCTTCCAGCGTGAATCAGGGGATTCAACGAACAATATATCCGGGGTTGAACCAGGAGACACTTTATAAGTCGCGTTTTTTCAGCAATCCATAAATTACTAAAGTCAGAATTATTATCCAGGCAAAGCAGGTAAATACAGCCTGCATTGAAGTGTTTTCGTTAAATGAGACACCGAATCGCTGCATTATTTGAGTGTTCGGAACAGGAATAAGATGACCGATTGCTTCAATTGGTAGAAATTTTCCAATGTGCCAGGGAAGTTTAAAAACCAGAATCCTTTCAAGAATCAGAGAATATAACAGGAACGCAATAACGGTTATTCCGGCTCTTTTCAATAAAAAGGCAAAAGAAGCGGCTACCATTAAATAAGTGAATAGTTCAAGAGCATGAACCGGTATAAAATAAAGTTTGGTACTGAATATCTGGTTGAAATCGGGCTTGCTTTGTATCAAACCTGCAATAAATGCCGAAATGCCAACAAGCATGGCGACTGAAACCGATAAAAGGAAAATAAGGCCTATTTTTCCTATCAGAAACTCTGTAATGCTGGTGCCGGAAATGATTTGCTGCTTCAGTGTCTTGAAGGTAAACTCATTGGTTATCAGAATAATAATCAGAAATGCCGGGAATATTTTAAGATAACCTGCAATGTAAGTCAGATTCTGCCAGACTCCTGGAAAGACATAAAACGGAATTGTGGGAATTGGCATAGATGATTTATTGTTGACATTCGCCGAAGAATTACTAAGGATTTCTTGCAGGCTGAAAAGAAGCAGCACCAGCGTGGCTGCATAAATTCCGGTTAAAATCCAGAATGTACGGTATTTCTGAATTTTTATCCATTCGGGATGAAGTGCGCTGAGTATCTTTTTCATCTTTTATTTTGAAGAGGATGCTGATTTTGAACCTGTTAATTCAAGAAAATAACTTTCAAGGGTTTTTCTTCTCAAACTTAAGTGTGAGCAGAAAATATCCTGATTAGAAAGGTACTGATTAACCTGATCAGGATGGCATACACCGTTGGTTTTAAGCTCGATAATGCCATTGTTTATTGTGTGCGACAGATAATCGGGATAATTGATAATTGCCTGTTCGAGCTTTATAAGATCATCCGAAGCAATAAGAAGGGTCTCCGTATTGCTCAATACCTCTTCAACATTACCCGAAAAGAGTTTTTCACCCCTCTGAAGTACCGCTACATGGCTGCACACCTTCTGAACTTCATCAAGCAAATGGCTGGCCAGAACAATGGTAGCGCCTTCAGAGGCGATATGTGTAATCAAATCACGGATTTCAGCAATCCCACCCGGATCAAGTCCGTTGGTGGGTTCATCGAGAATCAGTACTTCAGGGTTTCCAAGCATGGCTGATGCAATGGCAAGCCGCTGCTTCATCCCGAAAGAATAGGTTTGAAAATGATGTTTCCTTCGATCAAAAAGGCCGGTCATTCTTAAAACACGATCGGTATCAGACTCTTGTACATTTCTGATCTGTGCTATAATCCTTAAATTATCAGTAGCACTGAGGTAAGGGTAAAAGTTCGGATGTTCGAGAATTGCACCAATCCGCTTCAGCGATTTGCTGCTCAACGATTTGCCAAACCATCTGAAATCACCACTTTGCGGAAGTGTTGCACCCAACACTATGCCCAATGTAGTGGTTTTGCCACTGCCGTTGGGGCCTAAAAGTCCAAAGACCTGACCTTTTGAAATTGTCAGGCTCAAGCCAGAAACAGCCTTTACTTTTCCGTAGCTCTTGCTCAGATTTTCTATTTCCAGAACGTTCTCTTCCAATCTGCAAATTTTATTAGTAGAAAATAACTACCCGTTTGACGAATTAAGATGTTGAAAATTACAAAAAAAGGAGATTAACTCTGCCGCTTTGTCTTTTTATCTATTTTTGCTTTTTTAAATTCAACAAAGTATTCTGATAAGCTGTTGATTAACTAAAAACCAAACAATTATTCTAATGACTGTTTCACAAAACAAAGTGGTTTCACTCACCTACGAGTTAAAAATTGATAACGCAACAGGAGAAGTTGTAGATGTAGCTGATGCTTCTGAGCCATTGGTTTTCCTATACGGAGCTGGTAATCTGCTTCCAAAATTTGAAGATAACCTGTTGAACCTCAAAGCTAATGATAATTTTGAATTTACACTTTCGGCTGCTGATGCTTATGGCGAATTTACCGAAGATGCAATAGTTTCCCTTCCGATAGATATTTTTATGGTTGATGGCAAAGTTGATCCTGAAATGCTGAGGATTGGCAATGTTATCCCAATGCAGGACAACGAAGGCCATCCGCTCGAAGGAATAGTCAAATCTGTTGAAAAAGAGAGTGTTGTGATGGATTTTAATCATCCAATGGCAGGTAAAAACCTGTTTTTTACAGGAACCATTGTTGATTTGCGCGATGCGACTGCTGAGGAAATCGGACATGGTCACGTGCATGGCCCTCACGGTCACCACCACGATTAGAAAATAGATTTTTCAGATACTGTCTTAAAAGTTTGTCGTGGCACACTCACCTGTAAACCAGGTTTGAAGAAACAGCCACAGATATCCAATGTTTTACATCTGGCTTAAAGCGTCAGAATTTAGTGAAACATTACTTTTAAGACAGTTTTTTTATCTTGAAAGCAGGAATACACTAGGCTTCTTTCCTAAAACCGGAATTTGTTTCTTCCATTGTCCTATGGTGGCCGTTTTTATCCATTCGTCTTCGAGACTGATATTGCAGGCAATACAGAATTGCGTATCACTGTGACAGCTTGATAAAATGGATTCAATCATGTGATTGTTCCGGTAAGGTGTTTCGATAAAAATATGTGTCTGCCCGGTTCTTAACAAATCACGCTCAATTTCCTTAATTTTTTGAACTCTTTCCGGAGCTTTCACAGGAAGATAGCCGTGAAAGGTAAAATTCTGCCCGTTAAATCCTGAAGCCATCAATGCCATAATGATTGAATTGGGTCCCGATAAAGGAACTACTTTGATTCCCATTTCATGCGCAAGCCTTACTGCTTTTGACCCCGGATCGGCAACTGCCGGACAACCTGCTTCGGATAATAAACCGGTATCCAATCCGTTCTTTGCTTGATTCAGAAATTCAGATACTTCATTATCAGGTGTATGCTCGTTCAGTATGTGAAAAGTTACCGTGTCAAAATCCTTTTTGTATCCGCATTTTCGCAGGAACCGACGGGCTGTTTTAATTTCCTCAACAATAAAAACATCGAATTGATGCAATAACTGAAGGTTATATGCCGGCAGAACTTTTTCTGGCAAGTTATCTCCCAATGTACTGGGAATCAAGAATAATGATCCTTTTTTTGTATTCATATCCTTTATTTAAACGGAATTGCATCCAGATCAACATTGCCTCCCGAAAGAATAATNNATTATTTTCATCCGTTCCCAGATTAACCTCATCGCGCACCGGATGCCATCTTCACTAACTGTAACAATCTGATTCACATGTTTTTGAATGATAGGGTAGGTGAGGGAGCCAAGAGAAGTCAGCAGTCCGTCAGCAATGGTTAATGGTTTAAGGGAGGGCACGAATGATCCGGAATAATACGATTTGTATGCATCATCAGCACCGGCAGGTTCAGCAGCAATTACTCTAACATTCTTGCCGAAATACCTTGCAGCAAGCGCAGTTCCGCTTAAAAGGCCACCACCACCAACCGGAGCCATTATTATTTCCATATCAGGATAATCTGTGAGTAATTCCATTGCAGCAGTTGCCTGTCCGGCAATAATCCGGTAATCATTGTAGGGATGAATCTCTATGGCTCTTGTTTTTTCAATAATTTCGAGTAAGGTACACTCGCGAGCTTCGAGAGTTGGTTCGCAAAAAGTAATGATCCCTCCGTACTCTTCAACTGCTTTAATTTTTATTCTACTCGAATTTTCAGGCATGACAATATAAGCCTTGGCTCCACGTATGGATGCGGCAAGTGCCAACGCAGCTGCATGATTTCCAGATGAATGTGTTGCAACTCCCCGATTAATTTCATCTAAACCAAGCTGAAATACCGCATTGGTCGCCCCGCGCGATTTGAATGCCCCGGCTTTCTGGAAATTCTCACACTTAAAATACAACTCAGCGTCGCACAAGTGGTTAATGGCAGAACTATGAAGAACAGGAGTATTGTGCAGGTAAGGTTTGATTCTTGCTGCAGCCTCCTCAATCATTCTTTTATCAGGTTCCATCAGCACAGATTATTTTCTTTTTTTGATCGTTTCAACGATTTTATCAGTAGCGATATCAAGCATTTCGTAAGTTTTTTCAAAACCATCCGGCCCACCGTAATACGGATCGGGTACTGGCATGTTGCTGCCGGGTTTTACCATATTCATAATATAGTCAACCTTTTCCATATCATTGCTGTTTCGGGCGACCGAAGCAACATCGCGGTAATTGTTGCTATCCATAACGTAGATTAAATCGAAATAGTCGAAAAAGGAGGGCTTGAACATTTTTCCCCGGTGCGATGTAATATCAATATTATGTTTCTTGGCAACCTGAACGCTGCGCCGGTCGGGGTTATCGCCATCATGAAAAGATTCAAAACCGCAGGAGTCAACCTCGCCTTCGATGTGGTTATCTTCAAGCTTTTTTCGCATTATTCCTTCAGCAAGTGGTGAACGACAGATGTTCCCAAGGCAAACCATCAGTATTTTCATGTCAGATATTATTTAACAAATAACCTCATCACGGTTTTTTCACGGATGAGGTTAGATTTCAGTAAAAACGCTTACAATTCTTATCAGAGTTTTATTTTCTTTTCAATTTCCTCAACGTAGGTTCTGAACTGCTTGTCGGTTTCGATAAGGTTGTTGACTGTACGGCAGGCATGTAATACTGTTGCGTGGTCTTTGTTTCCACAGTGCAGACCAATGGTTGCCAGCGACGATTTGGTATGTTTTTTTGAAAAGAACATTGCAAGTTGCCTGGCCTGAACGATTTCGCGTTTACGGGTTTTTGAATTAAGGTGGTCAACATGAATATTGAAGAAATCGCAGACAACTTTCTGAATATAGTCAATTGAGATTTCCTTAGAGGTATTCTTGACAAACTTGTCTATCATTTGCCGGGCAAGCTCAATGGTAATAGCTTTCTTGTTGAGCGACGACTGTGCCATAAGAGAAATAAGCGCGCCTTCGAGTTCCCTTACGTTAGTAGTTATGCTATATGCCAGATATTCAATAACATCTAGCGGCATTTCGATGCCATCTTTGTAAAGTCTTTTATTCAGGATTGCAATGCGGGTCTCAAGATCAGGAACCTGCAGATCGGCAGCAAGGCCCCATTTGAATCGTGACAACAGCCGTGGTTCAATGCCCTTCATTTCAACCGGCGATTTGTCGGATGTAATTACCAGTTGATTTCCGTTTTGATGCAGGTGGTTAAAAATGTGAAAAAACACATCCTGGGTTTTTTCCTTACCCGATAAGAATTGAATATCATCAATCAGCAGAACATCTATCATCTGATAAAAATGAACGAAGTCATTCTGATTCATATTTTTAACTGAATCAACAAACTGTTGTATAAACTGCTCAGCTGTTACATAGAGAACTGTTTTTTCAGGAAAATTGTTTTTTACCTGAATGCCGATTGCATGTGCAAGGTGTGTTTTACCAAGTCCGTTGGCACTATAAATAAAAATCGGATTGAAGGCAGTTTTGCCGGGATTTGTGGCCACTGCATAACCTGCAGATCGTGCAAGACGGTTGCAGTCTCCTTCGATAAAGTTATCGAAAGAGTATGATTCGTTGAGTTGTGAGTGTACCTGTATCTTCCTAAGACCCGGAATAACAAAAGGGTTTGGTATCTCCTTTGAAGAGCCCTTGTTCAGGTCAATCGGCATCGAAACCGAAGGATTATTCAGAACGCTCCTGTTGCTTGTGGGCACTTTAATGGTGTAAGGTGCTCGTGGGTCGTTTGAATTTTCCATAATAATACTGTATTCCAGCCTACCGGAAGGACCAAGCTCATGTTTAATAGTTTTCTTCAGTAAGTTAATGTAGTGTTCCTCGAGCCATTCGTAAAAAAACTGGCTGGGGACTTGTATAGTCAGAACGTTGTCGTCAAGTTTGATAGGGCTGATTGGCGAAAACCATGTTTTGTAGCTTTGATAATTAATGTTGTCCTTGATAATCTTTAGGCAATTCTCCCAAACTTCTTGATGAGGTTTATTCATTCTCCCTTGCGTAATAATATGTATTCAAAATTAAACTTCTGTCCTTTTCCGGTTTTTGATTGATGATGAAATGCGTAAGTGCTCATTGTCAGAACCTTTATCATTCTGTTCGGATCACCCACATTTTTCAACAAAAATCATTGAAAAAAAGTTAAGAAAAAATAAAAATCACTCTTGCTTTTTCAGAAAAAATAGTGTATAGATAAAACGGCTACTTCTAAATATCACCTTGATTACCAAGACTTATTCAGATCGCAGATATATTACCTTACTTTGATACGTTTTTCTGAACTTCTCATTTATTCTGTCGGCCTCTCCTTTTCTGATTTTATAAGTTAAACTGCATTCAAGGTCAAACTGTGTTTTTAGTAGTTGTAAACCATCTTCTTTCACAATTTTCATCACATCGTTCATGGCTTCGTAGATAAACTTTAACTCATAAATTTCATCAACAGTCTTTTCAACAATTTCGGCTTGCGCCAGAGCATCAGCAGCTGCAGTTTTGTAGGCATTTATCAAGCCGCTGACTCCCAGCTTAATACCTCCGAAATAACGCACCACCACAATCAGAATGTTGGTGAGATCGTTCGATTGTATCTGCCCATGAATGGGCCTTCCTGCTGTTCCCGATGGTTCTCCGTCGTCGTTAGTTCTCCATGCCGACTTGTCGAATCCCACAACATAAGCATAGCAATGATGCCGTGCATCATAATACTCTTTTCTCAGTTGCTCAAGTTCCGATTTGACTTCGTCTTCATTCTTAACCGGTATTGCAATCGCTATGAATTTGCTTCCCTTATCTTTAAAAATTCCTGTTGACCGGTTAGTAATAGTATGATAGGTGTCATCAAATAACATCCTCATTATTAATTTAGTATAGTGAAAGATTAGTAGTTTCCGGCCAGCTCTTAACGCCAAATTGCAATTTTCAAACTTAACAAATTCCTGAGAAAATGTTAAGAATTTTCAAATTATTTTCACTTTTTTCGGAAATTTATTTCGATTCTTATTAAGATGTTGTTGAAATAACTCAAATAATAATTAAACAGGTATAATACCTTTTAATGTTCAGGCACTTGCACTCGCTGATCAGAAATTAAACTGTTGATAAAAACAAGATTAAGTTAATAAATTATCGTCGGCATAACAATACATTTGTCGGGTTTTCTAAAATCAGAATATGCTCCATAGCTTCCAGGGTGAACTTGCTGCACTACTTACTGCTGTTTTCTGGACAATTACTGCTCTGGCGTTTGAATCGGCCAGCAAAAAAGCAGGTTCGCTATCGGTTAACCTGCTCAGGTTAATGATGGCATTTGTCTTTCTTAGTCTTTACGGATTGTTTACTTCCGGAAGTCTTTTTCCGCTTAATGCGACCACCCACAATTGGATATGGCTCTCAGTATCAGGGCTGATAGGCTTTGTTTTAGGCGATCTGTTTCTGTTTCAGTCTTATGTTGTTATTGGTGCAAGGATTTCGATGTTGGTTATGGCGCTTGCTCCACCTATTGCTGCTGTTACCGGCTGGCTTATGCTGGGCGAAACAATGACTGCGCTTGGCCTAATTGGAATGGTTGTAACCCTGTCGGGAATAAGTCTGGCTATTTTAGGCAGAAAGGGTGCCGATGAAAATGAGCCCATAAGTCTGAAACCACGTTCCCGATTTGGATTGAAATATCCGCTCAAAGGACTTTTACTGGCTTTTGGTGGAGCAGCCGGTCAGGGTATTGGGCTGGTTTTTAGTAAATATGGTATGGGAGACTACGATGCATTTGCCTCAAGCCAGATTCGGGTTCTAACCGGAGTTATTGGTTTTATGGTAGTCATTACTGTTTATGGACGCTGGAAAAGGGTAAAAGCTGCAGTTCAGAATTTACCGGCTATGAAAAGTTTGAGTGTCGGAGCATTTTTTGGTCCGTTTTTGGGCGTTTCATTCTCACTTCTTGCTGTTAAATATACAAGTACAGGGATTGCTTCAACTATAATGGCCATAACACCGGTTATGATTATTGCTCCGGCTGCACTATTATTTCACGAAAAGGTAAGCTTACGCGAAGTAATTGGTGCAATTCTGGCTGTAATAGGCGTCGTGATGTTCTTTATCTAACGTAAGATCAATTTTTTACTGCAGCATATCAGGTTTTAAAAACTTCCCATTGCTCTTTTAGATAAACTGATATTTGCCTGTGCTCTCTCTCAGGAATTATAATTCTCTCTTTATTTGCAGGATCGATAGATTGTTGCAACTTGCCGTACCAATCTTCATCTTTGTTCAAATCACCAGGTTTGCGGGGGATTATGTGCAAGTGCAGGTGATCAACGCTTTGCCCTGCTTCCATGCCTTCCTGAAGCGACCAGTCATAAGCCTCGCAGTTGTAAACATCACACAAAAAAGCAGTTACCTTTCGGGCAAAGGTGAAAAAGCCACTGATCTCATCTTCATTAAGATCAAAAAGGCTTTTTGCATGTTTCACAGGCATAACCAGACTATGTCCCGGCAATATGGGCGAAATGTTGTAAATGGCCAAAAATTCTTCGGCGGATGCAAACCCGAGTGACTGAGTTCCACTTTTACAAAAAGGACATTCGTGATTCATCAGTAATAATGTGTTTCTACGATGGGCTCCCACAGCAACCTGGTTTCTTCTTTACCGGCTCCATTGCATACGGGTTCAAAACTGCACTTTTCGTGATCGGGGGTAAGCACAATCATTTGAAAGGTACATGGTTTTTTGATGCAGTAGCCTTCTAAACAAAGCATGCTTTCGTTGCAACAAGAGCGTCCAAGCGACCAGAAAATATCATTCATTTTCCATATATCTATGCCTGAATATTTTGCCAATTCTTTAACAGCCTCAATACAGGCTTTTCTTACATGTTGATCAGTGGCCAAAGGTTGCCGATGAGTAATAGCATTGCGAAGATCATCATCCTGAATTTCAACACATCCCAGACGCAAAAGAACGCGCTGCATATGGTAATCCATAATCGGGATGTAATTTTCGGGGTCTTTTATGGTAAAAAGCCCGCTATCAATCAGCAATTTTATGAGAAATGATGACTTTTTCCGCATTTGGTCAGCAAAAGCTTCTGTTTTTTCCAGAAGCTCATACAGCCCCTGGCCCTTGTTTATCAGAAAGCCGTTGGCTTTTTCAAGAAGAGAAGAAAAGCTGCCATCGGATTCAAAATAGATGTAGTGGCTCAGGTCCTTCAGTAATCTTACCCGTTCCCCGATTCTGTCAAGGCTGGTTTTAATGGCCTCACCATCATCAGAAAAAGCAGCTTCAAGCCCGAAGGCAATGCTCTCATCATCTGCCTGGTCTATCATTTGAATATCAAGCAATTTCGATTTATTCACTGCCAGATCAAGAAAAACCCGTTCAATGTAGTCCCATCCGAAAAGATTGCGTTTCTCGTTTTTCAAGTCGCGTGTTTGGTGGCAAATAGCAACTGCGAAAAACAACATATTGAGCCTGGTTTCCTGTTTCAACGGATGGCTCAGGAAAGGCCGGCGGGTAAACCCCGGCCTTATCTCAAGCTCAAGAAGTGTTTTAGAAACTGCCAGACATTGTGTAGAATTTACCGTTACGCAACTTTCAGTCATATCAAATTCTCTCTTTCAAGGATGTAAAAGTTATTAGAGTTCTTATTCAAAAGTAATTTTCATTTCAACCCTTCTGTTTTTCTGCCTTCCGGCCGGTGTGCTGTTATCGGCAACCGGCATTGCCTGGCCAAACCATTCAGTCAGAATCCGGAATTCTTCAACGCCTTGTTTAATAAGGTAGTCCTTAACAGCCTGTGTTCTGTTTTTCGACAATTCCATATTTTTTTCTGCATTGCCGGTATTATCGGTGTGGCCCGACAGCTTCACTTTCCACATCTCCTTCGTTTTCATCAATCCGGCAAGATCATTCAGCGATTCAAAAGAAGCCTGTTTGATTATTGACTTACCTGATTCAAATTCCAGTGCCGAGAAGGCCCTGTCTATAATTTCAATTTCCTCTTTTTTAATTTCAGGGCAACCGTTGTTTTCAGCTACACCGGGAGTATTGGGGCAGAAATCCTTTATATCGGGAATTCCATCTCCATCAGAATCCGGGCAACCGTTAAACTTAGCCGGACCTGGCAAAGTAGGACATTCATCAACATCGTCGGCGATACCATCTTTATCGGTATCGGCAAACGGACAACCCTGAAATTCAGGTTTTCCGGCAACATCGGGGCATTTATCGCTTTTATCAGGAATCCCATCCATATCGCGGTCGGGGCAACCGTTCAACTCTGCTAAGCCTGCCTGGTCAGGACATTCGTCCTCAAAATCTACAATTCCGTCACCGTCTGAATCGGGGCATCCGTTTAGTTCTACAGGTCCTGCATGGTCGGGACAGCGGTCGTTTTTATCGGCAATGCCGTCTTTATCCCTGTCGGGACAACCATTCAGGGCTTCCGGCCCTGGTTCAGTCGGACATTCATCATTTTTATCAGCGATTCCATCTGAATCAACATCGGGACAACCCTGCATCAGCCACAGTCCGGCAATATCAGGGCACTGATCAATTTTGTTGCTTACACCATCCTGATCCGAATCGCGTTTAATTCTACGGAAGATCGGAACCTTTAACATTACATAAGCATCCGCAGCATAAATCTTCTTTGATAATCCATTTGATATCAGGCTGTTAGACCCAACCCATACCGGGCCTAAACGCAAGCCGATCCCAGCCCTGAACCGTCCGAACTCATCTGCCTGCATAGGTACAGCTACGCCGAACCACTTCCGGTCATAGCGGGGTGTAAAGTTATAGGTAGAGTAGTAATGAGTTTTGGTAGTTACTTGTGTGCCTTGTCTTAGAGCGATGTAGGGACTTAAATTAATATAAAAGTTAGGTGCAAAATTATAATCAACCGAAATGCTCAGGGCTGCCGGCATTTTCATTTTGTAATCTTCGTTGATATTGTCAATAAAACCAAAACGGTTCCTGATTGTATCATTAAAATCCTCAATTGATTCTATATTAAGATTGGAAAGGTCCCAATCCCGAACATCGGCAACAAAATCCTGACTGTAATAGCCTTTTTTGTACCTGATGCTTCCAAAATCGAGCAGGGCAATACCAACTCTGAGCAAATATTTATCCTGATCGGGACGCAACATGCCTTCGCGGCCATCCATGTTATAACGGAATCGCTCTATATTTGGCCTATACTCGTAAACAAACCCTAGATCCCATCCAAAACCGGGGTCAGAAACATTTTTGAAAGGATCAAAGTTTTCATCTACAAAACCAGAAGATAATCCATAGTTAACTTTTGACTGGAAAAGAGAAAGGGTATCAGAACCATCGAAACGATAATTTAAATCACTTACAAAACCATAACCTGAAGCGATTCCCTGTAAATATTTTATTGTAATGCCTCCCTTAATAAAATGCTTGCCGCTGTTTATGAGCACATTGGCGTAAGTTGCCGAAAACTCAGCCCAATAATTGGCTTGTAAATTGAAGTTTGCATTGGTCAATTCCTTGTACAAAAACGGCTCGTAATTAAAATCCTCATAGGCCAGTTTAGCGAGTTCTTCGGTAATATTATCAATATTTAGAATACCTCTGATGCGGCTTGAGAAGGCAAGGGCACTTTTATCAGAAAGGTTAACCATAAAAGACGGGAAAATAACCCCAATCGTTGAAATGCCTGATTTATCCTTTCCATTCAGGTTTTCATACATGTACTTCTCTTTGAAATTATCTTCGTCCCATGTAGTGGATTTGAGAAATGCCTTTTTGTCAAAAGCAATATAGTTGTTGCTGAATACCGAATTAACACCGAATAATACCATATCAAAACGGTACCTCGAATCAACAATAGATGCTGGTTGCAGAGCCAACCCACTTACACCGGCATAGTTACTATGCGCAAATGGCATAAATTCCTGGCTAATTGCTTTTTTCCCAGATAAAATAAAGAGGGAAGTAATAATGATTACAGAAAAAGTAAGTTTCTTCATGGCCCTAATTTTGAAATTTAAGAATCAAATATATGGTGAAATCATGAAAATTCTTTAGAGTGATTTTAATAGTTATCAGCAATGGAGTTGTTAATTACGTTCCCGAAATTAGTACGATCGCCAATAAAGCCAATCCTATTCCGATCCAGTTTAATAGACGGAGTTTTTCCCTGAAAACAAAGTATCCTGCCAAAGCAGAAATACTTACCACACTTACATTTAACAGGGGAATAAATACTGAAACTTCCATAACGGAAAGACCTTTCAGGAGGTAATAGGTTGAAAACCAGTTAAGCAACCCTAATAAGATTCCTCCCAGAAAAGATTTGGTATTTATAGTCTGCCTTTTATGATAGGAGCGAACCATCAATACCGGAATTCCAATCAGAAAACCAAAAAAGAATGAAGTGGCGGCATAGGTTACCAATCCAGTTTCGTTGTTGCTTCCCAGATAATAGTATTGTGTAACTTTTAGAACAATATCATTTAGCCCCATAAACAGAAAAACTGCCAGAGGAAGCAACAGAACGAAAAAACCGGGCTTTTCAAGTCTGCCTTTTTTAAAAGTCAGATAAAATGCAATTATGGCAAGGCAAACGCCGCTTATTTTAATGTAACCTGCGCTATCGCCAAAAACCAATATGCCAAGTACGACTGAAATAATCACTGCCATGCGGCTACTGATGGCTGTTATGGCAACGCCTGCTTTTTGCGCTGATAAAGAAAATAGCACAAAGCCAATAATCAGAACCAGGCCGGTCAGCGCCGACATTGGGAACCATTCTGCTCCTATTACTTCCTGAAAACTGATGTGCCACCCAATATAATTGTATCCGAAAATGGCTCCGATAATATAATTTACGGTGATGGCCATATAACTATCAATTCCAAGCTTTTCGAAAATCTTGAAACTAATTAGAATCAGGGTAGAGGCTGTAATTGCCAGAATCAGGTAAATCATGCGTCAGTTTTGCGTCAAAATTAGGGTTTTGTCAGCTACCCTTCAATCCAAAAGTCTTCTACTTGGTAATTCTGAGAAAAAGAGGTATTGCAGAGGAATGTACTGAACAAATCAGGCAATCTGCCTCATCTTCAAGCTTTCGTGATTGTTGATTGCCATCTTTTGGGATAACAATAATATCCATACTGTTAATCCCTTCATTATATAGAGATAACAAAATAGCTGGTTTTTCAGTAATTAACCTGCCTATACTATAATAGTCACGCAAGTAAACAGGAACCGTGTTTAACAAAGCATCGGTAAATGCCGGCCATTTAAGTTCAGTCAATTTTACAAATTCGGTAATAATAACTGACAATCCGACAATAATAATTGCATGGTCCTCAATCAGATATCCTGATTCCGTTATCCCGGAAAAGTTTATTTTCTGCTTTTCATTATTCCCAGTATCCTGATACTCATCCAGGCAATCATAACAAAATCCAGTGTAAACTTTTTCAAAAAGTTCAAAGGTGTTTGCCAGATTTACAGGATTATTATTGTTTTGAATTTCCTTACTTTCTCTCTGAGATTTTCCAAGCAAAGCCCTGCTCTTTTGCAAAAATTCAGGCTCTGACTGATCCCGGTTTGTGCGGGCAATAAACACAGCATTTGCCAGTCTTTCAGCAACACCTGGAATTACATAAATATCGGTAAACCAGCGCGCAATCATCGAAACTGAAAAGGGGAGAGGGTTTAGGTAAAAATAAGTTAACAAAGTAATTTCGACTGTGTTCAGACCTGAAAAGGAATCATCCTCTAGTTCAATTCTCAATGGATTGAAAGCAGCTTCATGCAGAAATGATTCACGGAGCAAAGCCGGAGTAAGCAAGGTTTTGTTCCTTAGGCAATCGTAGTTAATTAACAGTGGGTTGGCAAGATAAAACTGATCCGTTGCTGAGGAGAAATCTATAATCAGTGATAATAATTGTTCATTAACAGATGAGAAATGCAGGTTTCTTACTTCCGCCCATTGATCGGGCAGAATAAAGTAATCCCCATTTTCTGTAAGCAGATTTAGCATTAGATAAGGAAACAAAAATGTGTAAAAACATTCAAACTCTGACAACCGGCAGAAGGCAAAGGTAAGTTGAAAAACGGGAAAAGTCTGATAGAATCACACCTTACTATTGATTATCTTCGCGGACTGAACACTGTTTATGACATATTCTGAACTTGAAAAAAGGGTAATTGAATCAATTCAATCGCTTTATGGCCAGACTGAAGCGAGATCAATTCAGCGCTTTTTATTCTCATGTTATGCTGATATAGATCCAGCCCGCTACCTGCTGCTCAGAATGGAAGAAGCAGAGCCGACATTTGAGAAGAATGTCCTTGAAGCGATTCCAATATTGGCTGAATTTGTTCCGGTTCAATACGTTACGGGAAAAACATGGTTTTGTGGTCACGAATTTTTTGTAACCCCTGACGTGTTGATTCCTCGTCCCGAAACAGAAGAGTTGGTTACAATGATTATTAAAAAGATTTCCCATCAAAAAGATCTGCGTATTCTGGATATTGGAACTGGCAGCGGAGCAATTGCCATCAGCCTCGCTATCAGCTTGCCTATTGCTCAGATTTCAGCGATTGACATCAGCAATATTGCTTTAGAAGTATCAGAAAAAAATGCATTTTCGAATAAGGCAAATGTTAAATTTATTCAGGCCGATATTTTAGACGAAAACTGTTGGCCAGGCTTTTCCAGCTACAATCTGATTGTTAGCAACCCACCTTATGTAAAGCAATCGGAGCGGGTTACTATGAAGAGAAATGTGCTCGATTATGAACCCGGTTTAGCCTTGTTTGTAGAAGATTCTGATCCATTATTGTTTTATAGGAGAATCTCCGAATTCGCCCTGAAGCATCTCGAACCCAAAGGTGAATTGTGGTTCGAGATAAATGAAACCGAAGCGGAGAATATCAATAAAATGCTAATAGTACTAGGATTCAGCAATATACAGGTTTATAAGGATATCAATTCCAAAAACCGCTTTGTATGTGCAACCTATTGAAATTCTTGCAAAAATTATCTTAAAATTTATACCGGAATTCCAATTACATTTCAGCAATTAGCAGATTAATAACAAGATGGCGTTTCAACTCGCCATCCTGTCAATTTATTGCTGATATTTGCAGACTGGTAAATTTAAACCTTTTATCCTGATAAGTGTTTAAAGAACGGGATATTAACCAATTAAATAATAATGAAACAACTCCTTACTATATTCTTCTCTTTCTGTTTGATGATCATCGCATCAGCTCAATCCGGACCAGCATATTTCCGTGTTAAATTTACCGATAAAGGCACTTCTTCATACTCTCTGGCCAGGCCTGCAGAATATTTATCGTCTAAAGCTATTGAGCGCAGATTGCTGCAGCGAATTCCATTAACAGAGTCTGACTTACCTGTTAATCAAACATATCTTCAGTCGCTCAGGGCTGCAGGAGCTGAAATTATTTATACTTCTAAATGGATGAACGTCGCGATTATCAAAGCTGATAGTAGGTCTGTGGTTGATAATATTGCCAAAAACCAGTTTATAAAAGAGATTAAACCTGCTGATAATCTGTTTCAAAAAAGAAGCAACCAACATAAAAAATCATTTTTCGATTCAGAAAAGATTGAGAAACTTCCGGTTAGGAATGTATCCAGAGAATTTAAGAGCGGAATGTCATTTAATTACGGTGCTTCGCTAAATCAGGCGCAGATGATCATGGTAGATCAATTACACAATCTTGGGTTTACCGGCAAAGGAATGACCATTGCGGTAATTGATGGTGGCTTTAATAGCGCAAACATTATGGCTGCTTTTGATAGTCTGAGGGCAAATTCTCAGATACTCGGCACCAAAGATTTTGTACTACCCGGTAATAATGTTTACGGCACATCTATGAGCGCACATGGAACCATGGTTTTATCTACGATGGGAGGAAACCTACCCGGTGAACTTGTTGGTACGGCACCAAAAGCTTCATACTGGCTTTTACGATCTGAAGATGTTGTCAGTGAATATCTTATGGAAGAATACTATTGGGTTAATGCTGCTGAATATGCTGATTCAATTGGCGCAGATATCATCAACTCATCCCTTGGTTATACCGAGTTCGATAATCCGGATGAAAACCATACCTATGCTGATATGGATGGAAACACTACCGTTGTTACAATTGGAGCCGACATGGCTGCAGCAAAGGGAATTCTCGTAGTTAACAGTGCAGGAAACTCTGGCAATAGTCCCTGGTTTTATATTGGAGCCCCGGCAGATGGTGATAGTGTATTTACAATAGGTGCAGTTGATGGAAGCGGCATATATGCTGGTTTTAGTTCGCATGGGCCAACCAGTGATGGTCGGATAAAACCAGATGTTACTGCTCAGGGTGCAAATACTATTGTTGCTGTCGTACCTTCAGGTATTGCAGCCGGAAGCGGAACCTCGTTCTCTTCGCCAGTTATGGCAGGTGCTTCGGCTTGTTTGTGGCAGGCAAATCCTACTTTTACAAATATGGAACTGATGAATGCCATTAAAATGAGCAGTTCGCAATCGGCTAATCCCGACAATCAGAAAGGATGGGGTATTCCTAATCTGGTTCTTGCCAATAACCTGCTGACTTCCTCGATTATCAAACAGAAAGAACCTTTTTCAAATCTCAGTGCCTACCCCATACCTTTCAGCGAAAAAGTAAATATAGAGGTCGAATCTACTTCAAGGCTTATCGTTGATTTTAAAATCTTTAATTCAATTGGCCACAGTGTAGCTGAAATGAAAGGTATAGAGTTGAACAAAGGCAAAAACCTGACTGTGTTTCCCAAATTAGAAAGACTGCCCAAGGGCATCTACATGCTTCAGATATCAGACGGGTATAATGTGATTGCTGAGAAAATTATTAAATAGCAGAATTAATTTTTCTGGCATAAGTTCTCTTATCCGGCTTAGGCCGGATTTTTTATTGACTATCAAATCATTATACAGACTTTTTAAATTTATATCTCTGATTCTTTA
>DINP01000132.1:981-19867 GCA_002426025.1 Bacteroidales bacterium UBA5537 | reverse complement strand
TACAGTTGATTAAATCGTTTATATTGAGTAATTGCATTAAAATTAATTGATTAGAAATGTAATATAGACTTGTAACAGTGAATAATCCATAAAATATAATCTTAAATAGTAACATGAGTAAACATTAACATTGTAAATGTCAATATTGTGATCAAATGTTGAGTGACGGATGTAATTAGCAAATAATTGGACAATATCTTTACATATATATTATATAATGCAAGTAACCAGTATTATACAAGATTTAATGAAATCTATAAATTAAATAAGAGGTATTATTTGCAAGTATTTTAAATGTCATATTCATAAAGACATAATAAACAGAATACGAGTACTATATAGGTATTAAATAAAGTAATTAGTCAAATTACTTTTACTTTATATCTCAATACATTGCTAACATTGTGAAAATTCGTATATTTGTATATCGAAATTAGCCATGTAAATAGATACTTTAAATCCGGCTCAAAAATGAATAACAGAATCGCACTGGTGCTTAAAGCAAAGAATATTAGCTCTGCTCAGCTTGCTGATGATTTGGGCGTGCAGCGCTCTGGCATTTCGCACATATTAAATGGCAGAAATAAGCCAAGCCTTGAGTTTGTTCAGAAACTGATTAAACGTTATCCCGATATAAGTATGAATTGGATTTTATTTGGTGAAGGTCAGATGATGAATCCCTACCCCAGTCAGCCGGATGAAAGCACGATAACTAATGAACCGCTGGAACTGGATGAAAAGCCTAAACCCCGAATGATGGAATTATTTGCTGCCGAAGATGAGGATGAAGAAGTACAGCCCACTCATAGGGAGGAATTACCTATTGATAATACATCCCAACCTACAGAAATTCAGCAAGATAAATTAACAAAACAAGAATCTGTTCCTGCGCCCGGAAAAATTGAAACCGAGGAAAAATCTCATCCGGGCAAAGATGAAGCAGAACCCGGGCCGCAAAGTATGCAATCCAAACCATCGGTTGTCGCTGAACCGCATGAAATTAAAAAACCGGATCAGCCAGTTAAAGCTGTCCGGAAAATAAATAAAATTCTTGTCTTCTATAGCGACCAGACTTTTGTTGAATATCGCCCTGGCGAAGAAGAGTAAGATATATTAGTAGCGTTCAAGTTCTGAAAAGAAGAAAGCTGCTTCCTTAATAGCATTCTCATCACTGTCTGACCCGTGAACAGCATTTTTCTGAACCGATTCGCCAAACACTTTTCTTATTGTTCCGTCTGCTGCATCGGCCGGGTTGGTTGAACCAATCAGTGCACGATAGTCATCAACAGCATTCTCTTTTTCAAGAATGGCAGCAAGGATTTCGCCCGATGACATAAATTCTACCAGATCGTTGTAGAATGGCCGGTCTTTATGAACTTCATAAAACTTTGCAGCACGCTCGCGTGTGAGTTTTACAATTTTGATTGCTGAAATACGAAATCCCTTATTGAGAATCATATCAAGAATTTTACCGGCATATTGATTTTGATATGCAGCGGGTTTGATCATGGTAAATGTAATATTACCTGTCATTGCTTTTCTGTTTAAATTAGGTAAAGTAAATGTACAAATTATTAAGAACTGGCCTATTAACAATAATTTCTATTTTTGTGTTCGATAAAAAGAAATTATTTTTTAATAATTACCTCTTGCACAAGTTTAATCCCGATACGCTGACAAAGGTAAAGCACCTGTTGACTTCCCCGGCAGAAATTGTTGTTACCTCGCACTATAATCCCGATGGCGATGCATTGGGTTCATCACTGGCTCTCAGCCGTTACCTTACGAAAAAGGGACATTCTGTTACAACTATTATTCCTAACGATTTTCCAGGCTTTCTGCAATGGATGCCGGGGCAGAAAGATATAGTAGTCTATTTTCATAAGTCGAAAACGGCTGATGAACTTCTGAAAAACGCCAAAATCATCTTTAGTCTCGATTATAATGCGATTTCACGGGTCAATCTGTTTGCTGATCAGTTGGCAAAAGCAAAAGGAGTAAAAATATTGATAGATCATCATCTTGAGCCAGAAAAAGAATTTGATTTTTCATTTTCAGTGATTAAAACGTCCTCAACATCGGAACTTGTATTCGATTTTATTGAGGCGCTCGACGATGCCCATCTGATTGATGCAGAGATTGCAATTAACCTGTATGTTGGCATTATGACCGATACCGGATCTTTCAGCTTTGCCTGCAACTATCCTCGTACTTACGAAGTTGTAGCCCGATTGGTTGAGGCCGGGGTTGATACCGAGCAGGTGCATCGCCTGGTGTACGACACCTATTCAGAAAGCCGGATGCGCCTGTTGGGATTTTGCCTTAGCGAAAGAATGAAAGTACTGCCTGAACATAGTACAGCTTATATCTGGTTAACCCAGGAGGATTTGGACAAGTTTGACTTTAATCCCGGTGATACCGAGGGTGTGGTAAATTATGCCCTTTCTATCAAAGGTATAAGCTTTGCCGCTTTGTTTACCGAAAAGGAAGACAGAATCAGGATTTCATTCCGGTCGAAAGGTAATTTCTCGGTAAATAATTTTGCCCGCGATCATTACCAGGGTGGAGGCCATCGGAATGCTTCAGGTGGCGATTCATTTGATAAAATGCCAGTGACTTTATCAAAATTTGAAGCACTTCTTCCGCGTTATCAAGAAGGTCTTTTGTCTGCCGCACAGCAAAGTTCGAGGCTTAATCCCTTATAGGAACAGTAAATGAAATACCTTATTATTTCCATCTTTACCCTTTTTATGCTTCTGTTTATATCTGCCTGCAACAGCGATAGGAGGCAGAATCAGCAACAGCCAATTGATCAGAAGCTTATGGAGAAATCGTTGGTTTACGCCAACAAACAAGCTGTTAAACTCGAAAACGAACAGATTAAAGCCTTTATCAGGAGGCATAACTGGCAAATGAAAGAGACCGGCTCGGGACTTAGATACAGTATTTATTTTGATGGAAATGGCCCTAATGCTGAGTTGGGAAAGATAGCTGTTTTAAAATATCGCGTTTTGCTGATTGATGGAAGCGAGATATATTCATCCGACAAGAGTGGACTGAAAGAATTTGAAATTGGAAGGGGCGGGGTAGAAAGCGGACTCGAAGAGGGAATATTATTAATGAGGGTAGGTGACAGAGCAAAATTTATTATACCTTCGCACCTCGCTTTCGGACTGCTCGGTGATCAGGACAAAGTACCACCGAAATCTACCTTAATCTATGATCTCGAGTTGGTTGCACTAAAGTAAAAATCTGTTCATAAACAAACAATTTTATCAGAATGAAGTACACAAAAATGACTTTGCTGCTCATGCTGTCAGCATTAATAGTTGGTATATCCTCGTGTTCAGAGCACAGTGGTTACAAAAAAACAGCCGATGGACTGTACTACAAATTTCATGTTAAAGGCGATGACACAACAACGCTGAAAACCGGAATGGTTATGACCATTTTAATGAAATATAGCGTTAACGATTCTGTTTTGTTCAACTCAAGCCAGAATCCTGAACCATTTATGCTACCATTAAGTGAGCCTACTTACAAAGGAGACATCTATACAGCACTTGCCATGATGAAACCCGGTGATAGCGCCAGCTTTATCACCAGTGCCGACTCTTTCTTCCTGAAAACCATCAAATTACCCGAATTGCCGGATTCAACTTACAAAGGCAAAGAGATTTACTTTGATGTAAAAATGATTGCAGCGCAAACACAGCAGCAGATAGAGATGGCAAAGCAGGCCGAACTGGCAGTGTTGAAAGCTGAAGAAGAGACAAAGTTAAATTCTTATCTCAGCGCCAATAACGTAACAGTAGCTCCTTTGGCCTCAGGTCTCTATTTTACCGAAACAAAAAAAGGATCGGGCCAAAAACCTAAACTTGGAGATATTGCCCGTTTCCATTTCAAAGTATCTGATGTTTCAGGAAATGAATACTACTCATCTTTCGAGCAGGAACCTATGCGCTGGGAATCGGGTAAGGAGTTCGACAATGCAGGTGCAACAGAAGCTCTTACACTTATGTCGAAAGGCTCAAAGGCTACAGCAATTGTTCCTTCAAGCATAGGCTTTGGTGAGCGTGGTCGTGGCCAGATGGTTGCTCCATACACAAGCCTCGTTTATGAGTTCGAAATGCTAGACTTTATGACCAAAGCTCAATATGAAAAAGAGCAGGAAGCAAAGAAAAAGAAAGCAGAAGAAGATGCAGCAAAAGCCAAAAACGAAGAGATGGGATTGTTGCAGAAATATATCCGCGACAACAATATTACAGTTCAGCCAACTCCCAGCGGTTTATATTACATCGAAACTAAAAAAGGTAGCGGTGCCTCACCGGTAGTCGGAAAAACTGTTAAGGTTCATTATACAGGAACTCTGCTCAATGGAACCAAATTTGATTCATCGGTTGACCGTGGCCAGCCATTTGAATTTGTACTCGGTCAGGGACAGGTTATTAAAGGCTGGGACGAAGGTATCGGCCTTATGAAAAAAGGTGGCAAAGCCAGGCTTATTATTCCTTCAGCCATTGCCTATGGCGAAGCCGGACGTATGCCTACCATTCCTCCAAGTGCTCCCCTTGTATTTGATGTTGAGTTGATAGACTTCAAATAAACGACCTTCAATAGAATAATAAAAGCCATGGTATTTACGCCATGGCTTTTTTAATTTTCTATAATCTCTTTTGGATGAATACATCGGGTAAGACATGCAANNATTCAGCAGGCTCTCTTTGGTGTTATATTGAAGCGGGCTCATTTCAGGCCAGGCATTTACTACAATTCCGGAATTGGCTGCCACGGCATGGCCTGCCGCTGTGTCCCACTCCATAGTTGGGCTAAAGCGCGGATAATATTGAGCACTGCCTTCGGCCAACCGGCAGAATTTCAACGAACTGCCTGCATTTATAATTTTGCTTCCGGCAAATTCGGCCTTAATCCGCTCAATTATCTTGCTGGTTTCAGGTGTCAGATGCGAACGGCTGGCCAATATCGTTACCGTTTTCTGTGCTTTTTTTAAAGGCAGCTTCTTGCCGTCCTCAAGTAGCGAGGCAAGTGCAGTTGCATCCTGATCCACGGGGTGCTTAAAACAATCGAGGCTCCATGAACCGTTTTCTTCATTTCCAACATAAAGCATTCCCGACACCGGTACATATACAACTCCGATAACCGGTTTATGATTGGCAATCAGTGCGATATTTACTGTAAACTCTCCATTGCGGTTTACAAATTCCTTTGTGCCATCCAGTGGATCAACCAGCCAGTAATAGTGCCACATCCTTCGGGTTTCCCAGGGGATATTCCGCCCTTCCTCGCTCAGCACCGGAAAGCCCGTTTCGGCCAGGTGTTCAACAATACACTCGTGTGCTCTTATATCTGCAGTAGTGAGCGGACTTTCATCAGCTTTAAACGTGGTGGTATATTCACCATTATATATTTGCAATACTTTTTCACCGGCTTTCACAGCAGCCTTCACTGCCAAAAGGCTTAAGTGATCTGAATATGGATTTTGCATTATCAGCTTTTTATTGGATGGTAAAAATACAAATTGATTGGTAAGTCAGGCTGAAAATAAGCCGGGGATTTTTGCCACGAGAAAGCGGGTACCCAATCATAGATAGGTGTCTCTCAGAGCGACGGCCTCGCTCACCAATTATTTAATGGACCGGCCTACTATAAAAGGCAAGCAGAAAGCTACTCACTCACTTATTGCCAAAAACCTTCGAATCGTCTCGATATATACCTCAGGCTGCTCAACGCCGATTGCATGACCGGCATTGGGAACAACTACCAATTTGCAATTGCTGAAAAGCTGCAGATATTCATTTGTAAATCCCCATTTAATACCATCGCACTGACCGCGCATAATTAAAGCCGGAACCCGGCAGCCTTTTAAACCTGGCCTAACATCGGGTACTGAATTAAAACTCTGTGCTGTCTTCACCATAGCATAATAACCCGATCCGCTTTCCATTGCATGTTGAGTGGATATTTTATCAGGATTGCACACAGTTGATTTGGCCATTTCATGGTTAAGTAATGTTGCGAAGGCATCCATTTCCTCATCAGACGCTAGTTTCCAATCGAAGGCCTTTGCAAGGGCTTCAATAAACCGAGCTCTTATATTGTAAACCTTTTTTTTGCCATCGCGGTTCGTATATCGGGGAATCCTCAATTGAAGACTATCAGGAGTATTTACACCATTTAATTCGTTATTTACCGGCAGAAGAGGACCCGGGCCGGTAAAAACTACTTTTTCAATCTTTCCGGGATGTTCAGAAATAAAGGCCGCGGCCAGCATCGCGCCCCACGACTGGCCAATAAGGATCACCTTTTGCGCCCCGATTTTTTCAATAATCGCTGCCAGATCGCGTTTGTGCCGGTCAACGGAATATTCGTTAATATGTTCCAGTCGCCCTGAAGCGCCGCAGCCGATCTGATCGTAGAGATAAACATCATAACCATCATCTGCAAGCGGCGATAACTGCTCAATATTTCTTTGATAAATAGGTCCACCCGGACCGCCCTGCAGAAAAATTACCGGGTAGGCGCTTTTATCTCCTTTGCCGGGAATCAATGTATAAGCAATCCTTGATCCTGTTTGAAGTTGCCAGAAGCTTTTTCCGCCCTGACCCTGATATTCAGGAACATCATACGTAACTGGAACGAGTGCGATTAATAGTAGTGTAAAAGCCGGAATCAGCAATCCAAACCCAATTATCCTGAGCATCCATTTTTTCATAAAACCAAGCCTTTAAGTCCAGCGTTCGCATCAAGCGACGGCCTCGCTATTGTTAAGCAGAATTCCTGCTTGCATTAATATTTCCGTAAAGCGATCGGGTAACAATCTTCTCATATAGCTCCTTAAAACCATCCTCCCGGCTGATTTTCTGCAAGGCATACTGCTGAATAACCAGCAATGGCAATACAATCCTTTCCCTTATCCTGATGGATTCCCGAGAAATCGGTTCCTCCTGCATCAGGGTGTTGAAATCCGAAACCTTCAGCAACATCGCTTTTGACAACTCATACTCATCGTTCAGAATATTCCAGAAATCACCGAAAATGGCATCCTTCTGCATATATGATGTCAGATTGAAATTGCATTTTTTCAACGACATCATACTATTCAAAGCCAAGGCTTTAACGAAGGGAACTTCTCTGAAAAGATGATTCAGTTCTTCCTCTTTGCCTTTATTGACAAGTGTCTGGATGGCTGTTCCCAGTCCAAAATAGCCCGGCACATTCTGTTTCAACTGGCTCCACGACCCTACAAAAGAGATTGCCCTCAGATCGGAAAGTTCAAGGGTTTCCTTTTTGCCTCTTTTTGCGGGCCGGCTTCCGATATTGGCTTTGCCGTAGTACTTCAACGTACTTCTTTGTTCAAGATAGGGGATAAACAAAGGGTGGTTTTTCAGGGCAGTATATTTTTCAAAGCTTAGCTTTGCTAGTTCTTCAAGCAGTTGTCTCGAAGCGGATGAAACCGCATTTTTATTTCCGGCAATTGAGTTCGACAAACCTGCCGTTAGCAACTGCTCGCAATTATGAATAAACTGCTTTTTGGTGGCGTATTTGCTGGTGATGGTTTGGCCCTGAATGGTCAACTGTATTTCGTGGTTAGCTATCAGTGGGCTTTGTGCCGCGTAAAACCGGTGTGTTTTGCCCCCGCCTCGTGCCGGAGGTCCGCCGCGGCCATCAAAGAAAATGGCTTTTATATGATTGCTTTCACAAATGGCCGATAACTGCTCTTTTGTTTTAAAGATAGCCCAGTTGGCTTTGAGGTAACCACCATCCTTGGTGCCATCGGAAAAACCTAGCATGATTGTCTGTTTGTTGTTTCGCTGCGCAACGTGGGCGCGGTACTCAGGAATACTATATAGTTCCTGCATGGTACCTTCCGAGCCGTGCATCCCCTCCATTGTCTCGAAAAGAGGAACAATATCAAAGGAGATTTTGCTTCCATCCCAGCCGCTCCATCTGAACAGTGCATAAACAAACAGCACCGCGAAAATATCTTCTGAATTACTGATAATATAGCGGTTACAGCCTTCTTCACCATTCCTGTCCTGAATAGTTTTCAGTTGCATGATGTTGCGTATAGTATCCTTTACAACTTCATCCTCAAAGGCATCTATATTAATTTCCAGGTTTTGATGCAGCAAAATCTGAACCAGTTCGCCATGTCTCAGCTCATCTGCATGACTGGATATCAGTTTGTTATCAATCAGTATAGCTTCAATGGCTTTTTTGTGGATGCTGTGATCCTGCCTGATGTCGAGCGAAGCAAAATGGGTTTTGAAAATCCTGACTTTATCAATCAGGCTGTCAATATTTTCGAGGTATAGACTGTGATAGTTGTTCACCAGCAGTTTGCGCGCTTTGATAAGAGGCGATATAATTTCATCCAAATTCAAGATCTCATCCGGATCAAACATCGAATTGTAAAGCCGGTTCTGCAAATCATTCAACACCTCCTCAACTTCACGAAAAGTTAGCAGGCGCTGCAGTTTCTTAATGTCCTGATAATAGCATTTCATCAAAGTCATGCGCAGTTCATCGGCAACTTTGCGCGTGGTTTCATCCGTAACAAACGGGTTTCCATCCCTATCACCTCCCGGCCAGAAACCGAGTTTTATAATATCGGTATTGTCAAAGTCAACATTGCCAAGGCTTTCCTTAATGTAGGTATAAAGTTCGCCAACGGCTTCATAGTAAACATTCCGCAGAAAATAGATAATATTCCTTGCCTCGTCGAAGGGAGTCGGTTTTTTTGAATTGATCAGCGAAGTAAGCCCAAGCTGCTGAAGCGTCTGATCAATTTCGTTAATCTCATTTTTCGGTATTAACGTCCTGAGCCGACTGATGATATCGAGCACCGAGGGTGGGTAAAACTGAGTAGGGTGGGCCGTAAAAACAATGCGGGCACTAAAGTCTGACAGTTTTCTGACAATTGTTTCGCGCGTTCTTTCCTTATCAATGGATTGAAAAAAATCCCTGACCGACAGATTGTTTCCCAGTTCCTTCAGCCGCGGGAATGCAGCATCTTCAACGCTGTCGTACAAAACAACCTGGCGCTCAACATACTGTATAACCCTGAACATAAAATCAATCTTATCCTTTTCAGAAGTGATATCAGTATAGTTGGCGAAAAAGGTATCAAGTATTTCCTGAGGGTCAAGCCCCGAAGCAAGTCCCTGGCTACAGCGGTTGAAAAGCACCGGGATTAAAATTCCAATCTGATCATCTTCCCGATACGGAAGATTCAGAAACAAGCTGTTAAAAACCTCAAACCTGTTGTTTACCAGTTTCTCAAATGCTTCAACTCTTTTCGTACGATACATAGTTTGAATAAGGTTAGGTAACAGGTTAACGTGAAATGCATCTATAAGTTATGGACTTGGAAAGAACCCCTTGAAACCGGATGTAAAGATAGGTAAAACAGGTTTAGAGAGGTTGGAGGTCAGGAGTCAGTTAGGAGTAGTGAGAAATCAATAGGGAGCAGGGAGTACAAAAAGAAAAAGGCCACCGTTTGGGCAGCCTTTCTCAATAGTATTAAAAAAGATTATAGTTTTGAAATGTCGTACATAACATCGGCATACGCGCCTGCTTCAAGTTTTTTGCGAACTTCCTTGTAAGCATCAATGGTATATTTTACATCTTCCAGTGTGTGGATTGCAGTAGGAATAATCCTTAGCAGAATCATACCTTTCGGGATAACCGGATAGGTAACAATTGAGCAGAAGATACCATAATTTTCCCTGAGGTCAACTGTAATCTGTGTTGCTTCAGGTACTCCGCCTTCGAGAATAACCGGGGTAACCGGTGAAGCTGAAGTGCCAAGGTTAAATCCGGCTTCGCGCAATCCCGATTGAAGGGCATGAACGATCTTCCACAAATTATCTTTTAGTTCAGGATGCTTTCTGATCATATCGAGCCGTTTGAGCGATCCGATAACAATGGGCATTGGCAGTGATTTGGCATAAATCTGCGAACGCATATTGTGCCTGAGGAAGTCAACTATATCCTTATTTGAAGCTACAAATGCTCCGATACCGGCCATTGCTTTAGCGAATGTGCCGAAATAAACATCAACTCCATCAATTACTCCCTGTTCTTCGTGTGTTCCTGCTCCGGTCGGGCCCATGGTTCCAAAACCGTGTGCATCATCAACCAGCAACCTGAAATCAAATTCTTCTTTCAGTTTAACAATCTCTTTAAGGTTACCCTGATCGCCAGTCATTCCATAAACACCTTCGGTAATAACCAGAATTCCTCCTCCGGTTTCATCGGTCATTTTTTTGGCACGTTGCAACTGAATGCGCAGGTTCTCCATGTTGTTGTGTGGAAAAACAAAACGCTTGCCCATGTGCAGACGACAACCATCAATAATGCAGGCATGAGCCTCACTGTCGTAAACGATTACATCGTGACGGTCAACAAGGGAATCTATAATTGAAACCATTCCCTGATAACCGAAATTAAGAAGATAGGCATCTTCTTTTCCGACAAAGGCAGCCAGTTCGCGCTCAAGCTGTTCGTGGTAATTGGTCTGGCCCGACATCATGCGGGCACCCATTGGATAAGCAAGTCCCCATCTATTTGAAGCCTCTGTGTCGGCTTCTCTCACTTCAGGATTGTTGGCAAGTCCGAGGTAGTTGTTCAGACTCCACACCAAAACGTCTTTGCCACGAAATTTCATTCGGTTGCTGATCTCACCTTCGAGTTTCGGAAACATAAAGTAACCGTCGGCCTGTTTGGCATACATTCCAAGCGGACCAAGGTTCATCACCCTTTTTTTAAATATATCCACAGTAAAGCAGGTTTAAAGATTTTTATATTAGTAAATTGGGCGCAAAGGTATGTATTTTTTGATTTATCGCCTAAACCACAATTCATGTATAATTCACGTTTCCGCGACTATTTTTAATTGAACAAACATCACATCTGCACGTTTAACATGCCGTGGTATAAATTAAACAATGAAAGACAAGGTTAATGTATTCTGGTTCAGGCGTGACCTCAGGCTAAACGATAACCACGGCTTGTTCGAGGCTTTAAAATCAGGCCTCAAAGTGATGCCGGTGTTTATCTTTGATGTAAATATCCTAGATAAATTGCCATCAACCGATGCAAGGGTGGCTTTTATTCACCAACGTATCCATCATCTCAACAAACAACTTTCAGATTTTGGAAGCAGAATTTCAGTCTTTTATGGAAATCCATCTGACATTTTCAGCCATCTGATTGCCTATTACAAGATTGGCAGTGTTTTTACCAACCACGATTATGAACCTTATGCTAAGGAGCGCGACAACATAGTTTCGGAACTGTTGAAAAAATCAGGCATTGGTTTCAGAACATACAAAGATCAGGTTTTATGCGAACCTGGTGAGATTGTCAAGCCCGACGGAACAGCCTACACTGTATTTACACCTTACAGTAAAAAGTGGTTGGCAAAACTGCAGGAGTCAGGAATTCAGCATTATCAGTCTGAAAAGCTGCTAGATCAGTTTATTGACGATGATCTTCATGAAAATCCTTCACTGGCAGAAATGGGATTCAATCGCCCTTCTGTTCATTTCCCCGATCCTGAAATTCCCGAAAACCTGATCAGAAACTATGCTGAAACCCGAAATTTTCCGGGACTGGACAGCACAAGCAGGCTTGGGGTTCACTTGAGATTTGGCACCATCAGCGTGCGTGAATGCATCAGCGTAGGGCAGGAGCTTAGCACAGCCTGGTTAAACGAACTAATCTGGCGCGAATTCTTTATACAGATTCTCGGGCTGTTTCCGAGGGTGGTAAACAATGCATTCAAACCAATTTATGAAAGGATTCAATGGCTAAACGATGAAGAACAGTTCAGGCGGTGGTGTGAAGGAAAAACCGGATACCCGCTGGTAGATGCCGGAATGAGGGAACTTGAAAAGACTGGTTTTATGCATAACCGGGTAAGGATGGTAGTAGCCAGTTTCCTGACCAAACATTTGCTGATAGACTGGCGATGGGGTGAGGCCTGGTTTGCAGAAAAACTGCTCGACTTTGAATTGTCATCCAACAATGGAAACTGGCAATGGGCTGCCGGTTGCGGTTGTGATGCAGCTCCTTACTTCAGAATATTTAACCCTATGGAACAAGCCCGTAAGTTTGATCCTGATTCGGTTTATATCAGAAAATGGATTCCTGAGTTTGGAACATCTTCTTATCCACAACCGGTTGTTGATCATGCTTGGGCACGGAACCGTTTTCTTGTGGCATTCAAATCGGCACTGAAACCATAGAAAGACCGTCTGATTCATAAATATTGTTAAGAATCTGTGTAACCATAATATTTGTAGGCCTAATCCGTTCATCGTATGCTTAATATGTTTAATTTTGCGCCATGATTCGAAAAAGCATATTTTCTATTCTCATACTGTCAGCTGTAGTCTTTACATCCTGCAGTAAATATCAGAAATTGCTGAAAAGCACTGATAATGAAAATAAGTATGAAATGGCTATGGCCTATTACGATGACAAGGACTATTATCGTGCCATTCAGCTTTTCGATCAGTTGATGCCTTTTTTCCGTGGAACCGAAAGGGCCGAGCTCATGGCTTTTTATTATGCCAAAGCGCATTATGAGCAGAAAGATTACATACTGGCAAGTTATTATTTCAAGCAATTTTCAAAGAACTTTCCTAACAGTAAAAATGCTGAGGAAGCTGCTTTTATGAGTGCTTATTGCAACTATCTCGATTCACCACCGGTTAGTCTGGATCAAACCGTAACCTACGATGCGATCAAGGATTTGCAGCTTTTCATCAACAGGTATCCTGGCAGCGAGCGGGTTGCAAAGGCAAACGGGTTGATTGATGAGCTGCGCCTGAAACTTGAGACCAAGGCTTATAATATTGCTGTGCTCTATTTCAAGATGGAAGATTACAAAGCGGCAGTCATTAACTTTCAGAACCTTATTAAAGATTATCCCGACACAAAATACCGTGAAACAGCGATGTTTCATATTGCAAAATCGTACTTCTATTACGCAGAAAGCAGCACCCAACGCAAACAGGGCGAACGTTTTCAGCTTTGCACTGAATCTGTTGATAATTTCCTGGCAAATTATCCTGAATCCGAATTTGGCAAAGAAGCCTTGGTAATTCAGAAAAATGCCCAGAAAAATTTACAAAACCTGACAATTTTACAATAAACCATATGGATTTTAAGAAGATCAAAACCGACACAGTTGCGGTTACCCGTAACATTAACCAATTGATGGAACCTACAACGAATATGTATGAAACTGTAGCGATTCTGTCGAAACGTGCCAATCAGATCGGCCTTGAGATTAAAGAAGAACTCAACTCGAAAATCGCGGAATTTGCTATTCCAAACGATAATCTTGAGGAAGTTTTTGAAAACAGGGAGCAAATCGAAATTGCAAAGTATTACGAACAACTTCCAAAACCAACGCTGATGGCTGTTCAGGAATTTCTGAACGGACAAGTTTACTTCAGAAACCCCCTGAAGGATTCGGTTCAAGAATAATATCAACTAAACTCGGCCATGCTGAAAGGAAAGAAAATCCTGATCGGGGTAACCGGCAGTATAGCAGCATATAAAATACCTTTCCTGGTGAGGCTTCTCAAAAAAGAGGGCGCTGAGGTTAAGGTAGTTATGACACAATGCGCGACTGATTTTGTTACACCGCTCACTTTATCAACGCTTTCGCAGCAGCCCATTCTAATAGAGCCTTACAATAAAACTGATGGTAGCTGGAACAGCCATGTTGATTGGGGCCGTTGGGCCGATGTTTTCCTGATTGCCCCTGTTTCTGCCAATACCCTTGCAAAAATGGCAACCGGGATTGCTGATAACCTGCTTACCACTACCTATCTTGCAGCCAAATGTCCGGTTTTTTTCGCTCCGGCTATGGATCTGGATATGTACCATCATCCTACCACGCAAAAGAATACTGATACTTTACTTTCCTATGGTAACAGGCTGATAGCACCCCAGGAAGGTGAACTGGCCAGTGGTTTATGCGGGGCTGGCAGAATGGAAGAACCCAAAGTAATTGTAGAAGTTTTAAAGAACTTCTTTGAAAAAAAAAATGATCTGAAAGGACAAAAGGTGCTGGTTTCTGCAGGGCCAACTTTTGAACCAATTGATCCTGTGAGGTTTATTGGAAACCATTCATCCGGCAAAATGGGTTATGCCCTGGCCGAAGAACTGGCCGAAAGAGGTGCAGTGGTGGTTTTGGTTTCAGGCCCTGTAAGTATTAAGGCGCAGCATCCGGCTATAAAAACTATAAAAGTAAATACAGCCGCTCAGATGGCCGAGGCCTGTCTGAAGGAATTTCCCGATTGCCAAATTGCCATTATGGCTGCTGCTGTTGCAGATTATAGTATTGAAACACCGGCCGGTCAGAAAATTAAAAAGCAGGCTGGAAACCTCATTCTGGAACTGAAGCCAACAACCGATATCCTTGCAGAGCTTGGGAATTTAAAGAATGAGAATCAGTTTCTTACTGGTTTTGCGCTTGAAACCGAAAATGAAACCGAAAATGCAATAAAGAAACTGCATAATAAAAACCTCGATTTGATCGTTTTAAATTCACTCAAGGATGCCGGTGCCGGTTTTGGGACCGATACCAACAAAGTGAAAATGATCGGCCTAAATGGTGCGGTTAATGAGACTCAACTACTAAGCAAAACAAGCATTGCCGAAGAAATTGTTAATATGATAGTTTCCCTGGCCGGAAAATCAACCTAATTAAATCCATTACAAATGAAGCAACTGTTTCTCACATTAATTATTGGCTTAACTGCTTTGGCAAATTATGCGCAGGAGTTTAATGTAACAGTTCAGGTTACTTCGCCTCAGGTTGAGGGCACCGAGAAAAAGATTTTCGAAACTTTACAGCAGGAATTATACGATTTTGTGAACAACAGGAAATGGACCAATTTCCAGTATAAACCTGAGGAGCGCATTGAAGGAACAATACTTATTACGGTAAGCGACCGCTCGGGCGAAGATTTCAAAGCCAAGATGAATGTAGCCTTGCGCCGTCCGGTTTACAAGGCATCCTACAATACTGCGCTGCTGAACTACATTGATAAAGACCTTGAATTTAAGTATGTTGAGTTTCAGTCGTTGGATTATTCCGATAATACATTTGATTCCAATCTTACTTCAACTATAGCATATTATCTCTATATTTTTCTTGGTCTTGACGGTGATTCCTTTGCCAGGAATGGCGGATCGCCTTACTTTGCCCAGGCACAGAATATTGTTAACATGGGCCAGAATGCCCGTGAAAAAGGCTGGAAAGCATTTGAAAGTCAGAAAAACCGCTACTGGCTGGTCGAAAATCTAACCAATCCAACTTATTCTTCCATAAGAGAAGCCATGTATAAATATCACCGACTGGGCCTCGACCAGATGTCTGACGATGTTGAAACCGGCAGGGTAGCTATCAATGAAAGCCTTGAATTGCTGCGCAAAGCCAATCGCGAGCGCCCGGGGTTGTTTATCCTGCAGTTGTTCCTCGAAGCCAAACGCGATGAAATCGTAAATATCTACTCAGGCGCTTCTCCCATGGATAAAACAAAAGCGGTCAATATCCTGAAGGAGATAGATCCGGCCAATTCTTCCAAGTATCAGAAGATTCTCGAAACGCAATAAATAATCAAACGGCTGCCGGAGATTTTGTAAATTTGCATTCCTAACACCTGTTTCCGGATTATGCTGTTGCGCCTTTCCATTGTAAATTATGCACTGATCAATAAGCTCAACATCGAGTTTAGTGATAATTTTTCAGTCATTACCGGCGAAACAGGAGCCGGAAAATCCATCATTCTTGGGGCGCTATCGTTGATGCTTGGCCAGCGGGCAGATAACCTCAGCCTGCCCGATAAATCATTGAAATGCAGTATTGAAGGGACTTTCGATGTATCGGAATGTGATCTTGAAGGATTTTTTTCTGAGAATGATCTTGATTTTGACAATACGTGCATCATCAGGCGCGAAATTACCCCACAGGGGAAATCAAGAGCGTTTATAAACGACACACCAGTTAATCTTAATCAGCTAAAAGAACTTACCAGCAGGCTGATAGATGTTCACTCCCAGCATCACACGCTACTACTACAAGAGTCATCATTCCAACTCTCGGTTGTTGATTCCGTTGCCGGAAATGCTGACCTGCTCCGTCAATACAAGAAAACATTTGCCGAGCTTAACAAGCTACGGAAAGAGCTGTCTTTACTGAAAGAAACCAATCAGAAAGCCAAAACCGAACTCGATTATCTCAACTTTCTGTTTGAAGAATTGGACAAAGCTTCGCTCAAAAGTGGTGAACAGTTTGAACTTGAAGCCGAATCGGAAATACAGAATCATGCTGAAGAGATTAAAAGCCGAATGATTCAGGCTTCTGATCTGCTTTCTCAGAACGATGATAACATAATCAGGCGACTGAACGAAGTTATGGTTCATTTGCAATCCGCTTCAAAATATCAGAAAGAAGCCATAGAATTTGAACAGCGGATTTCAGCCTGCCTGATTGAATTGCGCGATATTGCCGCCATTGTCGAGCGGAGGTCTGAAGATATAAGCTATGATCCTGCCCGGATTGCAGAAATTAATGAACGACTTGGCTTACTCTATCAGCTAGAGCAAAAACACAGGGTTAATTCGGTTGAAGAACTGATCGCTATCCGCGAAGGCATAGAATTGAAAATTGCCGGCATTGACTCGCTCGATCAGCAGATTACCGGCCTTGAAAAGCGGATAGCCGAAGTTGATTCAGAACTTAAAAGATATGCTACTGAACTTAGCAGCAAGCGTAAATCTGTCTGCGGTATTATCGAAGATTCAATGTTACAAACTGTTACACAGCTTGGTATGAAGGACGCAGCTTTCAGGGTTGATATCAGCAAACTAAGTGAACCTGGCCGTGATGGAAATGATCGCGTTGTATTTCTGTTCAGCGCCAACAAGGGCGTTTCTCCCGCTGAATTATCAAAAATTGCTTCTGGCGGTGAATTGTCGAGGCTGATGTTGGCCGTTAAATCCTTGATTTCATCACGTAGCCTGCTGCCAACCATCATTTTCGACGAAATTGACACCGGTATCTCTGGCGAAACAGCTTCGAGGGTTGGCAATATCCTGCAAAAGATCGCCAGGAATATGCAGGTAATCGCCATAACTCACCTTCCACAAATTGCCGGCAAGAGTAACGAGCATTTTAAGGTATTTAAATTTACCGACGAAACACGCACATACTCTGCTATTGAGAAACTCAAACAAGAACACAGGATTGACGAACTCGCCCTTATGATTAGTGGTGATTCAGGTTCAAAGGCAGCACGCCAGACAGCACTGGAATTATTGCAGAACAATAACTGATCTTGATTGTTTGATATATTTACCCAAAAGCAGCTTAAACATTAAACATAAATACACAACTTATGGCTTACAACCTTTTAAAAGGGAAAAAAGGAATAGTATTCGGTGCGCTGAACAGTAATTCCATTGCATGGAAAATAGCCGAAAGAGCGCACGATGAGGGTGCACAGCTTGTTCTAACCAATACACCACTGGCTATCAGAATGGGAGATATGGACGAACTAGCTGCCAAAACAGGTTCAATCATGGTTCCAGCCGATGCAACGAGCGTTGCTGATCTTGAAAATCTGTTTACAAAAAGCATGGAAGCATTTGGTGGTCAGGTTGATTTTGTGCTTCATTCCATTGGTATGTCGCCCAATGTGCGCAAGAAATTGCCTTACGATGACATCAACTACGATTATTTTTCAAAAACACTTGATATATCTGCTGTTTCGTTTCACAAAATGATTCAGGTTGCCAAAAAGATGGATGCCATCAGTGAATGGGGTTCTATCGTGGCTGTTTCTTACATCGCTGCCCAGCGCACCCTATTTGAATACAACGATATGGCCGATGCCAAAGCGGTGCTTGAATCCATTGCCCGCAGTTTTGGATATATTTACGGACGCGAAAAGCATGTGAGGATCAACACCATTTCACAGTCACCGACCCCAACTACTGCAGGGCAGGGGGTTAAAGGATTTTCAGGCCTTATGGACTTTACAGAACGCATGTCGCCACTCGGAAATGCAACGGCTGATGAATGTGCCGATTATTGCATCACCCTGTTTTCTGATCTCACTAAAAAAGTTACCATGCAGAATTTATTCCACGATGGTGGATTCAGCAGCATGGGTATGAGTGCAAGGGCAATGACTCAGTACAACAAAAGCCTTGAATGCAAGGAATGCAGGGAAAATCCCTATAATGAAGATCATCCGCAACATTAAAAAATCAGGAGTTTTCGTCTCCGAATGAAATGGTATAACCGTACGATTGCTGACCGGTCTCTTTTGGGGCCGGTTTTGCTTTTTCAGGAGTTACGGTATATTGAATGGCCAGGTTACCCGAACCTGGTAATCTGAAACTTATCCGGGTGCGCATCGAACTTCGGACTTTCATGCCATGATTGGAAGCCGGAGCATACTTCAACAACGAAATCAGCCGTATGGCCTCCTCATCGCAACCATAGCCAAGCCCGTTAACGACTTCAATATCTTCAACTTTGCCTTCATTCGAGACGGTATAAGCTACATGAACCTGACCTTCAATCCGGCTTTCAAGTGCTTTTTCAGGATACCGAAGCTCGCCCTCAATAAATTTGCGCAGCGCTTCGTTGCCGCCCGGATATTGCGGCATCTTGATAAAATTCTTATCCTTTTTGCTCTTTTTCGTCATACGGCTATGGCTGTTGAATGCAAAGGTAGCATCATTCAGGTTTATTTCCAGATATTCGGCTCAGGAATATTCAATAAATCCGTAAATCCATCAAACTGGTTATTAATACGGTATATTGATAATT
>DINP01000132.1:0-969 GCA_002426025.1 Bacteroidales bacterium UBA5537 | reverse complement strand
CGAACTGAAAAAGCTGGATGTTAGCGGTATTCAGTGGGTAATTAATCCCTGGGACGAATTGGCCTTAACCCGCGCGATAGAGCTTAAAGATGATGCATCAAATGGTGTTCAATCGGTAACTGTTGCTCATGTAGGACTTGTCGGTTCAGAGCCAACCATCCGCAAAGCGCTGGCTATTGGTGCTGATGATGCGATCAGGGTTAATACCGAAGCCGGTGATGCCTATATGGTTGCTGCCCAATTGACCGAAGTGCTTAAAAATGAGCAGTATGATATTATCCTTTGCGGAATTGAATCGAGCGACCACAACGGATCTACCGTTGGCGGTATGCTGGCTGAATTTCTGGGATATCCTTCTGTTACATGCGTTTCTTCAATCAAATTCGAAGGCGGACAACTTGATATTTCCCGCGAAATTGACGGTGGTAAAGAAAGCCTTACACTTCCGACTCCTTTTGTAGCTGTTGTTCAAAAAGGAATTGCCAAGGAACCACGGATTGCTGCAATGCGCGGTATTATGGCCGCCCGCACCAAACCCATCAAAGTTTACGAACCACAGGCGATTGAAAACCTGACCGAGGTATTGAATTTTGAGATGCCGAAACCCCGTGCAGCCTGTAAATTTGTTGATGCCGAAAATCCGGCTCAACTCATTGATCTGCTTCAGAATGAGGCCAGGGTATTTTAATTATTAATAACGAAAAAACAAACCAATATATGTCAGTATTAGTATTCCTCGAGAACTGGGATGGTAAATTCAAGAAACTCTCTTTCGAATTGGTTTCTTATGCATCAAAGGTAGCTGAAATGTCAGGAGCTCAGGCTGTTGCTGTTTCAATTGGCAACGTTGAAGAGAGTGAACTCTCGAAACTTGCAACTTATGGCGCTTCAAAAATAATTAGCATCGAAAATGCTCTGCTTAAATCGCTCGACGATCAGGCCTATGCCAGCCTGATTGCTGAAGTAGCT
>DINP01000138.1 GCA_002426025.1 Bacteroidales bacterium UBA5537 | reverse complement strand
GTCGGGTTGAGTCTTGGCGGGAAGATCACGGCCGCTCCCGGTTCAGGCGCGGCGCGCTGACAGCGCCGACACCGAACCGAAGCTCATCTCGGCCGCCGCATGGACGCTAGACAGATTGCGGTCGAGCGCAGACAAAGGCATACGCATATCGATACCAACGATTGTCCCGCAGCCCAAGGCGAGCACCATGCAACTGGAAACAGTCATTACTTTAGAGCGATGACGAGTCTATTTGAGTTCTCGATATTGTTTAACGCTAGCCGTAACCGGCACATTTTATAGTGAGCGTAGAGAACAAAAAAATGTGTCCAAATTAACAGCATTATTATACTCTATTTCTCAATACCTTTTCTATCAGGTAATTCAAATTTACACCCACCCCAAATATATTAGGTTTTAAATGAAAAAATGAATTGACCTTTTGTTCAAGAGATTCTTTTGTGTCAAAACGATCCACTAGATCCTTCAGTAAAACTAATACCTCATTCTCTTTACTTTCGAGAGTTCCGTCGACACCATCGAGAATTGATTTGATATCTACTGACTCAAAGCTTTTCCTGCGCTCTATGCTTTTCTTTTTCTTGCTCCTTGCTCGATCTATGATCTTTATATCAAAATAATAAGGATCATCTTTAATGCACTCTTCGCATACACAGGGTATTTTTTCCTGAACGTTTGGATAATTGAGGGTTTGGTGAATTTGATCTAATTCATTCCGAATTATAGTGAGCAATTCTGCTTTTAATGAGCCCTCTAAGGTGATTGATATAGCTCGCTCAAACCGATCTGATTCAACAAGAGCAACAGTGTCACCTTTTTTAAAAATTACACCGTTCTTCCAATAGTTATTCTTAAGGATCAATCTATGCAATCTTACAATACAACGCTCAATAATGCCTGCTGGCATAAATTGGTATTCATACCTACAAGACAATTCTTTTTTCGGTCTATAGAGTATCGGAGGCGGGATCGCAGGTAGTCGCGTGGGAACTATATATTTTCCACTATTACCAATTTCAAAACAAAGTTCAAATCTCTTCATTAACTCTACTAAGGCAGGGTATTTATCAACAGCATGATCTTTCCAAACCCTTCTTAAGGTCTTATGCGTAAATATGCCATTGCTATCAATGACTTCCTTATCATCAAACAGCATATAAGCAGCCGCAGTTGCCCATTCTGGCTTAAGAAATATTATTTCAGATAAGATTAGATTATCTGAAAAATGCAAGAAAACCCCTAGCACATGAAAGTATTCGCTTAGCCATTCTGCTTTGTTCATATTTAGACCATAACTGGCGCAGACCCCCAAATACTCTCGATATGACATATATGATTTTTCAGATTTTTCCAAATAATCACGAATTAAAACCCACGCAATCGGCACAATCTGATTAAAATGATCCAGCTTTTCAACTTCGTTGATAATCTTTTTATTTAATTCATCAATCCCTGTGTTGCGAAGTGCGCTAACATTAAAAAAACCTACTATATTGTTAAACTGCTTCGTGATCCTAATCGTGTCAATTTCTTTTGTTCTTTCGTCGCACTTGTTTTGAACAATAAGTAATGGCGAAGCATCGCTTAATAAATTAACTATATTAAGCCAATAATCAAAACTGTAAAAATCATCGTCTGTACGGGCCGTCCACAGCAAAATGTAGACTGATTTCTTAGTCAAAAAGTATTGGTGTGTAGCGTGGTATATTTCTTGACCACCGAAATCCCAGATATTAATCACATAGTCTTGACTCTTTGGTCTTATAATCCAGCGAAAGATATTGATACCTTCAGTAGTGGATGGAGGGGAACCATGCTGGATTCCTAAAATTGATCTACAAAGCTCTGTTTTCCCAACATTTCCTTCGCCAACAATTAGAAGCTTAGCCTCGCAAAGCGTATATTTATCTCCTTCATCGATAGAAAAAAGGTAGTTTCTTAATCCTCCTATACTTCCATTTAATATCTCAATAGGAATATTGAGGCGATTCCCAACAACCGAAAGAACTTTAAGATTATTTAAATTAGCCAAAGATGAAGGCAGGGACACCAGCTTGTTTCTTCCCAAATAGACTGTAGTGAGAGTTTCAATACCTCCGAGACCATCTTCGATCTCGTCAATCACATTATCATTCAAGTCAATCCTAACTAAATTCTGCAATCTCCGTATACCGCCCGGAACCACTTTAATCCTATTATTCTGAAGAGATAGGATCTTTAGATTTTTTAGATCAAATAAAAAATCCGGGATTTCGTTGATATGGTTATTGGATAAATTTAACTGTTCTAGCTCTGGAATCAGCAGCACTTCTCTTGGCACTGCACGCAGACCGATTTTACTGAGATCTAGTCTAAAACCATTGAGTTTCTTACACGCTTTCAGTCGTATATCAATCAATTCTTTTGTCTTATCAATATCCATTCTTCAATCTCAAAATTTCGGCATAGCGGGGCAGCGAATAAGCCGCGTGGACGGAAAAACTGAAGGTTTTGACGACCAATGTTGGCTTGATCCACGTGATTGTGCGACGCGGAGCATCCGTACCACAAGCAATTATACGGTTTCGTATATCCTGCATTGCGGCAAGATACACAGAAGATGAAAGCTGCTTACCATATCGCGTCGCGAAGAAATCTATCTTCATCCCGAGTTTTTTCGACCGAGCGCTTACGGCACATCCTACTCAACACTAGCCGCCCCCGGAGGTCAGCTTCAACCGCCTCATTCAACTCGGAAATCCATGAAATTATCGTGACAAATCTCACTGTTACAATGCAATCCCGGTTCTATTCGTAGAATCTTAAAAACCGAAGTAGAAACAGAACACGGTTTCAGCCAACAATCTGGAAAAATGACAAAATAAAACGCATTTAGTCACAAAAATAAAGCAAACCAGCATCCATCAGTGCTGGTCGATGCGGTGATCAGGCTCGTCGAGAGACGGAAATACACCTGTCTTAGCTGAACTTTA
>DINP01000025.1:14544-14732 GCA_002426025.1 Bacteroidales bacterium UBA5537 | reverse complement strand
CCCATCATAGAGCCGGCTGCTACCAGATTGTCATAGTCAATAGGTGTGTCCAGATGTTTCTCTGTAAGGCATCCACCCGAAGGGCCACCTGTTTGAACAGCCTTGAACTTTTTGCCGTCTTTGATTCCTCCTCCGATTTCATAAATAATTTCACGAAGAGTAGTTCCCATAGGTACTTCAATCAATCC
>DINP01000025.1:0-14519 GCA_002426025.1 Bacteroidales bacterium UBA5537 | reverse complement strand
AGGGCAAAAACCTTGGTTCCTTTCGATTTCTCAGTTCCGATGCCTGCAAACCATTCAGCACCTTTGTTAATAATAACCGGAACGCTGGCAAAGGTTTCAACATTATTTACGTTGGTCGGTTTCTCATAATATCCCGAAACAGAAGGGAATGGAGGTTTTACAGTTGGTTCACCCCTTAAACCTTCCATTGAATGGATNNAAGCAAGCCATACTCACGGGCCTGATTTATAGCTGTTTTCAGACGCTCGATTGCTAATGGATATTCAGCACGAATGTAAACAACACCGTTTGAGGCACCGATACAATAACCGCAAATAGCCATAGCTTCAATAACCGAATGAGGGTCGCCTTCAAGAATTGAACGGTCCATAAATGCACCCGGGTCACCTTCATCGGCATTACAAACAACATATTTTACATCCGATATTGATTTGCTGGTAATTTCCCATTTCAGTCCGGTTGAGAAACCACCGCCACCACGACCACGCAAACCTGATTTCTTCATCAACTCAATTACCTGCTGAGGTGTCATTTCTGTCAAACACTTTGCAAGTGCTTCATAGCCATCACGCGATATGTACTCGTCTATATTTTCAGGATCAATAAAACCGCAATTGCGTAATGCAATTCTAAGCTGTTTTTTATAGAAACCCATGTGTTTTGAATCAGCAATGTGCTGCTTGTTTTCAGGGTCTATATAGAGAAGGCGGTTTACTTTACGACCTTTTATAATATGCTCTTCCACAATCTCCTGAGCATCGGCTGGGGTTACCTGGGTGTAGAATGTGTTGTCGGGCATAATTTTAACAATTGGCCCTTTCTCACAAAAACCAAAACAGCCTGTCGCGATAACCTGAATTTCATCGGCCAGACCCTTGTCGTCAACAATGGATTTCAGATTGCTGAGCAGCGCTTCGCTTTCCGAAGCGTGGCATCCGGTTCCACCGCAAACCAACATGTGCATTTTGTACTTTGCCATTACCTTTCCTCCTTATTTTTTTCGATGGTTTCATAATTTACCGGAATAATTCCTTCAACCAGTTCTCCGTTTTTGATGTACTTTTCGATGATGTCATCCGCTTTTCTGGTATCAACATAACCGTAAACTACAGGAGCCTGGCCGGGTAAGGTAATTTCAACAGTTGGTTCGGCGAAACAATATCCCATACAACCGGTCTGAGTTACCACAGCCTGAATATTTCTCTTTTCAAATTCTTCGATGAAGAAGTCCATTACCTGTTTTGCTCCTGAAGCAATCCCACAGGTAGCCATAGCTACTCTTACCTGTACAAGGCTTTCGGGGTTGTTGCTGTTTTCCCTCAGGCTCATTTTTCCCTGCAGATCATCTTTGATTTTTCGCAGGTCTGCCAGTGATTTTACTTGTCCCATGTTTTTGTTCGTTTTTCTGTTGTTTGATTCTTTGTGTTGATATTTCGTATTTTGATTGATCAACCTGCAATTTTAATTTCATGCAGGTTCTCGTTGATCATTTCTTTCAGAAACCGGATAATACCTGGATCACTTAGAGGCATTCCGTCAAGCATTTCATTTATTTCGTTGGTGTCGAAAATAAAGGTAGATATTTCAGTTATATGCCGGTAAATAAGCCGCGTTTTTAAATTGGCCGCAGCAAGTAAGACTATGGTTCCTGCTATATCTCCAAGCGGAGGCCTGTCGAAGTTACTCAGGCTGAAACTTGTTGTTACTTTCGTGCCAATTCCAACTTCACTTTCAATTTTAAGCGATCCGCCTGTCCGCTCTGCATTCTGTTTCAGAAGAGGTAATCCGAGTCCGACTTTACGTGTAGTTCTGCTAGTAACATAAGGATCGGTAGCTTTTGCAGCAAATTCAGGTGTCATTCCAATGCCATCATCTTTAATTACAATGCTGTACAAATCAGATTTAACATTTTCTGTTATCTCAACCTCAATTGTGCCTGCTTTGGCCGAAATTGAGTTCTGGGCAATATCCAGAATATGTAGTGACAGGTCTTTCATTATCCAAGTACCTCCCTTCCGTCTTTTCCGGCAATTGCTTTTCTGAACTCATTGAAATCGGTACTTTCCATCGATAATCTTGTGCAAGATTCTCCTATTAGTTCAGGCTGATGAGCATCTGAGCTTCGAATTATACAGGCTTGTTTCAGATATGGATACGATTTCAGAAAAATGTCTGTTTCAATATGCTTCGATAATTCTAATGCATCAAATTTCAGATCAGGCGGAATAAATCCCAGTTGGCTGATAAGGCTGTATTTTGGCCTGTTTACATGTGCCGGGATAAAAATTCCATCAAGCCTGTGTACTTCCGTTTCAACCTGGTCAATGCTTTTATTGATGGCAGAAATAAGGAGCTTCTCTTCTTCGTAAACAATTTCTTCCGCTTCATTTACAACTACTTGGTAGCCAAACAATGCTGTATCGTTTTTGATATCAGGCAGGTTTACATCCAGATAATTTTGAAATTCATCCAGTTTCTCAAAATTTTCAAAGAACGCCAGGCAGTGTACCTCTTCTTTTGTTGTAACCTCAACTCCGCAATATACGGTGATACCTGCCTTTATCGCTTCACCTGCTACAACCCTGCATTGCCGGGTCGAATTGTGGTCTGTTATTCCTATGATGTCAAGTTTTTTGCTTTTTGCTGCCCCTACAATTGCTTTTGGGCTCATCTCCAGACTTCCGCAGGGCGAAAGTACTGTGTGAATATGTAAGTCAGCAATAAAAACCTTCATCAATCACTCATTTACTGTTTGTTGAGCAAATTATACAATTTTCCGGAAATGACAAATGTTTCATCATTCGTGCCCAGTACGGGAATTCCTTCTTCGTTGCTTTGTGCCAGCATATCAGCTTCAGGCTCAAAGCCTTTTACCAGAATAACTGCTGAAAGGTCTTTTAAGGATGAAATGGCCATCACATTTCTGTGGGTTTGCAATGTTATCCATGCATTTCCGGCCTCGGCATGTCCCATAACATCACTCAGCAGATCTGAAGTATAACCATTTGTAATTTCATGGTTTAATCCTTCGTTTCCACTGAAAACCCTTAAATTAAGTTGTTCGGCTAATTCAGAAACTGTCATATTAGAATCCTTTTATGTCCCTGTATTTGTTTGTTTTGCCATATCCCCAGATGCCCTGCATTACTTCAATACTGTCATCCAGGCTCATTTCGCCTTTCTGTTCCAGAATTTTCTGAATGAAGATGCATTGTTGTATTTTGGCTTCTCCCTGAGCAATATCCTGAGCCAATGCCTGACACGATGGAGCACCACAAACGCCGCAGTCCACCAACGGCAGAAGTTGCATAATACGGTTCACTTTTTCCATCTTCCTCATGGCTTCTGCCATATTTTCGTCAAGCTTAAGTATTGATCTTGGCTTCACTTCATCAATAAAGATTCTTTCATTCAGATAATCACTTTCGCTGGTTGGGTTTCTGAAAGCATCAGGGTGCACCGGCTCATCTTTGGCATGGTAAGAATCTGCATGATTTCTCAGGCGTTCAACCGTAAGAAAGCGATTGCTGGTTGTAAGCACCCCACCTGCACAACTTTCGTCACAAGCCCGAAGTTCGAGAAAGTCAATATCGGATATCTCTTCGTTTTCGAGCCTTTCGAGAAATTCGATCACATTGTGAATTTCATCTATCGCAAGACAGCGACCTTTTGCATGTGAAGCCTCGCCACTTGTTAGCGACCAGCAGGTTGATTTTCCCGAAAGCTTTGGCGAAAGTGGAATAGCGCAGGATTGATTGTTGCGTTGTTTCACCTGCCGGTAAACTTTGTTAAATAAAAAATCCATGTTGATGACCCCCGCTATTGGTGAGTTGGTTTCGCCAACCGGATCTTTAATAGCAGCTATTTTGGCAGCGCAGGGCGTAACGTAAAATATCCCGATTTCTTCGGATGGTATTCCCTTTGATAGTAATTCTTTTTTCAAAAAGTGCGCCGAGATGTCAAGCGGGGGTTTCAACCGGATAATATTATCGACCAGTGCAGGAAATTTTACCTGAATCAGTCTTACGATTGCCGGGCAAAAGGATGAGATGAGCGGCTTTGTTTCGTTGTTCTTTGATATATATGCATCAAGCGTTTCAGACAAAACATCTACGCTGTTCTCAACTTCATAAATATGTGTAAAACCAAGTTCCAGCATCACGCTATGTATCTGACGCAGTGAAATGTCTTCAGGGAACTGACCCGTAAATACAGCAGGAACAAGTGCTACGCGGTATTTGTAGTCAAAGATGTAGTTGAAGTCATCATGGTCAATTATAATTGCACTTACGGGACAAACCCTGAAGCATTCACCGCAATCAACACAACGGTCACCAAACAGAACTGATTTACCGTTTTTTACTCTAATGGCCTCAGTAGGACACACATTCATGCAATGAGAGCAACCGATACACAAGTCTTCCCTTATTTTGAGTGCATGATGAAAATTACCCGTTTCCATTGTTCCTACTGGTTAAGGTATGTTATCAATTCAACGATGGTACCCTTATTTACTTCAGAAGTGATTCTGAGTTCATCGCTGTTGTTTTTTATATTGGGAAGGCCCATTCCAGCTCCAAATCCCATCTCCCTTACACTTGGCGAAGCAGTTGAATAGCCTAACTGCATTGCCTGTTCTATATCCGGAATTCCGGGGCCTTCATCAATAAGTTTAATTCCTATTTTCTGGGTATCAATGTCAATGATGATGTCGCCTTTGTAAGCATGAGCCACTATATTGACCTCAGCTTCATAAAGTGCTACCACAATTCTTTTTACTATTTTAGGGTCAACATTCAGTTGTTTTAGTATTTTCTTCAACTGGCTGGATGCTGCCCCTGCTTTAGTGAAATTGCCTCCTTCGACCTGAAACTCAAAGTGCATCATATCAGACTAATAAACCGGTTTCAGTCCGGCGCTGTAGAGTAAGCCACTGGTTTTGAACATGGAGTAGTCACACTCAATCAGTATTATATCATTTTCAGCGGCTAGTTGGATCATCTCATCGGTTGCTTTCTTCTTTCGAACAAAAATTATTTTTGTGATGTCCGACATTTCTGAAGTGCGGATGGTCTGCAGATTAGCAAGGCCTGTGAGCAACATCAAATTGTCAGTTTCAACTGTAAGCACATCACTCATAAGATCTGACGAAAAACAATACTCAACTTCAGATTCAAGATAAGCATGGCCTGCAACAACTTTTGCATCAAGTAATGCTACAACCTCTTTTATTTTCATTCTCATTCATTTAAGCACAAGATAATCAGTGCGGGGTCACAATTAGTATTACTTCAAATGGTGCTGCAAAAGTAAAGACATAAAATGAATGAAACAAGTTTTATTGTTAATAAATTCACATTGTGAATAAAATAACAGATAATTTATTTTCTTTCTATTTAACGATATGTAAAATATTGTAAAATAGAAAAATAGCTCAAATTAAAATTTCTAATAATGGAAAAAGGATGGCAATTGCCACCCCTTCTCTTATTGCTAAATTGAATGATTAATAGCGTTTTCTTGGTTTGTAATGAGTATGAAGCAGATCGTGAGATTTATGACCTAGAGGTTCTGTCAGAAAATCCTTATAAATTTCAACCACTTCAGGGTTCTCATGTGACTTCCGGATCGGCATATCGGCATCTTCACTATAAATAGCCTCAGCACGTTTTTTCCTGATTTCAGGTGAGGTTGGTATTGGCTGACCGCCTCCACCTAAACATCCACCAGGGCATCCCATTATTTCGATAAAGTGATATGCTGCTTCGCCACTCTTAACCTTTTCCATCAATTGACGTGCATTTGCAAGACCATGGGCAATCGCTACGTTTAGCTCAACCCCTTCAAGGAAACTCCATTCTGGTTTAACATTCTTAATTTTGATTGAGGCTTCCTTAATGCCTTCCATTCCCCTTACAGGTTTAATGTTGAGGTTGGTAAACGGAACTTCTCGACCTGTCACTATTTCATACGCTGTGCGAAGTGCAGCTTCCATAACCCCGCCGGTAGCACCAAAGATTACGGCAGCACCGCTCGATTCACCAAGAATACTATCGTAATGCTCATCATTAAGTTTATCAAAATCAATACCAGCCTGCTTGATCATCATGGCAAGTTCTCTGGTTGTCAATACATAATCCACATCCTGATAGCCACTATCGCGCATCTCAGGTCTTTCGCATTCAAACTTCTTGGCAACACAAGGCATAATTGAAACTACAATCATGTCCTGAGCTTTGATGTTGATTTTGTCAGCATAGTAAGTCTTGGCAACCGCACCAAACATTTGTTGAGGTGATTTACAGGTCGAAAGGTTGTCGAGCAATTCAGGGTACATATGTTCCTGGAACTTTATCCATCCTGGCGAGCAGGATGTCATCATTGGCAACACAACTGTTTCGTCCTTATCAACAAGTGCTCTTTTCAGTCGGGTAAGGAGTTCTGTTCCTTCTTCCATAATGGTAAGGTCAGCCGTAAAATCAGTGTCAAGGACTTTATTGATCCCAAGTTTTTTCAATGCAGCAACCATTTTTCCTGTAACCCTCTGTCCAACAGGAATTCCAAGGTCTTCTCCCAGGGCAACACGAGTTGCAGGCGCAGTTTGTACTACAACGAACTTAGATGGGTCGTAGATGGCATTCCAGACTTCCTCGATATAATTGCGTTCTGTGAGGGCACCGGTCGGGCAGCGGTTTATGCACTGACCACAGTTAGTACATACCACCTCATGCAATGGCTTGTTCAGAAATGTTGATATTTTCTGATGGTCTCCCTTTTTAACAACAGCCAGCGCACTTACGCCCTGCAATTCTGTGCATGTCCTGACACAGCGTTGGCAGCGGATACACTTACTGTCATCTTTGATGATTGATGGTGAAGAAATATCCTGAATTTTAGATTCTTCCTTTACCATATCGAGGAATACATGATCACCAATGCGATACTCGCTTGAAAGATCCTGAAGCTCACAATGTCCGTTTTTAAAACATTTGGTGCAATCTGCATTGTGCTCAGAGAGTAGGAGCTCAACGATGTGTTTTCTCGAGATTCTTACTTTTTCACTGTTGGTAAATACTTCCATTCCTTCTGATACCGGAGTGGCGCATGAGGCGGCCAGCAATCGGGCGCCTTTTACTTCAACAACACAAACGCGACAATTTCCTGCTACTGTTAAGTCAGGATGATTACAAAGGGTGGGGATTTTAAAGTTCAGCATTTTCGCTGCCTCAAGAATGGTTGTGCCCTCTTCCACCGATATGGGCATATTGTTTATCTTAAGGTTGACTAAATATTTGCTCATGATTTCGCTTGCTTTTAAGTTTGATAGGTGCTGCTGAAGTTTTCTTTATTCTTTAAGATTCTGTTTTCAGCAGTTTCCTGGACTTTTTTCTTTTTACTTAACAAATTAGTAAATGATCTCTTCCCTGAAATTGTCAATTATAGAATTGAAAGGGTTTCCAACTGATTGGCCCAGTCCGCATTTTGCAGCAATTTTCATGGTGCCGGTCAGTTTTTTCAGGTCGTCGAGATAAGCAGGCGGACGTTCGCCGCGTTTAACCGCTTCAATGCCTTTAAGCAATTGCTGGCATCCAACACGGCATGGAGTGCACTGACCACATGATTCTTCGGTGAAAAATTCGAGGTAATCGTGTAGTACATTGTACATTGATCTTGAACTATTGAAGATCATCATGGACCCTCCGGTGGGGATTCCTTCAAAACCGATGATGGTATCGTTGAATTTTTTGCGTGGTACACAATGTCCTGAAGCACCTCCAACCTGAACAGCCTTGGTATCTCCATCGCCAAATTCATTCACAAAATCGTTGAGTGGCATGCCTAACTCCAGTTCGTAAATACCTGAAATAGGGGTGTCGCCTGAAACCGAAAATACTTTTGATCCTCTTGAATCGCTGGTGCCCAATGCTTTGAACTGCTCAGGGCCCATGCGACAAATCATTGAGGTGTAAACCAGAGTTTCAACATTGTTGATAACGGTTGGCTTGCTGTTATATCCTGCTACAGTAGGGTAGGGAGGTTTATTGCGTGGCTCTCCGCGTTTGCCTTCCATTGATTCAAACAATGCACTTTCTTCACCACATACATAAGCGCCGCTTCCCGATTTGATTGCAATCGTGAAATCGAAATTGAGTTTCTTCATGCCAAGGTTGTAATCATCAACCCTCTTCTGTAAATTTTTCAACAGAAAATTATACTCGCCCCTCAGATAAATAAATCCTTCTTTGGCACCTACAACATAGCCGCAAATTGCCATTCCGGTTAAAATCTTATCAGGAACCCTGTCAATAATCTCCCTATCTTTAAAAGTGCCTGGTTCGCCTTCATCAGCGTTGCAGATAATATATTTGGTTTCACTATCCTCATTGCGGGCAAACTTCCATTTGAGTCCTGTTGGGAAACCAGCTCCGCCGCGACCTTTTAATCCACTGTCGATAAGGTCAAGGATTATTTCATCGGGTGATCGTTTAATGGTTTTTTCCAGAATCGAAAGTGGTGATTGCTTATCATCAATTTCGAAAATTATATCAACTTTTTTAAGCGTCTTTTCCATTTGAGTTAATGTTTTTATTTGTGACCATTGATTAGCCTATTGAGCTACTTTTGCATACTCTTCGATGATTTCGAGGGCTTTTTGAGGCGTGAGGTCAGGATAGACTTCATCGTTGATAAGCATAACCGGCCCCTTATGGCACCAACCCAGGCAATTCGCTGTAAGTAGTGTGAACTTATTATCATGGGTAGTTTCACCAACCTTAATTTTTAAGGCGTTACACAAAGAATTCACAATTTCATCTTTACCTTTCATATGGCAGGTAATTGTCTTGCATACCCTGATGATGTTTTTTCCGCGGGGTACGGTGTCAAGAAAGGTGTAAAATGAAGCTGTTCCGTAAACGTCGGCTGCTGAAAGATCAAGCTCTCGGGCAACACTTAAGAGTGCTTCTTCAGAAAGGTAACGCTCATTCTGAACAATACCCTGTAAAACAGGCATAAGGCTGTTCCGGGTTTTTCCGTTCTTTTCAACAAGCTCTTTAACTAATGCTTCTGTTGTTGACATTGAAATCCTCCAATTTTTTAATGTAAAATACTGATTTATTGATAATTTGAGTGTGACTTGTGAATCAATTAACAATTCAGGGTCAAAAATAGAGATTCTTTTGTGAATGAATTAACAATACGATATTTTTTTTAAGTTTTAAGCCTAATTTATATCTATTCTAAACACAGGTTTACTGGCATATTCAAAGAGACGGAATTAGAGCCGTATTTACAGATTTTAGTATTTTTGACAAACAATGGAGAATTACAGGTATTTTATTCATCTTTCCTATAATGGGGCAGGGTTCCATGGCTGGCAACTTCAGCCGAATGCACATACCGTTCAGCAGGAACTTCAGAATGCTGTGTCAATACTCATGGGGAATCCTGTTCTTTTAACGGGGGCTGGCAGGACAGATACCGGTGTGCACGCAAGAAATTTTTACGCGCATTTTGAAATAGATTATCGATTGGATAAAGACGAACTATTTCAACTTGCATTCAAACTAAACCGATTTCTGCCTGTTTCAATACTTGTGATTGATATATTCAGAGTGAAACCTGACATTCATGCCCGTTTCTCTGCTATTTCGAGGACATACCGCTATTATATTTCGCAACGTAAAGATCCTTTTTCTTCTGATCTCTCCTGGATATACACTTCCCGTTTAGATATTGAAATGATGCAATCAGCGGCAGGAATTCTGAAGGAGTATAAAGATTTTACCTGTTTCAGTAAAACAGGGACCCAAAACTCAACAAACGATTGTAAAATTTTTGAATCCTGCATTGAACAGAAAAATTATTTGCTAATCTATCATGTTAAAGCCAATCGTTTTCTGCGAAATATGGTCCGGGCAATTGTAGGGACAATGATTGAAGTCGGAAAAGGAAATCTAGATATCGATTCACTCAGAAACCTGATTGAGAATGGAACCCGGTCTGATGCTGGAATGTCGGTACCCGCAAATGGTTTGTTTTTGGAGGAAGTTGAATATCCTGAAGATATCAGGTACTAAGTTTCCTGAACATAGAAAATCAAAGAATGGCTTTAAAGAAATAGAAGGCCATAATAATTGAAACGGTTAGTTTCATTACTGTTCCGGCTACGAAGCCTATAAAAGAACCGAATCCAGACCTTAGAGCAGCCTGGGTGTCCTTACCTTCTATCAGTTCGCCAACAAACGCACCGAAAAATGGTCCGGCAATTAACCCGAAAGGAGGGAAGAAGAAAATCCCTATTACCAGGCCAATGGTAGCTCCCCATACACCCTTTCGGCTACCTCCGAACTTTTTGGTGCCCCAAACCGGCACATAATAATCAAGTAGTGTAACCCCGATTGCAACAATCAGCCAGATAACCAGAAACCGGGCTGTAAATGTATTTTCATCAATGGCAAGTAGTGTTAAAAGTGCGACATAGCTTAGCGGCGGACCAGGAATAAATGGTAAAATGCAGCCTGCAATTCCGGCAATAGTCAATATAATTCCAAGCGTGATCCATATCCAATCCATTGGTTCTATTTTAAAGGAGTGAAGTTGAAATTGACTCTATTATCTGATTCGTTGGGGTTTTCAAGTATTACTCCGATCGAACCATCATTTTTCTTCAGGTAGATAATTCTTTTTGGAAATTCATTTGAAATATTTTCAAATACCAGGCTGTCTCCGGGATTGTTTTCCAGTGTAAACACTGTTTTTACTGAATCAAAAACTACAGAATATTCCCATTTGTTGTTATTCTTATGAATGGAAATGGATTCTCCAAAAATCGTATCCAGATTTTCAATCTGATAAGCAGTTCCGATTAGCATCGAATCGCCGGAATTTTCCCATGATTCATAAAAATTATTGGCCGTATCGATTCTGCTTCCCAGCAACCAGTTTAATTTGGCGATAGACTGCAAATTTCCTGAGTTATTAGAACATGCAGCGAAAAGCATCGAGAGCGTAATGAGAAAGAAAAGCAAAATTTTTGGTGATTTCATTTGAATGGTTTCATTTTAACCCGTAAGATAATTATGTAAATGTATAAAAATCCTGATAAACTTGTTTTCACTTTCATGATATTGGTCTGAATAAGACATGTTTCAAAACAAAATCAGATACAATAAAGGAAACAAANNACTCCCGAACAATACAATATTATGCGAAAAAAGGGAACAGAAAGGCCTCACACTGGTTTGTATGACCAACATTTTGTTAAAGGGGCTTATTTTTGTGCCGCCTGCGGGCTTGAGTTGTTTAAATCGGATTCGAAATTTGATGCAGGATGTGGATGGCCAAGTTTTAGCATTCCTTCAGCAGAGAAGCATATTACTAAAAACAAGGACTTTACATTTGGGATGGTGAGGACTGAGGTAGTCTGTTCACGATGCGGTGGTCATCTTGGCCATGTTTTTAATGATGGTCCACCTCCAACAGGATTACGGTATTGCATTAATTCTGAATCACTTACGTTTAAGAGCGAGGAGCAGCTTAAGCTTGAGAAAAAGGCAAAGACCTCTGATTCAACACCTACTTCTGGCGAATAAAATCAAGCTCTGTAAAATCAAAATCAGGATTCGGAACATCAATCAACATTTTTTCTACATCCGAATCAGGTCCCAGAATAAATGATACTTTCCCTTCGGGCAAAGCCGGAACATCGGGAAACTTTATAGTAAAAGTGTTGTATTGCCAATGTTCCAATGGGCTATGGAAGATTGGTGTAGGTAAGAACTTCAGATAGAGTTTGTCGTTAACAAGTTCAACCTTTGCTTCACCATAAATTAAACTGATATAAGAACCCACATATTTATNNAATCAAATCAAAAAACTTACTGCTCCAATCTATAGTGTCATTTGACAGATAGGTGTCAAGTATTTTATAGGATAACGGATAATACAAGCTTGAGTTTTTGTTGGTCAGAATTACAAATCCAAGGTTTGCCTCTGGAACAAATGCAGAGAATGAGATCATTCCATCGTATCCACCTGAGTGGGAAATAACTTTTTTTCCATGATAATCCATCATTCCCCAGCCCAAGCCATAGGTTTTGAAATGAGTTGATGGCCATAGTTTTTCTGAAAAGGCTGATACTTTTTGGATTGTTTGAGGAGACCATTGCTCACGGAGAGATTTCTCACTGACTAGAACCTGATCGTTCAATTTTCCTTTTTTCAATTGAAATTCTATCCATTTGATCATATCAGCAGCCGAACTGTTGATAGAACCGGCTGGTCCAATATTATCCCAGTTAAGGTATTGAATGGCAATTACATTATCATCAACATCATTGTGAGGCATGGCAGTATTGCCTTTCATATCCAGTTTGGTGATGCTGGTATTGGTATGATTCATGCCAAGTGGAGTGAGAATACGACTTGAAATAAATTCATCCCATGACATGCCGCTTACTTTGGCTATAATTTGTCCTGCAGTCAGATACATAATATTTGAGTATCCATAATTAGCCCTGAACCCATAATTTGGTTTCAGGAAGGATGCTCGCTGAATTATCTCATCTCTTGAATAGGAGCTACCATACCAGATAAGATCACCGCTAAATGTTTCAAGTCCTGATCGATGGCATAGCAAATCCCTGATAGTCATATTGAGGGTAACATAAGGGTCATAAAGCCTGAACCAGGGCAGATAGTCTACAACCTTATCATCAAGTTTTAGTTTTCCTTCATCAATCAACATACTAATGGCGGTGGCTGTAAATGATTTTGTGTTGGAGGCTACTGCAAACAGCGTGTTTTCATCAACTTTACCTGGGTTCCCGATTTCTCTGACTCCATACCCTTTCAGCAGTTCGATGGTATCATTTCTGATAATAGCAACCGCCATTCCAGGGACTTCCCATTTGGAAAGTGCCTCTAAAAAGTAAGTATCAAGAGTGTTTGCCTTTGGACTTACCTGTGCGCGGGTGTTGAAGCTCCCTGAAATCAATAAGAATACAGCAAATATTCTGAACGAGGTTTTCATAGCCAATATGTTAATTTTTATGATAATCAATCAATCCTTCAATGGCTGAGCGGTAGAATTTGTTAGTTGTAATTCCTGCTTTCTCAGCAGATGCCTGAAGTGTATCATGAAAATAGTAAGCTACAGAACCAACAAAATTCACTTTAACAGATTTGTAGTTATAGTATTTGCTAACGGTGAGTTTGAAAAATTCATCGAAGCAATTTGTAACCATATTTTTAATATAAGGTTCATTGATATTCTCAAGAATAAAAGGGCTGAAAGAGGCAAGAAACCTGCTTGGTCTGGGTTGATTATACACAGCATCGAGGATGGATTCAACCGAAGGATTGAATTTATTTTTAAATCTCAGCACAATATCTTCAGGGATGATACCATGGAAATAGTCAATAATCAACTGCTTTCCCATATGTGCTCCACTACCTTCATCACCAAAAAGATAACCCAGTGAATCAACATTTTCGATTATATTTTTTCCGTCATAGAGGCATGAATTTGATCCTGTTCCCAAAATACAGGCAATACCTGGTTCATTTCCGCACAAAGCTCTTGCTGCTCCAAGCAGATCGTGTTGTACTTCTATTTTGGCCTCTGGAAAAAAATCCTGAAGCACGCTGTCAATTGTCTGGCATTTTCTTTCAGTAGAGCAACCAGCACCATAATAGAAGATTTTTTTAACATTTTCAGGATTGATGAACGGATATAGTTCTTTGTCAAGAACATCCTTTATAGTTTCAGCATTCATCAGATAAGGGTTGATACCAATGGTTTGGATTTCCTTTTGATTGCCATCTTCGTCAATCAGACACCAATCAGTTTTTGTTGATCCGCTATCTGCAATCAGTATATTTTGCTTACCCATTAATTTCCGAAAATTTGTTTTTATTCAATAAATTCAAGTATTTCAGGCACAAAAATAATCAATCCAACGATAACAGCCACCATAGCGGACCATAATACAGCCCCTGCAGCAATATCTTTTATATCTCTGATTGTCATATTAACATTGGGTTCTATCATGTCAGCTAGTTTTTCTAGAGCACTATTAAATATTTCTGCGCTTATAACAACTGCAAAAAGAAGCAAAACAATCATCCATTTAACAGGAGAAATTTTAAACAATATTCCGGCAGCAATCGCCAGTATAGCGATTAAAAATTGTATTCTGATGTTTCTTTCATTTTTTATCACCAGGATTATTCCAAGAAAAGCGGCCCGGAAGGATTTTGCCAGGTTATTATTAGAAGGGTGTGAACTCATAATTTCTTAGTAGTTAAGCCGAAATAAAGTTACGTAAAAAATGGAGAGGGAGCGAAAAAAAAGGCGAAAGAGCGACGGCACATTGCATTCAGGGGTTCAAATAGATAATCCGCGATAATCCGTTTAAATCAGTGTTATCAGTGTTCTAAAAAAAGCGAGGGAGCGTTAGCGGGTTATGTGGTGTTCGTTTTGTGCTGAGCTTTCAGAAGGTGAGGGAGTGATGGGG
>DINP01000113.1 GCA_002426025.1 Bacteroidales bacterium UBA5537 | reverse complement strand
TCCCCGTTCTTTTTGAATTTTCCGAGTGGCAAAAGCTCAGCACGGGCTGTGTAGGCCAATCCATTATCGGTTTTAAGCTGGTTGCGCCCATCTCCTGTTGAAACTGCTGCTTTAACGTTGTAGTTTAACCCACCAACCTTATCTGAATAATAGGCAAACAATCCAAAGTCACGGTCAAGCGTGAAATTTGAATTAACATTTGAGCGGTCATAAAATTGCTGCTGACCACTTGATGTAATGCGCTGACGGTTGCTGGGCAATTTTCCCTGTCCGAAACCGAGATAAAACTTTGGGTTGAAGTGATAATACACCATAGCATCACGCACAATATTCGGAACATGAGTGTTTTCCCAATCCTGATCACCACGCGAGAAGGAAAGTTGCACATAATAGCTCAGTTTCCGGCTAAGGATATAGCCGTCGAACCTTAGCCTGAGCCTGCTTACCCTCGCTTCAATATCATCCAGATTTAATTCATCATCAAAATTGAAAGCCATGCGGTTTTGCATTCGCATCCTGATATTGATTCCGAATGTACTATCGGGCGCATTGAAGCCAAGTCCTTGGCGGAAATCAATCATGGCTCGTTCGTCAACCTCTGTTTGTGCAAAAAGGTTGCTTGTTAAGATTAGAAGAATTCCGGAAAGCAAAAGCAGTTGTTTTCTCACGTTTATAGTTTAGTTGTAGGTTGGCAAAAATGAATGGTTTTTCGAGTAATCGAGCATCTGCTTTGTATAATCATCTGGATACTCAACACGCACATTTACAATCTTCTCATCTTCCATTTCAGGAACAAAAACAGGATTGATAAAACCACCGTAAGGAGCAATGTTCAGTTTTAAAAAACGCTCAAGCACTTCGGCATGAAGTTTCTCATCAACTTTTACCCCATACTTCTCAACCAGGTTCTGACCTGCATTAAAATCGCCTTCCGATTTAATGCGCTGAATTTCAGCAAGTAGTTGTCCGAAAAGTTCTCGAAGAGCTACATAGTCGTTTACTTTGACAAAAGTCTTGCCTTCTTTTTCGAATAACTCAATCACATTTTTGTCTTTCCCATTTTCATAACACCACGCTGCAATCAATTGCCGGTTTCTCATGTGTGCCTGCTCAATGGTTTTGCCGGGCTGAATACGGGTCAGCTGCGTTATCAAGCCATTGCGGATATAGCTGTTGTATTCTGCCTTATAAACGCCATCGTTGTCGAACAACCCTATTTCCATCATTTTCGGATCGCCCATGTAATACAGCGCGAACAGGTCTGCGCGGGCTTCTTCGAGCGGTGAACCATAGTTTTTCAACTCATCACCGTGAGTGCCCGGAAGCAATTGGCCTGAGCCATGGCCAAGGCATTCGTGCAAATCAGTATGCAGATTGCTGGCCAGGCTACCATATTTTTTAGCCAGCTCAATTTCTTCGGGCGAAGCAGCAAACTCTTCAAGCATGCCATTTCCGAGTGAAGCCTGATCATACGCGTAGGTAATGTTCTCAATAGTAACCGATTTTGAACCATGCTCTTTTCGGATCCAATCAGCATTCGGAAGGTTAATTCCAATCGGAGTTGATGGATAACAATCACCACCAAGCTGGGCTGCGGTAATTACTTTAGCTGATACACCCTTAACCTTTGCTTTCTTAAATTTCGGGTCAACCGGTGAATTATCCTCGAACCATTGAGCGTTTGCACTGATAATCTCCGCCCTCTTGGTCGCTTCATTATCTTTAAAATTTACCAGGCTTTCCCAGGTAGCTTTCAACCCCATCGGATCACCGTAATTTTCGATAAAGCCATTCACAAAATCAACATCTGATTTTAAATCCTTTACCCACAGTACATTATATTCGTCCCAAACCTTAAGGTCGCCGGTTTGATAATAGCGGATAAGCGATTCGATCACTTCTTTCTGATGTGGATTTTCAGCAACTGCCGAAGCTTTACCGAGCCAGAATACAATTTGCTCAATGGCAGCAGAATAGAGGCCGCCAAGCTTGTAAACTTCCTCGCTGATTCTTCCGTTTTTCTTAACCAGCTTGCTGTTTAGCCCAAAAGAAACCAATGTGTCGGCACCCGATAGAATAGCTTGTTTTTTCAGGTTCATGTAATAGTCTTCTGCTTCCTTTTCGGTCACGCCTTCGTAAAAATTACAGGCAGAATTCAGCAAAAGGTCCTTGCCAGATTCCTGGCTTACCGCTTTCGGCGCAATCTGAGGATCAAAAATAACCGGTATAATTTCAGCGATAAACGCCTCGAGATCCTGTCCTTCGCGCACAGGGAATTTTGCTGCATCCGTTTCTCTGACCAGTTGTGAAAAGTATCCTTCGCTGATTTCAGGAAAAAATTTGTCTTTTGAATAATGATGATGGATGCCGTTGCTGAACCATACCCGTTTGGTATAAACCATAAAGCTCTGAAAATCGGTAGAATTGCGGTCGCCTTTATAATTCTCAACAATATTTTCGAGTGTACGACGAATAGCAAGGTTGTACTTGTAATTCTGATCGAACAAAATATCGCGCCCTGCAATGGCTGCCTGACTGAGATAATAAACCAGTTCTTTTTGCTGAAGCGATAGTGAATCGAAGCCCGGAACCTGATAGCGCATTATTTTCAGATCGGCAAATTGTTCGAGCAGGAATTTAAAATCCTGATTACTGTTTTCTGTTTTTGATTCCTGTTTGCAGGATGTAATTGCGATGCTCATAATTAAACTGATGAGGATGATGAATTTTTTCATGCTTTAATTATTGGTAGTTATGGTTCAATACCTGTGTTCCAGGCTAACAAAATTAAATTTAGTCATTGGCGATTTTGGATGCCCGGTTGGTTATTTTCCCATGTTCATAAACCGGAACAGAATCAGAAATGCCTATTTGAAGGCTGTATGGGATAACATCATCAACCCCCAGATCGCGCAGGCGGTTACGATGCGATGATTTTTCGATAAATGCGGCAAGATTGTTTTCGGCCAGATTCCATAAATCCATGGCAGAAAGTGCGGCATCGCAACTGATTGTAAAATTTCCGGATTCTGTTAGGAGGGTCGCCAAGGCCCCGGCGCACAGTGTATCTTCGATGCTGGGCAGGTTTTTCCATCCCGAGCAGAGTATCAAAATGTCTGTTTCCTGTTGAATCAGCCATTTAGTAAGTATTTTCAGGTTGGTAAATGCACCGATGGCAACCAGTGAACCATCAGCGGCCATAAGCACTGCCTGTGTGCCGTTGGTGGTTGAGTAGGCGATAGTTTTGCCATTTACGCCGGGGTTCATATAATCAAAAGCAGAATTGCCCAGGTCGGCAAAATCAAGCTTTTGTCCATCGCGCTCTGCTGCAATAAGATAGCCATTTTGTTTATAAGCTTTTGCGGCTTCGAGCGAAGCTACCGGAATTACTGCTTTCACACCATTATCGAAAGCCGCGCATACCGAAGTTGTAAACCGCAACACATCAATCACCACGGTAGTATGCTTACCTGTAGTTGTTCTGAATGGAAACAGCGCTGGTGATAAACTTATTTCAATAGTTTTTGACATGCTGGCAGGTTTCAATAAAAAGAATGATGGAAAATTGAAACCAAATTTCCATCATTCAGTATAAACTTGTTTCAGCTTAGCCTTTGTAAAAAGGAAACTTTACAACTTTGGCTTTCAAAGCTTTATCGCGGATTTTGATAAAAATTTCTGTCTCAGGTTTGGCCATTGCTGTGGGAACATAACCCATGCCAATGGCAATTTTCATCGAAGGGGACTGTGTACCAGAGGTAACTTCTCCGATTTCATTACCCGCTGCATCTAAAATGGCATAATGTTGACGGGGAATTCCNNTCGGTAAATTTTGTTATCCAGCCAAGGCCGGCTTCAATAGGAGAGGTGGTATCGTTGATGTCGTTTCCGTAAAGGCAGAAACCCATTTCGAGGCGAAGGGTGTCACGCGCTCCCAATCCAATTGGCTTTATGCCATATTCAGCACCAGCTTCAAAAACTGCTTTCCATATTTTTGGGGCATCGGCGTTGGCAAAATAAATTTCGCAGCCACCTGCTCCGGTATATCCGGTTGTTGATAAAATAACATCCTTTATACCTGCAAAAGTCAGTTTCTTAAAAGTGTAATACTCCATATCGGTAATGGTGGTATCGGTCAGCTTCTGCATGGCTTTCAGCGCCAGCGGTCCCTGAATGGCAAGTTGCGAAATTTCGTCAGAAGCATTATACAGTGTAGCTCCTATCTTATTCTGGCTGTTGACCCATGCCCAGTCCTTATCAATGTTTGAGGCATTCACAACCAGCAGATAAGTCTCTGCATCAATGCGGTAAACCAGCAAATCATCAACAATTCCGCCTTTATCGTTCGGGAAGCAGCTATACTGAACCTTCCCATCGGTAAGTTTAGATGCATCGTTGGAGGTAACCCACTGAACCAGCTCAAGTGCTTTCGGGCCTTTTACCCAAAACTCGCCCATGTGCGATACATCGAATACCCCAAGGGCTTTGCGAACAGTTTCGTGCTCAGCGTTTAATCCCTCGTACTGAACCGGCATATAGAAACCGGCAAATTCAACCATTTTAGCGCCAAATGCTTCGTGCAACGCGCTAAATGCAGTATGTTTCATAATAAAGATGTTATTGATTTTAAGAGGCAAACCTACGTGATTTTTTTGGAAACAGCCATAGAAACATACAGAAAAAATAGATTGAATTTTCGTTGGCTTTTTGTGCTTATGTTAATAGGGAATGTTAAAACGTTGTAGTTGTTAATATTTGAGGGCTTATCTGTGGTTATAAGCATTTATGAACACTTTATTATGCTTTTATTTATTAAAAAAATTAAGTTTGAATAAGGTTTCTCCTTATTATATCTATTGAAAGGCATTCAGTTTAAGGGGTGTGCAGGACAACCACCATTTGTACACTCACTACAAGAATACCCTTCCCCACATCCAGTATCAGTGATACTATTCTCTTGATCATAGTCACCATCGTAGTATTCGGAATCTTCATATTCTTCATAATCTCTGTGAAATCTGCCACCAACATTGTCATCATCAATATCTTTATCTGATAGCAGGTCTATTTGTTGTCGGCCAAATAATTTTTCATCATTCACTCGAAGTGTTTCATCCGAAAATTTATACCTTTTGTCACCTAAATCAAAATTATCAATTAACAATTGGAAAGTATCAAAAAGATCAATGTTTGGTATTAGGCTTGGATCGCCTATCATTCTATACTGGGTATCTATTTTCTCATTTATAACACCGTATTTCTTCAATTCATCCAAATCAGTTATGAAAAAATTATCAATATTATTGATGCACCAGTCTATATATGATGGGTCAAACACATATACAATCCCAAGTTCATAATCTTTGTACATTCCAAAGTCAAGTTTTGAATTTTTGTTGTAATGTCCTTTCATAAACTATATTTTTTAAGTTAGTAGTGATAGATTTTTTCGCAAATCACGTCCATGGCAATTTTTAAATTTCTTTCCACTTTTGCATAAACACGGGGAATTTTTGCCAAAACCGTAATTTGTCATTTCTTGATATAATTTTTTAATCGACTTCAACTTTCTATATTTTGCACTTTCAAGTTCATTCAATTGGAGAGGATATTGATAGGCTTTTTCTCCTTTGTTTTCAAATTTGAAAATAGCTTCACAAATAGCAATGAAGTCATCAACTAATTTATTTGTAGTAGTATTAATTCTATAATTGTCCTTTTGTTTTTCATCATACACAAGATTTTCATCAATTAAAAATAATGAATGATGAATCTCAGAAATTGATTTTGGACTTATGTCGAGTAATTCTTTTTCAGGTGATTCCCATACAGCATGAAATTCCGCTTCAATTAGATTTGTTGTTTTCCAAAATTGCCACCCCAAAATCATTTTGCCACCTGATTCTGCTATCTTTCTTCGAACAGTTGGAAAACAATCGAGTGCTTTTGAATTATCTTCAGGTACTACATTTAGTAGAATTGGGTCATTTTTTACTCCAATTTTTTCAATTAGAGCAATAACATATTTGTCGTTTTTATCTGGTATTGTAACTGCCATGTTATATTCTTTCAATAACAGCTACGATTATGCGTATAATGCGTGTGTTACTGACTTTTAGATTTCTTTTTAAATTTATGTGAGTCTTCCAAATTCCACAGCTAATATAATAAGTTTTTAAATATTCCAAACGGTCATTTTAACTTGTCCCCTCTTAAGAATAATATCCTAAGGCTTCAATCCATAAAAACTCGATTGCCACATTGCTCTAATTTTTATTTCATTTTCAACTTTAGACGATCAATCCTATCAATATCATCCTTACTCAGATTTTCTTTATTTTGTTGTTGATAATTGTCCAAATGACTATATAATAATCCCGATCTATCAATAGATGAAATATCTTCCATTGAATCAATTAAGTTAAAAACTTGTTCAATATCCTGACTACTATCTATTTTATCAGTTAGGATTTTCACAATATATCCCTTTTGAGAATTGTTTCCATTCTGCATTATTACGGCCAGAAATTCGAAATTATTCGCATAATCTCTGTAATTGACTTTATTAAATGAACTAATGGCTAACTTTAGAAAAATTGAAGGTAAACTATTTATAAAAGCACTGTCATTTTCTATAATTAAACCAGTAAGAATTTTCTTATACCTTTCTTGCAAAAGAAGTGTTTCAAGCAAAGAAAAAACTTCGTTTGAAGTATTAGTTTGAGCAAAGGATAATAAACTATTAAGCTTTGACTTTGCTTTTTCCTCCGTAATAAAATGTCTTCCTTTTTTATCTACTAGACCAAAACAATGCTTTAAAACATTCAATCTATAATTATCGACAATTTCATTCTCATAAACATCCTGATCATCAAATATTGAATCAAGATGAGGTTTTAGTGAAAATCCTTTATCAATAAGTTGTAAAAATTCTCTATTAAGATATCTTTTTTGTAGTAATTTGTCTATTTCGATTTTTACATCTGTGGCATTATTGCTAATCCGGTATATATTTATCACAAAATCAATTATTTCTGTAATATATTTATCGGACTCTATACATTCATCTATAAAATTAGCTTTACTATCATATTGTGTCTGTGTAGGATAATCCGGATCCGGCATATTTCTATCGCTAACAATCAAACTATAGAGAGCCTGAGGTTGTGTTGTTAATTTTTTATCAGGTATTAGATTTAATATTGGATTTGTAAAATCCAATATTTTAGCGATTACATCTATAGTTTTTCCTCTCATTCTTGACTCATCACTATTATCTCCTAATACTTCTGCAAAAAAGTGTCCAAACGTATTTTCAGTAACATTTGTCTTGTTTTCTAATATCCTTTTTACCTTTTTATACTCTTCAGTTTCAGTATCTAATAGAATTTCCCCAGAGGAATCTTCAGTAGGTAGGTCTGAAATTCTTTGTTGCAAATATTGTTCTGATAGTAAGTATTCAAATTGCTCATCAGAAAAATCGAAAGAATCAACAATATCATGATGAATTGTATAAGTTGTAGATAAAGAAATAGACGTATATTTATCTCTAAATATTTTTAAAACCGCATTAAAAAGGAGTTTCCAGGGCAAGCCTTTATCTTGTTTTTCTGGATTCTTACATCCTTCAACTAATTCTATTTTTATAGAATTATCCTTTTGTTCTTCTCTTAAAGAGGCATATTTACATAGATATTCATGGTTTTTCGTTTTTGAAACAATGGTAGAAAGAAAGGGTCTGATTTTTTCATCTATTCTCTTTGCAAAATGTGTTTCCAATTTATGGATATTGTTGATTTGGGCTAACAAATCAAAATATGCAACTAAGTCTGTTTCAATAAAACTATTCTTAATTGAATTATCTAATCTATCATTGATATAATTTTCAATATTTTCTTGTTCGGTCTCCCATGAATTCGATACTTTTTCAATATCAAAAGTTTCAATTGCATCTTTTAAATCTACAGCAATATGATCAAATTGGTGGTATGAATTTGTCAAAACTTCACTTAAATCAGATATTGCAACCTTTCCTAGTGCAGTTTGTGTTATACGAATGAACCGTTTTACATTTTCTTCATCCGCTGTATTTATTTCGTTTATTATTTTAGGAGAATTGATTATTTCACGATAATATTTTGGATATTCTTCCCTTATGATTAGAACGCAACAAATTAATGTTTCATTCTTCTGAGCAAAATCCGAGCTATAATAATTCATCTCTGCTAATAAATTATTGAATAATTGAATTATTCTGCGTGGATTTTTAGCATATTCTTTAGAAGCTACATTGAGTGTTTCAGGTTTAAAGTTTAGTCCCGCTTTTTCACATATCTTCTTAGCGAAAGAATACATATCTGTTTCACCGTATGGTTTAATTCTGATTGTAACATTGAAAAACTTACGCAAAAATTCTTCTTTTTCTTGATTGTAATCATTTCCAGTTTTGCTATTATTTATAATGTGATTTTTTAGAGCTTCGTCGTCCACTGGGATTACAAACACCATACTGTAAGGTTCTGAACTTAAGAAAGTCTTAATATCAGTGAGAAGATTATAGGCAATATCGTTGCTACATCTGTCTATATTATCTATGACAATAATTAGCTTTTCAAGATTTTGAATTGATTTATCGCCTATTACCCATTTGAGAGCTTTATTTTTTTTTGATAAAGAATTTGAAACGATCTCTTTAAAACATTCCTCAAATTGTTCTGGGGCAAACAAATGAGGTTTGGTAACAGATATTTTCAATTGGTGAAATGCTCCAGAAATAATTGAAATCAGCAATCCTAATAAAGTAAATATCGCATATAAAGGGAATTTATACTCGATTTTCACTGGGAAAAAATTTAAAATTGCCACAAGAAGAATCAAAGCACTTATTATAACAACAAGTCGTGTTGAAGATAACTGATACTTATTTCCAACAACAGTCGATTCATTTTCATAAAATTTCTTCATCAAATCAGTTTCTTCATATCTCAATTCTTCCCTCAATTTTCGTAAAAACATCCTTCTGAATGAATCATTTACATACTGCCATGCATCGTACGTTATAAATTTGATTCTCTTCTCATCAAAATCTTGTTGAGAGGTTTTAATAATTGAAGATTTGCCTGTTCCCCAATTACCAAAAAGCCCTATAGTGAAAACATTATTTGGTTCTGATTTATTAATAATCTTAGTAAGGTTATTAGCGTAAATTTTTGTTTTCAGAAAATCACTATCATTCAGGTTGATTTCTCTGTCAATAATGAATTTGTTTCGCATAAGTTGTTCTTTTAATGGAATTCAAAATAAAAATATTCTTTGGAAATCTTCATTTGCAATGTGTTGTTTAATGACGTGTTATATCAATTGTAATAACGTTGAAAGCCAATAATTCATCCTAGTTTATTACAATGTAAATGCTCTTCGTTATCCCAAATCCACTGCTAATATAATAAGTTTTTAAATATCCTCATGCCCATTATTTATTATTTACTCTTAAGCTTACCATCTTATAAAAACTTCAATTGCATCTAACCTTCAAAACATAAACCGCAAAAAAACAGCCCGGCATCACCGGGCTGTCAATCTACATTATTATCCACCTTACACTTTCACCATCACTCCATTGGCTTCGGTTTCCTCACCGGCTACAACCGAAATATCTTCCAGTTCAAGGCTTTGGTAAGTATCCAATATGCAGGTAACAGTATGAATGCCCGGTGCAACCTCATCAAAGAAATAATCACCGTTTTCATCGGTAGTGGTAGCCTCTTCAACCCCTTCAAGTTCCACAATTACATTCTGCAAGCCCTCGCCCGTTTCCGAATCGGTAATATTACCAAAAATCATCCCGGTGGCGGAGTTGGGTTCAACCTCTTTTTCATTCCTTTTACCACGTCTGTCAACAATTACGCGGGCAGTAATGTATGCATTAAAATACTCCTGTTCGGTATTCTTAATCAGGTTCATAGCTACATCCATCTTTTCATTAAGCAGTTCGCGCACATTTGCCACATTCTCCTTCAGCTCCTTATTAATTGCCGAACGGCTGGCAATATCCATGCGTGGTGCCGAAAGCAGCTTAGTATAATCAATAATTCTGTCCTTAAGCTCATCAGGAGTAATCGCCTGTCCACGATAGGGAATCAAGTCATCTCCAACTTCATTAGCCAGGTCTTTCAGCTCGGTCGAAATATCAATAAGTTTATCACCGCCTGCTTTATGCAGGTCCGAATAACACAAATCAACCTGTGCTTTTAATTCAGGTTTATTTTCCATACCCGCGTATAGCAACATCTGGTTAATAATCTCATTGGCACCGGTTTCCAGCAACAGCCGCTTGGCCTGCTTCTGTGCAGCATATTGCTTCTCAAGAACAAGTTGTTGGTTTTTTTGATGATGCAACGCAATAAGGTTCTTCAGTTCATCATTCAGCACAAGGCCCTTAGGTACCAATGCCAGTTTGTCGGCATTCCTGTCCTGTACCTCAACAACGGCTTCGGCCATCACAATAACATTCATTTCTCGTGTTTTCATACACTCATTTTTTTGTTAAACATTAAATTGGTTAGAAACTATAATCTCATCTACGATGATTCACAACCAGCCATCATTCGCAACCGTAAGTATCTCACCAACGGCTTGTAAAATCTCGGCACGAAACAACTCATGCATCATACTGTCTCACAACAGCAGACATAACAAAAAGAAACTGTACGGTTTATTGCAGGCCTAATCTCTCCTAAATACAACATCACATAGCACTGACCAATATGCTAACCGTGTGCACGAATGCACCTATTTAAATAAAAAATGTGTGTGTAGCAATCAATTTAATATCCCTTACCATCGCATAAATCGCAGTATCAAACCTGCAAAAAGGTGGGAAACGATGGCATAAAATTGTATAATACACCTATCACAAAAATAAAGAACATAGATTTACAGCAAAAGTAACAAATAGTCCTCAAAACCAATAACACCATTCTGAAAAATAAATTGTGTTACAGATAAAATAATAACTACAAAAGTCTTCCATCAAAATATCTTCCCACCCATAAAACACAGACAATTAATTCTGTATTGCAAATCTTCAGTGGTTCTATCTAGCCCGGTATCTTGTTTTTAGTCATTTTTAGTAAGCCTTGATTTTTGGGTACCTTTTGTCCTGTGCTGAGCGTTGGTGGTCGAGCGGAGTCGAGACCAGCCGAAGCATAAAGCAAAAGGTACAGAAAGCCAAAAGAGCAACAAAAAGTAAAATATAGCGACCCCGCATCCAAATGCCAATTCCCTGTGGTCCGCACCCTTTTCTGTGAGGTCCGCACCCTTTCCCGTGAGGTCCGCACCTATTTCCGTGTGGTCCGCACTCTTTTCCGCGAGGTCCGCACTCTTTTCCACGTGGTCCGCACTCTTTTCCGTGAGATCCGCACCTATTTCCGCGTGGTCCGCACCCTTTTCTGTGAGGGCCGCACCTATTTCCGCGAGGTCCGCACTCATTTCCGCGTGGTCCGCACCTATTTCCGTGAGGTCCGCACCCATTTCCATGAAGTCCACACTTATTTCCATGAAGTCCGCACTTATTTTCGAGTAGTCCTTATCTAACTCCTTAATCAAGTTTCCACATATTAATTATAACACTTAAAGAGGGCTGGCCTCGTGAAAAAGGCGTAAAGAAAACCGGCAGAAACGCACCTGCGCGAAGAAATACCAGCGGCGAAGTCTAGCAAAGACACAGGAAAAATAGTACCCAACAGTCAATAGACCGAGGGCCGTAACAACCCTGTCTGCCTGTGCATTCAGGCAGGCTTATTTCTTCTACTCAAATCCTGCCTGTTTTTAGCCTTTTTCACGCAGCCTTGATTTTTTGGTACTTTTTGATCAAGCAAAAAGTACAGAAAGCCAAAAAGGCGGAAAATTTAAAAATTAAGTGAGGTCAGCACCTATTTCCACGTGGTCCGCACCCTTCTACTGAAGGTCCGCACCTTTTTACTCGAAGTCCGCACTCTTCTATTTATGGGCCGCACCCTATACTCAATGTAATACTAAACAAAAGGCTTTGACTTTTGGGAACCTTTTAACCTCTGCTGAGCGTTGTTGGTCGAGTGGAGTCGAGACCAGCCGAAGCATCAAGCAAAAGGTACAGAAAGTTAAAAACGGACAAAAGCTAAGATTAAGCTTTATAGTTGATCTATGCGAAAACCTCCCTCCATTTCAAGGAAGGAAATAAATACAGTCATTTCATTTCCTAACCTGTTTAAAAATATTCCACTTTCCCCATTGTAATCAAAATAAGTTGTATATTTGTGGCTTCAAAAACAATTCAATCCCACTCTCAATTATTCTCTCAATACTTCTTTAGGTTATTCAGGATATTCGGATCATTCCGGGGAGCGGACCCGCTTATTAATCACTTATTTCCAATTTATTTCTTTAAAGACCACTAATCAATATCATTTTTATGTACGATATTATTGAGCTTAACAACAAACCCATCGAGGAGCTTAAAGACATTGCAAAGGGTTTAAAAGTCCCGAAGTTTGATTCAATGGGCAAGCAGGACCTCGTTTACCAGATTCTCGATTTTCAGGCATTAAACCCATCGAAGGAGATGCTTGAAAAAGAAAGAGCTGCACGTGAAAACAAAAACAAAAGGCAGCGCATTCCCGATGAACGACATCAGAAACCCAGGCAGAAGTTTGACAAAACAACTTCAGGACCTCCTGTTGCTTCTTCAAATCCCACTGTTGCCAATGGCACAAATTCTACAGCCAAAGACCTGGCTGCCACCCCAAAACCAGATTTGAAAACCGATGCAGCAGCTACCCCTGCTAAAAATGAAAAACCTGCAACTGAGAAACCAGTTGATAAAAAAGACAAACCGCGCCGTGGACGTCCTAAGCGCGAACCCAATCCCGCACCGAAAAAGGTTGAAATTCCGGTTTCGAAAAGCGACCATATTGATGAAGAGGCCATCAGATTGAGTTCTGAGCCGATTATTGATGATATTATTGTTGAGGATGAAACTCCGGTTACTACTCCTCCCGTTAGTGAGGCCAAAACCCCTGAGGTTGGGCCTGTCACGGAATTTACAGTTCCTTTGCCTCCGCCTCCGCCACCTGTTGAAAGGTACGCTGAGCCTGAGCCTTACAGGCAGGCATCTGACCGCTATGGCCGCGATTATCCTAATCCACGCCAGTCACGTTATCCCGAGCGCAAGCGCGAAGAGTACACCTGGGAGTTCGATGGATTTATCTCGAGCGATGGTGTGCTGGAAATTATGCCCGACGGCTATGGTTTCCTTCGTTCTTCTGACTATCACTACCTGAATTCACCGGACGATGTATATGTTTCACAATCGCAGATCAAGCTGTTTGGTTTGAAAACCGGAGATACCGTTCGTGGAACCATCAGACCGCCGAAAGAGGGTGAGAAGTATTTTCCGCTGATCAAAGTTGAGCTTATCAATGGCCGTACCCCTGATGAGGTGCGTGACAGAATTCCGTTCGATTATCTCACCCCGCTATTCCCTGAAAAGAAATTCAACCTTACAGGACACAAAGGCTCAAACATGTCAACCCGTGTTATTGACCTTTTTGCCCCAATAGGAAAAGGACAGCGCGGATTGATCGTGGCTCAGCCCAAAACAGGTAAAACGGTGTTACTGAAAGAGATTGCCAATGCAATTGCTGCCAACCATCCCGAGGCTTACCTTATTGTGTTGCTGATTGATGAAAGGCCAGAAGAGGTTACTGATATGGCCCGCTCTGTAAATGCAGAGGTTATAGCATCAACATTCGACGAGCCGGCTGACCGCCACGTGAAGATTGCAAACATTGTACTTGAAAAGGCAAAACGCATGACCGAGTGTGGCCACGATGTGGTTATCCTGCTCGATTCAATCACCCGTTTGGCCAGAGCTTACAATACAGTTTCTCCTGCTTCCGGCAAAGTACTGTCGGGTGGGGTAGAGGCCAATGCATTGCAGAAGCCAAAACGTTTCTTTGGTGCTGCGCGCCAGATTGAAAATGGAGGATCGCTTACAATTATCGCTACCGCACTGATTGATACCGGTTCGAAAATGGATGAAGTTATTTTTGAAGAGTTTAAAGGAACCGGAAATATGGAGCTTCAGCTCGACCGGAAACTCTCGAACAAGCGCATTTATCCTGCCATTGATATCGTTGCTTCGAGTACACGTCGCGAAGATTTGCTGCTCGATAAGGAAACACTGCAACGCATCTGGGTACTGCGCAATCACCTGGCCGATATGAACCCAATGGAAGCAATGGAATTCCTGAAAGACAAAATGAAATACACCCAATCAAACGAAGAATTCCTGATTTCGATGAATGGTTAGCCAGAACATTATACAAATGAAAAAAGCCATGATTATCGTGGCTTTTTTCATTTATAATCAGTTAGTTATAAACTTTTGATGTAATTTACAACTGCCCACCTGTCGGCTTCATCGGTTATCTTCTTTTCGAAATTTGGCATTTCATCGCGGCCAATAAAGGACTGGTAATACATCTCTCCATCTGAATAACTTTTAAATTTTTTATCTGCAAAGGAGGGAATAAGGGTATTTAAGCTGGCCGATTTAGGACCATCGCCCAGGCCTTTTGAACCATGGCATGATTTGCAATGCTTATTAAACATTTCTTTACCAACAGTCTTAACAGATGCATCGGTAACTTTTATCGTACTTTTCATGGTTTTGTACTTTGCCGGAACAGTCCAGGGACCGGCTGCTTTTTGAGCCATAACAGCGTTGACTGTAACAAAAATAAAGGCTGCAAACAGTAACACTGCAAGGCGAATTGAGTTTTTCATGTGTTGTTTTTTTTGGATTTTACACTTAGGTTAACATTAGTTATTCCAAACGTAATCAATAATTATTGCTTTTCATATAAAACATCTAAATAATTAAATATAAAGATATGAATAGGCGAAAGTGGCTAAACTCTGAAAAAATTTATTAATCTGGAGATTGCAGGTGTCTCCCTGATTCAGGATTCTGCACAATTGTATCATTGAATCTTTGTAACCGCCCTATGGCAAGGGTCTAATGAATTCGTAAGTAAAGTTTAAACAGACTCTTAAACACCAATTAAAAGTAATTTGCAATTTTTGTTAGAATAGCCAGAACCAGTGTAATTGCAGAAACAATCATTATAAAAAGTCCGAATTTTCCAACATTCCCTTTTGAGTCAAGGGCAATATATCCTGTAACTACTCCGATTACAGCGAAAAGAATCAAAATAGACGAGGTTATGGTATACCCTGTTATCAGGCTAAGAACAACGATGCCTGGCAGACCTATCAAAGCGATCAGACCAACAGTAAGGCATCCTTGTGCCTGGATAAATTCAAAAAGTACTGAAAAGAGTTTGTACAGAAAATAGATGATCAGTAATACAAAAAGCAGCATGGTAAAAAGAACCCATGGGTTATCTTTGACAGGGATAATAATTGATTCCAAGGGTTCCATATTTAATATCCTGGTTTTAAATTACTTTTTATTGAGGGATTATCCTGTTTGTTTTGAAAGTCGTTCAATTGCTTTAATCATTCTCTGGAACATCAACAAATGTAAAGGAAGTAGAAGAAACCAATACATTCTTCCACTAAGTCCTTTGGGCATAAATGTCGCATCCTGAAAAAGGAAATAATCGTCTTTGACTTTACAGATTCTGAACTCCAGCCATGCCTCACCTGGTAGTTTCATCTCTGCAAAAAGCAGTAATCGCATATTTTCCCTGTCAGCGATCAAAACACGCCAAAAATCAAGGGAATCACCAGGATTTAAATCGGAGGCGTTCCTTTTGCCTCTGCGCAGTCCCACACCACCAAACATCTTATCAATCATTCCCCTGATTTTCCAGACCCAATTAGCGAAATACCAACCTTTATCTCCGCCGATTGAGAATATGGTGTCAAGTACTTTCATCGGGTCGCCTGAGATTTTCATGCTACGATGGTCACAAAGGGTTCCAAACTTAGGTACATCAATCTGCTTAAACAGGCTTCCTGGCTTTTTCACCGAAACGGCATCTGTCCAGCTTGATTGAACCGTATCCATATTTATACGCTCAAGTGCTCTTTTACAGGCTTCTCTATATGTAAAAGGGGTAATATCGAGAATATCCCTGAGTCGGGTAT
>DINP01000102.1:13256-135087 GCA_002426025.1 Bacteroidales bacterium UBA5537 | reverse complement strand
ACAGTAGAACCATCGCGACGGTATTGTTCCAGTTCACCGACAGCGAAAGACGTTATTTCTTTTCCCTCTTTGAATTCACGGATAACATCGCTGAGCATTTTATTAACCTTAATGGCACTTTGCGGTGTAAACGATTTCTCGAATGGCATACGCATCACCTCTTCGGCAGTAAAGCCACGAAGCCGCTCAACCGAAGGACTAACAAAAGAGAATTTCAAGGTGCGCATGTCGAGTGTCCAGACTACATCCTGCATATATTCAGTAAGAATGCGATAGCGGTCATCGCTTACACGTGCTGCTTTTCGCGACGAAAATACAGCAGCTGCAGCCTGATTTTTCGAGAAGGCAACAAAAACGCCCAAACCAAAAAATCCAAGTAATAAAAGATTGGTTCCGGCCAGCTGAAGCAGGTTAAGCGACTTCCCGCCCATCAGAAAAAGCACACCGGAATATAATACCAGAAAAAAGAAGCCATGCACCACCTGCCGCGAAAACCTGAAAGGAATAAAGGCAAACCAGGTTATCAGCAGGATAGCAGCAGAACTCCAGTAGCGGGTTTCAGACTGGCTGGCATAGTGTGCAATAAACGCACTGGCTGCAATCCCGATATAAAAACCTATGCTGGCAAAGATCTTTCGCCTGTATTGGTAACGTGTGGACAAATGAAGCAACAGGTTAACGAGTAAAACAGCTGCGGCTATAAGCCTGATCCTCAGCAATTGGCCAGCCATGAGCTTGTCGAGCAGCAGGTCAACCAGATGAAATAAAATGAGGGCTACGATTCCAACTACCGAAACCAGCGTAAATATGCGGCGGATATTGCTTTCGCGGTAACGGATAAAATCCGGATCATGGTTAAACGCTTCAAGATCGCGGAAAAACTTAAGAATCGGATTTAAAACCATGGCCCGGACTAGAGATGTCTTTATTTTTCAAAATTAGAAAGTCCGGCTTATAAATCAATGCATTGCCGGTAAAAAATTAATAATTCAATGTTTCAAACTTCAGCAAATTCCAAAGGATATTCAACAATCCCCTTAACCCTTTCAAGCGCGCCCGGCTGAAGCTCCAACGCGAAGAAAACATCATCAGGCACAACAAAAGGCGGGAATATGCCATATTGAGAGGCCTTTTTAAAACCAAACCGCGGATAATAATCGCGGTGGCCCATTACAATGACCGAACCAAACTTTCCCGCTCTGGCTTCATCAATACCAGCAATAACCAGCGCACTCCCGATTCCCCTGCCCTGATAATCGGGCAACACAGCCATTGGTGCAAGGGCCAGTGACCGGTAAACCTTGTCTGTGTTTCTGATAATGATTGGAAAAAAAAGTATGTGTCCAAGCAGTTTCCCATCCAGCACGGCTACCAGCGAAAGGCCTTTGATAAACTGCGGATTCCGGCGTAAATCCTCAACCAGTTTAGCTTCGCCGGGCTGCCCGAATGCTTTCACATTTAATTCGGTAATGCTTTGATAATCATTACTTAGTTCGGGTCGGATGAATAGTCCTTCGGGTATTTTTATTTCAATCGCATCAGGCTTCATGAAATTGCGGATTAGCGTAATTGTAGTTATTGAGGCCCGACTTCTTTAGGCTTACGGAAAGTAAGGCAGAAAATNNTGAAAACGGATTCTTCTGGTATGTATTTACAAGCATAGCCTCGGTTTCATCCACTACCATCAACTTAGAGCCCGGTTTCGCCACCCTGATCATTTCGGATAAAGCCCGTTGCTTATCGTTGAAAAAATTGATTCCACCAACATGGAATACCAAATCAAAACTATTGTCGCGAAAAGGGAGATGCTCTGCTCCGCCCTGTATGAGTGATGCCTGCCTTTTCCATCGTTTTAACCGCCATTTGGCCATGGTGAGCATCCCAAACGAAATATCGAGACCGGTATAGGAAGCAAAATCAGGCAGATGAAAAATATTATCAGCAGATCCAACGGCAACTTCGAGTACCTCATCGCCCTCCTTAATTTCGAGATGGTCGAGGTAGAGATTCTTGGTTTTTCGTTCGGAAGTGCCTTTCAGCCAGCAATAAAATAAGGTGGACGCACGGTAAAACCGGCTAATTTTATCGTAAAAACGGGCATATTTCAGGTTATCTCCCGTCATCTGGTTTTCAGTCAGAAATACAGGGATTCCGCTGTTGATGTAATACTTATCATCAGAAACCGGGTTATAATAGAATCCCTTACCCATCAGCAAAGGCTCATGTGAATAAGGATCAATAAGGTTTTCCGGTTCAGATTTAGATTCCATTTCAACTTACTTAATTGCACGGGCCAGACACAGGAAATTTGTTGCTCCGGCAGGCAGGGTTTCGATTAATCCGAAACCTGACTTTTTCAACAGCTTTGTTACCAATGCGGGGGAATATATCCGGTATTCACTTCCGCAGGCATAAGGCTGAAGCAGACTTGCAAACATCGGGCCTGCTTTTCGGAACCATTGGTCTGCTATAATCAGTTTGCCACCGGGTGAAAGCGTGCGATGAATTTCGGCAATAAAAGTGGATTGATCAACAAGCTGATTGAAAACACCCAGACAGATAATGGTATCGAATGATTCAGCTGACCATGGAAGTTGATCTCGATTACCTGTGCTGCACAGATCTGTTTCGACAGAATTTATCCTCAGCAAACCAGGGAATCCTCCCAAAGGGTTTGGTTCAACGGCGCTCAGGGTAGCAAGCATTTTTGAAGAGTCACCTGCGGTGCAGCTTAAGTCGAGCACAAGCTCGCCTGAATGAAGTTTGGCAGCGGTCAGAACCTGTTTTAGCAGCGCATCTTTCTGTTTCCAGGTGGCTGAAACTTCAAATGACCATGCGCTTATGGCTTCTGCCGGAACTGAAATTATATTATTTTGCAGCATATTAAACAATGTTAATCCTATTAAACTTAAAAATTCATCAAATAGTTTACATCATAAGATTAAAATACACCAAACTTCAGGTTAACTGCACCCGAAAGCCCGTTGAGCAGATGTTCGCTTTGGTTTTCGACGCGGATACCATTGGTGAAACGATAACTTACACCTGCTCCCAGACGCAAAAAGCGGGCGAGATTAATTTCGAGTTCGATGCCTGGCTCCACAACCAGAAAAGCTTTGCTTTTAATAACATATCGGTGGGAATCATTGTCCCAATCGTCCCAGTTATCCCAGCTATTCCAGTCATAATTGTCGTTGTCGCCGGTGAATGCAATTCCTCCTGCTCCGATAAGCATGGGGAATGAGATATGCACAGGAAACCGGGGAGCAAAAACAGGTTCAATCAGCAATCCGCCATATCCACCTTCCATGTAGTACCCATCGGGGTTAAGATCGGGGCGGTCGTAGTTTAATCCGTAGATACAATCGGAGAAAGCCGATCCGGCAATGCCAATTGAGAGGCTGTGATCAAGCCTGACAGCCATGCGAAACTGCCCGAGCATTGCATTGTTATCGTTTATGATGGTGTTACCCATCCCCAGCGAGATGTAGCCGCCAACTGCAGGGGTCTGATCGCCGAAAATGGTGCTGAATGATTCATCGTTACGGCCCTGGTTTTGCTGGGCACTGGCTGTTGAAGCTGAAATCAATACTGCCAGTATGAGTGGTAAGAAACAGGTTTTCATAATAGTTTGGTTTTGTGATAGGGCAAAAGTAAAATGACAACTGCCTTTTTAAAATAAATATCCGGTGAACCCGCAAAATGGCAGGGTGAAAAGTANNCGAATGTCGAATTACAAATAACCCCAAATGCAAAACGCAGAACATCGATTCCTTTAACGACAGAAGGGCATTGAACCCTGAACAAATAAAGATTAATTTTGCAGTTTAAATTTACTATGCAGTGCGTAGCATTCTCAGCTATAATTTTTTTGACTCTCCATCGGCAAAAGCCATACGATCGCTGAGACACCGGAATTACCGCCTGTACTTTTTCGGTCAATTGATCTCACTTCCGGGTAACTGGATTCAGAATATCGCGCTGGGCTGGCTGGTTTACCGCCTTACCGACTCGGCCCTGCTGCTTGGCGTAGTTGGCTTTGCCGGACAAATTCCCTCACTCCTGCTTACACCCATCGCCGGTGTGTTTGCCGACCGCATAAACCGCCGCAAAGTGCTGATTATTACCCAATCGCTTTCGATGCTTATCGCGCTCTCCTTATCTGCTCTTATTTTCAGCGGGCATATACAGATATGGCATATTATTCTTGCCGCAGTGCTCAACGGGCTCTCCATCGCGTTCGATACACCATTCCGTCATGCTTTTCTGGTTAATATGGTTACCGAAAAGAAAGACCTGCAGAATGCCATCGCCCTTAATTCCACACTTTTTAATGCTACACGCTTTATCGGGCCACCGCTTGGCGGATTGCTTATTGCCCTTTCGGGTGAAGCGGTTTGCTTTATGGTAAATGGACTGAGCTATCTGGCAGTAATTGCTTCCTTATTGGCTATGCAGGTTGGACTGAATACAAACTTAAACAAACGGCCGTCGGTAATTGCCGACCTGCTGAGTGGTTTCAGGTACGCATGGAGCGCACTACCTATCCGGTTTTTATTGATTATGGTTATTACTACCAGTCTGCTGGGATTGCCTTTCCAGGTGTTTATGCCGGTTTTTGCGCGTGAAGTGCTCAGCGGCAACGCCCAAACCCTTGGCTACCTGATTGGCGCTATTGGTGCCGGAGCTTTGACCGGAGCTGTTTTTCTGGCTACCAGATCTTCACTAAAGGGAATTCCATTTATTATTTTTATCTCGGCAAGCATGTTTAGCCTGGGATTAATGGCTTTTTCAATATCAACAAGTCTTTTTCTTTCACTGGCAGTGCTGGTTGTTACCGGTTTTGGGATGGTGGTTGAATTTGCTTCGAGCAATACCCTGCTGCAAACCATGGTTGAGGATGAAATGCGGGGACGAATTGTTGCTTTGTATAGTATGTCGTTTATGGGTTTTACCCCACTGGGGAGTCTGCTAACCGGCTGGCTTGCCGAATTGTTTGGCGTTCAGGTTACCGTGTTTATTGCCGGAGCTTTTTGCCTGCTGGCCGCGCTGCTGTTTTACCGGAAACTGCCAGAAATAAGGAATGCAGTTTCTGAGGTTTGATCAACTGTTGGTTAATAGCTAGCAACTGAAAATCAAGGTGTAATGATTGACCTTATCGGGAAATGCACTAACTTTGTATAATAGTTTAAGTAAACTTATCCGTGCAACCATCAAACAAGGTTAACCATGTAAAAGCTGTTCTCATGTTTTACATTATTCTCAATATATCTGCAAAATCCAGACTTCGGTTTATTATCCAATTTCAGAACAATAGTGCCTATTAGTTGTATGAAACCCAAACAAACTGAACATTTCAGTTATTTTCATTATATTGCTGCCTGTATTGCCCTTTAGCTTTTTATTCACTAATCAAATTCTTACAAAATGATCATTGACGCACACACCCATATTAATAACTACCACGAAGACAGGGTAATATCACTTGAAGGCTGCCTGGATGAACTTACTGACACCATGGCCGAAAACAAGGTTGACTATTCGCTTATCCTCACATCCTACGTGGTGAATGACCACAGGCCGGGCATTAAAAAAGTAGTTGAAGCTACCCGCGACCGGAATAACCTGGGAGTAATTGCCGGAATCAGTTTCCTGAATTACAAGGAGAGGGACCTGCGCGAACTAAGTGATTTTCTGGAGGATGGACTGATAAAAGGTTTGAAACTATATCCGGGTTATGAACCATTTTACCCTTACGATAACAGGCTGCAGGTAGTGTATGATCTGGCCATGGAATATGATGTGCCGGTGATGTTTCATTCGGGCGATACCTACACGCCTAAAGGTCGAATCCGCTTCTCCCACCCTATTCATATTGACGAAGTCGCGGTTGACAATCCGGAGCTTAAGATTGTGATTTGCCATGTGGGCAATCCCTGGATAAAGGACTGTATGGAAGTAGTTTACAAAAACAAAAACGTTTATACCGATTTCTCGGGACTGGTCCTAGGAGATTTTACCGAAAAGTTTGAGAAATACATGAAAGGTCAGCTGGAAGAGATGATACTGTATGCCGGTGAGCCGGAATATCTGCTGTATGGAACCGACTGGCCAATCTCTACCATGAAATCCTACCTGAATTTTATGAAGCAACTCGATTTGCCAGAAGAAAAGAAGGAACTTATCCTTTGGAAAAATGCGGCAAAGCTATTCAAGATTGATGTTTCAAAATTCTGAGATCTGATGGATTAACTCACGGTTTTCTGCTACTCAGATTCAAAAACAAATTAAGCCACAGACTGTTGATTTTGAAAAATCCGCATTTCTATGATGGACCTTCATGAATTCCACGATATTGATTCCTACATTGCCGGTTTCCCGGAAGACATCAGGAAACTGCAGACAGAGCTTCGTGCAGTAATAAAACAGGCAGCACCGGAAGCAACAGAAAAAATCAGCTATTCGATGCCAACATTTTACCAGCATGGAAACCTGGTGCACTTTGCGGCCTATAGAAACCATGTCGGGTTTTATCCGGCTGCTTCGGGTATAGAAGCATTTAAAGCTGAGCTATCGGCCTATAAATGGTCGAAAGGCACAATACAATTCCCTCTTGGTAAGCCATTGCCGGTTGGTTTAATTACCCGCATTGTACAATTCAGGCTGGAAGAAAACCGGCAAAAAGCACAGAAAAAGAAAAAGTAACATCCCTGATTTCAACAAACAGCAGATTTTTTCAAATCGCAAAATCAGACAGCAAAAAGCCCGGCTTTCAATCGAAAGCCGGGCTTTGCATTACAAAGAAGCCAATCCCTATCTTGAAATTACAAAACGAGTGGTCGTATCTTTTTGTGTACCACTCATGCGGAGAATATAAATACCGGCAGGAAGTGCACTTACATCAATTCCGGCCTGACCGCGGCTGTTCGGGAAATCCTGAACAGAGATCACACGGGTACCAACAACACTATAAATTTCTACATTGCTGATTCCGGCAATATTGCTGATATAGAGCATATTGTTGGCCGGATTAGGATAAACCCTGACATCGCTGGCCTGAACCTGGGGAACGCCAACATTAAGCAAGGTTGTAAAATGAAGAGTAGTGGCCAGTGTTGGTGTACTACTTGCATTTTCAACCGGCATCAGTTTAAAGAAATAACGCTGATCGTACTTCAGGTTTGGTGTTGGTGTAACAACAATCTGGGTTTTAGCAGCGTTGATGGTAGCTGTGAAACCGACAACTGGACCGGTTGCATCACCTTCGCGATAAGTAATCAGTTGGGCTACATTGGCATTGGTAATTGCCTGTCCGCCAATCATACGAACCGGTTGTGAAAAGTCGATAACAATCTGCTCATCAACCGGAACATCAACTGCATTATCATCTATGCTGGTTAAAACATAGGCACCAACTTCGGTTGAATAACCCGACTGATAGATGGTTTTATTTGAGTTATCCTGGATGAAAATGGCCAAAAGCAGGTCGTCCATCTCTTCAACAAAAGTAGTTGACATATCAACATTGAATTTCAGGTTCAGAGGCTGACCTGAAACGAGGCTGGCTGATGTACCGTTTGCATCGGGAACCATCTTCATCATTACATTATGAAATTCGGTTTCACCATTGTTACCAACATTCTGAGTAGTAACATGTTCAACAACAGCCATATGAACTTTTACACCGGGATAGTTGGCATAAGGAACAATATTGGCATCAATCTTAACCATATTTCCCACTATTTCATGTGTTGAAACAATATCAACATAGGTCATGGTTCCGTATGTAGCGTTAAAACCACCATTTACTCCCGCGCTGCTTGTAGCAACTTTTTTCCCATCAATATACATATCAGGAACTGCATTTACATTATAATAAGCTCTGCGCACACCACCTTCGGCAGTATAATATGGATCACCTGGAGCTGGCCAACTCATCTGGTATTTAACCAGTGTAATATCATCCTCATGCTGGGCGATAAATGGATTCAGGGTGCTATTATTGAAACTTGCACAGGGACCACAGGTTGAACTGGTAAACTCTTCGAAGAAAGGACGATAGTAAATCAATTGCGTAGGAATTGAGATTGATTTTACCATGGTATCATTGGCCGGATTGTCATCACCGGTTCCACCGTTCAGGTTTGAAATCCATACTTTAAGATCATACAGATCGGCAGGAAGATCAAGCGAATCGGCACATTCAAAAGCGAAATCAGCACCGGTTGCAACATTCAGGCCAGTAAAAGAAGTGGTAGAAATATCGCCATCATTTGCCTGGTAACTAACATCGGCTGAGGTAATTGCTGTTTGACCAAGGTTAGAGAATTTGCCTTTAACAGCCTGTGTTCCAACAAATAAGGCCGGAACATTGATTGCAGCCATAGCTCCATCCAGATTCAGCGGGTTCAGTACTTCAATGTCGTCAATAAACCAGTCCTTCAGGTTCTGACTGCTTCCGTTAACGGTAAGGCTGAACTGGAAAGTAGCAGCGCCAACATTAGCATTGTTAACAACAATAGTTACCGTTTCGGCAGGAACGTCAGCTGTAGCAGCTTTTGTCCACACATTAGTCCATGCCCCGTTATTTGACCGGGTATCAACCCCGATGGTAAAAGGACTGGTGTTTCCATCGGCATGGTCAAACATGTGCTTAAACCTGATAATAACAGTTGTAAGCCCTGTTGTATTTACCTGAGAAGAGATTATCCGCATCGAACTGTTGAATGTCGGAGTATTTGACACTCTCATTTCAGGAATAGTACCACTTGCATTGTTTGTAGGTGAGTTAGTCCAGTTTTGAAGGTTTCCCATAACCATCCAGCCAGCCGGAGGCATAGTTCCTGAACTGAAATCCTGCTGAAGCAGCACCTGCGCAGAAACCCCAAAACTTAGCAATAAACCAAAAGCAAAGAGTAGTAGTTTTTTCATAATGTGTTGTTAATTAGTTGTTTAATTTATTTTTTTGTTTCCATTTTCAGGTCTCTAAATATATGCATAATTCAATTTGAAACCCATTCCCGAGACAAAATGTCTTAAGCAAATCTTTTACAACAATTCAGAGCCAATCAGTTGTTTGGTTTTCTGATTTTTGTAAAGATAAATCAACTTATTAAAGTTTTGTCATGTCCAAAAGTACATATATTATGAATTGATTTGCAAATATTTGGGCAAGTTTTTAAAAAATATTGTTAACATTTCTTATAAAACCGGGTGGATATTTAAGTTTTACATCCGGATTCAACAGTCGGATAAAAATAATTTGAGTTAGAATTTCCAGAATCCTGAAAAATTTTAACAGACCTAAAATACAAGTCATATTTAGAAAAATTCTAAATTAGCAGTCTGTTAACCCATTATGAAGCCTTTAATTATTGACATAACATTGCCTGTAAGCGGCATGAGCTGTGCAGCCTGTGCGGTTAGTGCCGAAAGTATGCTTAAGACCCAGAACGGGGTTTTATCAGCTTCGGTAAATTATGCTGCCAAATCAGTAAAAATAGCGTATCAGCCAGATATTGTAGGTATTGATGAGCTTCAACACAGCCTTCGCAGTATCGGTTACGATTTGGTTGCCGATACCATTGACAAACTTGCAACTTTTGAGAAACTCGAAAAATCGAAGCTCGACCTCCTCCGTCGAAAGCTGATTATTGCGCTGATTTTCAGCACCCCGGTTTTTGTGCTTTCAATGATTTATCATCATCCAGCGCTTTGGATGCAATTTTTGTTTCTGGCACTGAGTATTCCGGTTATTTTTTATTCAGGAATCTCATTTTACACCACCTCATGGAACCTGGCCGTCAGAAAACAAACAAGTATGGATACTCTGGTTGCATTGGGAACCGGTGCAGCATTCCTGATCAGCCTGACGAATACAGTGTTTCCTAAATTATTGACAGCAGACGGGCTTTCGGCACATGTTTATTATGAATCGGCTGTGGTAATTATTACGCTGATTCTGCTTGGTCGTTACTTTGAAGACCGCAGCCGTACACGCGCCTCCTCTGCCATAAAAAGCCTGATGAGCCTGCAGCCCGAAACAGTTACCATTCTGAAAAATGGAAAAGAAGAAACCATTGCACTGAAAAACGTGAGCCCCGGCGACCTGCTGCTGGTAAGGCCAGGCAACACAATTCCCGTTGACGGAATAATTAAAGAAGGCAACTCGTGGGTAGAAGAAAGCATGATGAGTGGTGAACCACTGCCGGTATTTAAACAGGTTGATGATAAGGTGCTTGCCGGCACACGCAACCAGCAGGGTGCTTTAACTGTTGAAACCCTGAAAACCGGGAATGAAACCGTGCTATCGGGAATTATTAAAATGGTGGAAGAGGCACAGTCGTCGAAACCGCCCATTCAAAAGCTCGTTGACCGGATTTCGTCGGTTTTTGTGCCGATTGTTATTTTAATTGCAATTATCACGTTTACAGCCTGGTATCTTGTGGGTCCTGAACCTTCTTTGACGTATGCAATAGTAGCAGCCATCAGCGTGTTGATTATTGCCTGCCCTTGTGCCCTCGGGCTTGCAACGCCCACCGCGCTTATTGTGGCAATAGGCAAAGGCGCTAAAAGCGGAATCCTGTTTCGTGATGCTGCCGGTATAGAATCAGCCGGAAAAACTGATGTATTGGTAATTGATAAAACCGGAACACTTACCAGCGGCAAACCGGTGGTTGAAAAAATAATGATCCTTGATGGCAACACGGGATTGCTGCCTGTTTTTGCCGGGCTTTCACGCTTATCAGACCATCCATTATCCGAAGCTTTGAACAACCATTTCATCAAAGAAGGCATTGAAGCAGATAAAATAGTGGATTTCAATAACATCCCCGGAAAGGGAATCAGTGGCTGGAACAAGGGGAAGCAATATTTTGCCGGAAACCGTGAATTGATAATCAGGGAGAACATCGGGATAGTTGAAAGCACTTCAACAATTATTGCTGAACTGGAAGCAGAAGCCTATTCAATTACCTTGTTTGCTTCGCACGAAAAAGTGCTGGCCATAGCCGCAATCAGCGATCAAATCCGCGAAAGCTCGAAAGAGGCAGTAGCCGCGCTGAAAGCCATGCATGTTGAAGTGATAATGCTGACCGGTGATCATGAAAGTGCAGCAAAAAAAGTTGCAGAAGCTGCTGGTATTGAAATATTTAAAGCCGGACTGACTCCGGAAGACAAGGCTGATTATATTAAATCGCTGCAGGCAAAAGGTAAAAAAGTAATGATGGCCGGTGATGGAATTAACGATACCATCGCGCTTGCGACCGCCAATACCGGCATTGCGATGGGCAGCGGTTCGGATGCATCCATTGAGACCGCCGCCATTACAATAACCGGAACCAGCCTGAACCAGATTGTTGAAACAATAAAACTCTCGAGAAATACCAACCGGATTATCAAACAAAATCTCTTCTGGGCATTTTTCTACAATCTGCTGGCTTTGCCGCTTGCAGCCGGTGTTTTCTATCCGCTGATCCATCAATTGCTCAATCCGATGATTGCGAGTGCCGCGATGGCATTCAGTTCTGTTTCAGTGGTTACAAACAGCCTCAGAATTCGCAAAAGTTGAAATTTACAATGACTCATCATCACCATCATATCGAACCCGAACCCGATCATAAGCATGATCAAAGCAATATTACCATAGCATTCTGGCTTAATGCAACCTTTACGGTTATAGAGATTATCGGTGGCGTTCTTACAAATTCCATCGCGATTATTTCAGATGCAGTGCACGATCTGGGCGATACCTTTTCATTGGGACTCGCATGGTATGCTGAAAAATTGGCCCAACGAAAACCCGACAGTAAATACACTTACGGATATAAGCGGTATCCGGTACTTGCAGCCCTGGTAAACTCAGTCTTTCTGCTGGCTGCTTCCGCTTTTGTGCTTAGCCAGGCGGTGCCGATGATTTTTAATCCCGGCAAGGTTGATGAAACCGGAATGATGTGGCTGGCGGTGCTGGGAATTGTTTTCAATGGGGCCGCTGTGCTGAAACTGAAGGGCGGAAAATCATTGAACCAGAAGGTTGTAAGGCTGCACCTGCTCGAAGATACTTTGGGTTGGATTGCAGTGCTTGCAGGTGCAATAATTATGAAATATACCGGATTTGCATGGATTGATCCATTACTGGGTGTTATGATCGCTGTCTATATAATTTACAATGCGGCAAAAAACCTGCGCGATTCACTGCGCATCTTTTTACAGGCCATTCCTGAAAATACCAACCGGGAAGCAATTGATCATGACATCCTGTCCATTGCCGGGGTCGAAAGTTTTCATGATGTAAGAACCTGGACCATAGATGGAAGTACGCATGTTTACACCCTTCATGTGGTAACTAACCCGGGCGTTAAGACAACTGAATACCCGGCGATAAAAGAACAAATCAGAGATAAGCTTGCCTTGTCGGGATTTAAATATGTGACGATTGAAATTGACAGTCACGAAGAATATTGCAAACTTGAAAACCTCTAAATATTAACAAAATGGCAACAACACATTATAAAACCAACCTCAAATGCAATGGCTGTATAGCTGCAGTAAAGCCTTCACTTGATGCTATTGAAGGGCTAACAGCCTGGGAAGTTGATCTGGCTTCACCTGAAAAGGAATTAACAGCTGAAATTAATTCGGAAGAAGTTTCGGAAAAGATTATAACGGCTTTTTCGGAAGCCGGGTATGAGGCCAGCAGAAAATAAAAATTATCGGGGCTGTTATTCTGAGTAACAGCCCCGATAATAGTGTTAAGCTAATCTTTCGGCTACTTTTGCCCAGTTTACAATATCCCAGAACGCCTTTACATAATCGGGGCGACGATTCTGGAAATCAAGATAATAAGCATGTTCCCAAACATCGCAGGTGAAGAGGGGCTTTAATCCATCGCGCATGGGATTACCTGCATTTGAAGTTGTAGTAATACTCAACTTACCATTGGCATCAGCTACCAGCCAGGCCCAGCCTGAACCGAACTGTTTGGCTGCAGCATCGGCAAAAACGGCTTTAAAGTTCTCGAAAGAGCCAAAAGACTCATTAATTTTTTCAAGCAGTTTCCCGGTTGGTGTGCCACCTTTTCCGCCAAGGCCTTCCCAATAGAAAGTGTGGTTCCATACCTGTGCGCCATTGTTAAAGATACCACCATCGGCTTCTTTGATAATTTGCTCCAATGTGCTGTTTTCGAAAGGTGTTCCCGGTATCAGATTGTTCAGGTTGTTGACATAAGCCTGGTGGTGTTTACCATAGTGAAAACTAATGGTGTTTGCACTGATCACTGGCTCAAGAGCTTCCGGGGCGTAAGGAAGCGGAGGTAATTCAAATTTCATGACTAATTGGGTTTTGGTTAATTTTGTTTAAAGTTACGTCATTTTTTCTGAGCAGTAAAATAAAAAATCCCTGAAAAGATTCTTCAGGGACTTTCATAAAAGCTTGATATTTTCTAAAATCTCAGGTTGTTTTTCAGTATTAAAACATCAGGAAATCAACATCTGAACCCGGCTCTACTTCCCGTGGATTGGTTCCCTGCCTGAAAACACGCATGGAGTGACGGCCTACCAGTTTGAGGTGTCCGTTTTCATAGATAAGCGAAGTTGCTTCACGCAATCCAACAACCCAGAGATCGGGGTTGATAGCCAGAAATTCTTCAATCCGCTGTTCACGGGTTTCTCCGCCATGCCCTTCGGGATGCGCATCGAGGTAATGTGGATTGATCTGGAAAGGAACAAGTCCCATACAATCGAAACTGGCGGGTTCAATTATCGGCATATCGTTGGTGGTGCGCAGACTCGGACAGGCAACGTTTGATCCGGCGCTCCAGCCCATATATGGGATTCCGGCAAGAGCCCTTCCGCAGATTGCCTGCATTACACCGGTACGATGCAACTCATGTACCAAATGAAAGGTATTTCCACCGCCTACCGCAATGGCCTCTGCATTGGCAACGGCATGAACAGGATCAGCTTCGTGGTGAATTGAATAAAGACCGAACCCAAGCTGATTGAAAACTTCCTTTACCTTTGCTTCATAAGCATCGTATGACAATGACACACCAGCATAAGGAATAAACAGAACCTTTTTAGCACCGGCATTTTGAAGAAAGAGTTTTATTTCATTGCGCGGCCAGCCAAGGTATTCCTCGCCCGGATTAGTTGAATTACTGATAAGCAATAACTTCATTTTCTGAGTAGTTTATGAGGTTGAACTATAGTGGTTGTGATATACTTTTGCAAACATAGTAAAACATTTGGAATCAGACTAATCTGATATCAAATCTTACTTATTCTCAGCATGAAATTTGTAAACATCGGAAAAACGGCGGTACCATTTATCGCCTCCGGTATAAACTTTCAGCATGGCTTTTACATCGAGGAACTCTGTTTCGGCAACATCGCGCTGTGCAAGAACCCGGGCAAGGCTTTCCTGCAACTCGGCAGTTTCAGTCGAACTTGCACCCGCCAAACGCATACGGTTCAACAACTTAAGCGACTTCTCGTAATCGCCTCGGGTTATATAATGTCCGGTTGCATGCCTTATCAGTGGCATAAAATCTGAATCCATTGCTAATTCATAAAGACCTGTGTTTACAAGTCCAAGGGTATCGAGCCTGTAATAATTGAAAAGTGCTCCTGCCTGCTGTATCAATTCAATGCCTTTGAAATAATCGCCGGCTTCTATCAGCGATTTTGCTTCGGTCATGGTATTGTTCCATCTTAGTGGATGTTGATAGGCGGATGTCATTTTGTTCAGTTCAACCGTATTAAGGCCGCATGAAGCTCTGGCGTAAATCATTTCACGGGCCTTCAATACATAAGCTGATGCTTCATCAAATTTATTCTGCGAAAAACTCTCACCTGCCTGGTTAATAATTGAACTCAGTTCTCCCTTCACCCGACTGCACAGCGCTGCATCGGCCATTTCCATCAGGGAATTGTACTGATTTTTAATTTCATTGTTTCCACCAAGGCTTAGCGTCACAATTAATTGCGAGACTCTTGATGCAATATCGAGTGCATTTTCAGGCTCACCGGCCCACAATTTCAGGCGCCCTTCTGAAAGCAGAGAATTTGTATATGGAATTGCAGCCTGTGAAACCAAAGTGTCGTACCGCTTTGTAAGCGGAATACGAAATTCCCTGCTCAGTTCTGTAGCTTCGATAAGCAGATCAACCGCTTTTTTGTTGTCGAAACCACCTGCCGATTCAGCAGCCCCGCGCAGGATTTTGTTGAACGACACATTGGCAATCCGACCCCTGAGGCTATCAACTGAAACCGGATCGGGCGTAAACACAGGGTAGCCACCGGCAAATTCAAGTGCTTCACGAAGCTGGTCAGTTGCGCGGTCGGGATCACCCTGCTTTAATACAGCAACGGCCTTTGCATACATGCCTCTGAAAACTCCGTTGGCGGCTTTTGCCTGACCGGTTTCAGCCTGTTTGAGCAGCGATGCAATGCTGCACTGTGTAGCAATGTTTGCTGCCTTGTCGAACTCTGCTAATGCCGAAACATAACTTTTCTTTGCGAGGAAATTATTTCCAGCCTGAATATTCTTACCCGACAGCAATCCATAAAGCCCGGCAAATCCCGATGAATCGGCATTGCTCATTCCGTACTTTGTGGCATATTGCATGGCTTCCGCAAGGTATTTATCGGCCAGTGAAGGAAGATTGTTGTCAAGCGCTTTCTGAACTATCCTTATATAGGAAGCCGTTAACCCGCCCCGTGCTTTTACAAGAGTCGTTTTGAGCCTTTCGGAAACAAAAATAGTTGGGTTCACACTCCCAAACCGTTGGCCCGACGACAGCAGATCAACGGCCTCAGCATACCGACCATCGGCCATAAGCGTCTCGCCCTGATGAATATAAGCTTCTTCAACCCTTCTCGAAAGCAACTTAAAGTCAGGTGCTTTCAGCTTTCTTGACTGACTGAACTGAAGTATCAAATCCGAAGCAGATGCCAACTGCCCGATTGAAGTACTGTTTGAATAAAGCCTGTAATAAAACGGACTGCTGTAATAATCAACCTTTTGCGAAAGCTTGAGGGCATCGCCAAGGGCATCGCCAAAAGCACCAGCCAAATTCTGATAAATATTTCCGGCCACCGGGCCATCAACGCTTTCAGTAATAAAGAACCTGGCCAGATCGCTGAAGCGGAATTCAATCACCGGAACTTTGGCCAGCACCTTTCGGGGATCGTTGCCTGGAACGATCTCCGTTTTTGTTTTGGCCGACTCGTTCAACAGAAAAACCCCTTTGCTAAAAAAAACGTACTTACGGAATGCTTCGCGCGGTGTATGCAGTCTGATACGTGCCTGCCTGATCTGTTTTTCGAGCGTATCAGCCAGGGTGGAGGCAGCATCGTAATCCCGAATGGCAAAGAGCTCCTTTTCGATTCGTTTGTAGGAAAGTTCATCAAAACGGAAGCCGGTAAACCTGACCTCTGCCCTGCTGCCGGGTGCCCATAATGAATCGGCAAACGAAGCAATTGTAGTTCCTGAAATCAGTTCGCCGACAGGCAAATCAATTTTACTCACCGAAAACACCCTGCCCTGAACCGGATTTTCGACCGTAACCTGCACCGAACAATAAGCAGGAATCAGCATTGGCTGCATATCAAACTCCCTAACTTCAACATCTCCGGTCGCTATAGTCGGATGTATTGATAGTAAAAGATCGAGCTGATTCCCCTGTTGAAACCCAACCGAAACCTGGTAATTGAAAAAGAAAGTAAACGAAGTATTTTCGGGCGTTTTAAGGTTCGCCAGCGCCAATTGCTTTAACACCTGATTGTTGTAATAATCTGCCTTGCGCGAACCCGAATACCTGCATTGCCAAGATGCATCCTGATGCGCGGAATAGATGGTTTGCCCCAGCGCAGATTGCATGAAGGTTGTAACAAAAAAAGCTAAAAAAAGCAGTCGGTGCATAAAGGGAGATGGTGCAGCAGATTAATTGCTGCAAAGTTAATATTATGCAGGAAACGGGGAGGTGAGGATTGTATTATTGTTTTACGTTGGTTCGTGTGCCGGCCAGAGGCCGGAGAGATAGAAAAACTGAGGCAGAGCCTACGCATTAGTCATTCATACTACCGTTTTCACCTCATCCACCCTTCGGGCACCTTCTCCTAAAGGAGAAGGAAGTACTTTACTCAGGGAATGTGATGAATTTCAAATTTATGCTCGTTGAAAATCCCAAATCATGGCATCGATACGTAGCAATCAAGGCCAGATTTTGTTTATAAGCATTTACTCTGCAACTACTCAGCATTCAGGCATTTCACTTTTGACATCCAGGCAACCNNGTATTAAAGTGGTAAATCGTGATTCTTAGCATGTAAGTTGGTGAGTGTACTGGCCAAATAGGCCGGAGAGATAGAAAAGCGGAGGCAGAGCCTCAGCTCAACCACAGGCTTGAGACAGTTAATAATGAAAAACTAAAAATTAATAATTATTGGGTTGAGACTTTGCACTGAGCCCTGAGCCCTGTGCCCTGTGCCCTGTGATCTGTGCTATTTACTCAGCCACGGACATTCGTAAATCATAAATCTGAAATCGTAAATCGCAAATCCGAAATCACTTCACTCCCACTACCTTAAACTCTGTCCTTCGGTTTAGGGCTTTTCCTTCGGGTGTGGCATTTTCGGCTACCGGTTTGTCGGCTCCAAAACCTTTGTAAGTTAACCGCAGTGGAGCAATCCCTTTGCCTATCAGATAGTCATAAACAGCCTTTGCCCGGTTTGTTGAAAGCTGTTGGTTGTAAGCCTCGCTTCCACTATTGTCGGTATGGCCGCTTATTTCTATTTTGAGGCCGGCATTGCGCTTTAGCAGCGATACGAGGCTTGCAAGTTCTGTTTCAGATTCGGGCAACAGCCTTGAGCTATCGGTTTCGAAGAAAATATTGCGAAGGACAATAGATTCGCCTTCGCGGATGGGCTTCAGCAGCACATTTTTAAGGTAAGGCTCTTTAATTCCTGAAGTTTCTTCAAGAGCGAAGTGGACAGAGTAAAAAAGATAACCTGGCTTTTCAACAGCCAGCGCATACTCTTTCCCGGAAGGGATACAAATCAGAAAAGCCCCCGTTAACGGATCAGACTGTGACTGAGCGACCAGATTACCCGTTTCGAGATCTGTGAGGACAAAGGATGCCGAAAGGTATTTGCCACTAAGACTGTCGCTTACAATACCTTTCATATAGCTCACAGGCATGGGTTTCACGTTTTCGGGCAGGTTAACGCGGTAAATATCCTGCAAGCCAAATCCATCGGTAATAGCCGAAGAGTAATAGGCATATTTCCCGGCATTGTCAACAATAAAAGTAACCTCGTCGGCTTCCGTATTCAGCGGAAAACCAATATTTACCGGTTCAGTCCAGTTTCCGTCCTGTCCTTTTTTACTAAAGAAAATATCTCCTTCACCCATTCCTGTATGCCCTTTTGACGAAAAATACAGGGTTTGCCCATCGGGGTGGATAAACGGGCCACGCTCCGATTCTGGTGTATTGATTGTGCTTCCCAGATTCACGGGTTCCGACCAGTTGCCATCACTGCCAAGCCTGCTAAGCCAGATATCGCTGCTCCCCTGCCCTCCCGGACGGTTGCTGACAAAATAGAGACTCCTGCCATCCGAAGCAAAACTTGGCTGAGATTCCCAATAGGATGAATTAACTACCGGGCCTAAATTTTGTGGTTCGCCCCAGCGGTTACCCTCGCGCCTGGCAGCAAAAAGATCGCAACTGCCATAGCCATCGGGCCGGTTGCAGGCAGAATAAAACAGGTATTGACCATCGGGCGAAATACACAAGGCACCTTCATCACCGGGCGTATTTACGGGTGGCCCTAGCTCGCGCGAAAGCTGCCAGGTGGTATCGTTTATCCGATCCGATACAAAAAAGTTCTCGTCCCGTATCTGGCCGCTGGTGAACCTTCGTGTAAAATACAGGTGCTCTGCGTCGGGACTGATATAGTTTACAAACTCATAACCAGCCGTATTAACATTACTGCCAAGGTTGACAGGCTTTACCGAAACCGGATTCCGGATGGCATCAAGCCGGAAACGAGCAGTTGTAAGATTCTTCAGGCTTTTGTTTTTCTCTGCCTGCCTGGCATTGGGATATTGCAGATACCATTCGTAATTGCGGATACAATCGGCATACAGGCTTTCCTCAAACTGAAGATTTGCAAGGATATAAACCGCAGGAGGAAAGAAATTATGGTCGATGGAAATTGCTTTTGAATAAGCATGAATAGCCTGAGGTTTATCAGCTTTTAGCGAATAGATATCGCCCGCCAATAACCATGACTCAATATACTCAGGGTTAGCTTTCAATGCTTTTTTAACTTCGTCAAGGGCTTCATCAATAGCGGAAGCATTATAGTAGGCCAATGCCTTGCGATGGAACTTAGCCTCTTTGCTGTTGGGTTTGCTTTGTGCAAAAAGCATTACCGGAATCAACAACAGACTCAGAAAAAAGAGAGAAAAGTTTGGGATTTTATGCATCTAGCCTGGTTATGATTCTTGTATGGTAAACGATTCCTTGCAATTAAAATTTCATTACGATCAGAAGTTGTATAACCAGAAAACGATTGCTAAATAATATTTAGTGATCCCTTTATTCAGCAACCATAAGCTTTCCGATATACATTTCTTCCTGGTTATAAAACTTCAGCATGTAAATACCTTCAGGCAATTCAGGGATCACAAAATCCGCTGTGCATTGCGCTTGATTGAAACAAAAATTGGTAAAAACCCGCTCTCCGCTGCTGTTGATCAGTTCGGCAAGGAAATTATTATTGCTGCATTGAGTACCTAAGTTAATCCGAAAACTTCCATTGTTCGGATTTGGGTAAAGCAAAAACCCCTCTTCATCAGATAGCTGCCCATCATTACTGGTAGAAATAGTGTAAGTCCATGGNNTTTTTTCCAAAAGTATAGGAAACCCCTTCGGTTTGCGTGCCCAACAAGCCCGAAAAATTTATCCTTCGCTTATTGCCACCAAGGAATTCATTTCCCTGAAAATCGAAGAGTAGCCAGATAAAAGGACTATAGTTTTTGTAGCCGCAGAGCACAATTTCATTACCACCTTCAATCAGATCGGCACCGGTAATCAGCCCGTCTGCATTTAGTGTATCAACAGGAAATATTTCATAAGTGCCAGGCAATTTGGGCAATGCATACAACCTGCTTTGTTCGTTTACCCAGTTTTTGGTAAAAAGGTAAAGGCTGTCGCCGAAAGCAATCAACGATTCACAATCATAATCGTTGTTGCGATTTGCCTTTTTAAATGTTATCTGGTCGCCATAACTGAAGTTGATTGCCGTTGCCGGAACTATTCCATTTCCGGATAAGGGAATCAGCGATTTCTCTATTCGATAGATTTTCAGATCGGTACGGTTACCCAGGTTATTTCCAAAGTCACCGATGTAGATAAATTCTTCATCCTGAGCCAGATCCTCCCAATCAATATTCTGAGCATCTTCAATCGCGATTGTTTGCAATACCTGTCCGGTGATAGTGTCTAACTTGTAGATTTCCGGTTCATTTCCACTATCGTTTTGTGTCCAGAGGCCTTCATTCCAATAAATAAGACCTGAGGTTTCATTTACCGTGTTTGGAAGTGAACTTACAATTATTTCAGGCGAAATGCTGGTTTGTGGATACACACAAGAACCATCGTTAACCGTAGCTTCGGGGTTGTAATTCATTGCCTGTGGGTCGGTGCATCCGGAAATCTGGCTAAATCCGTTCAACGAAAATAAGACAGCTGCAATCAGGGAAAAAACAAATTTCAGGCTCATAAATACATATTGTATCAGGTTCTTTGGAATCTGCATGTTCATTCAGATAAACAGATACCAGACCCTGTTGTTGACCCGGATTAAGAAAATATCTCGTGATTGTATGCCTTAAAGGTATTCAGAAGCAGGCTTACGATAGTCATTGGGCCAACGCCGCCCGGAACCGGGGTGATGTAGCTGCATTTCGGTGCAACATTCTCAAAATCAACATCACCGGTAATGTAATAACCTTTTTCGCTATTGTCGCTAATCCTGTGGATGCCCACATCAACAACAACCGCACCTTTTTTTACCATATCGGCTTTCACAAAACCAGGCTGTCCAATGGCTGCAATCAAAATATCGGCCTGCTTTGTAATCCCGGCAATATTTTCCGTTTTGCTGTGGCATAGCGTAACCGTGCTGTTACCAGGATTTGACTTTCGCGACATCAGCAGGCTCATCGGAGTGCCGACAATATTACTGCGACCAAGAACAACACAGCGTTTTCCTTCTGTTTTAATGTTGTATCGCTCAAGCAGAAGCATGATACCCGCCGGAGTTGCCGGAAGATAAGAAGGAAGCCCCAAAGCCAGCCTTCCAACATTCACCGGATGAAATCCATCCACATCCTTTTCAGGTGCAATCCGTTGCAGAACTTTGTCGGCATTAATGTGTTTCGGCAATGGCAGTTGCAGGATAAATCCATTTACATCAGGGTCATTATTCAGGAAATCAATTACTTCGAGAAGTTCATCTTCGGTTATATCAGCCCTGTGTCGGTAAACACTGGATGTAAATCCGACTGCCTTACAGGCTCTTTCTTTGCTGGCTATATATGTCTGACTGGCGGCATCTTCGCCCACGAGTATCGCGGCCAGATGCGGAGGCTCGCCACCAGCATCAATAATAGCTGCTACTTTTGCAGCAATTTCCTTCTTAATTTCTTCGCCGATTTTTTTTCCGTCAATCAGTTCCATATCAAATCAGGTATTAACGCTTACGTCCGGGTGACATTTTTGACATATTCCGCATGGCATTCATAGCATTTTTTCCGCCGCCACCCGAAACCAGTTTCATCATTTTGCGGGTATCTTCAAACTGTTTGATCAGGCGGTTAACCTCGGCAATATCNNGGTTTTTCGCGCTCTTCAGGTGTCATCGAGGAAATTATGGCTTCAATTCCCTTGAAGGCATTTTCGTCAATATCAACATCTTTCAAAGCTTTTCCCATGCCCGGGATCATACCTAACAGGTCCTTAACGTTACCCATTTTCTTTATCTGCTTCACCTGGCTTATAAAGTCGTTGAAGTTAAAGGTATCTTTGGCCAGCTTCTGTTGAAGTTTTTTGGCTTCTTCTTCATCAAACTGCTCCTGGGCACGTTCAACCAGCGAAACGATATCGCCCATCCCGAGAATACGGTCGGCCATACGTGAAGGATAGAACACATCTATGGCGTCCATTTTCTCGCCCAAACCAACGAACTTCACCGGCTTATCAACCACCGAACGGATGGTCAGTGCAGCTCCACCGCGGGTATCACCATCGAGTTTGGTGAGCACCACACCGTCATAATCAAGCCTGTCGTTAAAGGCTTTGGCAGTATTCACCGCATCCTGTCCGGTCATGGCATCAACCACAAAAAGAATTTCCTGAGGATTAACAGCCTGCTTCACAGCAGCAATTTCATTCATCATCTGCTCATCAACAGCAAGACGACCGGCAGTATCAATAATAACCGGACTGTAATCATACTCTTTGGCATGAGAGATCGCTTTACGGGCAATTTCTACAGGATTTTTGTTATCGTCAATGGTAAATACCTGAACACCAATTTGCTGGCCAAGAACCTTCAACTGTTCAATAGCAGCCGGACGGTAAACGTCGCNNTTACCCGAACCCTGAAGCCCCGCGATAAGGATAACTGCAGGGGAGCCTTTCAGTACGATATCAGCCTGGCTGCCACCCATCAGGTCAGCAAGTTCATCATGAACGATCTTTACCATCAGCTGGCCGGGAGATACAGAGGTCAGCACATTCTGACCCAGAGCTTTCTCCTTAACCTGATCGGTAAAGGTTTTAGCTACTTTATAACTTACGTCGGCGTCGAGCAAAGCCTTCCTAACATCTTTCAATGTTTCGGCAACATTAATCTCGGTAATATGACCCTGGCCTTTCAGGGTTTTAAATGCTTTTTCTAGTTTATCGCTTAAATTTTCAAACATAGTGCAGGTTCTCCTGATATTTTTTTTCGCGTTGCAAAAGTAAGCATTTATAGAACTTGCTCAAATAGATGCTTTCAGTAAAAGCATTTACTAACCTTGATTTATATCCTTATAAAAAGTCAATTCTGAAATTACATCGTTCCTTTCAATTTAGGGATAAGATAATTTGCCCGCTATTCATAACGTTTCATTTGTTTAACCAAATAAAGAAATCTGCGCCTTTGTTCACTTCAATTTTTTAAAATGAAAAATTACCATTTTCCCGAAAAGGCAAATATTTATCAAGATTTATTAAAAAAAGAGCCGTATTTATTTTGCAATGGCTATATTTGCAGGTAACTGAATCTATTGTTAAACCAAAAAATAAGTATGATGAAAAAAGTTTTTACTCTTCTGGCCCTTGTGGCTATTTCATTCAGCAGCATGGCTCAGTGGCTTCCCCAGGCCTCTGGCTTTACTGAAGCATCACGCGGTATCAAGTATATGCACGCCGTATCAGACCAGGTTGTTTGGGCTACTGCCTATGACGGAAGCGGTTCCGCTGCTGTTATTGCAGAATTCACCAAAACTACCAACGGAGGTGATTTATGGACACCGGGAGTAATCAATAACGCAACCGGCCTTGAGCCAGGGATGATTTTTGCAATTGATGAAAATACCGCTTATGTGCCTTTATACAGGTCTTCGGGATCATTACCTCAGGGTATTTACGTTACCCAAGATGGTGGAGCTACCTGGGCGCGGCAAACAACTGCTGCTTTCAGCAATGCAGCTTCATTCCCGAATGTAGTGCATTTCTTCGATGCTAATAATGGCTTTTGCCAGGGCGACCCTATTAACGGAGATTTTGAATTATACACTACTACCAATGGAGGAACTACCTGGACTTTAGTTCCGGGTGACAATATTCCTAATCCTCTTTCAGGAGAATGGGGAGTTGTTGGATATTATTCAGCCGTTGGCGACAATATCTGGTTCGGAACCAACAAAGGACGCGTTTATCGTTCTTCTGACAAAGGTTTAACCTGGGATGTATCAGCTACAACCCTCGCCAATACCTATGTTGATGTTGAATTTGCCGATGCAATGCACGGTATTGCCATGGACAAAGGCGCATCATCAGTTGGTGCCATGTCAGAAACCTTCGATGGTGGTGTTACCTGGGCAACTATTTCAGTGACCGGACCAGTACTCACCAATGACTACGCCTATGTACCAGGAACCCCGAACACATGGGTCAGTACAGGTGCTGCAACTGGCAATACCGGTATTTCTTATAGCTATGATGGTGGACATACCTGGGCTTTCTTCCCCGATACCGAAGCTACCCAATTCCTGGCAACCGACTGGGTTGACAATATGACTGGCTGGTGCGGTGCTTTCAACGAAAGCAACACCGTTGGCGGAATGTATAAATTTAATGGCATACTAGAAGAGCCATTGCCTCCAACCAACCTTCAGGGAACTGTTACCGGTGGTAACGATGTACACCTTACCTGGGATGCTCCTGGTGGAGGATCAGGTTCAACTGAAGAATTGATTTATGACAATGGGACTGCTGATGATGGCTATTCTTACGAAGGTTATGCTATGTCAACACATATGTCTCCTCAGGGCCCTTGCCAGATTCTCACACTGAAGTATTACACTTCAATTCAGGCAGGCGACAACAGTTTTAATGCTGAACTTTACGGATGGGACGACGTAGCTGGCACACCTGGCACTGATCTCCTTTATGAAATAGGAGCCACTGCAATTGACAATGATTGGCTCGAAATTGATGTTTCTACTGAAGACTTAATGGTTGACGGCGATTTTGTTGTTGGTTTCGGTTCAATTAATGCAACAACATTTGTTGGTTATGACGGAGCTTTGAATAATGGACGGTCATGGGATTATGATCACGCCGGTGGCTGGGAAGCTTGGACTGAGGCTTATCTTATTCGTGCAGTTGTTATGTACCCTGATGGTAGCATTCGTGAAATTTCCGCAGCACCAGCACGCGAAAAAATGACTAACCCTATAACCAATATGGTCGCCAGACAGCACAAAACCATTACAAATACAGTTGCTCCTATTCCTGCAAGGAATCATTCAAACCGCGAAGTACTTGGTTACAATGTATGGCGCAATGGTGCTATGATTGCCAATCAGATACCCGATACGTTTTATGATGATATGGATCTTGCCAATGGCGGATACAGCTATCTGGTAACTGCTGTTTACGACAACGGTGAATCAGTTCCTGCCGGACCAGTAGAAATTGAAATTACCGGTGGCGGCACCCTAACCAGTATCATTCTCGATTTTGAAGCACAGGAAGACTTTGCTCTTACATTCGAACCATGGGAAGCTGTTGATATTGATGGCAGCGAAACTTATGCCATTACTGATGTAACATTCCCTCACTCAGGTGAGCCAATGGCTTATATCGCTTTCAACCCGCTGACAACCACTCCGGCTGTTACCGGTATGACAACGCACGGCGGGGCCCGCCTTGGTGCCTGTTTTGCTTCAGTTACTCCTCCAAACAACGATTGGCTGATTTCACCACAGGTTACCCTTGGCGATAATCCAGCACTTACTATGTGGGTGAAATCCTATACCGCTCAGTATGGTCTTGAGAAATACAATATTCTTGTTTCAACTACTGACAATAACCCTGCAAGTTTTGAATTACTTGCCGGACCAATTGAAGCCCCTGCAACAGCCTGGACTTACAAAGAATATGATCTTGGTGCATACCAGGGACAGGCAGTTTATGTTGCTATCCAGTGTGTTTCTAACGATGCTTTCATCTTCCTGGTTGACGATATCGCCATTAGTTTCTTTACTTCAACCGGCGACCAGCCTGTTGCTCAGAACCTGAAAGTTTATCCAAACCCGGTAAGCAATGTACTGAATGTTACTTACAGCAGCGAAATTACCAATGCAAGGTTGTTTAACATTTCAGGCCAGCTTGTTTATGAGTCAGCCGGAAATTCAAACGAACTGCGCATCAGCACTTCAGAATTACCATCAGGACTTTACCTGCTGAATATTACTACCAACGAGGGTGTTGTAACCCGCAAGGTTAGTATCAGGTAATTCATTCCCTTATTATTTAAAGGCTGTTCTTTTCAGGGCAGCCTTTTTTTTGCCTAATAAAACCAGATAAAGCAATGATAGAGTTGAAAATTTGTGAATTGTTATTTTTATCGGGGCATTTGCAAGCTAATGGCAGGAATTTTGCGGCAGATAACCAAATTGTATAAAGGAAAGCTTAAACTTGTATTATGGATTATTCATTGTTTTACACCGAATTGGGGCGGCTTGCTTACGCGGTTGCCAGGGCTGACGGTATTATCCACAGTGAAGAGGTTGACCGAATTTGTGATTTTATCGGCCAGGAAATCGAAAATGCCGGCTCAGACAATAAAAGTTTGCGCGAAGCAATTTTTAAATCCGGGGCAGAATTCAACAGATTGAGGAACAGTAACGCATCTGCAAGGGAAGCTTTTACCGATTTCACCGATTTTATTGATACCAACGCCTCAGAAATAGATAGCCGCCTAAAAAACCTTTCACTCAGGATTGCTTTTAGGGTAGCTTCAGCCTATGAGGGTGTTAATGAAACCGAATCGGCTCTGATCGAAAAACTGAAAAAGAAACTTGATTTAATTAATTAGCTAATCAACAAATCTGCTAATCAGCGAACTAACGAAACAGTTCCAGGTAAGTATTCATATAAAACGGCAGATCAGCTGGTTTTTGCGACGAAACAAGGTTCCCATCTACTACAACCGGAGCATCAATCCATTCAGCGCCGGCATTGATCAGATCATCCTTAATGCCTGGTGTACTGGTTACTTTTCTGCCTTTTAATACATTGGCTGAAACCAGCACCCATCCAGCATGGCAAATCTGCCCAACCGGTTTTTTGGCATTCATCATATCGCGGGTAAACTTAAGCACTTCTGGAAAGCGTCGTAGTTTATCAGGGGCCCATCCGCCGGGAATCAGCAAACCATCATAATCATCGGCCGACATTTCATCAAAGGAAATATCGCTCTTAACCGGTACTCCATATTTCCCGACATAAACATGATTGGCCAGATCGCCGGCCAGGTGCACTACCATGCCCTCACCCCTAAGCCTGAGCACCGGATACCATAATTCCAGATCTTCAAAATCGTTGTGTACCAGTGTGAGAATCTTTTTTCCTACTGTTGTCATGTGTTTCAAATTTATCATATCAACAACAACCCTCCTGTTTTGTTGGGAAATAAGCATGTTTTGTTGGGAAATAAGCACTAATCTTTATCAGAAAATAATTTCAGTAACTAATCTTTTTTAGAAATAAATAAAATTAAAATTCCATATCTTTGAATATATCAATCTAATAATCTATTCTGTCTAAACTTATTTTTAACAATAGTTAAACATTTTGCATTATGAAAAAGTCATTTTTCACATTATTGATGTTATATTTATTCGGGCAACTTACAGCCCAGACCTGGCACTGGATAAACCCAACCACCGCTCACCACCATCTGAACGATATCAGCTTTGCTGCAGCCGGAAAGGGCATTGCCGTGGCTGCTAACGGGGTCATACTTCATTACAATGATAGTGTTTGGTGGCAGGCCGAAAGTCCGGTTTCAGTTGACCTGAATGCCGTTTACTACCTCTCTCCCACCCTGGCCTGGGCTGTGGGTAATAACGGAACGATAGTCAAATATAACGGGTCCGAATGGCAACAGCAAACAAGCCCTGTGTCTGGGCAGCTTCTGGATGTATGTTTTGTTGATGAAAATCATGGATGGGCTGTTGGCAGCTCAATACTGTTTTATAATGGCAATACATGGCAGGTTCAGGCGGAAACCGGAGGCCTTAAGACAGTAAGCTTTTATACGCCTAATGAAGGCTGGGCTGGTAGCTCTTCCACCAATCTGTTCCATTTTATCAATGGAGAATGGGTACAGGACAATACCTTTATCAATGGCAACTTACTCTCTTTTAACCAGATTGTGATGACTGGCCCTTCCACAGTAAGAATGGTTGGAAATGATATGAACGGATCAGGTGTTTTTTACGAAAACACAGGCACAGGATGGCAGTTGCAGGCATCGGGAACCGCGAATGCAGGTATCTCATTTCCCGATCATCAGCATGGTTTTGGTATTAAGAATTCAGGCCCGTTTGTATTTGACACCTATCCGGCAATTTATAAATTTACCGATGGGTCCTGGTTAACTGAATACACCGCCCGAATGAAAAATATGCTTACTTCTGTTGAAACCATCAATGAAAATGAAGCTTATGCAAGCGATAGCATTGGCTTTGTTTATTATGGAAATGAGGGAAACTGGGGCGTTTCCAATGGTTTTACTGCCGACAGCTTACTCGATATAGATTTTACACAGGCCAACAATGGCTATTTTGCCTGTGGTACGGATGGTATCTGGCATTATAATGCAGGTAACTGGACCAATGAACTTAAATTGCCGGGGTTCCGGTTTAATGAAGTTGAGTTTACAGATGCAGAGAATGGATGGGCTGCGGCATACAAAGAATTCGAATTGATGCCACCTTTCAATTATGAATCAAAACTTTTCAGATTTAGCAATGGGGAATGGACTGAAGCTGCTATATCTGAATTCGGTGATATCTGGTCACCCGTTTCATCAATAGCTATAACTTCATCAGATGTTGGTTTTACATTTCACAATACGCTGTATTCCCTGATTGAGGAAAACTGGGAGATATTTCAATTGCCTTTAACCGACAGTATTACACAACTGGTTTACATGGATCCCTTTCCTATTGATGCACCCGAAAACGGGAAAATGCAGGAATGGGAAGCGGCCTGGATGAGTGTTAAAAAATCTGATAGTGATACGCTCGGGGCAATATACTATAACAACTTCTTAGAAAATAACTGGAGCATTACCTACAGAACATCCACAGGAGCATTCAACGATCTTTGTGTGGCTGATTACTATAATATTTATGCTGTTGGCGATAACGGGCTCATCGCCCATTTCGACGGACAAAGTTGGTCTGAGGCAACTCCTGTTACAAATGAAGACCTTCTTTCAGTTTATTTCAGCAGTTACGACAGAGGTTGGGCTGTTGGCCGAAATGGAATCCTGCTGCAATATAACGGACTGGCTTGGTCAGTTGAACAAAGCAACACCTGGAATGATTTGTTTAAAGTTAATTTTTACTCCAATAGTCCCGGATTGATCGGCGGTCAGAATGGTACTTTATTATCAACTACGCCTCAATTGCCCGTTGGAATTGGAAACCCTGTAAAACCTGCTCTGGCTCCAGGCCTTGTTATTTTTCCAAATCCAGCCAATGACAATGCAATCATTGAATTTGAAAGCCCAAACGGAGGCTGTACTTCAATCGATGTATACGACATTGCTGGGCGACTAATGCTAACAAAAAATCATACATCTGAAATGCATGGTATGCAGTCAATCCAAATGAACCTGAGCAATCTGAAAAATGGAATGTATCTTTTAAAAATCAGTTCAGGAAACCAGATACTTCAGGGTAAAATAGTGATTCAGAAATAGACACCAGCAATCGGAAATCTGAAATCTGAAATAACTACCTGGAAGTAAACTCATTCTGCACCGTCAGATAACCCGGATAGGCAATTGACTGTGAACCAACCATAATAGTTGGCTTGGCTTTGAGTGTAATGCGGGTGGGTTTGTTTCCGGCTCCTGCCAGATTCAGTCCGAAGTTGGCAATGGCATCGGCACTGCGGCCTTTAAGCGCTTGTTTCAGGTCAATGCCAATAGTAAGCGGAAGAATGGCTGTTCCACCGTTGGCCGGAATCTGAACACGCTGATTATTAACACCACTAACCATTTCAATATCATCAATCAATAGAATCCAGTCAAGTTTTGTCATTCCGGCAGTAGCCGAATTGGGATTTTTTGCTTCAACGTTCAGGGTAAAATTCAGCGGCAGGCTGCTACCCATTGCAGCTGTGGTTATTTTCGCTGCATCCATAATGTTAAGGTCAGTCAGCTTGTTGATATGCTGAATATTAACCCCGGCAAGCTGCAACTGATCAACCGAACTGAGTTTGAATTCGCACTTCGATAACATGGCAACCTGCCTGGCCTGATCAAGAATATCACATCCTGAAATGATGGTTAAGGACAGAATGAATGAAGCAATAAAAACAAGTTTTTTCATGATTGGATTTTTGTGAAAGATAGAAACGAATTTAATAAATCAATGCGGATTTAATAACAAATATGCTGCCGGAAATGTTGTATGCCGCGAAATTCCTGATTTGTCAGTGAAAGCAACAGGGATACGAAAATCTCGCATCCCTGAATATTAAATACCAGCTATGACTGGCCTTTAGCTTTTTGAAGCACGTTTGCGGTCATGCTCATCCAGGATAATCTTGCGCAGTCTGAGTGAACGGGGCGTAACTTCCAGATATTCATCCTTGCCAATATATTCCATTGCCTCTTCGAGTGAGAATTTAATAGCCGGAACAATAAATATTTTATCATCGGTTCCTGATGCGCGGACATTGGTAAGTTTTTTCGTTTTGGTAATATTCACCAGCATATCGTCGGGCCTGATCTGTTCGCCAATCACCTGTCCGGCATAAATTTCCTCGTTGGGATGCACAAAGAAGGAGCCACGGTCCTGCAGCTTATCAATAGAGTAAGCGATGGCTATTCCTGTTTCCATTGCGATAAGAGCACCATTGCGTCTTCCGGCGATTTCACCCTTCCAGGGTTCGAAATCAAGAAAACGGTGAGCCATGATTGCTTCACCTTCGGTTGCAGTAAGTACATTATTACGCAGCCCTATAATACCTCGCGAAGGAATCTTAAACTCAAGGTGAATTCGGTCGCCTTTTGTTTCGATGGTTGCAATTTCGCCACGGCGCTGGGTAACCAGTTCTATCACTTTTCCCGAAAAGGCTTCAGGCACGTGAACGGTAAGCATTTCAACAGGCTCATGATCAACACCATCAATTTGCTTGATAATAACCTGAGGCTGTCCCAACTGCAGCTCATAACCTTCGCGCCGCATGGTCTCAACCAGGATTGACAGATGGAGAATTCCCCTTCCATAAACCATAAGAGCTTCCGGAGAATCTGTCTCAACCAGGCGCATAGCCAGATTTTTCTCAATTTCCTTAAACAAGCGCTCACGCAAATGTCGGGAAGTAACAAATTTTCCTTCACGACCATAGAAAGGAGAGTTGTTGATGGTAAAGAGCATACTCATGGTTGGCTCATCAATCTGCATTGGTTTCAGGGCTTCCGGGGTTTCGAAATCGGCAATGGTATCACCGATTTCAAAATCATCGAGTCCAAGTACCGCGCAAATCTCACCGGGAAGCACATCGGCTTTGGTTTTTTCTTTCCCAAGCCCTTCAAAAGTGTACAACTCCTTAATTTTCGATTTAAAAATACGGCCATCCTGTTTGATTAGAGAAACATTCATCCCCCAGCGCAACACACCGCGCGATAATCTCCCCACAGCAATACGGCCTACATAGGAAGAGTAATCGAGTGAGGTAATCTGCATCTGGGTGGTTCCTTCTTCAAATTTTGCTGCCGGAATGTGCTCAATAATTGAATCTAATAAATAGGTAACATCCTCAGCAGGAGTTTTCCAGTCACCCGACATCCAACCCTCTTTTGACGATCCGAAAACGGTTGGAAAGTTAAGCTGATCCTCAGAGGCATCGAGGTTAAACATCAGATCGAAAACAGCTTCCTGCACACCTTCCGGGTCACAGTTTGGTTTATCTACTTTATTAATTACAACAATCGGTTTCAGATTCAGTGTAATGGCTTTCTGCAAAACAAAACGGGTTTGCGGCATTGGCCCTTCAAATGCATCAACCAGCAGCAAAACGCCATCGGCCATATTGAGTACACGCTCTACCTCACCGCCAAAATCGCTGTGCCCAGGTGTATCTATAATATTAATTTTGAAGCCTTTGTATCGTACTGAAACATTTTTTGAAAGAATGGTAATTCCACGTTCCCGCTCAAGGTCGTTGCTGTCAAGAATAAGTTCACCCATATCCTGGTTATCCCTGAAAAGTTTAACCTGGTGAAGAATTCTGTCAACCAGAGTAGTTTTACCATGATCAACATGGGCAATAATTGCTATATTCCTGATATTCTGCATTTTGACTTGTATTTTTATGAATCTGAAAAGAAATGCAAAAGTAGGTATAAATCCTTCACTTATTTAAAATGAATATAAACTTCATTAATATTTATTAACCAGCTTGCTGTGAAAGTGCCTATATCATTGATCATTAAGCTAATCATAAGGTTTTGGGTACTTTGTGAATCTGATACATACAAAGAATTGAATATAATTATTCCGAAATTTGCCTACTCAAATACTCAATTGTACCAATGTCTAAGATTATCTCCCTATCCGAAGCTGCATCCATTGCTATCCATGGAATGGTCTTAATAGCTTCGGCAAAAGAAAACCTGAATGTTATCAAAATTTCGGAACGTACAGGTGCCTCGAAGCACCATGTCGCTAAGATTCTGCAACGACTTGTAAAAGAAGGATTTCTAACATCTAACAGGGGGCCATCGGGTGGCTTCCTTTTGAAAGCTCCTGCTGAAAGTATTACCTTATTACAAATATATGAGGCTATTGAGGGCAAACTTGATGAAGTAAACTGTCCGGTCGAAAATCCGGTTTGTCCGTTTCAAAAATGTCTGATGGGAAATATTGTTAAAAAAATGACACTGGAATTTAAAACGTATATGAGCAGCCAAACACTTAAAGACTTTATCGAGTAACCATATGTTATAATATATTGATATACAATTCATTATAAAATAATACAATTTTTTTAATTTTTTTCTTGGACGGCATTTATAAATGTACGTATATTTGCGTATTCAAATACCGAATTACATCTATAAGGAAAACTCATGGCAAAAGTGGTTCACATTTCTGAGGCAGCATCCCTGGCAGTTCATGGCATGGTGCTTATTGCAGGCAGTTCTGAAATACTGAATGTGAACCAGATAGCAGACATCACCCATTCCTCCCGTAACCACCTGGCGAAGGTAATGCAGATTCTGGTAAAAAATGGCTACCTCGATTCAGTAAGAGGCCCAAAAGGCGGTTTTACCCTGAAAGGTGACCCGAGACAGATAAACCTTCTCGAAATTTATGAATTAATTGAAGGAAATATAGAAGAGCACCACTGTGGAATTGAAACACAGAAATGCCCTTTTGATATTTGTGTATTTGGCGGCCTTGCTGATAAGTTTTCGGCTGATTTTATTGAGTATTTGCGGAATAAAACTTTATTTGATCTCATTTCAAAACAATAATTAAATGAAACGGACAATCATAAAAATAGACGAAGAGTTATGCAATGGTTGTGGCAATTGTGTACCTAATTGCCACGAAGGAGCTCTACAGATTATTGACGGCAAAGCCCGCCTCATTAGCGACCTGTTTTGCGACGGACTAGGCGCCTGCATCGGTCATTGCCCCGAAGGTGCCATTACCATGGAAGAGCGGGAAGCCGAGCCTTATGATGAAATTAAGGTTATGGCACTGATGGTTCCGAAAGGACGGAATACCATTCTGGCCCATCTCGAACACCTGCGCGACCACAATGAAACTGACCTGTTGAAACAAGCCATTAATTTTATTAAAGAGAATGAGATTGACATGAGCCCGAAAAACGACGATAATATAGCCAAACCGAAACATGAGCACAAGCACGATCACACAACTGCCTTCGATAACCTGAACCAGGCCAGAACTGCCGCCTCCCCTGCCCCATCGTCGAATGGTTGTGGCGGCGGATGCCCGGGCTCTCAACCAATTAATTTCAGGATTGATCTTGATAAGGTTAATGAAGCTGCTGCAGTCGCCAGTATAGAGCCTGCAACTCGTGCGCCAGAAACAAATGCACCTTCCGAATTACGCCAGTGGCCGGTTCAGTTACACTTGCTCAATCCGCAGGCGGGTTATTTTAAAAATGCCGATGTAGTGCTTGCCGCTGATTGTGTAGCCTTTTCGATGGGCAATTTCCACAGCCACTATTTGAAAGGCAAAACACTTGCGATCGCCTGCCCGAAGCTTGATTCTAACAAAGAATCATATTTCGAAAAACTGACCACTATGATCAGCCAAAGCAACATCAATACCTTGAGTGTAATTATGATGGAAGTTCCCTGTTGTTCTGGATTGTTGCAGATGGCGACCATGGCAAGGCAACAGGCCGGAAGGAATGTTCCTATTAAAAAATCCATTATCGGGGTTCAGGGAAATGTGCTGAACGAAGAGTGGGTTTAGGGAAGAAATTTCTAATTTCTAATAAATCAGTGCTTTAAGTCCATTTTTTAATTCTTTGCAAATTATGAAGTTTATGAGAAGACGTTTAACATTATTTACTATCACCCTCATCGCCTTGATTTCTGTTCCAGAAATAACCAGTGCTCAGTTTGTTATCAGCGGCGAATTGCGCCCACGTGCCGAATACAGGCACGGCTTTAAGTCACCTGCAACCGAAAAAATGGATGCAGCCATGTTTGTTTCCCAGCGTGCCCGACTTAATATGAATTTCACCAACGAAAAGATGAAATTCGGAATCAGCCTTCAGGATGTAAGGGTTTGGGGCGATGTGCCGCAATTGAACGCAACTGACAACAGCTTTTCGGTGCATGAAGTTTGGGGTGAGTATCTCTTTTGTCCATCCCTATCGGTTAAAGTCGGTCGAATGGAATTGGTTTATGACGATAGCCGGATTCTTGGTAATGTTGACTGGGCGCAACAGGGCCGTAGCCATGATGTTGGCTTGCTAAAATTTGAAAAATCAGGATGGAAAGCTCAAGCAGGACTGGCATACAACCAGGATAAAGAGCAGCTAAGCGGAAGGGTTTACACTGTTAGTGGCAATTATAAAGCGTTGCAATTTTTCTGGCTCAACAGAAAATTTGATAAACTTGATGTAAGCCTTCTTTTCCTGAATAACGGAATGCAATTTATTGAAGAGGCCGAAGTTACTACCTATGACACCAAATACAGTCAAACAATTGGCGGAAACCTAGTTTATAAAACCAAACCGGTTACTTTTTCAGCAAACGCTTACAAACAGGGCGGTAAAAGTCAGTCAGGCGACAACATTGATGCATTTATGTTTGGAGCAAATGCCAATATATCCCTGACAAAGAATTTCAGCGTTATTCCGGGAATAGAATACCTTTCGGGAACCAACCAGCAAGATGTAAGTCCTGCAGAAACTAAAAGCTTTAATCCACTTTATGCCACTGGTCATAAATTTAACGGTCACATGGATTACTTTTTTGTTGGCAACCACCTGAATAGTGTGGGACTACAGGACATTTTTTTAAAGGCACTTTACAAAAAAGACAATTTCAGTGCTGGTGCAGATATCCATCTGTTTAGTGCTGCTGCTGATATGGTTGACCCGGATGACCCAGCCAATTTACCCGACAAAAACCTTGGACAGGAACTTGATATTTACCTTGGCTACAAACTCACGCCTGAAGTATCCCTTAACATGGGTTATTCACAATTCTTTACCACAGAATCAACCATTTTGCTGAAAGGTGGAAGCAATGACGAAACAAGTAACTGGGCATGGGTATCAATTAGCTTTAAGCCCGAGTTTTTGAGAATCGGTAAGTAAGGGAAAGGAATTTCGAATGACGAATGACGAATGACGAATGACGGTGGCTTAGTAGTTGCATTTATAAATGCAAATATGCAGGATGAATGTAAATTCGCAACGTATCGAAGCCACGAATGATGACAAATCAGAGTACCAATTTTCCATCATTCCGATATTCCACCATTCCATCCTTTTCACCCTGATATCTTTTCGAAGAGCCCATCTACCCAAAACAAGAAATAACTAAATACCAACTAATACTAACTCTAAAAAATAAAAAATCAATGAGCATGTTTTGTTACCAATGCCAGGAAGCGGCCAAAGGAATCGGCTGCACAGGTCCCAAAGGAGTCTGCGGGATTGATGCTGAAGTTATTAACCTTCAGGATTTAAATGTAAGTGTCCTTAAAGGTTTGAGCTACTTTTCAACCAAAGCCAGAAGTGCAGGTGTTGAAGATACCGAAGTTAACCGCTTCGTTCATCACGCTCTTTTCTCAACAATTACGAATGCCAACTTCGACCGTTTAAAATTTATTGGTCAAATCTACAAAACGGTCGAACTTCGTGACCGGATGAAACAAAAGACAATTGATGCCGGAGTAAAATTCGACAACCTGGCCGACTGCGATTTCTGCAACTGGGTTCCCGAAAACAATGAAGCAATTTTATCAAAAGCTTTTGCTACTGAAGGCCGGATTGATGCACCAGATGATGATATCCGCTCACTCAGGGCTCTTGCACTTTACGGCATAAAGGGGATGTCAGCCTACGCTGAACACGCACTCAACCTCGGATTTGAAGATGCAGGGGTTGATGCTCATGTTCAAAAAGTCCTTGCTTTGATGCTTGACGATACCATGACACTGGATGAAAACATCGCACTGGTAATGGAAACCGGCAAATTTGGCGTAGATGTAATGGCCTTACTCGACAAAGCCAATACAACAGCCTACGGCAATCCTGAAATTACCAAAGTGAATATCGGCGTTAGCGACAAACCGGGAATTCTCATCAGCGGACACGACCTGAAAGATATGGAAGAACTGCTGAAGCAGACAGAAGGAACCGGAGTTGACGTATATACCCACAGCGAAATGCTGCCAGCCAATTATTATCCTGCTTTTAAAAAATACAGTCAATTTGTTGGCAACTATGGAAGTGCCTGGTGGAAGCAGAAAGAAGAGTTTGAATCTTTCAATGGTCCAATTTTATTCACCACCAATTGTATCGTTCCTCCACCATCAAATGCGGCTTACAGCGATAAGGTTTTCACCACGGGAGCTTCGGGTTTTGCTGGGTTCAAGCACATTGCTGACCGCGAAAATGGTGGTATGAAAGATTTCTCTGAAATAATTTCGCTTGCAAAAACCTGCCAACCCCCGGTTGAGATTGAAACTGGTGAGATTATCGGCGGATTTGCCCATGCCCAGGTTTTTGCCCTGGCCGATAAAGTTGTTGATGCTGTCAAATCAGGTGCCATTCGCAAATTCTTTGTAATGGCAGGCTGCGATGGCAGAATGAAAGACCGCAACTACTACACCGAATTTGCTGAAAAGCTTCCCAAAGATACTGTAATCCTAACTGCAGGATGTGCCAAATACAGGTACAACAAACTGCCTTTGGGCGATATCGGTGGAATTCCACGCGTACTCGATGCCGGACAATGCAACGACTCTTATTCACTGGCAGTTATCGCAATGAAACTGAAAGAGGTTTTCGAACTTAACGACATCAATGAATTACCAATTGCTTACAACATCGCCTGGTACGAACAGAAAGCCGTGATCGTTTTGCTTGCACTGCTATCACTTGGAGTGAAGAATATTCACCTCGGCCCTACCCTTCCGGCATTCTTGTCGCCCAATGTTGCCAATGTACTTGTAAATACTTTTGGCATTGCCCCTATCGGATCAGTTGACGAGGACATGAAACTTTTCCAGAACTAAATAATACAATAAACCACCTGCCGGTAAAACAAAATGCCGGCAGGTATGGTTGATACATGAAGCAAAGAAACAAAGTGAATTTGCTTTGTAATTTCAAACCATAAATCCTTAACGTCATGAGTGAACTTATAAATAACTCCGATAAACGCAAAGCTCAACTTAAAGAGCTTATTCTGAAACTTCACGAGGGCAATTCACAGGAATCAGTAAGGCAGGAACTAATGCAAAGTCTCAAGCAAATTCCTTATGGCGAAGTTGTTGAGGTGGAACAGGAACTGATCAGCGAAGGTCTTCCCGAAGAAGAGGTTTTAAAACTCTGCGATGCGCATTCTGCAGTGCTTCAGGGAAATATTGACCTGAGCGGCTCGCAGTCAATCCCAGCCGGGCATCCGGTTGATCTGTTTACCAAAGAGAATGAAGCCCTGTTGCTAACCACCGCGCAGGCAAACGCTATTCTCGAGGAGATAAAGCAAAGCGGTAATGCTGACATTCAGGATAAAGTTCTGAAATTACGCGGTTTGTTCAATAATTTATTTGATGCCGACAAGCATTACCAGCGCAAGGAATACCTGCTTTTCCCATATCTGGAAAGCAAAGGGGTAACCGGACCGCCGAAAGTAATGTGGGGAAAGCACGACGAAATAAGGGAACTGATTAAAGGAAGTATCGAAATCCTTCAGGTTGACAATATTACACGTGAAGATTTACTCGCTTCCGCTGAAATTGTATTAAGCCAGGCGCTTTTTGGCATTGATGACATGACGGTAAAAGAGGAGCAAATACTTTTCCCGATGGCTCTTGATAAGCTAACAGAAGCTGAATGGTACGAAATAAGCAAGCAATCACTCGAAATCGGTTTTTGCCTCTACGACCCACAGATTACCTGGAAACCAACGTGGGCAGAAGAAACCAGTGTTGACGATGTGCAAAAAACCGGAAATTACATCCAATTGCCATCCGGCGGTTTTACAGCCGGCGAACTGCTGGCCATTTTAAACACACTGCCGATTGACATGACCTTTGTTGATAAAGACGACAAGGTTAAATACTTTTCACAGGGTGCAGAACGCATTTTTCAGCGCAACCGTGCCATTCTCAACCGCGATGTGCGGCATTGCCATCCACCGGCAAGTGCACATATTGTAGATAAAATTATTGACGATTTTAAAACCGGTCGTCAAAGCCGTGCTCCGTTCTGGATTAATATGGGTGGTAAAATGATCCACATCGAATACTTCGCTATGCGCGATGAAAAAGGTGAATATCTTGGTACTCTTGAAGTTTCACATAATGTAAACCGCTACCGCGAGCTGGAAGGTGAGCAACGCATTTTGTCATACACCTAAAATTAATTTCCAATGGAAAACGAACTCATAATAACCCCAAAAACCAAAGTCCTGCAACTTATAGAAGCCTATCCGCAACTGGAGGCTGTACTTATAGGTTATGTACCGGCTTTTAAAAAACTTCAGAATCCGGTTTTGCGGAAAACAGTGGCAAAAATTGCTACAATTCAGCAGGCTGCTGCCATTGGCAATGTTAAAATTGAAGACCTTATCAATAAGTTAAGAGCCGAAATCGGACAGGATTTATTTAACCAAAAAGAAAACGCAATGTATAATACAGAAAAACCAGAATGGTTCAACGAAACCAATATCGCCACCGAACTTGATGCCCGCCCCATGCTTGCTGCTGGCGAGCATCCTGTAAACCAGGTTGTTGCCGATTTGAAAAATCTTGAAACCGGCAAAATCTTTAAACTGGTTGCACCTTTCTTACCTGCTCCGCTGATTGACAAGGCTTCTAGCCTCAATTTCGACCATTGGGTAAGCAAAGGCAATGACGATATTTATACCATCTATTTTTCAGCAAAAAAATAATATCAAACCACTAATAATCAAAAACATGGAATCAAATAAATTCAACAACAGAAAGGCATTTATTTTCAACAATGAAATTGAATATTCTGATGGCGGTATTGTAAGTATGCGTGTGCTTGAAAAAAGTACCGGAAACGTCAGCCTGTTCGCATTTGATAAAGGACAAAAACTCAGCGAGCACACTGCACCTTTTGATGCAATGATTCAGATTGTAGAAGGCGAAGCTGAAATCATGATAGGTGGTGAGCCCAACAAAATGAAAGAAGGAGATGTAATTATTATGCCGGCCAATATTCCACATGCTGTAAATTCAATCACCAAATTTAAAATGGTGCTGACGATGATTAAGGCTTAATGGCACAGGGCACAGCGCACAGGGCGCAGGGCATGGGGCAATGGAATTTACGATTTACGATTTTAAATTTACGATTGATGCCTGAGGCTGAACCGGGTAATTATTAATTTTTAGTTATTCGTTGTAAACTTTTCCCATCCTTGCATCCTTGCATTCTTCCATTCTTCCTTTCTTCCATCATTTTCACCCTGAGATCTTTTCGAAGGGCCAACATTCCATCAACCTAAATGAAGACTCTCCGCAAATATCATAAATGGCCTTCCTTGATCATCGGCCTGTTTTTGATTTTGTTTTCCCTTTCGGGAATAGTTATGAATCACCGGCAATTATTTTCGGGGGTGAATGTTTCGCGCAAGCTGATGCCATCTGTTTATAGCTACAAAAACTGGAACCTGGCAGCAATAAAAGGTTCATTACCAATAGAAAACAACCGACAATTGGTTTATGGAAATATCGGAATCTGGGAAACAGATTCCGCTTTTAATCAATTTTCTGACTTTAACAGCGGATTCATTACGGGAATTGACCACAGGAAAATATTTACCATGCTGCGCACAAGCGATCAGCAATTGTATGCCGGCAGCCTCTTCGGACTTTTCCACTACAACACGTCTGCTAAACGTTGGCAAAAGATCGCTTTGCCCGAAAATAACCCACGCGTAGTAAAATTGGTAGAATACCAAAGTCAGCTTTGGGTAATGACCCGTGACCAGCTTTACAATATGGACACCCGGAAAGATAAGGCTGAATTCAAAAAAATCACACCCGGCATTCCTGATGGCGCTGATGGGAAAGTGGGACTCTTTACCTCCCTGTGGGTAATTCACAGCGGTGAATTGCTTGGTATTCCGGGGAAACTATTGGTTGATCTGGTTGGTTTAATCTTGGTATTCATTACGTTGAGTGGATTTTATTACACCCTGTTGCCTAAATTCGCTAAAAGAATACGTTCTTCAATAAGGCTCAGACTTCAGAAATTTAACCGGTCATCAATAAAATGGCACACAAAAATCGGGATTTATGCTTTGATAATCCTGCTTATTACTGTTATCAGTGGCATGTTTCTGAGACCACCGCTGCTGATACCCATTGCAAATTCACGGGTCAATCCCATTCCCGGTTCTGTTCTCAACAACCGCAACCACTGGCACGATAAATTGCGCGATTTTGTTATTGATTCGGCCAATCAACGCCTGATCTTCTCGACAAGTGAAGGCTTTTTTGAAACTAATCTGGGAGCAGAAAACTTTTGCAGGCCTTTCCGTACTCAACCCCCGGTAAGTGTAATGGGAATAACCGCTTTTGAATATCTGGATGATGGGGCATTAATGGTTGGGTCATTTAGCGGGCTTTTCCGGTGGTATCCTGAACGGAATGTGGTTATTGACATGATAACAGGTAAAATCATCAACGAAACAAAGCAAGGAAACCCTTTTGGGGCGACAGCAGTAACGGGAGTAATCAGTAAAAATTCCATTCCTGTTGCGATTGTTGATTACGATGCAGGATGGATACCACTTGGTCATGAACAATTTGCCCCTAAAATGCCTGCAGAAATTTCAGGTATACCGGTTTCTTTATGGAATGTTGCACTCGAAGTCCATACCGGCCGTATTTTTTCAGTAATTTTAGGTGATTTTTACATTCTGTATGTTCCATTGATGGGGCTTACTACATTGCTCATTATCATCACCGGTACAATTATGTGGTACAGAGCGCGTAAACGAAAAAAGAAGAAATCAATCATAAAGGAAAACTGTAATGAAAATTACCAGACTGCAAGAAGCGCCTAAGGTTCAGTTTGCCCTCGACGGGCATATTGTTGCTCATCACGATGCTGCTGATGTTGTCCACCTTCAGTTAAAACCAGGCGAAAAGATCGAAAAACATGCCAATCCCTTCGATGTAATTTTTTATGTACTTGAAGGAAAAGCCATGCTTGAGTCCGATTCGGAAAAGTTTCTAGTGCAGAAAGACCAGAGTATCATTATAGGTGCCGGTGTAAACCGTGGCCTTGAGAATATTTCTGTCAGTAGTTTTAAAGTGCTGGTTATCAAGTTACTTAAAACCCAATAGTTTCCTTTCCTGTTTCCTGAATGAAATATTGCGAAGCCAGTCAGCATATACATTCACTCGAATCTGTATTACACTCTCCCATTTCAAGAAAGAAGTAATATTCATTGACCTTCTCTTAACTTATTTTGTATTTGCCTATCTTTGGAATATTGATTCAGCATTTTGCACTTCCGGGAAACCGTAATTATTTCAGAATGTAATCAATAGGCTCTTTTTGGCCTTGACATTACTTGACATACTACATATTCAGAACGGGCTAAAACCATGAAAACAAATATCTCCACATATTCAAAGCGTTCGTTACTTTCCCTGGCAATCCTTATTTCTTTGTATTTGATTTCCGGCCTTGAAAATAAGATATCAGCTCAGAATTACAATAAAAACCACCCTGCTCTAAAGGGCAAACAGTTCATGCGCCAGGAATGGTTTGCATCGGCCAGGGCTGACATTAATGGTAGCATGGGCAACTATTACCAGGCTTTAAAATCATTTCAAATTTCAACTTCAGAACGTGAAATCCCTGATAATTATCAATCAGCCCAATGGTATCCTCTTGGCCCTTTTAAGCCTACAGATGAAGTGCTTTCGCAGCTTGGCCTGGTAGCCTCTATCTGGATTGACACTACTGATTTCCAGACTATTTATGCAGGCAGCAATACCGGAGGAATTTTCAGAACTTCAGATGGCGGCCAGAACTGGATATCCCTTACAGATAACTACCTGACAACCGGCGTTTTAAGTATTCAGGTTGACCCATTAGATAAAAACAAAATCTACATTGGCACCGGCAATTTAAGTTTCGGCAGGGCTTATGGCAATGGCGTTATGAAAAGCCTTGATGGCGGAGTCAGCTGGGAAGACACAGGACTCAACAGTGAAATTATGGCTGCCAATTTCACGGTTCGGGAACTGTTTATTTTTCCTCATCAGTCTGACACAATGCTGGCATTGGTTAACACAGAGTACAGGCAAAAGGGGTTAATTTATCGCACCACGGATGCTGCCGCAACATGGGAAGCTGTTTATTCTGATAACGGCGCTGAATTGTTCTCACTTATTCAGGACCCTGCAGACCATGAAACGATTTACGCTACCGGCAACCGCTTCCTAAAGAGCACAGATGCTGGAATCACCTGGAACGACCAGTCAGGTACAATTACTCTTGATACCAATTATGTAATCAGCCGCGTTGAAGTTGCTAAAACTGTATCCAATCCCGATCTTCTGCTGGTTATGTCGGAGAGTTTTGACACAACCGGTGTGAATCAGTCTGCGCAACACCGAATCTTCAAATCAACCGACAATGGATTAACATACAGCGACATACATTTAAAATACAATCCCTTTTCAGGTTACTGGAAGATGGAATTTAAGATTTCGCCTGCCGATGAGAACGAGTTTTATCTGGGCGGAATATGGCTCTACAAATACAGGATTGAAGAAGACTCGGCAAAATACATCTTTTGCAGCAATCACAGGTACCACCATGACATACGCGATTTGCATGTCTTCCCCGGTAAGGATAAAGACCTGATGTTTATGGCCAATGATGGAGGCGTAAGCAAATCGGAAACCGGGGCTGAATCCTGGTATGATATTACACGTAATGGGCTGAATATAACTCAGTTCCATAATATTACAATCGGCGAAAACAGCAATATGATGTATGCAGGGCCTCAGGATGCAAACCTGTCATTTTATAATTTTCAGACAGGAACCTGGACTAAAAACGCCAAGGTGTCAGATGCCTATGATGGCTTAATTGACTATACCGACCCAAAAATAGTTTACCTGGTCAGTGTTCCACCTAACTTCTCAAGACCTCATATTTTCCTGCTTAAGTCGGTTGATGGAGGCAATTTTTTCAATTATTATGGTATTCCTGATTCAACAGAGATCGGACGGAACGACAAACCAATCGCGATGGACCCCGAGGACCACAATACTTTGTATGTGGGCGTGCGAAATGTATGGAAAACCATCGACGGGGCTGAAACATGGCAAAAAATCAGCAATTTCCCCGCAGAGGGCGATCCAAAACTAATTGCCATCAGAATCGCACCTTCAAACAATAAAGTAATTGCGGCAGCATTTGAAAATCCTAACTGGAGTTTACCTAATCCTTCCAAACTCTGGATTACCCCTGATGGAGGCAACCATTGGTTCAACATAACCCCTATCGGATCATTGAGTGTTGAATATGCAGGCATTTCTGACATCACATTTCATCCTGAACAACCAAATAAATTATGGCTATCGCTCGACGGAGAGTGGGAAAATCGCCGTGTTTATATGACTTCTGATGGAGGATCTACCTGGCAGAACTACTCTGAAGGACTTCCTGCTCTACCGGTTAATACAATTACCTACATCGAAGGCGCTGGATATGATGTACTGCTTGCCGCAACCGATGCCGGTATATTCTATCGAGACGAAAACATGAACCAATGGGAACGTTACGGAACCGGGTTCCCGTTAACCATTGTTGCAGATATTGAAGTCAGTTACAGCCGCAAGAAAATAATTGCAGGCACATTCGGCCGTGGACTTTGGGAAACAGACCTTTGCCTCCCGCTTACCGAAGGCAATCTTGTTATCAACGATACAGTTGAGTGGTCAGGTAAGCGCAAAGTCCTTCAGGATGTGGTTATAAACAAAGGTGGCAGGCTAACTGTAAAAGCAGACATTGAAATGGGCATTGACAGGACCATTCATGTGAAACCCGGCGGTGAGCTAATCATAGATCAGGCATGTATCAGCAACGATTGCGCAGGCTTGTGGAACGGCATAAGACTTTATGGATCTGCCGATTATAGTAATCAGGCACTTCCGCAGGGCAAAATAAGCTTACTCCATGGTGGTTCGATTCAATATGCTGATACGGCTATAAAAACGATAGGCCTCGATGAAGAGGGAAATATAATTTCCGGAGCAGGTGGTGGAATTATTTATGCCCATAATGCCAAATTTATCAACAACATCAGGGCTGTTGAGATTAACTCTACTTCCGGCAAAAACCCTTCGGAATTTACACTTTGCCAGTTTTTAATCAACAAAACACTTCCCGACGGAACAGTTCCAGGCGATCTGGTTACTATTAAAGGTTCGGATGGTATTAAATTTACAAGTTGCCAGTTTGAGAATCTGTTGCCTCTTTCTCCAATCCCTTACCGGGATAGGGCAACCGGGATAAATAGTTATAATGCCTCATTTATTGTCGACAAACTCCCGACAAATGATTCCATCCCCTTTGGAATAAATACGAATGCCTTATTCCGGCAGTTGGCAACAGGCATACATGCTACCACCTCTACTCCGGCCGATCAGGCTCATATTTCCAATGCCAGGTTCGAGCGCAACCTCACTGGTGTTTACCTTGCCGGAATGAACCTCAGCAGTGTGAAGGACAGCTATTTCAACCTGAATTCTCCCAGCATTAACGACAGCCTTACGCCTTCTTCAGCTGCCATTTACATGGATCATTGTGCCTTTTCCGAACTATCGGGAAATGCCATTAAAGGGCCTTTGGGAATTATAGTCCCAAAATCGAAATCATCCGGAATTATTGTAAATCAAAGCGGTGAAACAAACCAAACCATCTTTGGCAACAGTATTTCCAATACAAACTTTGCCCTGATTGCCCAAAACGAAAACCGAAGTATTGACGGATTTTCCGGCCTCCGGATTTTGTTCAATTGGTTTAACGGAAATGAGTATGACATCTGTATTACCAACGACAGTATACTAACAAACAACGGAATAGCACTACATCAGGGGTCAACCGGATCAGGCACGGCTGCTCCTGCAGGCAACCGTTTCAGCCGTAGCAAACTGCATCGCGACAGCGATATCCACAACGCCGGAAAAAATATCTTCTACCATTTTTCCAATAATGCTGACTCTCTTAACAAGGATCCAATACGCTATTTCCAGGTTTATCCTGTTGAGGGAATTATGCCGTTCCCGGCTGACAGTGCTTTCAGGCCCGAATATTTGACCATGAGCGGAGACCTACTGGCCGGGCAATTTGCCTACTACAATGAACTTTCGGGGCAAACGGATGCAAACTTCCATTCGAAGCTCGACAATGGAAATAAAGCGCTGCTAATGGCTGAAATTGAAAGCTGCACCCCGGTCAGGGCTCAAGAGCTTATTGCCAGATTACTAAATATTTCCCCGTTCCTTTCGCCTCAAATTCTTTCCGCTCTGGTTTCGCAACAAGGTAACATACCCAATGTGTTAATTCATAAAGTGCTGCTGCAAAATCCTCACTTTATCAGGAATAAGCCGCTGATGGAGGCCATAGAAGGCATGAGCCCGCCACTCACAAATTATATGATTGCTGAACTGGCTAATTTATATAATCACTATTCCGGACTTGAATTGCAGGAGTCACTTATGGCTGATATCCGCGCAAGAAGGGATTTTCTATTCGGGAAACTGGCTTTTGAATTTTCAATTCCTGAATTAGCTGACAATCAGCAAACTCTGCTTATTGAGCATCTGCGAAGCGACGACAGGCCCGAAAGCCATTACCTCGCAGCTTTTAAAGCCCTTGATGCAGGACAATCAAGTATTGCCGATGATATTTTATCCCATATGCAAGTTGTTTTTGATAATCTGGATATGGATAAACATGCGCACCTCGAATCCCTGTTTGAATTTACAAAGCAGATTAGCAGTAATGGATTATTGCCTGACACCCTTAACTCTGAGCAGACCGAATCACTTTATTATCTGATGCAGTTTCCCGAGACAGAAGTATTTGCTATAAATGCACTTGAATTCTACAGTTCACTTACCTACAACCATCCCTATCTTTTCCCGGGGAGTTATCAGGCGGCACAACCACCTTCAATCCCGCCAGTTGTATTTTCAGGTGACGGATTTACAGTTTATCCTGTCCCGGCAAGAGATTTTGTAGTTATTGACTATTATTCCGAATCCGACCTAACCGATGGTATGCTGAAAATACACTCTATCTCGGGACAACTTTCCGGTGAATTTAAACTTGCCAACTCTTACGGGCAACAGATTATTGATGTCAGCCAGTTGACTTCAGGCACCTATCTTTTTGTACTGAAAGACGGACCGCGAATAATTGGTGAACAAAAAGTGGTCATTTCCAGGTAAATATGCGTTGTATCTTCGTTATTTTCAAGGTTATATAATCTGATAGCTGCTTGTTATTCAGGTTACTATTTGGAATCACTATAAATACCTTTCTATTAGGATTACATGCCCAGTTATAAAGGAATATTTAATAAATTTGCTCATGATATACCAATCAAGTACTTTAATACCTATTTCTAAACTGAAGCAGACAGCTTTAAACTAATGTATATGATACAACTCTTAAAATTACTTAAACCACCCGGCCGATGGCAGGTTCCCGTAATAATAATGCTTGGGATTTTAGTCGGGATCGGAGTGCTGATATTCAGGGCTTCTAATGCCCACTCCTACCTCTCTGACGATCCGAAAACCTGTATAAACTGCCATGTAATGTACACTCAGTATGCATCATGGACACACAGCAGCCACCGCGAAGTGGCAAGCTGCAACGATTGTCATGTGCCACACGATAATGTTTTCAGAAAGTATTTCTTCAAAGCTAGTGATGGCCTTCGCCACGCTACGATTTTCACAGCAAGGGCCGAACCTCAGGTAATTCAGATAAAGCAAGCCGGTGCCAACGTGGTACAGGAAAACTGCATACGATGCCATTACGAACTTATCAGCATGGTTAGGGCGGTTCAGGTAACTGCCGACAACCACAAGGAGGGCGAAGGTGCAAGATGCTGGGATTGCCATCGCGAAACACCGCATGGAACAGTTAACAGCCTCTCCGCTGCACCATTTACGCTGATTCCCCGCATGGAATCGGTGATTCCAAAATGGATGGAGAAGGCATTGAATGAAAACAAAACCAACGAATAATATAAACATATCATCATGGAAAATAATACAAATAAAACCGGCCGTAAACCCTGGATCAACTGGCTAATCTTTCTGGCAACAGTAGTCATTGTATTCGGACTGGGCCTGTTCGCTTCTTCTATTCTGGAACGAAGAACTGAATCGAAATTATACTTTCAAACAGTGAAAGAAATTCCCGACTGGGAACCACGTAACGAAGTTTGGGGTGAGAATTTCCCGAGGGAATATGAAACATACGCAAGTACACTCGACACCAGTTTCAGCAGTGCCCATGGCGGTTCGGCAACTATTGATTATCTGGAAAAATATCCGGAACTGGTTGTATTGTGGGCAGGATATGCCTTTTCGCGCGAGTACAATCAGGGGCGAGGCCACTACTATGCTGTTAAGGACATCCGTGAAACGCTCAGAACCGATGTTCCGCAGCCGGCTACCTGCTGGACGTGCAAAAGTCCCGATGTTCCCAGATTGATGGAAGAAATGGGCGTAGCTGAATTTTATAAAGGGAAATGGAAAGATCTTGGACATGAAGTTGTAAATAACATTGGTTGTCAGGATTGTCACGACCCAAAAACCATGAACCTTAGAGTTACAAGGCCAGCCCTGGTTGAAGCGTTCCAGAGAATGGGCAAAGACATTACCAAAGCTACCCATCAGGAAATGCGCTCATTGGTTTGTGCGCAATGCCACGTTGAGTATTACTTCAAAGGAGAAGGTAAGTATCTCACCTTCCCCTGGGATAAAGGATTCAGTGCCGACAATATGGAGACCTACTACGATGAAGTTGAGCATGTTGACTTCGTTCATAAGCTCAGCAGAACCCCGATCCTGAAAGCACAGCACCCTGATTTTGAACTATATATGACGGGAGTCCATGCTGATCGTGGTGTTGCATGTGCCGATTGCCATATGCCTTACAAACGTGAAGGTGGAATGAAATTTACCGATCACAAAATACAAAGCCCATTGGCTAACATTTCAGGCTCGTGTCAGGTTTGTCATCGCGAAAGCGAAAGCAAGCTCATGGGTAACGTAGTTGAGCGCCAGGGCAAAGTTGAGGAATTGAGACGGATAGCTGAAAAGAACCTGGCCAGGGTACATATTGAAGCAAAAACAGCCTGGGACAATGGAGCAACAGAAGAAGAAATGAAGCCGGTTCTTACCCTCATCCGTCATGCACAATGGCGCTGGGATTGGGTTGCAGCCGCAAACGGCCTGGGATTCCACTCACCGGTTGAAGCATTAAGGGTGTTGGGAACTTCTATCGAAAAAGCACAGGAAGCCCGAATTCTCCTTACCGAAATATTTGTAAAAAGAGGCGTTAAAACCCCAATTACAATGCCTGATATTTCGACCAAAGCCAAGGCTCAGGAATATATCGGCCTCGATATGCCTGAAATCAATAAAAAGAAGAGCGAATTTATACAAACGGTTATTCCCGAATGGACAAAACAAGCCGCTGTCCGCGAAGCCAAACTGAAAAATTAATTCTTCACTTTTAACAAAACAAAGGCTGTCAAGAGCGTTGACAGCCTTTGTTTTTTTTACACCAATTCAAACCTTTAAATCCACCGAGTGTTTAGAGATGCAAATCATTATTTTTGCAATCTAAAATGTCTGAAATGCTGTGTATAACCCGTCGGGAAACTGATCCCTATTTTAACCTTGCTGCTGAAGAATATGTGCTGAAGAACCTCGAAAGAGATTGCTTTATGCTATGGCGGAACGAGCCTTCGATTATCGTTGGCAAACATCAGAATACCCTGGCCGAAATCAATGCTGACTATGTCAGGGAAAATGAGATCAAAGTTGTCCGCCGCCTTTCAGGTGGTGGAGCCGTTTTTCACGATCTGGGCAATTTGAATTTTACATTTATTGCTTCAGGTGAACATCACCAATTGGTTGATTTCAGGAAATTTACACGCCCCATAATTGATGTACTTCAAAAACTTGGCATTGAAGCAAGATTTGAAGGCCGCAACGATCTTACCATTGAAGGGCGTAAGTTTTCGGGCAATGCTGAGCATGTTTACAAAAGCAGGGTTTTACACCACGGAACGCTGCTGTTTTCATCGCAGATTACCGACTTGTCGAACGCATTGAAAGTTGACCCATCCAAGTTTCAGGATAAGGCGGTAAAATCGGTCAGAAGCAGGGTTACCAACATCAGTGAACACTTAAAAGCACCGCTCACTGTGCTCGAATTCCGCGATCTGATTATGCAACATATTCTGGAATCAACTCCCGACGCAGAAATCTATACCTTTGCAGATCAGGACATTAAAGCAATTTCAAAACTAAGGGATGAGAAATATGTCACCTGGGAATGGAATTTTGGTTACTCGCCCAGATATAATTTCCAGAAAGCAGTAAAAACCAATGGTGGCAAACTTGAGGTATCGCTCGAAGTAGTCAATGGTATCATTGAAAAAGCGAAATTTTATGGCGATTATTTCAACAAACTCGACCCGGAAGAGATTGAAAACGCCCTTTCTGGTGTAGAACATAAAGAAAGTAGTATTGTAAATAGCTTGAGCGGGTTTGAAATCCCCGACTATTTCCTTAATGTAACAAAAGATGAGTTGATAAAGGCTTTGTTCTGATCCGTCTGGAAATAGCATGAACATTAAGCTTTTTGAATTGTTTCACATTCTTAACTTTAAAATCATTTCATTTTCATGGAAGCTCAACAGGTATTTGACAGGCTCTGGGCCGATTACATTTCGCAGAATCCTGCGGCAAAACGCGTTTACGATCTTTTTGCCTCAGAAGGCGAAACCGTTTACAACGATCACATTGCTTTCCGCACCTTCAACGATCCACGTATCAATGTTGAGGTACTTTCACAGGAATTTCTTAAAGTGGGTTATGAATACAAGGGATCATACCATTTTGAGCAGAAAAAACTGAATGCCAAGCACTTCGAACACAAAACCTTTAAAGATGCGCCTCGGGTCTTCATCAGTGAATTGCTGGTTGAAGAGTTCTCCCCTTTCCTTCAGGAAACTGTGAAAGGACTTATTGATGCCGTTCCTTCGGGTATGGCCGGTAAAGGCGATCTGGTTTATGCTGGAAATCTCTGGGGCACTCCATCTTATGAAGTTTATGAAACCCTGCGCAAAGAGTCGGAATATGCTGCCTGGGTTTATGTTTACGGATTCAGAGCCAACCATTTTACAGTTAGTATCAATGGACTGAAAAAGTATAACAATATCCACAAAGTCAATCAATTTTTGAAAGACAACGGCTTTATTATCAATAGCTCCGGTGGTGAAGTGAAAGGCACACCTGAAGAATTGCTCGAACAATCGAGCATAATGGCCGGGATTCTTCCGGTGAAATTTAAGGAAGGAACTTTCGAGATTCCATCCTGCTACTACGAATTTGCCATGCGTTATCCCGATAAGGACGGAAAACTCTATTCGGGATTTATAGCCAAATCGGCCGATAAAATTTTTGAGAGTACTGATTTTTATAAGAAGTGAGTTTCCCTTAAGGTTGAAACTTTTAGTCCCGGTAGTAAGCTCTGCCGGGATTTTTTTTAACCATCCTCATCCGTTTTCAAATTCATCGGCATCAGTTTGTAATGTTGTCTGAAAGTGGTTTGAATGAATTAAAAATAATCTGTTTTCTCTCAATCTTTATAAATTATATACATTTGGGGGCGAATACTGGTAAAATCAGAAATTTAGTCACCAATCCCTATCTGAAGGTTTATTCATGATCCCCATCAATAAATGGAACGAACTCCGTTCAAAGCTTAAAGGCGACCTGTACACCGGTGATAGTATGCGTATTCTTTATGCTACTGATGCTTCTGCTTACCGCGAAATGCCGGCTGCTGTCTGCCGTCCAAAGGACGAAGAAGACCTTAAGGCACTGATCGCTTTTGCCACAAAAATGAATGTTCCTCTGATTCCGCGCACCGCTGGCACCTCCCTTGCCGGACAGGTGGTTGGCAATGGATTAATTGCCGATGTTTCAAAATACATGACCAAAGTAATTGAACTCAATATTGAGGAACACTGGGTTAGAGTGCAGCCAGGCGTAGTGCTTGATGAGTTGAACAATTTGCTTGAACCACATGGTTTGTTTTTCGGGCCCGAAACATCAACCTCAAACCGCTGTATGGTTGGCGGAATGGTTGGCAATAATTCATGTGGCTCACATTCATTGGTTTATGGCAGCACCCGCGACCACACCCTCGAAATCAAAGCGCTGCTGAGTGATGGGTCCGAAGCCGTTTTCGGTTCGCTTGATAAGCCTGGATTTGATCAGAAATGTGAACTTCAGAACCTGGAGGGAAGCCTTTACAGATCAATCAGGGAGATACTGCAGAGTACAGAAAATCAGGCTGAAATAAGGGCGCAATATCCTGACCCTGAACTTGAAAGACGAAATACGGGCTATGCCCTTGATCTTTTGCTTGAGACTGCCCCGTTCACCGATGGAAAGCCCGACTTTAACTTTTGCAAACTTCTGGCTGGCTCTGAAGGGACACTCGCTTTCAGCACCGAAATAAAGCTCAACCTTGTTCCTTTACCACCCAAAGAAAACGCACTGATCTGCATCCATTGCAAAACGCTGGAAGAAGCCTTCAAAGCCAACCTTATCGCTTTGCGACACAAACCGGTGGCAGTTGAGTTAATGGATCATTTTATTCTGGAACGCACAAAAGACAATATTGAACAGCGCAAAAACCGCTTCTTTATTCAGGGTGACCCGGCAGCAATTCTTGTGGTTGAACTGGCACTTGAAACCAGAGAAGAAATTGATATTCTGGCGGCCAAACTGGAAGCCGATATGCGGGATGCCGGCTACGGATATCACTTCCCTATCATTTACGGACCTGACATTAAGAAAGTTTGGGCTCTTCGAAAAGCTGGTCTGGGTTTGCTTTCCAATATTCCTGGTGATAAAAAACCAGTGGCAGTAATTGAAGATACCGCTGTAAATCCGGCTGTATTGCCGGAATACATGGCTGACTTCAGGGAAATGCTTGTTCGCCTTGGACTTGAATGCGTTTATTATGCCCATATTGCCACCGGTGAGTTACACCTGCGCCCGGTGCTCGATCTGAAAGACCCGAAAGATGTTGACCTTTTCCATACAGTTGCGCTGGAAACGGCTAAGCTGGTGAAGAAATACAGAGGATCGCTTAGTGGCGAACATGGCGATGGCAGATTGCGTGGTGAATTTATACCTCTTATGCTTGGCAAGCATAATTATGAACTGTTAAAAGTAATCAAAGCCACCTGGGACCCCAATGGCATTTTCAATCCGGGGAAGATCACCAAAACCCCGAAGATGAATACCAGCCTTCGCTATGAAGCGGGACAGAAAACCAAAGAAATTGAAACAGTATTCGATTTTTCTGAAAGTCTTGGAATCGTCAGGGCTGCTGAACAGTGTAATGGCTCAGGCGACTGCCGCAAATCGGAGCAGTTCGCCGGCACCATGTGCCCAAGTTATCAGGCTACCCGTGATGAAAATACAACAACCCGGGCAAGGGCCAATATTCTGCGTGAATTCCTCACAAGGTCAGAAAAAACAAATCCGTTCGATCATCAGGAGATTTACGAAATAATGGACCTCTGTCTTTCGTGCAAAGGCTGCAAATCAGAATGCCCGTCGAATGTTGATATTGCCAAATACAAAGCCGAATTTCTGCAGCATTATTATGATGCCAATGGCGTTCCGCTCCGCACAAAAATGATCGCTTATATTACCAGTTTCAATAAACTGGGAAGCATATTCCCGGCGTTCTACAATTTCGTCTTGAAAAACAGATTCCTTTCGGGAATAATGAAAAAGATGCTCGGCTTTGCAGCAAAGCGCTCTATTCCTATTCTTTACAAAACTACGCTTCGGAAATGGCAGCGTAAAAACAAAGGGAACCCGGCAACCGGGAAGCTGGTTTACCTTTTTGCCGATGAGTTTACCAATTATAATGATGTAGAAGTTGGTATAGCAGCAATAAAAGCGCTGAACAAACTGGGTTATCGTGTCGAAATTCCCGATCATGAAGAAAGTGGACGAACCTTTCTCAGTAAAGGATTATTGAGAAAAGCCGGAAAAATTGCCGAAAAAAATATACAGTTGCTTGAGCCTTTAGTGTCAGATGAAAATCCGCTGATTGGCATCGAACCTTCAGCCATTCTCACTTTCCGTGATGAGTACCTCGATCTGACAAGAGGGCCGTTAAAAGAAAAAGCACGTAAACTTTCAAAGAATTGTCTGCTATTCGACGATTTTATTATGCGGGAAGTTGAAGCCGGGAATATCAAAACAACTCGATTTAAAGATACCGGACTAAATATCAGGCTGCATGGTCACTGTCATCAGAAATCGCTGGCCTCAACAGCATCAACAAAGCGAATGCTCACGCTTCCAGCCAATTATAAAGTTGATGAAATCAAATCAGGATGCTGTGGCATGGCTGGTTCGTTTGGTTATGAGGCTGAGCATTACGATGTCTCGATGAAAGTGGGCGAACTAGTCTTGTTTCCAGAGGTACGAAAAACAGAAGAAAGCACTACCATAGCTGCACCCGGAACCAGTTGTCGTCATCAGATTATGGATGGCACGGGCCGGAAGGCATTTCATCCGGTAGAAGTATTCTTGGAAAGCCTGAAATAATTGCAGACTTCGGATTTATGATTTACGATTAAATATTTTAATTATGATATTGAATTGCAGCACCAGAGCTATCGGGGGAGGATTTCGGATTATCTGAAACATACCCATCTTCCCATTTTACCATTTTCCCATTTTCCCAAAAGTTTGCAGAAACTTAAGGTAATCACAGTTCATTTATCAGAATCTTTTAATAATGTACCTTTATCGCAGCAAAAAATATTAAACAAGAAGAACAAAATATCTGAGATGAAAGAAGTTTTAAAGTACCTGAAAACATTTATAATCCTGATTTTACTTTTTTTTACCTTCTCATTTATCTCAAGCTTGTTGCCAGATGCACCAATCAGAAAAAATATCGAGCAAAGTATACGTTATGTAGACTGTCTTATTGATTACCCAGAACCTATGATTGATGGCCAGAAACACAGCCTCGATTATGCTATGGATGGGCTGATTACGAATATGATTTACACCATTGACAATCAGGAGCCACTAAAGTCTGCTTTGATGGGCAGAAGCAGAATGCAGAATGGTAAATACATTTCGCAATGGCATAATTTAAAATACAATATTCATAACAACACCCTCAAACCAAATATTAATTATGCCCGATACTGGCACGGAAATACTTTTTTCTACCGCTACTTCTTCCTGTTTACGAATTATAATGAACTTAAATGGATAATCTATCTCCTGACATCATTACTGATTTCAGTTTTTACAATTGTGCTCTACAGAAGAACAGGCGTCCTTAAAACATTGGCCATATTATCCGGACTTTTCTTTGTCAATATTTACATCATGCAGTTCTCAATGCAACTTTCGCCGGTTTTAATAATCAGTTTGGTTTCTGGTATATTTCTGATTGGCAGGTTTAATAAAAATCCGGACTCAGTATTCCTGCTCTTTTTTATTATTGGTGGTGTTACATCCTATTTTGACCTGCTCACTGCACCGCTACTTACCTGCGGCATTCCGGCTCTGATCTGGATAAGTCTGGATGCAAAAAACACCGAAAAACCATTTTGGGTTTCATTCAGACAGCTTGTAACAATGGGAGCTTTGTGGGCGATTGGATACATCTCTTTGTGGGCAATAAAATGGGGGATTTCGGCTCCTTTGGTTGATTTTAACCTGTTTACTGATGTTCAGCAACAGATAAGCCTACGCTCTCAATCTGTAAACGACAGCCGTTTGTCTGCAATAAATCTGAATTTCAATCAATTACCTTTAGTCTTTATCAACCTGATCCTTTTGGCTTTATTAGTTCCGGCAATTTTTCACTTCAATCGCAAAGGTACAAAGCATGCCTTATTATACCTGTCGGTAGCTTTCTTACCGTTCATCTGGTATTTTGCCACAGCCAACCATTCATCAGGTCATTTCTGGTACACATACAGGATTCTCGCGATATCAATCAGCGGGGTTATGCTGGCTTTTATCAGTCTTGTATCATGGGAAGATGTTAAAATCCTGGAGAAACTGAGATGGAAAAGTCAGACCGGCAACTGATAGATAGATATTGCTAACTTGTTAAATAAGATTTCCGGTTATTTAACCCAAAGCCACATCAAGAACCATCATTGTAGCAAATCCAAGCATGGCTCCTACCGTTGACAAGTCGGTTTCGTTACCGGTTTGCGATTCAGGGATTAACTCCTCGACTACCACAAAGATCATCGCACCTGCAGCAAAAGAGAGGGCATACGGCAGCAAAGGGGTCATGGTCAGAACCAGATAAGCTCCAAGAACGCCTGCAATTGGTTCAACAACGCCCGATAACTGACCGTAATTAAAGGCTTTGAGCCTCGAAAAGCCTTCACGCCTTAGCGGGATAGAAACCGCAGCACCTTCGGGGAAATTCTGCAGGCCGATTCCTATTGCTAAAGCAATGGCTCCTGCAAGCAAACCGGTATCAGGGTTGTTGGCGAGAGCTCCAAAGGCAACGCCTACAGCCAGGCCTTCGGGAATATTATGAAGTGTTATGGCCAGGATCAGCAGCACACTCCTCTGCCAGGAGGTCTTGATTCCTTCAGCCTTATCAATTGAAAGACCAAGGTGAAGGTGAGGAAGAATTTTATCAACCAGGAAAAGGAAAGCACCTCCGGAAAGGAAACCTATCAGGGCCGGGACCCAGGGAAGTGAACCATTTTCTTCCGACATCTCAATCGCAGGTTTCAACAGCGACCAGAAACTCGCCGCAATCATAACCCCGGCAGCAAAACCGAGCATTGAATTGAGAACTTTTTTATTGATGGTTTTAAAGAAAAATACCATTGCTGAGCCCAAAGCAGTGAGAGCCCAGGTAAATAATGTAGCTGCCAGAGCCAAGAATACAGGATTGTATTCAAGCAAAAAGTCTAAACTCATATCTATAATCCTTTATAGCAAAAATAGGAAATATTAAAGGTATTCCGACAAGTCAAATTGCATCATTTTTGCCTCTAGCGGAAGTGCAAAGAAAGTAGCAGAGTCGAATCAGCTACTTCTTTATGATAGAAGCCTATCATCGTAATACACAAATAGCAACTATATTGATAAAACCCAAAGATGTTAAAAACCAGGATTAGCCGGTTTTAGCTCTTTATCATATGAACATCCATCTGAGGGAATGGTATATTTAAACCTTCCTTAGCAAAAGTTTTGTAGATTTTTTCGTTCATATCGAAGAAAACGCCCCAGTAATCACCAGAATTAACCCAGGCCCGAACGGCAAAATTTACTGAACTGTCAGCCAGTGCCGATAAGGCAATAAACGGTTCCGGATCTTTCAGAATCCTTGAATCCTCATCGCACAATCTTTTAATAACCATCTTTGCTTTGTCAGCGTCATCGCCGTATGCAATGCCAAAAGTCCAGTCAACCCTTCTGAGTTCCTGAGTGGAATAGTTTGTCATAGATGAGTTGGCAAGGCCGCCATTGGGAATTATAATAGTCTTATTATCAGGCGTAACCAGAATTGTATTAAAAATCTGTATCTCCTTAACGGTTCCAAGGTACCCTTCCGCTTCAAGTAAATCACCCACTTTGAAGGGTTTAAAAATCAGAATCATAACCCCACCGGCAAAATTCTGAAGCGTGCCTGAAAGGGCCAGGCCCACAGCCAATCCGGCAGCTCCCAGAATCGCAATAAATGAAGTCATTTCAACACCAACCATTCCCAACACACTGATTACCAGCATTATTTTCAATAAAATACTAATAATACTTTTCAGGAAAGGCTTTAAAGATGAATCAATTGACCGTTTATCGAGAATTTTTCCAAAGCCACGGGTCAATATCTTTATTATCCAGCTACCAATAATAAAAACGGCAATTGCTCCTATCAGTCTGGGTCCGTACTCGGCTGTAAGACGGGTAATTTCTGTAATTAAATTTTCAGTATTCATTATGATTTATTTAGATGAATAATTAATCAGGCTAATAATCTGCCCTCTAAACACATAGAAATAACATTAACTGGCCGGCATATTATTTATACTTTTTCGACAAAAAGTAATGGAGGGTGCTACCCGATGAAAACAAGGACAAGAATTCGGTCCATGCCGGAACTGTAGTGTTTATTGAAATTCAAAAATAAGTATAAATGCCCAACCAGCAAACTATTCAGTCCATTTTCAATAATGGAGCTAACATTTCAGCTCTTATATTTTACCTTTGCCCGATCAAATTAAAACTCAGCATGGGACAGGAGAACTGGCAGGCACGCACCCGATTATTACTAGGCGATCAAAAAATGGAGCGCCTGCAAAATGCCCATATATTGGTTGCAGGACTGGGTGGAGTAGGCGCCTATGCTGCCGAGCAGCTTGTAAGAGCAGGCATCGGCCGAATTACCATCGTTGATGGCGACACGGTGCATGCCACCAACCGCAACAGGCAATTGCCAGCATTAATCAGCACAACCGGAAAACCAAAAACCGAAATAATAACTGAACGATTACTCGATATCAATCCCGAACTTAAAATTAATGCAATTGCAGAATACATTAAGGACGAGAGGATGATCGAAATTCTTGAAGAAGGCTACGATTATGTGGTGGACGCAATAGACACACTTTCACCAAAAGTTTACCTGATTTACCATACAATCCGGCTAGGGATGCCACTTATCAGTTCGATGGGGGCCGGTGGAAAGTTTGATCCCATGCAGGTAAAAATTGCCGATATCTCAAAAACCAATAACTGCAAACTTGCTTATTATATGCGCAAACGCCTTCACAAACTCGGCATCTGGAAAGGATTTAAAGCCGTTTATTCGCCCGAGGATGTTTCACGCGAGGCTGTGCAATTATCAGAAGGTGAACTGAATAAAAAATCGACAGTTGGAACAATCTCCTATATGCCTGCCATATTTGGCTGTTTCTGTGCAGCAGGAGTTATTAACGATATTGTCGGATAAAAAAAGAGCAACTAATCAATTTAATATCACAACAGCATATCTCTTCACTATAATTCCTTGTCGTCCAACATCTGATAACTCTATTTCATCATTTTCTAATTTAGAATTGGTCAAAAAAAGAACGAATTTAGTTTAAGTAGTTATTTTTTTTTATTTTTACATGGGAGTTGGGAAACAATAACCGAATTTATTTCATAGTTAATTGATGACATCCAGCATGTTAGAGCGCAAAGACCGGGGCGATCAGGAAGTTCAATCTATTACCACATCAGACTGGATAAATTTTTACCAGGCTGCAGCCTTATTGACCGATAAGACGGGGGCAATTCAGCTCGTTAATGGTACATTCACCAGCCTTACCGGCTATAGTAGCGAAGAATTAACCAATGTCCCCTTATCAGAATTGATATCTTTATCATCTGATCAATCTTTTGAATACAAATCAATAAACGATTCTCAGAAATTTACCACGATAATCAGGCTTAGTGACGGATCTGAAGTTTATTGCCATGTAAGTAAAAGTACCGTTTCACCATCAGCCGGAATCCAACTGGATCTGATTCAATTTTACCCGTTTACAAACCAGGAACTGAGTAATTTAAAGTCAAACGGACATACTTCTGATACCAAAATACACAACAAGCTCACCGATATAGCCCAACGTAACAAAGCCATACTTGAAACCATACCCGATCTATTGATACTGTTTGATAGCGAAGCGAATGTTATTGAAGTGCATCAGAACCCCAATTTCCCTGTCTCCCATCTGGGATGGATGTTAAAGAATAAAAACCTACACCAGATTCTTCCTGAAAAATCATCAAAGATATATGAGAAATTCAGTGATATAAATAAGTCAGGCAACCCAAGTACCTTTTACGATAATATTGAATTTGGTGGTGAAACAAGATTTCTTGAATACCGTCTTGTTTCGGTTGAGAGAAACCAGATACTGGCAATTGTCCGTGATATTACCGACCTGCGAAAAGCTGAAAAAGCCCTTTACCTAAATCAGGAGCGCCTCAGGCATATGCAGCAGATTTCGGGCATCGGAAGCTGGGATGCTACTTTTGGCGAGAAGACTACCATCCTCACCTGGAATTTTTTCGAGATTCTTGGCCTTGAAAATCCGGAAACCGAATTAAAGGCTGACCAACTATATCATTTCGGATTGGTTCACCCCGATGATCTGAAATGGTATAAAAAAACCATTGAGGATAGCATCACCGAAAAATCAGATTCCTATCAGGCTGACTATAGGATAATTGACACTAAAAACAACCTCCGTCATCTGTACACCGAAGCCAAACTCGAATTTGACAGCCTGGGGAATCTTCGTCGCTGGGTAGGGACCATACAGGACGTTTCAACCCAGAAAAAAGCAGAAATCCTTAAGGCTTCAGCATTTCAAATATCACAGTTAATCCATTCGCAACACAACCTTACGCACCTTATGGAGGCCATTCACCAGATAATTGCCTCCCTGATGCCGGCGCCAAACTTACTGGTTGCTTTAAGCGATGATAATTCGAAAGAAATTGACTTTCCTTTCTGTATAGATCCGAAAGGAACACCCGATCAGGAATCTGCCAGAAAAGGACTGATTGGTTATGTATTAGGCAATGGCGAACCATTGCTGGTTTCAGCCTCGGCCATCGATCTGATGATTTCTGAACATATCATTCAGAAGCCTGCACTTATACCTGAATCCTGGCTAGGAATACCTTTAAAAACTCACGATCGCGTGCTTGGAGTGCTGGTATTGCAGTCATATACGCCTGATATCACTTATGGTGAAGATGAGAAAAATATACTGAACTTCGTTTCAGAGCAAATTGCACTCTCAATCTTACGCATTGGTAGCGATGAAGCCTTACTGAACGCTAAAAACGAAGCTGAAGAATCGAGCAGGCTCAAATCATCGCTATTGGCTAACATGAGCCATGAATTACGAACTCCTATGACAGGAATTCTCGGCTTTTCTGAAATACTGCACGAGGAGCTTGAAGATGAGCGCCTTAAAGTAATGGCATCAACCATTTTCAAATCGGCCAACCGGCTAATGTCAACATTGAACTCCATTATGGATCTTTCAGCTATCGAATCAAACATTGATAGCCTGAACATAAAACCGGTCAATGTAAAATCAACTTTCCTTCCATTGCTTCGCAACCTTCATTCAATCGCAAGCGACAAGGGAATTTACCTGCGTACTGCCTTACCACCAACCATTACTGTTGTGGCAGACGAAAAACTGCTGGGACAATTGCTCCATCATCTGCTCGATAATGCCATAAAATTCACTATTGATGGCGGGGTATCGGTCAGTGCTTACGTAAATGCACAGAATAAATCGGAAGCGATTATCAGGGTGAGCGACACCGGTATTGGCATCGCTCCTGAACATCATAAGCTTATTTTTGAGGAGTTCAGACAGGTTAGCGAAGGGCTGTCGCGGATATTTGAAGGAAGCGGTCTGGGGCTTGCCTTATGCGTTAAGATAGCAAGACTTATCAATGCAAGGTTATGGGTTGACAGTGTTCCCGACAAGGGTTCCGATTTTTATATTGGTCTGCCTTATGTATTGCCAGATACCTTTGAAGTTGCCGTTGAACCTGAGCCGGTACAAATTATCAATACCCAACGACTCAGCCGGGGACCGGTTCCTGAAGTACTGATTGTTGAGGATAATGAGATAAACCGTCGCCTGGCAGCGCTTTATCTGCGTGAACTCTGTAACACAGAAATGGCTGAAAACGGTTATGTTGCGCTTGAGAAAATCAAACGCAAAAAATATGACGCCATTCTGATGGATATCAACCTGGGCGCCGGGCCGAATGGCATGTCTATTGCAAACGAGGTACGCTCCCTCGATAATTACAAAGACACCCCGATAATAGCAGTAACAGGCTATACTATGCAGGGCGATCGCGAAAAGCTTTTATCTAACGGATGCTCGCATTACCTGGCCAAGCCTTACGATAAAAAGACACTTCTCAGGCTCTTCTCGGGTATTCTTTACGGATAATTATACCTCATAACTTACGCCTTCCTCTGCAAGATAGGACTCAGCAAAAACGGCTCGTGCTTCTTCGAGTAATGGCAAAAGGTTGTCGTAGCGCGCTGAAAAATGGCCCAATAACAATTTTCGCGCTCCGGCCAGCTTAGCAATCATAGCAGCCTGAGCAGAGGTTGAATGAAGCTTTTCCTTTGCTACAATTGCCATTTCACTCATAAAAGTTGCTTCGTGGTAAACAAGATTGCAACCCTTTATCAACTCAACTAAAGGTTCATTATACAGCGTATCGGAGCAACAGGCATAAGTTCGAGGAGGGCTAGCTTCAATAGTAAGTAAATTATTTGGAATCAACTGTCCATCCTCCGTCCTGAAGTCCCTGCCGGTTTTAATTTCATTGAAAAATGCAAAGGGAACATTATACGTTTCGGCGGCATCCATATTAATGTGCCGTGGAAATGGCTTTTCAGTAAACAAGAATCCGGTGGTGGGAATACGATGTACCATTGGTAAAGAGCTAATCGTAAGCCTTTCGTCTTCGTAGATAATCTCAGAAGTATGATCCTGGGTTGGATGAAAATAAAGCCTGTAAACAAGATCGGTAAGTGAAACCTCAAGTTGCAGTTTGATTATATTTTCAAGCATGGGAGGACCATATATATGCAAATCTGTTTTCCGGCCAAGCAGGTGCATCGTAGATATCAATCCGATTAAACCATAAAAGTGATCGCCATGCAAATGACTGATAAAAATATGGTTGATACGCATACTTTTAATCTTTAGCCGAGTTAACTGCATCTGGGTGCCTTCACCACAGTCAATCAGAAAACTGCGCCCGGCATGATTTACCAATTGGGCCGACAAATTTCGGTTTCTATAGGGAACTGCAGCACTGCTGCCTAGTATAGTTACTGTAAAATTCTTCATCCTGATGTATATCCGGGATCTGCTTGTTGATAGCTTTAGTAGTTGGTGCGTAAAAATCATGAAAAAATCAATACAGAAATGGCTATAAACGAAAAAATCCCCAATAAGGGGATTTTTTCAAAGATATTTCAGAAAAGATTATTCTGATTTTTTGTTCTTAGCGGCCGCTTTTTCTGACTCTTCCATATCTGATTTCAGATTGGCAAGTGCTTCGAGGTCGCCGAGTGTAGTTTTCTCGAGGTTGTCCTTGAGTTTTTTAACAGCACGTTTGGTTGAATTTTCTGCACTTTCTTTCGATGCAGATTCCTTGGCGCGCTCATTTGAAGCTACTTCCTGGAATATACGTGAGTGTGAAAGAATGATCTTCTTGTTATCTTTCGAGAATTCAATAACCTTGAAGTCGAGTGATTCTTCAACTTTAGCCTGGGTGTTATCCTCTTTAACCACATGACGCAGCGGTGCAAAACCTTCTACCCCGTATGGAAGGGAAACTACCATTCCTTTATCGCTTGCGCTGGTAATGGTTCCTTTGTGAACCGAACCAACTGAGAATACAGTTTCAAAAACTTCCCAAGGATTCTCTTCTAACTGTTTGTGACCAAGGCTCAACCTGCGGTTTTCAACATCCACATCAAGTACCACAACTTCAATTTTCTCACCAATCTTGGTGAATTCAGCAGGATGCTTGATTTTTTTCGACCAAGAAAGGTCAGAGATGTGTATGAGACCATCAACACCTTCTTCGAGTTCAACAAAAATACCGAAGTTGGTAAAGTTGCGGACTGTAGCTTCGTGTTTGGAGTTGAGCGGATATTTTTCTTTGATGTTTGTCCATGGATCAGGAATGAGTTGCTTGATACCCAGCGACATCTTGCGCTCTTCGCGATCGAGTGTAAGGATAACTGCATCAACTTCATCACCGACTTTAAGGAAATCCTGTGCGGTGCGCAGATGCTGCGACCATGACATTTCGGAAACGTGGATCAGACCTTCAACACCAGGAGCTATTTCGATAAATGCACCATAATCGGCAATTACCACTACGCGGCCTTTAACTTCATCACCCACTTTAACAGTTTCGCTGAGCGAATCCCATGGATGAGGAGTAAGTTGTTTGAGACCAAGGGCAATCCGTTTTTTGTTTTCATCAAAGTCAAGGATAACAACCTTGATTTTCTCATCCAATTGAACGATTTCTTCCGGATGATTGATACGTCCCCATGAAAGGTCGGTAATATGGACCAGACCATCAACACCACCAAGGTCAATAAATACACCATAAGAAGTGATATTCTTAACGGTACCTTCAAGAATCTGACCTTTTTCAAGTTTGCTGATGATATCGGCTTTCTGCTGCTCTAGTTCGTCTTCAATAAGCGCTTTGTGCGAAACAACCACGTTTTTGTATTCCTGGTTAATTTTCACAACTTTGAATTCCATTACCTTATCAACGTAGATATCGTAATCGCGGATTGGTTTCACATCAATCTGTGAACCCGGGAGGAATGCTTCAATACCGAATACATCAACGATTAGACCACCTTTGGTGCGGCATTTAACATAACCATTAATAATTTCTTCTTTTTCGAAAGCCTGGTTAACGCGCTCCCATGAACGGAGAATGCGAGCCTTTTTGTGTGAGAGAATAAGCTGTCCGCCCATATCTTCCTGGCTTTCAACATATACTTCAATCTGGTCACCAACTTTCAGTTTGGGATTATATCTGAGTTCCGACTGTGGAATAACTCCATCTGATTTAAAACCAATATTAACAACAACTTCGCGCGAATTCATGGCAACTACAGTACCATCAATAACTTCGTGCTCAACTATTGAGCTTAGGGTTTTATCATAAAGACCTTCAAGCTTGGTGCGCTCGTCAGCAGTGTAGTTTTCATGCTTCTTACCGATAGCATCCCAATCGAAATTCTCTAATGAAACCTGTGCAACCAGCTTTGATTTCAACTTTTCAACAGTTGGCTCATCATCATCATCTTCATCTTCAACTGTAGTTTCAACTTTAGCTGTCACAGCAACAGGTGCTTCAACAACTTCAGGTGTTTCAATAACTTCAGGTGTTTCAATTTTAGCTTCTTCAGCAACAGGTGCATCAACTGCTTCAACAGTTTCTTCTACATCAGCAACTGTCTCTTCAACAACAGCTTCAGTTTCATTTTTAACTTCAGATTCAACAACTTCAGGTTGCTCATTAACGTTCTCGTTAGCAAGGCCTTCGGCATTGGTTGATTCTTCGTTGACGTTTAATTCGTCGTTTGTCATTTAATTCTTCTTTGTGGCTCCGCGAAGGAACCCGGTTAATACTAAGGTTAATTACAGGTTTGAACAGTCAGGAACACCTCTGAAAATCAAAAGCAAAGGCGCCGGCCAAACCGGGGTGCAAAGGTAAGTATTTTTTTAAATTAACAGACCTGGAACGCATTAATTTTCATAAGGAATGCGAAAGAAAACCGGGCTTCTATCAGAGGCCGAACCAGGCTGTGCCTGAATTGATATTAAATTCTGAGGCTCAGCCTTAGACTAACCTAAGTTGCAGACCAGACTTAGAAGCGCGCGGACCGTGATTAGAATGGTGCGGACCATTAGTAAGAGGGTAAGGATCTAGCGTAGAAGAATGCGGACCATACGTAGAAGGGTGCTGACCATACGTAGAAGGGTGCGAACCTCGCGTAGAAGGGTGCGGACAATGCGGAAATAGATGCGGCTCTCATGGAAATGAGTGCGGACCTTGCATAGAAGGGTGCGGACTTTCAGTAGAAGGGTGCGGACAGTGAGTAGACATTTTTTGTCCTCCTTAAATCTTTGTTTTTAAGTGGTAGCACGCGTCAGGGGACGAGCGCAAACTGTTTCAGGGGACGGGCGAAAAGATTGGCTTTTACTTGGTGGGACTGTTACAATTAAAATTTTTGTTGGAACACAATTTATTTTTCAGAATCGAGTTATTGGTATGGAGGATTATTTCCTACATTTGCTGTAAATCTATGTTCTTTATTTTTGTGATAGGTGTATTATACAATTTAATGCCATCGTTTCCCACCTTTTTGCAGGTTTGATGCTGCGATTTATACGATGGTACGGGATATTAAATTGATTGCTACACGCACACATTTATTGTTTGAATTCTATGTATCCGGTTTGACATATTGGGCTGTGCTATTAGATGATTGTATTTTAGAGAGATAAGGCCTGCAATAAACCGTACAGTTTCTTTTTGTATTGCTTGCTGTTGTGAGACGGCATGATGCATGAGTTGTTTTATGCCGGGTTTTTGCGGCCTGTTGGTTAGATGACTGAGAGTTGCGGATACCGGCTGGGTTGAATCATCGTTGATGAGATTATAGTTTCTAACTAATTTAATGTTTAACAAAAAAATGAGTTTATGAAGACAAAAGAAATGAATGTTATTGTTATGGCAAAAGCAGTCGCTGATGTACAGGACAGGTATGCTGAGAATCTGGCATTGGTGCCAAAGGGCATTGAACTGAATGCGGAACTGAAGGACCTTATCGCGTTGCATCATCAAAAGAACCAACTACTGGTTCTTGAAAACCGTTATGCAGCGCAAAAACAGGCTAAACGCCTTTTGCTTGAGGCTGGTGCTGATGAGATGATAAGCCAGTTGTTGCTTTACGCGGGTATGGAAAACAGACCTGAATTGAAGGCGCAGGTTGATTTGTGTTATTCAGATTTGCGCAGAGCAGGCGGAGATAAGCTTATTGATATTTCGACCCGGGTGAGAGACCTTGCTTATGGACTTGCGGAAGCTCTTACCCCTTATCGTGGGCAGGCAATTACTCCTGACGGGCTTAAGGACAGGATTATTGATTATACGACGCTGCTTTCGGCTCCACGAATGGATATTGCCAGTCGTTCTGCAATTAATAAGGAACTGAAAGAGAATGTGGCAAATGTACGCGAATTGCTTAATGAAAAAATGGATGTTGCAATGAACCTGATAAAGAACACCGACAAAGAGTATTTTAATGCCTATGTTACTGCCCGCGTAATTGTTGACAGACGAGGAAAGCGGAATGAGAAAGGTGTTGAACCCAATGCTACTACCGGGATGATTTTTGGCAATATTACCGATTCGGAAACAGGAGAGGGTTTACAGAATGTGATTGTGGAAATGGAAGGGGTTGAAGAGGCTACCACTACCGATGAGAACGGTGATTATTTCTTTGATGAGGTTGCACCGGGTATGCATACTATTACCTGCATCCTGGATTCTTACCAAAGCCTTGAACTGGAAGATATTTCGGTTGTGACAGGAGAGGAAACCGAAGCCGACGGAGTGATGGGGAAAGCGTGAGTTGGATAATTATTGTAGATTGACAGCCCGGTGATGCCGGGCTGTTTTTCTTGCCTCACCCCCGACCCCTCTTCTGGGCGGAGAGGGGAGCAGAGTGCTAAATGGCGGAGGGGGGAACAGGGTTTGTTTGAACGGCAGCCAAATCCTTAGCGTCTGAACGAGGAGAAAAAAGGCATGCATTTATTACAGTCCAGTGCAAACCTTGATGATTTTTTTTTGCAATAAAGGCAAACCCAAATTGCAGCACTTTGCCAAGCCCCCTTAAGCCAACGCGCAACCCAAAAGCTTATAAGATCTCATAAATTCTTACTGCACACCGGTACATAATTGTTACTTTTGAGCTTTAAACAAACTGAGGAAATTAAAAATGAAGAAAGAAATAGACAACAAACTCAACTCGAAAAACATCAAACCAACCGCTATGCGAGAGTTGGTATTGCAAGTTTTAATCGAGCAAAAAACTGCTATTAGTTTGCCTCAATTAGAACATAAATTTGAGAAAGTAGATAAAGCCACATTATACAGGACACTCAAAACTTTTGAAAAGAACAAACTTATTCATAGTATCGACGACGGGAGTGGAACGGTAAAATATGCACTTTGCCAGGACACTTGCGAATGTATGCCCGAAGAACTGCATGTTCATTTTCTTTGCACAAAATGCAATCAGACCCTTTGTTTAAATGATTTTCCAATTCCTTCAATTAGCCTACCCAATAATTTTTCCCTTGAAAGCGTAAATATGGTAGTAAAAGGAGTCTGCTCCAATTGCAAAAAGTAACTTTGCAACCCGGTTGCATCAACAATTTAGTATTTTTGACGTTGTATTGCTAGAATAAAGTCTTGATAACATGATATTAATGGAGAAACATACAAGCAAATTTCTTATCCTCATTGCGGGGATAATGATTCTTTCCCATGCTGTTATTCCCCATCATCATCATTTCGATACTGTCGAAGATCATCCAGAGAACATAGAATGTAAAACTTCCAATACCGATAGTCCCAATGAAAAACCGGATTCGCATTGTCATGCATTTAATCTTATTATTTCGGAAAAGGGAAGCGATTTAGGTATTCATTCAGCTCCTTTATCAAATTTCAATCTCGACCTTTTTGGCATCAGCACAGATTTTGATTTTGTGTCAAAACTCAATGAGGTAAACTTTACCCATTGTTTCATATTCTCTCCGCATAAGCTAATATTCCTTACCAACCATTCATCAAGGGCACCTCCCGCCACTGTTTAATTTCTTTTTGATTTTCTTATTAATCCGATAGAGTATTTTATCGGAAATAGTATCACTTAATCTTTTAAGTATGAAAAAGAAGAGATTAAGCAAGCAACAGCTTATTGATAAGCAAAAGCTTGACGACAAAAAATTTAACAGAACTATGCTGATAAGTTTCAGCATCCTTTTTCTATGTTTATTATCAATTCTTATTTTTTATACCTATCGGTGTGACACTAGGTTAACCTGGCGTAAAATGGATTGGTATGGCAAAGTAGTACCTAAGAATTGGATATGTATGGATGGGGATATCCTGCAGATTCATGAAAGCACCAAAGCGGTTTTCGAGGACAAAATTTATTATTTCTGTAGTCAGGAATGTTTCAACCATCTCGTAAAGCATTTCAGAGAGGTTGCAATAACTCCTGATGCATATTCAGGTGATTCAATTAATAAATCGGTTGCAATTATTGGACTTAAGGAAAGAGGAAAGCCGGAGTTGGTATATTTTAAAAACGAACGAAATTTTAAAAATTACTATGAAACAAAAGCAGAAAAACAAAAGCAAGTTTCTAACAAATAAAATAAAGATGAAATGATAAACAAAATAATATCTTATTCAATAAAGAATAAATTCATAATCAGCCTGATGCTTTTTGCCCTAATTGGAGCAGGTATTTATTCTTTAAAAACAGTCAACCTTGATTCGACCCCGGATATTACCAACAATCAGGTGCAGGTAATTACAGTTTCACAGAATTTATCTACGGTTGACATCGAACAATTTGTCACCTATCCCGTGGAGCTGGCCATGGCAAATTTGCCGGGGGTTATTGAATTACGTTCAGTGTCGCGGTTTGGCTTGTCGGTAGTAACCATTGTGTTCAAAGACAACATGGGCACCTATTTGCCCAGGCAGGTCGTACAGGAAAAACTTAACGCTGTAAAAGACCAAATACCTACTCAGTTTGGCGAACCGTTTATGGGTCCTATTACAACAGGTTTAGGGGAGATTTTTCAATACACCATAAAACCTAAAGCCGTTTATGACACTACATATACCCCAACCGAATTACGTACCATTCAGGATTGGATTGTAAAACGTCAAATGGCTTTAATCCCCGGTGTCGTTGAAGTAAATTCATTTGGAGGGAATATTAAACAATATGAAATTGCCCTGAACCCCGATAAATTAAACGCCATGGGTGTTTCAATTACAGAGGTTTTTGAAGCATTGGAAAACAACAATGTCAATACCGGTGGAGCTTATATCGAAAAAGACCACATGGCAAATTTTATACGGGGCGAAGGCTTGGCCAGGTCATTGGACGATATAAAAAATATCGTGGTAAAAAACGAAAATGGGATACCGATATTAATTGGCGATGTGGCTGAACAGGTTCATTTTGGCAGTCAGGTTCGATATGGCGCCTTCACGCAGGAAGGACACGAAGCCGTTGGGGGTATGATTTTGATGCTGAAAGGCGAAAACTCCAACGAAGTGATACAAAGCGTAAAAGCTCGTATTGCCGAAGTACAAAAGACATTACCCAAAGGTCTGGAAATTGCTCCTTTTCTCGACCGTTCCGAATTAATACAGCGGACAACAAGTACAGTCAGCAGAAACCTGATGGAAGGTGCCCTTATTGTCATTTTCGTACTTGTCATTTTGTTAGGAAGTCTTCGTGGGGGACTGGTTACAGCTTCGGTTATTCCTCTGTCCCTGTTGTTCGCTTTTATCTTAATGAAAGTTTTTGGTGTATGGGCAAACCTGATGAGCCTTGGGGCGATTGACTTTGGTATCATTGTAGATGGTGCGGTAATTATAGTCGAAGGCACGGTACATGAAATTGAGAAAAGGGTGAAGGAAGGAAAAGGAAAATTTGGTCAGGCGCAAATGGATGAACTTACATACCATGCCTCAAGTACTATGATGAACTCCGCATTTTTCGGGCAACTAATTATCCTTATCGTTTTTGCACCGATACTTTTTCTTACCGGGGTTGAAGGCAAAATGTTCCAACCAATGGCTTTCACATTCGGGTTTGCCGTACTTGGAGCAATACTGCTCTGCCTTACCTATGTTCCTATGATTTCGTCTATCATAATGAAACCAACGAAAAATCAAAACAACTGGTTCGCCCGTTTCGAGAATTTACTAGAAAGATTCAGCAGTAAGCTATTAAACGGGATTCATGCTGCATATAATCCTATTCTTCTTTTGGCCTTAAAACGTAAAGCTGTCACCCTCGTTATTGCTATATCGATATTAGTAAGCGCAGTTTTTGTTTTTACCCGTATGGGGGGCGAATTTATCCCAAGCCTCGATGAAGGGGACATAGCCATGCAAGCTTTTCTTCGTCCGGGAAGTTCTTTGTCGGAAACAATTGATAGGGAAAAGGAAATTGAGAATATTATTATGGCAAACTTTCCGGAAGTAAAAACAGTTTGTGCCCGAATTGGTGTTGCCGATATCCCAACCGACCCAATGGGCTTTGACTTTACCGATAGCTTTATTATTCTTGAAAAGGATAAAAGCAAATGGGTTTCTGCATCAACAAAAGAGGAACTAATAGAAAAAATCAGGGAAAAACTGGCTCATCTGCCTGGCCTTAATTTTACATTTAGCCAACCTGTTGAGTTACGCTTTAATGAACTTTTAACAGGAGTAAGGGAAGATGTCGCGGTTAAGTTATTTGGCGAAGATTTGGATGTGCTCTCTGAAAAGGGGGAGAAAATAGAGGAGATAATAAAAACAGTACCTGGTGCGGAAGATGTAACCCTTGAAAGGACCGCCGGGCTACCGCAAATGACCGTACAATATGACCGGAGAAAAATAGCCCAGTACGGTTTGGATATTGCCAAACTCAACAGGTATGTCAGCGCGGCTTTTGCCGGAAGTAGCGCAGGCGTAATCTTTGAAGGCGAAAGGCGTTTCGACATGGTTATCCGGCTTGATAAAGAACACCGGAAAAGCATTGAAGATTTAAGAAATTTATATGTTGACCTGCCTAACGGGAAACAAGTCCCTATTAAGGAAGTAGCCGAGATAAATTTCCAGCCCGGGGCAATGCAAATTTCAAGGGAAGGCTCTTTTCGGAGGATTTATGTTGGAGTAAATGTCAGAGGAAGGGATGTTGAATCGGTAGTAAATGAAATCCAACAAAAACTGGATAAACAACTCGAATTACCTGCCGGTTATTATATCACTTACGGCGGTGAATTTGAAAACCTGCAACGTGCTAAAGACAGACTGTCAATCGTATTGCCTATTGCGTTGGCCCTTATTTTTATCCTTTTGTACTTTGCCTTACATTCGTTGCCCCAAACAGTGATGATATACATGGCTGTGCCTTTGGCTGCCATTGGAGGCATATTTTCCCTGTGGATTAGAGGAATGCCCTTTAGCATATCTGCGGGCGTAGGTTTTATTGTGCTTTTCGGTGTTGCTGTTTTAAATGGCTTAGTCCTCATCAGTCGGTTTAATTCGCTTAAAATTGAGGGCGTCACCGATATCATAGAACGGATTTCCATTGGGACACAAGAAAGGTTACGACCAATATTACTTACGGCTACCGCTGCAATGTTAGGGTTTCTGCCTATGGCAATTTCAGGTTCAGCAGGTGCAGAAGTACAACGTCCTCTTGCAACTGTGGTAATCGGTGGTTTATTTAGTGCTACTCTCCTTACGTTGGTTGTAATTCCTGTTTTGTATGCTTTGGTTGAAGCATTCACACAAAGAAGGAAACTAAGACGCTTTTCTGCGCCTAATGCTCCGCTAATTATCCTGTTGTTTTTGAGCCTTGGCATATCGCTCATTCCTGCAAAAACACAGGCACAGGAAACGGATTCCCTGCCTCAGATTACAATTAATGAGGCGGTAAACCGGACAAAAACTAATTACCCGTTGATAAAAGCAGCCCAACTTGAAATCAAGAACCAGGAAGCCTTGAAAAAAACTGCTTGGGATATAGGGAATACCGAATTTTCAACCGGTGCTGAAGAACTTGGTAACCATACTGAAAATGGCATCTATAATACCATTTTGGCAAGGCAGGAATTTGATGTTTTAAGTATCGGGGCTAAATCAAAGATGCAGGACAAGCAGGTAGCTATTTCCCAAACTGCCCTTAACCTGGCAGAACTGGAGCTTGTGCGCGAAGTCAGTATTGCCTGGGGAGAAGTGTACAGTGCTAAAAACCGGTACAGGCTTTATTTACAGCTCGATTCTGTTTTCAGGAATTTTGAACGGGCTGCAAAGCTGCGCTACGAGACCCAGGCCACGTCAAAGCTTGAATACTTGTCAGCATCAAACCAGGCCAGACAAATCACCGTCCAAAAGGAAAAATCAAGAATGGACTACCAAATTGCCCTGCAAAAATTAAATCTTTGGCTTGTTAGTGATACCGTCTTTACGGTCGACGATAATTCTATTAAAGATGCAGGCGTTCCGGGATATTTACCTTTGGATTCGATTTATCAACACCCTCAATTGCAACTTTATGAACAAAGGGTGCAATTGGCCGATGCAAGGATTAAGCTGGCAAAGGCCGAATACCTGCCCAAATTTAGCGCCGAATATGGGAGCCAGAAAATAGGCAGTCAAACCGGGTTTTATAAATACCAGTTCGGATTAAGCATCCCGCTTGTTTTTGTTTCACAATCTGGCAAAACACAATCGGCAAAAATAGAAAGCAGTATTGCCAGGGAAAATTTCCATCAAAAGGAATTGGAAATCAATGCTGCATATAAAAGCCTGTTTGAAGAATATCAAAAATGGCTGACCACAACGGAATACTACCGCAATGTGGCACTGCCCGTTGCCAAAGAACAAAAGCAGGGGGCAATCACAGCCTATCGGGAGGGTGCAATTGATTATGTCACTTTCCTCCAGAATATGAAGGATGCTATGCAAATTGAATTTGATTATTTGGATGCAAATGCCAGCTATCTCGATTCACAGTTCAAAATTGAATATTTTTTAAACACTTCAAAATAAAAAAAAATGAAAATAGAAATCATAAAAAGAACACGCATTACTATGAAAACAGTAATCATGGCAGGAATGCTCATCCTTGCCCTTTCGGCCTGCAACCAAAAACCTGAAACCGCTGAGGAGAGCGGAAGTCAGGAAGAAAATGCCGAAGGCGGTTTAACAACTGTTGTGTTAACAGCACAACAATTTAACGCATTAAAAATGAAAGTGGATACCTTAGCGAAACGTAATTTTTCAAGTGTGGTTGTGGCCAATGGGCAGCTTGAGGTATTGCCCCAGAATGAGGCTTCGGTAACAGCAATCATTGGTGCAAATATTACTTCAATTGAAGTTTACGAAGGCAAAAAGGTTAACAAAGGGCAGGTACTGGCCTATCTGAGTCATCCCGATTTACTGAATTTACAAACCAGGTATTTAAATGCGTGGAACCAGTTGCAATATGCAGACAAAGAATACCAAAGGCAAAAAAGGCTGTACGAGGAACAGGTTGGTTCAGGCAAGGATTTTCAAAAAATACAATCTGATTTCCTCTCACTTACCGGTGAAGTGAAAAACCTCGAAGCCCAGTTGAAATTACTTAAACTCGACCCGGAGAAAATTAAACAGGGAAATATTGTTGAACAAGTTCCGGTAATTAGTCCAATCAATGGCTTCATCGAAAAAGTGAACGTAAAGACCGGGCAATATGTCGACCCCCAGATGCAAATGTTTGAAATAATTAACAACGACCATATCCATGCCGATTTAATGGTTTTCGAAAAAGACGTTCACAAGGTGAAAGAAGGTCAAAACGTAACTTTCTCAATTGAATCGGTTCCCGGTGAAACCTTGTCAGCTAAAATTTTTGCCGTAGGCAAATCTTTTGAACAAAATCCCAAGGCAGTGCATGTACATGCCGAAATTGAAAACAAAAAAGGCTTGTTGATATCGGGCATGTATATCACCGGAAGAATTTCTACGGGTGAAAATTATTCCTATGCGCTTCCTGAAGGGGCCATTGTTAGCGAGAACGGGAAACAAGTTATTTTTATTTCAGAACAGGACAAGGATAGTTGGAAGTTTAGCCCCTTAGAAGTTATCACTGGACAAAAGGAAAACGGTATTGTTGAAACAAAACTGCTGTCACCATTGAAAAAAGGTACGTTGGTAGCCATGAACAATGCTTATTACCTGCTATCGGAAATGAAAAAAAGTGAAACAGGTGAAGAATAAGCTGAATAAAATTAATTCCAATCAATTCAGAGCTAGTATGAATAACAAAAAAACAAAGTAACATGAAAGCAATAAAAGCATTTGTAAAGCCATTTAAAGTAAATGACATATTTCATCACTTACTAGAAGCTGGTTGCCCAAACCTTACGGTATCAATGGCAGAAGGAACCGGAAACCTTGAAAACTCTGATACTTCTGTATCAACGCTTTTTTCAATAACCGATAGCCAGGTGGCCAAAATTGAAATAGTATGCAACAAAGAGAATGTGGATAAAATTGTTGCCATCATATCGGAACATGGACGTACCGGAAATCCGGGCGATGGTCTTATTTACATATCCAATGTTGAAAAAGTGTACCGTGTAAAAACGGGTTTGGAAAACGGCGAAAAATAATTCATATTCAATACAAAAGTGATGACATACTTAATCGGCGGTTCTAAATCACATATCTGCAATTTAAAATTTATACCACCCTAAAGTGGTAAATTTTGGTAAACAAAAAGAAAAAAAATAAAGAGTGTTCGTAGTAATTTTTAATCAATTAAATACAATTTATCATGAAAGCAATCAAAAATGTTTTTCTCGTGTCACTTATCGTGGCAACAGTTTTAGCAGTTTCTTGTAAAAAAACTGACACAAATCCAGTTTCCACAGGTTTATCTAATTTGGTAAAAGGTACCTACTCCGGAGAATTAAAAAACTCTCAAACAAATCTAAGCGTTCCTGCAACCCTCGATATTGCAGTATTAAACGATTCGATGATTAGTATGCATTGTATTGCCAGTAATTTTGATACGACTTTGCATATGATGTTGTATGAAAACTATGATAGTATAATGATGTGCTACACGGGGCAGGATTTTTTTAATGAGTACGGCCATAATCTCGACAACCATAATTTTTGCAATAGTGAACCCGAAGGTTGGCATAGTGGTTGGGAAGGCGAACATGAGCAATGGTGGGGTGACCAAAACAATATGTGGAACGCATGGAACAATCACATGAATACCCAGCACAAACAGGGAGACCAACATTATGGTGGTTTCAACCAAAATAGTCACACCTGCAAATATTCATTTAAGGTTAAATCAGGTAACTCAACCTATAGTGAAACATTTAGCGGTGCAATTAAATAATCTGTTTTGGAGAAATATGGAAAAGGCTATAAAGCCTTTTCCATATAATTATAATTACAAAATCTAAGGGATCCACTAAAGAGGATCTTTAAGTTCAATTGTTTTTAGCTTTAATAGAGATGTTCAAAACCGAATATAGCGTATCCAAAATGGATTGCCCTACCGAGGAAACCCTTATCAGGTTGAAACTAGAAGGGCTTGCCATGATTAAAAGTTTGGTGTTCGATATTGAGAACCGAAAACTCACTGTCTTTCATACAGAAGAAAACCCGGAAATAGAGAAACTATTAAAAGACCTTAATTTAGGCGCTGAACGCCGGGAAACAGTTGTTGCCCAACCAGATGAAATCAAAGATAATGTATCGGTACAATCGAAACTCCTTTGGACTGTACTGATTATCAATTTTGCTTTATTTATTATTGAAATCACCACAGGGTTTATTTCTAAATCTATAGGATTGGTTGCCGATTCGTTGGATATGCTGGCAGATGCGCTGGTCTATGGTCTTAGCCTTTGGGCAGTCGGTTCAAACGTCCTACGCAAGAAAAAAGTGGCAAGACTGAGTGGCTATTTTCAACTGGCATTAGCACTGCTCGGACTTTCGGAAGTAATACGCCGGTTTATCAGTTTTGAAGCCGTTCCGGATTTCAAAACCATGATAATTGTATCGATACTGGCATTGATTGCCAATTCAGTTTGCCTTTATCTGTTGCAAAAATCTAAAAGCGAAGAAGCACACATGAAAGCCACGATGATATTCACATCAAACGATATTATTATCAACACTGGTGTTATCGCAGCCGGTGTACTGGTTTTGTTGACCCAATCAAAGTATCCTGATTTAATCATTGGTACAATCGTTTTTTTAATCGTGGTTAGGGGTGCTTTCAGGATTTTAAAACTCGGAAAATAAACAGCGCATGGCACATTCGCACGAGCATACTACCCAGAAAGGTCACGGCAAGGCATTTGCCATCGGAATAGGTTTAAATATCATCTTTGTTGCAGTTGAGATTTTTTATGGTTTAATAGCCAACTCATCAGCATTATTAGCTGATGCAGGGCATAATGCAAGCGACGTACTGAGTTTGATTTTTGCCTGGGCAGCTATCAGGCTTGCCTCAATAAAACCAAAAGGGAAATACACNNGATGCCGGAGTTTCCCTCGGAGTGGTTGTTGCTGGCTTGTTGATTAACCTTACCGGAATCCCATGGATTGACCCGATAATGAGTTTCATTATTATTTTGATAATTCTTTGGGGAACATGGCGTTTGTTTACCGATTCCATTGATTTGGCGATGGATGCCGTACCAAAACACATAAAACTTGAAAAAGTACATGACTTTCTTTCATCTCAAACCGGGGTTGAAGATATACATGATTTGCACGTTTGGGCAATGAGTACAACCCAGGTTGCATTAACTGCCCACCTGATAATGCCAAAAGGATTTAGCGATGAACTTATTTCTGAATTGCAGGAAGCTCTTAAAAACGAATTTGGCATAGCGCATACCACTTTTCAATTCGAAAATGAGAAAATTGAAAAAGAGTGCAAAACCGATTGTTAAAATTTTATCAAAATGAATATTCAAACTCAATCAATAATAACCTGCCCAAATTGTGGCTTTCAAAAGAAAGAAACCATGCCGGAAGATTCATGCCAGTTCTTTTATGAATGTGAAAATTGTAATATCGTATTAAAACCCAAACCGGATGATTGTTGTGTATTTTGTTCTTATGGAACGGAAAAATGCCCTTCAATTCAACAGAATGAAAGTTGCTGATGAATTTTACAGCTAAATGGAAAAGTTGAAAATAAAAACAAATAAATTTAAATATGAAAACCAGAGCTCTTTTACTAATTGTCATCTTTCACCTTACAACATGGTTGGTGGCACAAAATCAAGTCATTATTCCCGATACTTTGTCAGGAACTGAATTTAACCTCAACCTTCAAAACGGAACATTTGTGTTTTATGCAGGTCAGCCCACCAATACCATGGGCGTAAACGGTAATATTCTCGGCCCTACATTGTTGATGAACATGGGTAATTTTGTTGACATCACGGTGAACAACAACCTTGGCGAAACAACCACCATCCACTGGCATGGCATGCATGTTTCGGCATCTAATGACGGTGGCCCGCATACAACCATAGCATCAGGTACGTCGTGGAATCCAAAGTTTACTGTTATGGATAAAGCTGGCACATATTGGTACCATCCTCATTTACATGAAAAAACAAACGAGCATGTATCAAAAGGGATTGCCGGATTTATAATTGTACGTGATAGTGAGGAAGCCGGTTTGGAATTGCCACGCTCCTATGGTGTTGACGACTTCCCACTTGTTATACAAACTAAAGATTTTGATGCGGACAATCAAATTGTTGCCCCCTCTAATTCTGACGATGTAGTGATGGTGAATGCTACCATTAATCCACAACTTGATGTTCCGGCCCAGGTTGTGCGCCTGCGTTTACTCAACGGCTCTTCAATGCGGGTTTTTAATATTGGTTTGTCGGGTAATTCATCTTTTTACCAAATAGGAACGGATGGCGGGCTACTTGCTGAGCCTGTTTCTATAACACGCCTCCAGATGTCTCCCGGTGAAAGAGCAGAATTACTTATTGATTTCAGTGGAATGGAAGGGCAATCCATTCAATTGATGAGTTACGCATCTGAGTTTCAAAATGGATTATATGGCGCAACCTATCCCGGAATGATGTCAATGATGACACTAAATGGTTATAATCCCAATCCCCTTAACGGGAGTAATTTCAATATCATAAATTTTCAGGTAGTTTCACAAACTGAAAACCCCGTAACTACAATTCCTTCAACTTTGGTAGAGGTAAATCCCATACCTGAATCGGAAGCTAATCTAACACGCAACCTTACGTTCACTCCCGAAACAATGGGTCCTGATCAACTTAACGGAAATTTTCTGATCAATGGAAGCAGTTTCAAAATGGATGTAATCAACTATTCTATCCCTTTAAATAATACCGAAATATGGTCTATTTTCAATCAATCTGGTATTGCTCATCCTTTTCATATCCATGATGTTCAGTTTTTTATTTTAGACAGAAATGGAAATCCCCCACCAGCAAGCGAACAAGGTCGTAAGGATGTCATTATTATCAAACCGCAGGAGACTGTTCGATTCATCACCAAATTTGAAGATTTCGCCAACGATTCAGTTCCTTACATGGCTCACTGCCACATGTTGGTGCACGAAGATGATGGTATGATGCTACAGTTCGAGGTGGTAGATGAAACTACTCAAGTAAGAAATACTGATTGGGATAATGACGACTTTTACATTTACCCTAATCCTATCTCGAGTAACAATCAAACTTTAATCATTTCACAAAAGAATAATTCGCTTAAAAAAGTTGAAATATTTGATGCAAATGGAAGAATACAAATTACTCTCAATACATTTATCGAACAAGAAAAGATAAATGTTGAGCTAAACGGAATGCGGAAAGGAATCTATTTTCTTAAATTGTATGGTACAGATTCAATACATATTAAGAAACTAATCATCTTTTAAAACCGTCAATTCACTTCACCCTTTTTCTTACATGCTGCCATACAAGAACAAATTTTCACTTTAATAATATGCCCTTAAATTCAATAGAATGAAAGTTATTGCTGATTTTTTAACAAAATGGAAGTACCCACCGTTTGTAAACACGTTACAAGCTCCATAAGCCTGCCCTGGCCCTTCGGGGTTTGTGGAGATTGTAATCCTGAAAAATCTAAATGGATTTATCAAGTTTTTTTTTTGCAAATCAAGCTGAAAAGCAAAGTCAGATAGAGCATTTTTCAAAAACTACGATTTTATTGATTTTCAAATAATTTCCATTCATTTTCAAGCTTACTAAGTGAATCAAACCAGCCTTCACGGGTAATGGTCTGACCGATCAGATCCCATCTGTTATTGATTTCAATAACCACTGGCCCTGAATCAGTAATAGCTATATCCCAGCCAATTGCTTTTAACCACGAAAGTTTTCGATGGAAATCAAGCACCTGACCAAGAAGTCCATCCCAATTTTCGATTTTGAATTCCTCAAGGTTGATTCCTGAATCAGGATGATTGGTCAACGGTACAAAAGATTTGTAATTTACATAAGAGATGATGTTTTCAAAGCGTCCGGTTTTTTTATTTATAGTAGCCATCACATTTCCACCTTTGCCTGCATTGTCGACCCAACGCCCTTGTCTTCCAATGCGAATGAAAGATAGCAACAGGTCGGCTTCCCCGTTTGGGTGCAGAAAGGTTAACATCCTTACGGTGTTAACTGAAGTCGGATTCAAAGAACTAAAAGCTTCGATTTGTTTAACTTTTTCTTCAAATATCAACCTTTGACCCTTCCCGGCAAAATCAAGCAATTGTGATACTGAATGATATTCACCTGACAGATGTAGAGCTCTGAATCCTTCCTGAGTCATTTCAACACCATTATAAACATTAATTCCCTTCCCATGCTCCCCTTCAAGAACTTTAACAACAAAATGTCTGTTGCCATACTGTATCAGTTTACGTTCAACACTTTTCGGATTGTTAAGGACTGATAATGATTCAAGCCCTGCCTGCGGATCAAATAGAAATAGTAATTCTGGCGAGGGAATATCCAGGCTTTTTAGCAACATTTTGGTAATGTACTTATTCCTGGCAATGAGAATATACTGCAAGGGATTTATACGTTCAAGAAATTTGTCACGTGTTGTGCGACTTACAAATTTTTCGCGGTATTGTGGAGGCATCTTTTCATTGTACAGACCATACAAAAAGTATTCATGTGGGTTTATATTGAGCCTCTTGCGTGTAGAAAGAAAATCTAAGATAATATGAAAATAGTTCCAGCCTGTTTCTTTCCGGATGCCTTTAAAAATGTAATTTACTATAAATGCAAGGGCTTTCAGGCTTTTTGTCCTTTTAAAACGGGCGACTTCATCCAGATATTTTTCCATTGTTTCTATTTTAAATTATAAGGATACAGTTTAAACATTACTTAGATTAAATCTAGATGATTAACAAGTAATTAAAGAGCTATGCATTTTCATTTATTACACAAAATTATCAAACTAATCCGTATTCAATAAAAATTAACTGTATTTCACTTGCAATTATCCTGTGTCAGTTTTTAGCTGCAAGCCAGTTTATCAAAAAAAAAAACCGGGAGACCCGGGCTTTTCAATGTTATTTTTTACGACCTTGTTGTTTGGCCATATCTTCGAGCCGTTTCTGAAAATTCGATTTCTTTATAGGCTTCTTTTTGTTTTCCTGAATCTGAGCATGAAGTTTATCTTCATTCACAAACCTGCGGATTACATACATCTGAGCAAATGTAAACAGATTGGCCAACAGGTAGTAATAACTCAGGCCCGATGAATAGCTATTGAAGAACCCAAGGAACATAATCGGCATCAGGTACATCATGGTTTTCATTCCTGGCATCTGATTGCTGCCGGTAGCCATCATATCGTTGTTTATCTTGGTGTAGATAATGGTCGAGATAGTCATCAGTAATGTGAACAGACTCACATGATCGCCATAGAAAGGAATATTGAATGGCAGATCGAGAACCGAATCGTAACTCGATAGGTCAGTGGCCCATAAGAACGACTCCTGCCTTAGTTCAATGGATGCAGGGAAAAACCTGAACATGGCCAGCAGTATCGGAAACTGAAGCAACATCGGTACACAGCCCGACATTGGATTGGCACCGGCCTTTTTATACAAGGTCATGGTTGCCTGCTGCTTTTTCATTGCATCTTCCTTCTTCGGGAATTTGGCGTTTATCTCATCAACCTCAGGCTTCAGCAACCGCATTTTAGCTGACGACAGATAGGTTTTATAGGCGATCGGCAACAGAACAATTTTCAATAATATAGTAAGTATCAAAATGATAATACCATAATTCAGATTAAAACCTTCCAGAAAATTAAACACAGGAAGAACTGCAAAACGGTTGATCCATTGCATAAGGAAGAAACTCCATCCCAATGGAATCTGACGTTCAAGGTCAATTTTATACTTGCGTAGAATGTTATACTTATTTGGCCCGAAATAGAAAGATAAGTTCAATTGCTTATCCATTGATGGATTAAAAGGCAACGAGAAAGTTGCTTCCATGTAATCGAGATAATTTGTAACCTTCTCCGGTTCGCGCGTTTTCTTAATGTCAACATTCTGAAACATATCGCCGGCGATAAGCGTTGACGAGAAAAACTGCTGCTTGAATGAAACCCACTTAATACTTGTACTAATCTCTTTATTGTCATCTTTTCTTTCACTCAGGTAATCAACCTCTGCATCGGCATGACGGAAATAAATGGTCGAATTCAAGCGCTCATTGTCAATGTTTTTTTCCTGTCGGGGCAGCCTGAGCTTCCAGTCAATATTCATCTCCTTGGTGTTCATGGCAATATACTTGTCCATACCAACGAAGTTGACCGTATAACCCACCATGTAGCGGTCGGCCCTGACCGTGTAGAGGTATTCAATGTATGAATCGGGGTGCATCAGAGAGTCTGATTCACCGGCATACAAACGCATGGCAAATTTTAACGAATCGGTTCCGCTGACCTTCATTACATCCTGACCTTCATAGCGTGTGTCGGTCCAGGCCGGTAAAAAGTACAGACTACTAGTATTTACTGACCTTACATCGGTAAAAAAAGCGAGATTAAAATCAGATGAATCTGGACCAAACAAAATCAGCGGCCTGCCGTCCCATGTTTTATAACCAATCATTTCAACCTGACTGATACGTCCACCCTTACTGCTGAATGTGATTTTCAGTTTATCAGACTCAACTATAAAATCCTTGTCGGTTCCGGTTGCAGAAACCATAAATGGTCCGGCTTCCTGACTTTCCTGGCCCGGTGATGCAAGCGCAACTTCACTGGCGCTAGTTTCATTTCCTGCAGCTACAACGGCCTCTTGTTTTATCGTAGTATCAACCCTTACAGCAGCTTTGGCTGAATCATTCATTTGCTGAACGAGAGCGGCAATAGAATCCTGTGCCCTTTGCTTAGCTGCCAATTCTTCTTTTGATGGTGCCATGAAGACCGTATAGCCAATCATAAGACCGAAAATCAGCAGTATGCCAATTATTGAATTTTTATTCATTGAAAAGGTACTTAAGAATATTTAAATCATATTGAGCGGCAAAAATAAGTAAAAGCAGTCAATTGATAAGCCTGAATCGGGATTGACCCGGATTATAAACTTTTTGATCAGTAAAAACAATATTTTGCCAGGNNAAACCAGGGATGATCAGCCAGTTCAACAATCTCAACAAGATTATCCTTCTGATTGATTCCTGAAGCAATTAATCCTGCTTCCTGACATGCATCGAGGTATTTATTGTTAAACTCATAGCGATGGCGGTGACGTTCTGAAATATCTTCAGTCCTATATATTTCGAATGCTTTAGACCCTTTATTAATGGTGCATGGATATGCTCCTAACCTCATGGTGCCGCCTTTTTTATCAATTGATTTCTGGTTTTCCATGATATCAATTACCGGGTTCTTGGTTTCAGGATCCATTTCGGTTGAATGAGCATCTGATAAACCAAGCACATTCCGGCTAAACTCAATCACCGCACATTGCATCCCAAGGCAAATACCCAGAAACGGAATTTTATGCTCCCGGGCATATCTGATTGCATCAATTTTTCCTTCAATACCTCGGCTTCCAAAACCAGGAGCCACCAGAATACCATCAAGACCATCGAACATCTCCTTAACGGTATCGCTGTTGATGGATTCTGAATGCAGTGCTTTTACCTTAACCTTGCAATGGTTTGATGCGCCGGCATGAACAAATGATTCGTGAATAGATTTGTAGGCGTCCTTTAACTCAACATACTTACCAACCAGCCCTATAACTATCTCTTTTTCAGGATTTTTAAGTCGTTTGAGAAATTCTTCCCAACTTGACAATTCGGGATTATTACCCAATGGCATGCGGGTTTTTTCCAGAACTTCAACATCAAGCTTTTCGTCGAGCATTAGCAAAGGAACATCGTAAATTGATTCCGCATCAATTGATTCAATTACCGCGGTAGGATTAACGTTGCAAAACAAGGCAATCTTATTCCTCATGTTTTCATTCAGATGCTTTTCGGTGCGGCAAACAATTATATCGGGTTGCACGCCTTGTTCCAGTAAAGTTTTTACTGAGTGCTGTGTTGGTTTGGTTTTTAATTCTCCGGCAGCAGCCAGATAGGGAACCAGAGTAAGATGCACCACCACGCAATCGGTCCCGATTTCCCAACGCATCTGGCGCACAGCTTCAATATAGGGCAGGGATTCAATATCACCAACAGTACCGCCAATTTCTGTTATAATAAAATCAAACTTCCTGTCGCTTGCCAGAAGTTTAATGCGCCGCTTGATTTCGTCGGTTATGTGTGGAATAACCTGAACGGTTTCGCCAAGATAGTCGCCTCTGCGTTCTTTATTGATAACTTCCTGGTAAATACGCCCGGTGGTAACATTATTTGCCTGTGAGGTCGGTACATTAAGGTAACGTTCATAATGCCCAAGGTCGAGATCGGTTTCGGCACCATCCTCGGTAACAAAACACTCGCCATGTTCATAAGGATTCAGCGTTCCCGGATCAATATTGATGTACGGATCGAGTTTTTGAATGGTGACCGAAAATCCCCTCGCCTGCAATAGTTTAGCAAGTGAAGCTGAAATAATCCCCTTGCCAAGCGACGAGGCAACTCCCCCGGTGACAAACACATACTTTGGTGACGACATGATGTAATGATTTAGTTCTTTAAATTCGTAGATCAGATTACGCAAGTTCAGGAAAAATAAGATCACTTCCGAACAGAATCATTGATACTGTGCAGTTTACAAGCAATTAAAAATGCGGATCATGCTTGCGTGAGTCGCTGAAAACGTAACCGTTAGTTAAACCAGTGAAGCTACTTTTTAAACTTCTTCCCGAAGAGATACATCAGGTCTGATAAAAAAAGCATGTGGACAAAAATACAAACCTCTGGCTAAAAAGGAGTAAAATTTTATCAAAAAATAATAACAAAAAGAAAAGTGGGGAATTTATCGGAAGGTTAAATCAGGCTTAGAGCGCGTTGACACATTTACGAATGGTTTCGTAAATTTCATCTTTGTCATAAGGCTTTGAAAGGAAGTAATCCATTCCGACTTCAAAACTCTTTTTCCGGAATGATTCTTCAGAGTAAGCAGTTAGGGCAATGATAGGGATATTGTTTTTTTTGCGTCTTATTTCCATGGTTGCCTCCCAGCCATTCATTTGAGGCATATCAATATCCATTAAAATGACATCATAATTTCCGTTGAAGCACTCTTCAACCGCTTCAAGTCCATCACCCACCAATTTATAATTCCAACCCATACGTCTGATCAGAATTTCTATAATCTTCTGATTCAACACGTTATCTTCAGCTATCAGAACTTTTATCAGTTTTTCTGCAGTGTCCATTATAACCGGAATATTTACCTCCCTCGATTCCATATCAACGCCAATGTAAAAATGGTTCTATTGCTTAATACAAAAACAAGGTAAAAGTAACCTGTTAATTAACAAAAACACATCTTATTTTTTTTAGCTGCCAATTTAAGAACAATGCCATAGCCCTATAACAATAATTGCTTCCCGGACTGTTACCAGGAAGCAATTAAAACTGGTCAAAAAACCAATTACTGACCAAGATACGATTTCAACAATTTGCTGCGTGAAGTATGCTTGAGCCGGCGAATTGCCTTTTCTTTAATCTGCCTTACTCTTTCGCGGGTTAGGTCAAATTTGGCACCGATTTCTTCCAGAGTGAGACCGTGGTTCATGCCAATACCATAGTAAAGGTTTACCACATCACGCTCTTTTTCAGTGAGGGTAGCAAGCGAGCGTTGAATTTCACGCGCCAGCGACTCCCGCATCAGGCCGGCATCCGTTACCGGGGTATCTTCATCAATAAAGACATCAATGAACTTCATGTCCTCATCTTCTTTGAGAGGAGCATCCATTGAAATGTATCGGGTAGAAATTTTGAGGGCCGCATCAATCTTATACTCCGGTATTTCGAGCGCTTCTGCGATCTCGTCGGATGATGGAGGCCGCTCAAACTTCTGTTCTAGCCTGGATGATTCTTTCTTGATTTTATTCAGCGAACCAACCTGGTTTAACGGAAGCCTAACAATACGCGACTGCTCAGCAAGTGCCTGAAGAATACTCTGGCGGATCCACCAAACGGCATAAGAGATAAACTTGAATCCACGGGTTTCGTCAAATCGCTGTGCAGCTTTAATCAATCCAAGATTACCTTCATTGATTAAATCGGGTAAACTTAAGCCTTGGTTCTGGTATTGTTTGGCAACCGAAACCACAAAGCGCAAATTGGCTTTACAAAGCTTTTCGAGAGCCTGCTGGTCGCCCTGGCGAATACGCTGCGCAAGCAAAACCTCCTGCTCAGCATTGATTAGTTCTTCTTTACCTATGTCCTGCAANNGCAGTTTCGCGGTTGGTTATTGATTTAGTTATTTTTAGCTGTCTCATGACAATGATTGGGTTTTACGAAAAGGGTTCTTTTATATTTAACCCAATTCTATTTATAAACAACTCAGATCAGGAATAGTTCAGTTTATTTTTAATTCAATCTAACCTGATAAAAGAAAAAGGAGTGAAACGGACTGGCCGCTCACTCCGGTCAATTCAAGCAATCAAAAATTCAATTTCACATACCGAAACCATAATAAGCACGGGTGCGGTTTGGATAAACGCCTTCAAGCAGCACGCCACCTTTTTTGTTCGATAATGTCAAGGCCAGATCATCAACTGAGCGAATTTCTTTTCCGTCGACTCTAACAATGATAAATCCTTCACGAACACCTGCACTGCGCAGTCTGCCATCGCTCAATGAAGTTACCTGAACCCCAAAATCAACATCAAGACTCATCTTCAGCTTATCGGACAATGGTGCAAACCTGGCACCAAGTAAAGACTGTATATCGACATCTTCGCGCTTGACGAGGCTAACATTGCCATCCCTGTTTTTTAGGGTAACGTCAAAATCCAGGTTTTTATTGCCTCTTTTCACCGCAAGGGAAACTTTATCACCGGGCTTGTGCTGTCCGATAAGACCGAGCAATTCGGAAGTTGAATTGACTTCTACGCCTTCAATGCTCATAATAATGTCACCAGTCCGAATACCAGCTTCTTTGGCGGCACCATTATCGGTAACATCGGCAACATAAACCCCCCGAATATCTATAATGCCCTGCTCCTCAGCCAGTTTGCTATCGAGTTCGCGGATGCTTACACCCAGGAAACCACGCTGTATTGTTCCATATTCCACAAGGTCGCCCGCAACTTTGCGAACGATATTGGCAGGTATTGCAAATGAATAACCAGAATAATAACCTGTACCCGAGGCAATTGCTGCATTAATACCCACTAGTTCTCCCATGGTATTAACCAAGGCTCCACCACTGTTTCCGGGATTTACAGCTGCATCTGTTTGAATAAACGATTCGATTGCAGAACCATCAGGCGACCCGAGAATATTGATATTTCGCGCTTTCGCGCTAACGATTCCGGCTGTAACCGTTGAAGTAAGATTAAACGGATTCCCGACAGCCAGAACCCATTCGCCAATCTGCAGATTATCTGAATTACCATAGATAAGGAAAGGCAAATCCTTGGCATCAATCTTTATTACTGCAAGATCGGTTGAAGGATCGGTGCCGATAACGTTGGCACTGAATGTTCGTTTATCGTTCAGGGTTACCTGTATTTTATCAGATTCGGCAACCACATGATTATTGGTTACAATATAGCCATCGGGGCTGATAATAACGCCTGATCCACTTGCTTCAACAGGCATTGGCCTGCCTTGCATCCCTCTTTGATTGAAAAAATCTCTGAAATCGAAAAAATTATCATAAACACTGCTCTTGCGTTCATATTCGGTTTTAATATGTACAACAGCATGAACGGTATTATTGGCCGCTATAGTAAAATCGGGCAGTTCCAAAGCGCCCGCAATTCCGGGGTTACTGGCCAAATAGGCCGGTGTATTTTGCGATGGGCTGTTAATGTAACGTACGTCTTCTTTGGTAAACAGGCTATGAGCGCCTAATGCAACCAAACCTCCTGCGATAGCAATCAGTAAACTTACTGCAATCTTTTTCATAATGATCTTAGCTTTTTGAGTAAACAAACGGTTTTTTTTGATCACCCGAAATCCCGTTCGGGTTTAACCAGATGTTGGTATTGATTTAAACGCAATTTAAGTTCCATTGTTACATGCGCCGGTGTTAAAAATTGTTAAGCTGTTATTACTGCTGCTTCGCCTATAAATATTCAAATTTCAGCCATTAAACACTTCATCGTGGAATTTGATTCTTAAAGACCCGCATATTCAGAAAAGGAGGCAGTACTATTGTATATTCAGGCAAGGAATAAATCATCAGTATGAACGCCCTGTGAAATTTCTGTAAGGGCTTGTGAATTAGCTATAATTCATGTAGGTTTGTATCCATTTTACTTTAACATGACAAATTGTCAATCGGCCTGACCATGGTTAGCTTCTATAAATTTCACGGAACCGGCAATGACTTTATTCTGCTTGATGGCAGAAAAGCAACTGCCAGTCTGACAAGTGAAGGAATTGCCGCGCTATGTCACCGTCATTTTGGCGTTGGGGCCGATGGATTGATCATTATCAGCCCAAAAGAGGGCTTCGATTTTGAAATGATTTACTTTAATTCAGATGGAAGCCCTGCAAACATGTGCGGAAACGGAGCCCGTTGTGCCACTGCTTTCGCCTCAATGCTGGGAATTATCGGAAATGAAGGTAAATTTCTTGCCGGTGATGGGCCTCATTCGGCCAACGTAGATAAAATCTCAAACAGCGAATGGCAGGTTGAAATCAGCATGAGAGATGTAGCCATCCCTGATGTTTTTGGTGACAACACTGAAATAAATACCGGCACAAGCCATCTGGTTAAAATCGTTCCTGATGTCTCGGAAGTTGATACTATATCTGAAGGCAGAAAAATAAGGTATTCAGAAAAATATGCCAGGGAAGGAATCAATGTAGATTGGGTAAGCATTGGAGAATCGCAGTTAAATGTCAGAACCTATGAACGGGGCGTAGAAAATGAAACACTTTCATGTGGAACCGGCGTAACGGCCTGCGCAATGGTTGCATCCCTGGCAACTGGAAAAACCGAATGGAACATTGTTACACCGGGAGGAAAACTGAAGGTCAGGTTCAGTAAAGATGCTTCTTCTTTTACGAATGTTACCTTGCAAGGACCAGCCAGGTTTGTATTTAAAGGCGAGACCATTTTGATTTAAACCTGATTTAAATTGTCTTCTTTTATCCTGATAATTAACAATAAAACCCCATTATACCCCAGCCAATGAAAGGCAAACAGATTAGCTTAAGAGCACCAGAACCAGCGGATATTGATCTGATTTATGCCTGGGAGAATGATCCTTCTGTATGGCAGGTGAGCAATACTACAGCACCATACTCAAGGTTTGACATTGAACAATTTGTGCTCAACACCAACCACGATATTTTTGCAGCAAAACAGCTCAGGCTGATGATTACCGATAATGAAAAGCCGGGTGAGCCTGTTGGTGCGATTGACCTTTTTGATTTTGACCCGCTCCATCGCAGGGCCGGTGTCGGAATTTTGATTGCCAGTTCCGAAAGAGGGAAAGGTTATGCAACAGAGGCATTATCCATGCTGAAGGAATATAGCTTTAACACCCTGAACCTTCACCAGTTGTATTGCCATATTTCAACTGAAAATAAAGGTAGCATTCATATCTTTTCAAAAACCGGATTTGAAATCTGCGGCACATGCAAAGATTGGACAAGAGCCGAAAACATTTGGAAAGATGCATTTTTTATGCAATTAATAAACCATAAATAAGGGAAATCATGAGTGAATACTATCACCCCAGGTATTCAGGCAGGAAACCGAGAAATAGAAGACCGGGCCGCGGACTGGTTATTACCTTACTGGTTCTTGCAATACTTTTATTTTCTGCTGTTTACGTAGTTTACACATCGGCCTGGAAAACCAACGTTTACACAGGCGAAAACAACACTGCCTATATTACCATCCCGACAGGCAGTAATTTCGACACAGTTAAAAAACATCTTTACACACATGGTCTGGTAATTAACCGCAAAAGCTTTGAATTGGTTGCACGATTGAAAAAATATGAAAAATCAATAAAACCAGGAAGATACAAACTAAGCAACAGTATGAACAACCTTGAACTGGTTGGCATGTTGAGAAGCGGACGCCAGGAACCGGTTAAAGTAATTTTTAATAACATCAGAACATCTGACCAGCTTGCTGGTCGAATCAGCAAACAAATTGAAGCTGATTCCCTGTCAATTATCAATTTACTAAACGACAGCGTTTATCTTGATTCCCTGGGGGTTTCAAAACACAGCCTTTTCACGATAATTATCCCCAATACTTACGAATTTTACTGGAATACAACTGCCAAGGCCTTTATTAACAGGATGAAATCAGAATCGGATAAATTCTGGAACAGTGAGCGGTTGAAAAAACTCGGATTGATTAATCTCAACCGACTGGAAGCCATTACACTTGCATCTATCGTAGAAAAAGAGACCAATAAAAACGATGAAAAACCTCGTGTTGCCGGCGTTTATCTTAACCGGCTTACCAAAGGCTGGCTGCTCGAAGCCGACCCTACTCTGGTATTTGCCCATGGCGACTTTGAAATGCGTAGGGTGCTAAACATCCACAAACAAATTGAATCGCCTTACAATACATATAAATTCAGGGGACTGCCCCCCGGACCGATATGTTTGCCTTCGGTTTCATCTATAGATGCAGTTCTAAACCATGAACAACACGATTATATGTTTTTCTGTGCCCGCGAAGATTTCTCGGGATATCATAACTTTGCACGCTCGCTCGAACAACACAACCTGAATGCCTGGAAATACCAGCAGGCGCTGAACCGAAAGAATATTTACAAGTAGTTTTTAAGTTCGTGGGTTTATAGGTTAAACGATTAATTGCTGAGCATTCTATTTTTTCCCATTTCCCTATCATCAACAACTCTACAATACATCCAAATCAACAGTTCAACATGAGAAAAGCTTTCAAAGCATACGATATAAGAGGAATCTACAATACAGATTTTAATGGGAGAGATGTTTACAAAATCGGATTCTTTCTACCGCAACTACTTAGAGCCGAAACGGTTCTGGTTGGGCACGATGTTAGGGTTTCTTCGCCTGAAATTCTTGAATACCTGTGCAAAGGTATCACCGATTCCGGTGCTGATGTGCATGTTGCCGGCGAATGTACAACACCAATGGTTTATTGGGCAACAGCAAAATTCAATTATAATGCTTCGGTAATGATTACTGCTTCGCACAACCCTGCAAACCACAACGGACTTAAAATTTCTCGGGCACAAGCATGGCCGGTGGGGCTCGATTCGGGACTGGCAGAGTTACTCGAAATGGCTGAACATAAAGAAATCCAGCCTGCTGTTATCCCTGGGACTTTTACACAAATTGACTTCCGCAAAGAGTATCTTTCTTTTCTTTCGCAATATCAAACCAACCTTCAGGGATTGAGAATTGCAGTTGATTGTTCAAATGGAATGGGATCATTGCTGATAAAAGATTTACTGGGCAATGAGCCATATTATATTTACACTGAGCTTGACGGAACATTTCCGAATCATGAGCCAAACCCCTTGGAAGAGAAAAATGTTACCGATCTGAAGAAGCTTGTCAGGCATAAGAGATGTGATATCGGACTTATTTTTGATGGCGATGCAGACCGGGTTATGTTTGTAGATGAAAAAGGGCGGTTCATTCAACCAGATATGATGATAGCAGTCCTTGCCGGATATTTTGCCGATAAAGGAATGAAAGGCAAAGCCATACAGGATATCCGCACATCAAAATCTGTAACTGAATATGTTGAAAGCAAAGGCTTTAAAATGCACATGTGGCGTGTAGGGCGTGCTTATGCGGCACTGAAACTCCGCGAAATTGACGGCCTCTTTGGTGGTGAACTTGCGGGACATTACTATTTCCGTGATTTCTATTATTCTGATTCAGCTTACGTTGCTGCACTTATCATCCTTGGAGAAGTTAAAAAACACGCCGATAAAGGGATTACAGTTTCGCAAATGATTGACAACATCAGCCGATATTATGGAACTGGCGAAATTAACTTTCACATTGACCTTAAGACTGAGGCTATGAATGCACTGAAGGATGCCTTCTCATCAGAAGAAACCCCAACCGCTTTTTACGACTTTGATGGATACCGGATAGAGTTTACTGACTGGTGGTTTAATGTTCGCCCATCGAATACCGAACCTTACCTCAGATTCCTGGCTGAAGCACGCACGCCGGAACTGATTTCAGCGAAGAAAAAGAAAGCATTGGCAATTCTGAAGCCGTTTATTGTAAAAGGTGAGAATGCAGGGCATTAATTAGAGTAAAAAAGCAATCATACTTACACATTAAACCTGATGTGCATAATATCCCCATCCTCAACGATGTAGTTTTTGCCTTCAACAAACAATTTTCCTGCTTCACGGCAGGCATGCTCCGATTTNNCGGATCAGTTTGTTAACCCCTGGCTCGCTCAATCCGGCATCTTCGAGAAAGACCTTACGATCATCGGCACTTTCAAGTTCGGCAATTTCGGCTTCGAGAGAACCGGCAATTACCAGCACTTCACTGTTTTCGTGTTTTACAGCTTCTCTGAACTGCTCCACATATTTATTTCCACTAACGGCAGAAGCATCGTCAACATTACAAACATAAATAACCGGCTTATCGGTCAACAGATACATATCATCAATAAAACGGCGATCTTTAACATCAATCTCAAGTGTGCGTACTGATTGGAAATTTTCCAGATGATCTTTCACCCTGTTTAGAACTTCAACACCATATTTTGCATCTTTATCGCCTGTTTTTGCAGCTTTTTCAAGACGTTGGATCTTACGCTCAACCAGGTCGAGGTCGCGAATCTGTAGCTCAAGGTCAACAATCTCGCGATCACGTACCGGATTCACCGAACCTTCAACATGAGAAAGGTTTTCATCATCAAAACAGCGCAAGACATGTATAATGGCATCGGTTTGCTGAATATCGGCCAGAAACTTGTTTCCAACCCCTTCGCCCTGACTCGCACCTTTGGCCAGTCCCGGAATATCAACAATCTCAACGGTTACAGGTACAATCCTGGCTGAGTGGATTAGTTTATCGATCTCATACAAACGTTCATCCGGGACATTAATCTGACCCAGGTTCGATTTGTTGGTGCTGTATGCAAAGTTTGAAGTCTGTCCTTTGGTGTTGGAAATACAATTGAAAAGTGTGGTTTTCCCGATATTGGTCAACCCGATAATGCCGCATTTTAATGACATAAGCTGTAAATACTTTAAGATTTAAGCCTGCAAAGATAAGGGATTTAGTCTCATGGTTGAAATGAGGATTTGTCTTTGGATATGACTGAGTCTTTCCTCCAGCAGACAAGGAGACAAGGAGAATGGGAGACAAGGAGAGACTCATGAGAAGACCAGGCTATCTTTCTACTTCCTGACACGGGGACTAGGGATGAAGAATTTTCAATTTCAGATTTCGGATTTCTGATTTCTGACATCTGACTTCTCACTTCTGGCCTCTGGCCTAGTAAAAACTAACCCTGACCACTATATCACTATTCCGCCCTCTATCATCTGAACAACTGATTTTATAACTACCGGCCTCGGGTGTAAAAAAAATCTTTTCGGATGGTGCTACCGATTTGTAGAAGCGATCGTTCAGATACCAATACACCTTCCCTACCCCATTCTCGGTATTGCAGGTCAGCATCAACTGCTGTTTCCTACCATAAAGCAAGAGGTATTCAGCTCCATCGGTAAGCGAAGTGATGGTTGGTGAGCCAATGCTTTTTATTGCCGGACAATCGGGATTGTGCGGAGGAACAGCCTTGTAAGGAATCTGCATTTCATTGTACCACGAAATAAGATCGGCCGGATAGTATGGATACAAAACCTCTTTGTAAGCCTTTTCGGGAAGGCAGTTGCGGCAATAGCTCATAGTCGCTACCGGATCAACATACTGCTTTTGAAGGTGATTGCAACGCATTGATGGAGATATTCCCGGAAGGAAATAGTCCATTACTGTATGATGACAGAACGTGTCGGGTGGCATGCCTGATTCGGAGCATACCAGCCTGAAGTCGAGATCGGCAGGAGGCGCAAACCAATCGGATCGGTTTTTGTGGTTTAAAGCCCTGAAAATATTAAACAATAGCGGCACAGCACAATCCGATCCATTCAGCTCAGGCATTCCGTTTCCGGGAAAATTACCGGTCCAGACCCCAACAGTATAATCGTTGTTATAACCAATGGCCCAACCATCGCGACGACCATAAGAGGTTCCGGTTTTCCAGGCAACTGGTGGCAGATCGGCTGAAGCCTGGTATTGGTTTGGCAGATCGGGCCTTTTTAAACCGGTTAATATCTCTGTCAACATGTAAGCGGCTCCGGCTGAGCAAAGCGTATCATTTATTGATTTCTCATTTGTTTTTGTCAGTTTTAACGGACGATAAATACCCTGATTTGCAAATGCAACAAACAGGGAAGTCAGTTCTTCAAGCGTGGTGCCACATCCGCCAAGGATAACCGACAGCCCAAGATTTTGCCGGTTTTTGCCAATCCAGCGAAAGCCCCCATTCGATAGGGTATTGAGGAATAAATCGGTGCCAAGCCTATCGAGCAGGTTCACCGCAGGAACGTTCAGCGAAAGCGCCAGCGCCTGCTCAACCGTTACTTTGCCTCGGTATGCTTCATCGTAATTCTCAGGACGGTAGCCGTTAAAGTTGCCAGGCACATCGGTTATTACCATTTTTGGTGTAATTAGTCCCTGATCAAAAGCAAGCGCGTAGAGCAAGGGCTTCAGGGTTGACCCGGGCGAACGGAGCGCCTTTACGCCATCAACCTGCCCCTGAAACAAATCCTCATCAAAACCTGCCGAACCAACATAAGCTTCAACTTCACGGGTGTGATTGTTTACAACCAAAACAGCCGCGTTGGTAATCTGCATACTTCGCAAAAGGCGCACATGGTTTTTTACCAGATTTTCAACTTTATCCTGAACCATCGGCTTAAGCGTGGTAACAAGCCCGTATTTACCCATCGGCATTCCACGCAGTCTGTAAGAAAGGTGGGGTGCAGCATTGGGAACCGGATACCGACGGCGTTCAAATGGTTCGGCCAACGCATCATCTATTGCTTCATCGGCAAAAACACCCTGCCCTTTCATTCGGCTTAACCAGAGATTTCTGCGTTTCCGCAAAGCATCATAATTGCTGCCAGGCCTCAGCGAGTTGGGATCATTAGGGATAACCGTAAGCATTACCACCTGAGCAGGACTTAGCGCCCGGGGCGATTGACCAAAATAGATGAGGGAAGCCGATTTCACACCTTCAATATTTCCGCCGTAGGGAAGCAGGTTAAGATAAAGCTGCAGAATCTCCTCTTTCGAAAAATGCCATTCAAGCTGAAGCGCACGAAACATCTCGCGCAACTTGCTGCGTACATTGCGGGGAGCAGGATCGAGCAGGCGGGCCACCTGCATGGTAATGGTTGATGCCCCCGACGTACGCCGCCCTTTGCTCATATTGTTCCAGGCTGCGCGAACCACTGCCAGCAGATTTATACCCGGATGATAGTAAAAGAACCGGTCTTCCTTAAAGATAAATGCCTTGCGTAACTCAGGTGTTATCTCGGTCAATTCAGCGTAGATCCGCCATTTGTCGTCCTCGCTCAGAAAACCATGCAGCAGGGTGCTGTCGGATGCATAAATCACCCTGGAATAGTTGACTTTTTGAGCCCTGAATGGATAAATTGCATCAAACATAAGAAACAATAAAAAAAGTAAGGTAATAGATGCAAAAGCAATCACAACATACTTTTTCCATCGAGGAGTGGACAGTTTTCTAAAGAAAAGGAATTTTAAAAGTTGCATCACTATTGGGCTTCACCGCAAAGATAAGGTTTTGCGGATTGAGGATTTCAGTGCATAGCTATACAATCTACACAATTCAGGAAATCGACTAACATTAGTTATTAAAATTTTACCCCAATATTCAACTTGAGGTATCGGCTATACATTGGATCATAATAACGATACACATCATTAAACCCGAATTTATATTCAGGACAAATAAGTAATTCATGACCAAAGACAGGCGTTCTTAAACCAAATGCCAGATACAAGCCATAGGAATCTGACACATCTGCTTTACGGTTAAATTTAGTCACATTATCAGGATTTCCATAAGAAGAATAAGAATAGTTTGTCCCTTTTTCTCTTGATGCTATCACTAAATCCAGATAGCCACCAGATTCGATAAAAAATTTCGGATTCGATCCTAAATTAAACCGCAATCCTAACGGTATTGAAAAATAATTCAGCGTATATGTTACATCTTCAGACCTTGAAAAATGTCCATTATAAATATATTTCACAAGCTGGCTTGTCCGGTTATATTCCAGACCCAAGGTAATGTTCAGCGCTTTGTCTCTCCTGAGTGTATTTTTGACACCCGCTCCAAACCCGATCCTACCTTTGAAATCCTTTTTTTCCAATATTGTCCGGTTTACCGAAAAGGCATATTCATCAAAGAAATATGATTTATCCTGGCAAAAGATGTTTCCATTGAAGCAACAAAAGAGTCCGATTAAAATAATAAACTGTTTCATAGCTATTTATTCTTTGGTGAAATAGAACCGGTAAGCACACCACTAATGCCCCATTGGCTGAAACTATTGCCTTCATCTTGGCCCTGATCTATCACCACGCTGAGTTTGTGTTTCCCAGGCTTTATATCCTTCAGCGGAATAAACCAGGGAGGTGTAAGTGTTGCCGGGCACCAGTTGGAGCGGCTCAGGTCGCTTGACGACAATCCATTTTCAAAATTCCCCGAAGCGGGGTTCGACATGCGATAGGTGCCACAATCGGTCCTCCAGGGTATATGGCTGAAAACCAAAATACCATCAATAAAAACCTGATTCAGTTTTGGATTAAACTCATCGCCCCCACCCCAGCCACCGTGACCTGTTGAGGTAAATAAAAGCTGAACATCTTCAATGTTCTGCGGAAGTTCAAATTCCATACGAAGGGTATCGGTATCGAAAAAACGCCCGTAGTTCTGTCCTGACATCTCAAGAATATTTACCGTGCTGAACAAGGGCATTATCCATTTTTCAGCCGGGGCTTCATCATCCCAGGGTGGGTAAAACTGCAGATCAAGACTCACCTTGTGACCGCCTTTATCATAGTTCCCGATAAAAATACCTAACCAGATATCCTCTTTTGTATTAGGAATCAGGGAAGTAATTTCCTGTTTGTAAACCACCGAATCCTGCCAGTTGTAGTTATTGATTTCGCGGATGTGATTAAAATGCGACACCCCGAATGAGGTGAAAAAGCGCATAAGCTCCACTGGCACTTCATAAGCTGCAGTGCTAACAAAACCCTGGTATTTATCTCCTTGTTTATCGGTGAAAACCGGCATCACATCGATGCCCTGCTGAAAAGCATCCAGAACCGATTTCTCTTTATTGCCGACAATCGAAAACAGGCTGCAGGTTCTGTCGTAAGCATCGCCATTCGACCAGTTGGTGATGGTTGCATATACACTCCCCCCCTTTTTATTGATTGCGGGCAATTTGATTTTCCTCAGAATAACGGTTCCATTTGAAAAGCGATAGGTCGTATCTGCCAGACCAAATCCGGGATTGGTAATTTCATCACCAAAGTTGACCAGTTGTTTCCTGAAGACCGGGATATTGGTGTATCGGGAATTTATCTGTAGTTCTCGCGCGCGGGCTTTGCTTATTACCAATGCTTCATCGTAAGGATAGCTTTGTGTAAATTCCTCTTCTTGCTCACGAATTGCGATTGCATGAAGTGAGCGGCTCCCATTTATCAATACTTTCAAAACCAGACTGTTTTCGGGCAAATAGCTTTTATAGGGACTTCCCTTTGCCTCAGTTTCAGTTGTAAACCAGACCTCAATGGTGTTTGAAAAAGCTNNGGAACATCTGTATCCGAAAATGGCATGACTGTTTTGTAGCTTATATCATTGAATTTCATTAGATCAACCAACTCCCGGCGGTTAAAATCAATAAATTCACGGTTGGCCGATGCTTCAGAAGATAGATAAGCAATATTTTTAAAAAACCGGAAACTGTAGCTATTGGCTGTATCTATTTTGCCGTTGTTTTCTTGTTGATAAATTACTTCAATAGCTGGCTTTTGGCTCAAGGCCAGGAAGCCAGAACAGCAAATAATAATGCTTAATATCAGACTTTTACAATTCATTATCTCTTCAGTTTAATTTATCTATCGGATAGATTGAAATGATCAAAATTATAATCAACTGGCTAGAGCTTCAAACCACAAAGTCATTCAGATTTTATTGCTGCATCCAGTGCTCTGCGAATATCGTAAATTTAATGAATGGATACAAGCCGCAACAATTAACAACATTCTGGCTAAGAAAATCGTTTATTTTGAACTTTCTCCTGAAACAACCATAAGCCTTTCTCTGTGATCGCCATATTTTCCATAAAGAAGAATCGGTTAAAAACCTTTACTTTGCATAACAAAACTCACTTTTCCCAATTTTTGGAATTAAACTATATATCATTAGCTGTTTAGCAAAATACCTCTTACCGCATGATTTGTAAATATCCCATTTACTGTGAAAATACACAAACTGAAAAGGAATACGCTTTCGGTACTACACTTGCCGAAATAATTGCCGATCAGAAAATTGATCCGGGATATCCCATACTCGGAGCCGTGGTTAACAATACCCTGAAAGAGTTGACCTATATGGTGTACAAACCCAAAACGGTTAACTTTATCGGGTTCCCTCATGTTGACGGGCAACGCATGTACCTGCGCTCTTTGTCAATGGTACTGTTTAAAGCAGCACGCGATCTTTATCCCGATCACAAACTGAAAATACAGCATTCGGTTTCGGGGGGATTGTACTGCGAACTGGTGAATCATAAAAGCCCCGGCCCGCTGGCCGAAATTGTTGAACGCCTTAATAAGCGAATGCAGGAGATTATAGCTCGCGACGAACCCTTCCAAAGAGATGAAATACGGACCGACGAGGCATTGAAAATATTCGAGAAATTCAAACTCGAAGATAAGTGTACCCTCATGCGCACCCGGAGGCAATTTTATAGCTCAGTTTACCGCCTCGATGACGTGGTCAACTATTTCTATGGTTACCTGGTGCCCTCAACCGGCTACCTTAAAAATTTCGGGCTTGAGCAATACTGCGAAGGGATGTTGCTGATTATGCCAAAAAAGGATAATCCTTCTGAATTGGTTAAGGTAGTTGATCAGCCCAAGCTGTTCGAGATTTACCGGGAATTTAAAGATTGGGTTGAAATTATCGGTGTGCCACACATGGGGCAGTTGAACCAGATGACCCTGAATGGACAGATCAGCGATATCATCAAAATTTCGGAAGCTTTGCAGGAGAAAAAAGTGGCCTGTATTGCCGATATGGTGAACCAGCGAAAGGATAATGTAAAGGTGGTTTTTATATCGGGTCCATCTTCATCGGGCAAAACCACCTTTGCCAAACGCCTCTCCATACAGTTAAGTGTTATCGGGTTTAAACCCCGGGTAATCTCCATGGATAATTACTTTGTTGACCGTGAACTGACACCACTNNCTGAAACTGGAAGAGAAAAGCCTACTGCTGATTGAGGGCATACACGCCCTTAACCCGCTAATCTCGCGCTTTATCGATGCAAAACGAATGATGAAGGTTTATGTTTCGGCCTTAACGCCGCTTAGTATTGACTCTAACAACAGCATACCTACCAACGACAACCGCCTGATAAGGAGGATTGTACGCGACAGCCTCTACCGTGGTTACTCCGCCCTCGATACCATGCGACGCTGGCCAAGTGTAAGACATGGCGAAGAGGAACATATTTTCCCCTACCAGGAAGAAGCCGATGTTATGTTTAATACCGCGCTTGTTTTCGAGTTGGGGGTTTTGCGCCGCTGGGCCGAACCCCTGTTGATGGAAGTGCCCCCTATAGTACCCGAATTTTCAGAAGCCAAGCGACTGCTGAAATTCCTCTCCTATATTATTCCCATTGGCGAAAAGGAAATCCCACCCACTTCTATTCTGCGTGAGTTTCTGGATGGAAGTAGTTTTGATTATTCGTAAGGGATAAGGTATTAAATCGATAGGTCTTGCAGACCGCTCAAATTCCTATTTATTATGGCTTGTTAAATTAATATAAAACTGATTCAAGTAATCGACTATTAGGTACATATTTTAATCCTCTATTCACATAAGTTTTTGCTTTTGATTTATTGCCTTTGTAGAAATAATAAGTAGCTGCTGTATGATAAGTGTTTTCAATTATTGAGCTTAGCATTTGACTAGTTATTGGTGGCTCACAATTATTTTCAAATTCAAAGAGATATTTTTCTCCGTCTGAAATTATCTTCTTTGAAAAAGAATCATTAGCGTTTTGTAAATATGCCCTAAGCTTATGCTCTAATAATATTGAATTTATTATTTCATGGTCATATCTCTTTTCTAATTGATTGATTGTATCTAAAAGGACATTTGAATTGGAAATACTATAAAGCTTTTTTTGCAGGTGGTTCTCCATAATAATTTTAGCATCATGGTGATTGCCCTTTATAGCTATTGCTTTAGCTATATATTTCTCAACTTTATCAGAATTTAGATAGCGATAACTCATTTGAAGATTGTATGTGAAATTAATTTCATCAATTAACTTTCTATCAGTTAACTGAGATACTAGTCTTGTATTTAATGAATCACAAAAGGCTTCCTTATCTGTGTATTGAAGGTGATTGTAGATAATATTATTAAATATTCCAACAACTGTGTTCATATCAATATTTTCGAATCTTGAAAGCTGTGCTAAATAATCGATATCTGATAGCTTATCAAAGGCACATTTTTCAATGTGAAAAAGCAAGCTTGAATGTAGCAATGCTTTTACTTGATAATCAGGATAAAAGAAATATGCTTTTTGGCTTAACTGTAATGCTTTTTCAATTTCATTATTCTGTAATTTAGTTATGGCTTTATTATAATATTGAAAGCCTGGAAGGTTAATGAATTCTGCATCTCTTACCTCCTTAAATTTTTCTTCAAATAGCTCTTCAACTGATTTGTTCTTATATTCTGAGTCACTAATAAGCTTCGACGTTCTTAAGTAATTAACATATTGCTGTTTAAACTCTCCTGTGAAAATCTTTTCTTCGAAACTTGGATTAGTAGTTTCTATAACAATTGAATTAGAGCCTGGATTTGCAACTAGATAAACATGATTGGATGAAGCCTTAATTTTGTAAGGGATATCCAAATTATCAAAAATCATTGCGTACAACATAGAAGCAGATACACAATTGTAAGTTCCAGTTTGAAAGATAACGGGAAAATAATCATTGTCATTATACTTTTTAAGAAATCTACTATGGACACTAGAGTAGCTAAGTTTAATCTTTTTATCAATTTTCTTCGTCTGTATCTTTTTGTCCTCCAAATCTTTAAAAATACTCAGATAAATATCATTTCTCCAGATGGCTTCCTTTTCGGTCATATTTTCATCAATCGCTAAGAAAAGATTGAATGTGTCTCGTTTGTGCAAGACAAAGTTTTCAATTGCTCCTTTCTCAAAATCTGAGTGATAACTTAGGTCTGAAAACCGAATTAATGAATCAGATTGAGCTAAAACAGATGACCAGAAGGTTATTTTAAAAATAATGATTAAAATCAGTTGAAATTGTTTTTTCATTTTCACTTATAATTTGATTATCATATCTAAATATTTACACGAGCTTAATGAGCCACAACTTGTTTATATCCTCAACAAAAGAGGTTAAAAACTGAGTATATTTCGGTTCAATATCTTCAGATGGTGGAATTATGTGTTGTATTGCCATTGTTGTCACATGCGTGTATTTCAATTGCATATGTACAATATTGCATAAATTTTTCAGTCTTAAGTATAGCTCAAAAATAATAGCTGAGTCACCCAAATTCCACAGCTAATATAATAAGAATTTAAATATCCAAACCGGCTGGACAATATTTATTGAATTCTGAAATTGAAATACTCCCAAAACAGGCATTCTCCGTCAGATTACTTATCACTTTTTCAGCAATAGATATTAAGAACTGAAGGTTAATAACTATTTGTTGGCTGGGTTGACACTTCCCATCATAACACTATATTTGCTTAACTGAATATGTTTTTTGATTTTTACTTGTTTAAATACCAGATTTTTATAAACTAAATTCGTATCTTTTCCTTTTGAAATACGAAAGGAACTGAATAAAGATAAAGACCGCGATTCCGCTGTGAAAACCGGTTCCTTTTGCCCCAAAAATCATTGTTATAAGCTAACGTGATTATACAGGGACATAAATTATTGACCGCCCGGCTCAGATTTACGACCGGGAAAATTTTGTTTTTATTAACCCCGATCCGGTACGATAACGGTAGGCTTATGATTTATACGCTAATAAATAGTTGGAAGAAGGTCAGGCTAACTGCATGTTCACCTTTTCCTTCAGATACTAACCACGTTTTCCATAATTGTTCCATTATCAAACTAAATATATTGTTGGTATTCTGTGCTACAATATGCTTCAATATCAACACATTTGCCCAGGACAAACAAATTAAAGCAGATAAATATATCACCGGCCCCTACTTTGATGGTTCAGGAAAAGAAATAAGCCGCATTACCGTGCCCGGAAGTCCTCCCGAGGGATATCGCGCTCCGGTAGCAACTCCAACACGCAACTCAGTTCTTTTAAGCAATGTTCCGGCTTACGACTGGTCTTTTGGTTGTGCTCCAACTGCCGCCGCAATGGCTGCTGGCTTTTACGACAATACTTTATACCCAGATATTTACACCGGCCCGACTAACGGTGGGATAATGCCAATGGATAATACCGGCTGGGGCTCTGTTCTGATTAACGGTAACACCCTTTCCCAATGTCCGCTAAGTGCCACCATGCTGGGGCTTGATGGCAGGCTTACCCGCGGCCATGTTGACGATTACTGGAATTACTACGAAAATGGCGATCCCGATCCATATATTGTTAATGGCTGGACGCAACACCCCTACGAGAGCTGCACCGGTGACTTTATGGGTAGCAACCAGTCAGCGTTGAATTGTCCCGATGGCTCTACCATCTTTTACGTTTACAGCGATGGCAGTGCGCTTTACGATTTTACAGCCCTTGAGCCCAATGGCCGCGATGGCTGCCATGGTCTGCGCCTTTTCTACGAATCGCTTGGATACCAGGTAGTTGAAAATTATTCCCAGATGATTTATGGCTACAATGGCAATACCATCGGGTTTACCTTTGAGCAGTTTATCGAAGAGATTGACAATGGTCGCCCGGTTCTGATTCATATTTCAGGTCATACTATGCTTGCTTATGGATATCAGGAAACCGGCCAGCTTGTTTATGTGCACGACACCTGGGATCATAGCATGCATTCCATGACATGGGCAGGCAGCTATGCCGGCAGGCAGCATTTCGGCGTAACTGTCATCAGGCTTCAATCCGATACACCTCCGCCACTGGCCTCATTTACAGCTAGTCCGAGGGTTGTTGATCCGGGACAAAGCGTTGATTTTATCGATACTTCATCGGGATCACCAACATCATGGCAATGGACATTTGAAGGTGGAAACCCTGCCACTTCAAACCAGCAGAACCCTGTGGTAACTTATAATGTTCCGGGAATTTACACGGTTACACTGGTAGCCACCAACACCAATGGCTACGATACCGAAACAAAAAACGGATACATATCAGTAAGGCACTGCTACGCTACCGGCGAATGCAGCGATTTTATCAAAGGGCTTCAGTTAAGGGAAATCAACAATATTGACACCGACTGTGGAGTTGATGGCTATTCAGATTATACTCAGCTGACAGCCTCACTCGTTCCCGGGAAGGAATACAACATCAGTGTACTGAAAGACAGCATAATACTACCCGGCGAAAAGTGCGGCATCTGGTTCGACTGGAACCGCAACAACGACTTTACCGATGACGGTGAGTTTATTGAAATACAGTCAGTTGCTGACACCAATCTCTTTTACGGAGCATTTACCCCACCCTTGAGCTCACCCGCTGACAGCCTTTACAGGATGCGCGTACGAGTAATTAAATCGGGTGAATTGCTGCCATGCGGCTTTACGGGTCCGGGCGAAACCGAAGACTATACCATTCATCTCTTAAAACCTGTAATTACAATAGCACCCGACACCCTCGAATTTGGGGGCATAGTCCGTTTCCATTGTTCCGATCCTCTGCCTTACACAGTATCGGCTTTTAACCTAAGCTCACCACTATTTATAACTGCTTCTCCCGATATGAGTGTATCGCTCGATCCTGATGGGGAATTTACCACTGCACTTTCAATTTCTCCGGTTAACGATACGGTGACCGAAACTACCATTTACGTAAAATTTTGTATTTACTGGACAACCGGCGAATATGAGTACATCTATAACAACAGTCCGGGTGCCGAAACCCAGTCAGTTACGCTTCATGGCTTTGAGGTAACGCCTCCCACCGGAAACGCACCCGATATTCATGTTTCACAAGTAACTTCGATGCCCGATACGCTGGTTGTTGTGCCGGTTACCGTGAGCAATTTCAACGATGTGCAGTTTGGATATCTGAAACTACAATACAAATCAGAAGCACTGACTTTTCAGGAAATTATAAATGTTAACCCTGAAATAGACTGGTGGCTCATAGATGCCTATGAATATCCAATTGATGATACAACAACACTGAATCTTTCACTTGAAGGGAGTGATAATCCCAGAAGCATTCCCGATAATGAAAAACTCTTCGATCTGGTATTTACATACACACATGGTGCTACGCCAATTGATTTAGATAGCACAGGCTGCAGTTGGGAAGACACCTGGTATCATCAGATGAACGATGTACCTTTTGAAGATTACTATTTCAGCGGCTCTGTTTCGCCGGAAGTCAAAACACTGAATCTAAATATTTTTCTTGAGAGCCTTACCGATGCAGGTGCAAGTTTGATGCGCAAAGCCCAGAGCGATACAGGCGATCAGTTTCCAGAAACAGTAGCCGATAAGATTACTATTAAATTGGCATCAGCGGAAGCACCGCATATTGTTGTCCAAAACTCAGGATCGCTGTCGCTTATGCAGGATGGCAGTTGTAGGTTATATTTCCCACTTTCGTTCGAGGGCACTTATTTTCTGGTAATAAACCACCGAAATAGTATTGAAACCTGGTCATCGCTACCTGTTGAGTTCAACAGCGATTATTTAACCTATAGTTTTTCAGATGCTGCTTCAAGTGCCTATGGCAATAATCTTAAACTTATCGGAAACAGATATTGCATTTATGCAGGAGATGTAAACCTCGACGGAACTGTTGATTCAGCAGATATGACGATGGTTGATAATGATGCTAATGAGTTTGCAATCGGATATATTTCCACCGACCTGACTGGTGACGGTTATGTTGATACCGGCGATATGACCATACTCGATAATAATGCAAATTTATTTATTGGCAGGGTACGTCCTTAATCCCTGAAATGGCGCATTATTGAATGCCCGACCTTTACACTGTGTAAATATTTTAACATCTTTTTTGTATTTTTTTCGCTCATTTGTAAATTATTTTTATAATTTTGCATTCGAAAGCGTTACTTTTTTACATTAATGACATAAACGTTTATTAACAACTGGTTTTCTCATTTTTGTAATACTTTCTACTTCGAACCGGCTGTAGGCATTAGCACCTTTCCCGACTTGTTGACTTGTGAGACTGAACGATCTGTGCATGGGAACCTAATCCGACAGCCGGTTTCTTTTATTTTCCTTCCAAAAATTTTCTGATATTTATCTAATCTTGCAGAAATCCGATCCGGATATCTAGTGGGACCAAAATCCGCAATTCGATATCCGCAATCTAAAATCCGAAACCCCTAAACCACCCTGATCCTCCCCTTGCCTTTCCCGGTAAGGGCTCCGATAATCGCAGCTTCAATTCCCTGTTCAGAAAGGTCGTTCAGCAGTATTTCAGCTTCAGAAAGAGGAAGACTGATTAACAAGCCGCCGGAAGTCTGGGCATCGCAAATAAGGTATATATCAGTTTGGGAAAGATTTCCGAAATCGGCAAAGTCTGCAGCGAAATCGGCATTAGCTATGGTTCCACCGGGAATAGATCCGGCTGCCGCCAATTGTTCAACGCCTTCAATAAAAGGAATTTCCCCAAATCTGAGCTCGGCATCAACACCCGATGCAGCAAGCATTTCATGCAAATGTCCAACTAAACCAAAACCGGTAACATCGGTGCAGGCGTTCACCTTTCGCTTCAACATTTGCTCTGCTGCTACTTTATTCAGCATCATCATAAAATCCGTTGCAGTTTTAACCATGTTTTCATCGGCAATACCACGCTTGGCAGCCGTTGAAATAATCCCGGTTCCAATTGGCTTGGTCAGAACCAGCACATCACCAACCTGAGCAGTTGAATTTGATAACACCTTGTCGGGATGCACCAAACCGCTCACGACCATACCAAATTTCGGCTCGGTGTCTTCGATGGAATGGCCGCCCAGAACCGAGATACCGGCTTCTGTAGCTTTATCGGAAGCCCCTTTCAAAATAGATTCCAACACCTCTAATGGCAGACGATTAACAGGAAAAGCTGCAATATTGAGCGCAAATATCGGAGTAGCACCCATGGCATAAACATCGCTAAGCGAATTGGCTGCAGCAATAGCACCAAAGGTATAGGGATCGTCAACCACCGGGGTAAAGAAGTCAACCGTCTGAACCAGAGCCATTTCGCTGTTCAGCAGATAAACAGCGGCATCGTCACGCTTATCTGCCCCAACCAGAACTTTTGGGTCGAGCACCGGAGGTAGATTGGCCAGTACCTTTTCGAGATCAGCCGGGCGCATTTTACAGGCGCAGCCAAGTCCATGAGTGTATCTGGTCAGTTTAATGGTTTCACCAAGCGGCAATATTTCAGGTTGGCCTGATTTTTCAGGTCGGAGTGATATTACGGCTTCGGCAATAATTTCCACAGCACGGTCAATTTCAGCGGCAGTGGTATGTTTTCCGGTCGAAAACCGGATGGTACCCTGTGAAAACTCAGGCGAAACCTTCATTGCACCCAGCACCGATGAGTCGCCGGTAGTTCCGGTATGGCAAGCCGCACCAGCAGAAGCGGCAACACCTTCCATAGCCTGAAGCAGGCTAACTGCGTTCAAATTCTCAAATCCAATACTCAAAGTATTAGGCAAACAACGATTTGGATGTCCATTTACGTGTAGTTCGCCAAGCCGGGCATTTAGGCCGTTTAATAGCCTGTTCTTCATCTGCGAAAGATGGATCAGATTATTTTCAAGATCGCGGCCTGCAATTTCACAGGCTTTGCCAAGTCCCACAATCTCCAGCACATTCTCAGTTCCTGCTCTCAGGTTTTGCTCATGATCGGCGCCATGCATCAGCTTGTCAATTTTAACACCATGCCTTATATACAGTGCCCCGGTTCCTTTGGGCGCATAAAGCTTATGTCCGGCAATTGACAGCAAATCAACATCCATCTCCTTAACATCAACCGGAATTTTTCCCAACGACTGGGCTGCATCGCAATGCAGCAGGGCACCATGGCGGCGAGCTACATCGGCGATGGCAGCAATGGGCTGAATGGTTCCCACTTCGTTGTTGGCATGCATTACTGAAATCAGGATGGTTTCGGGCCGAAGCACCTTTTCAATATCATCGGGGTCAACCATACCATATTGATCAACAGGCACTACCGTAATTTCAAAACCCTGGGTTTCAAGAAAACGGCAAACTTCTGTTACCGCAGGATGCTCAACGGCAGAAATTACAATATGATTACCATGACGGCGCATGGCCGTGGCTGCGCCTTTAATTGCCATGTTATTTGATTCGGTCCCGCCGCTGGTGAAGATTACTTCCTGTGGCCGGCAATTGATCAGGGCAGCAACTCTTGCCCTGGACTTTTCAACCGCCATGCGGGTTTTAAGTCCGAAAGTGTGGCTGCTCGAAGGGTTTCCAAAATATTCATCCAGAAATGGACGCATCTCAGCCGCAACTTCTGGGTCAATCGGTGTGGTAGCATTGTAATCGAGGTAAATCTGATCCATGTAGGGTATGTAAAAATTAAAAAAGTAAATCCTTTAATTCTGAGAAAAGCGATGCGCATATAACCAACTCATTGATAACGCCTTAATGTTCAATGGGTTAATTGTGATATAATCTTATCTGCAACAGGAAGTACCAGTTTTGCATTTTGACAGACATCACCAGTATTGGTTTCAATCTCAAAAACACTCCGGTTGCTGAACTTTTTGAGTGCTTTCAGATAGGTTTTATCATAGTAACCCAGCACCAGGCTGATCGCAGGTGCAAAGCGATCTTCTTCAATAGCCACAACCGCTTCTTTATAAGCCAGCCCGCCAATAGGTTGGGCAATCTTCGTTAAAGCATCAATCAACATTTTTTTATCAAAACCAGCGTATTCCACAATCAATCGTTCCACTCTTATTTCGTGCGGCACCTGAATTAAGATCATGGATTGTTGCTTCATCCTGTCAAAGAAAGGCCCGGGAATACCAACGGCCCCAACAGAGCGGCTTTCATCCTCAAGCCAAACTGGTTTTGAATGGTCAAGCTTCACCCATTCGTCGTACAAATTATTTTCAAATTGCTCGTTGGTAGGCTGTTCTAACTGGCCAAGGTATCCAAATACCGAGCCTTTGTTGTGTGCCAGCCCTTCGAGGTCAATAACCTGCTCGCCCATTTTTCTAAGTTCGTGAAGGATTCCGGTTTTACCCGAGCCTGTCATGCCTCCAAGTACAATCATTGGAGCACCAATACCTGATTCAGCTCGGATATAGGCACGATAAGCCTTATAACCACCTTCCAGCAAATGGACTTTATATCCTGCCGAACTGAACAACCATGCCATTGAACCGCTGCGCATACCTCCCCTCCAGCAATGAACCACCACTTCGTTTGGCTTTCCCTGGCAGATTGATTGCAGCTTTTTAACAAAACCCGACATCTTAACCCCAACAAAATCGAGCCCAATCAGAAAAGCTGCATCACGTCCGGCTCTTTTATAGCGGGTTCCGACTTCAGCCCTTTCCTGATCATTGAAAAGCGGCAGATTCACCGCTCCGGGTATATGCCCCATCGCGTATTCGCCGGGTGAGCGAACATCAATCACCGGGAAACTTGATTTTAATTCAAATAGTTGTTGAGATGAAACAGGGTATATCATGCGGCAAATTTACCGTAAATTCACAACCTTAGCTAATCATGAATGATTTGCAATTCAAAAATGCTACCCAACGCTAACCACTTCAACCGGAGCCTCAAGATAGATAAGCCAGGACCGGATATCGGGATAACCCATTTCATTCAGCAGGGAGGCATATTGCCTGATCTGATTTTTATGCGATTCGAGCGGCTTACCTGCTTTGTAATCTATCAGATCGGTATGGGTATTATGAAATACAATCCTGTCGGGACGAAAACTCTTACCACCGGGAGCAAGGATTTCTGACTCGACAGCAACCTGTCCTTCACTGCTAAAAAATGGCCGTACAGCAGGATGGCCAACAATCATCTGAAGTTTTGATTTAAGCTCAGGCAAATCGGCATCGGTAATAAATCCCTGATTCAGTATTTTATCGCAAGCGGCATCAATATCGTAAGGAACTATAATTAATGAAAGGGCAAGGTGCAACAGATTTCCACTTGCCTGCATTCCACCGGGGCTTTCAGCCTGCCATACCCTTGGTGCCCGGCCAGCAAATACAAGCCTGCTGCGCCAATCGTTGGTCAGGAAATTTACCGGTAACGCTGATTCTGCATCCTGTGGAGCATGGACATTTTTTACATTTGGATTATCACCAAATTCGTATGTATTATTGCTTTCAGTGTACATTTTTTTTGAAATCAGAAACGCTTGCATCAAGGCTTGAACCGATTTCAGTTCGTCGGCCTCTTTGGGTGGTTTGCCAGTCAGCACATATAGTCGTTCAGCTGCCCTGGTAAAGGCAACATATACGAGGTTAAGCAGATCGAGCTTCGTTTTACTGTATTCCTTTGTGTAAATCTCTGACAAATGTGTTTTTTCTAAGGCTTTCTCAATTTTTATCAGGGCAACCGGAAGTTCCTCAAGATCAGGATCGTTTAATTCGATCCAGGTTGACTGATTTGTAAGTTTCTTGAAATCATCATCCGCGAAAGCGTAAATTACCACCGGAAATTCAAGGCCCTTCGATTTGTGGATGGTCATTATCTGAACTGCATCGCGCGAAAGCGGCAACACCACAGAAAGCTTTGATTTATTCTGCTCCCAGAAATCGAGAAATCCGGCTATTCCGGTATTCTTAGAAGAGGAATATTTTAGAATTTCATCGAGGAAGAATTGCATATATACAGGCGATTCAAGATGCAGTCCAAAGATTCGTATCAGCTCTTCGCAGGTATCGTAAAGCGAAAGACCCCGAAGTTTGTGTGTCGAAACTGCAAACCCAGCCGATACAAGCATGGTAAAAAAACCTTCAGAGCTATTGGCTTTAACATAAGCATTGTGTTTACCTATTTCTTGAAATACGGGCTTTTCGCTGAGGTAGTTTACAATTGCAGTTCTGCTGATGGTATTATTGTTGTCGTTAAGAAAGCTTAGAAAGTTGACCAGAAAATTCACCTCTGGCGACCTGGCAAGCAAAAGGCTGTCGGATGAAACAACCTTTATTCCATTGGCATTCAGGAATGAAGCTACATTCGACGAATTTTTGTTCGACCGGCAGAGAACAGTAATATCACCAGGCTGATACCCGACAGCGGTCAGTTCGCCTATCAGTTCCAGCACACGGGAACAATTATATTCATCGAACTCATTGCGCTCGCCCTCAAAAAACTCAACCCGCACCAATCCACCGATGTTTTTTACATCAGCAATCTGCCCGGCTCCTTCGTAAACTTTCTGAAAATCAGGCAAAAATGCCGAAGTGGCAAAATTGAAAAAATCGTTGTTAAACCCAACCACTTCGCATCGTGATCTGAAATTTGCCCCCAGTTGATTTGGGGCATACTCACGCTCAAGTACTTGCGCCCGCTGGACTATCAGTTCATTACCCTGCGGATTATCAATTTCGGGCAATTTCACAAACTGTTCAACTTCACCATTTCTGAAACGATAGATAGCTTGTTTGCCATCGCCAACAATCATATTGGTGCCACCATGCGACAGCGAATTCTCGACAAGTGGCAAGAGGTTCTGCCATTGAAGTACCGAAGTATCCTGAAATTCATCAATCAGATAGTGCCTGAATTTTTCTCCTGTTCGTTCATATATAAACGGAACCGGCTCATTGGCAACAATATCCGAAATTATTCGGTTAAACTCAGCAATGGAAACCACATTCCGCTCCTTCTTTACGGCCTGCAGCCGAATGCTCAATTCACCCAGCACCGCCATGGGATACAGATTGTTACGGATATTTTTGTATATCAGATATTTACTCTGTCCATTTTCGCCTAAAGCCTCAATCTCCTTGTAAAAATCAGTGAGTTGAGGTGAAATTTCCAATATGGTATTTCCNNGCCGATGCAATATCACCGGATACAATTTTCCTGAAAAAGTTATAAATTCCCTTTTGCCCATAATAAAACAATTCTGGATCAATGTTATGACTTTCTATCAGTTGCATGGCTTTTTCTGCAGGCTTTATCAGTTCTTCTTCAAAACTGCGCAAATTATCCGAAAGTTTGCGATTAACCGAAGCTAGTTTATCAGCCGTAAATTCACCCAGGTGCGGCAACAAGGCAATGGCATCTTCCCTGAAAAGATTGCTGCTGAACTTTTGCAGATCACGCTCTATTTGCCAGCTCTCGTCACTTTCAGCCCTTTCCTGAACGAATTTTACCAATACATCGGTTATATGCTTATCGCTGCCAACACTTGAAAGCAGCGAATCAACCGTCTCGGCCTGAAGCATGGCAGTATTCATCTCAACTTCGAAATTCATCGAAAGTTTCAGATCGAATGAGAATGACCTGATAATCCGATGCATAAAACTATCAATGGTCGAAACTGCAAAATCACCATAATTATGCAAAATCAGCGTAAGCACTTTAGCTGCACGGTCCCTGACTTCAGGCAGTTCAAGTCCGGTTGATTGTTTCAGGCTATCAATCAGATGTTTATGCTTTTCAGGAATCTCATTTTCGTCCAGTGCCAGTAGCATTTTCAGATTGGAAATAATCCGCTGTTTAATTTCATTGGCTGCTTTGTTGGTAAAGGTAATTGCAAGAATATTCCGGAACCTGGATGGCTCCTTCAACACGATTCCAAGGTATACAAGCATCAGCGTATAGGTCTTTCCCGATCCTGCCGAAGATTTATATACCAGAAAGTTTTTCATAATATTGATTAATGGGACTACAGATGGTAAATTTAAATTTTTAAATGGCCAATAAAGGATTACGCCTGAAAACTGCAATTTACCTTAGAATTGACGAGAACCAGATGCAGAACAAAAGTAGTCAACTACCTTCATTCCTACAAGGAGAATTATAGCCCGGAAATCACCCCCTAAAAACCTATATTTGCAGCTTGTAAAAGACTAAAATTCATTGGGAATGAAAGACAATAACCTCGTTTATGGCATGAGACCGGTAATTGAAGCCATTATAGCCGGGAAAGAAATTGACAAAATATTTATGCAGCAAGGGCTGAAAGGTGAGCAGGTTCCTGAATTAAGAAAGTTGATCAACGAACATAACATTCCTTTTCAATACGTACCCATCGAAAAGCTCAACCGCCTTGTGAGGGGTAACCATCAGGGCATTGCCTGTTTTGTTTCTCCAATCGCGTTTCAGCCAATTGAAAATCTGCTGCTTTCGGTTTATGAGAAAGGTGAAACCCCGCTGTTTGTGGTTCTCGACAGGATTACCGATGTCAGAAATATGGGAGCAATAGCCCGGTCGGCTGCTTGTGCAGGTGCTCACGGATTAATCATCCCCGAAAAGGGTGGCTCTCCGGTGAATGCCGATGCCATGAAAGCCTCAGCCGGTGCGTTATCAATACTTCCAGTGCACCGAAGCCCTAACCTTAAAAATACCCTCGATTACATGAAGGAAAGCGGGCTTAAAATTGTAGCAGCATCCGAAAAGGGAAACAAAAACTATTACGAATCGGAATTGACCGGCCCACTGGCCATTATTATGGGCTCGGAAGAAGATGGAGTATCAGGAGAATACCTGCGCCGTTGCGATGAAGTGCTGCAGATTCCGATCAGGGGAAGCATAGAATCGCTCAATGTTTCAGTTGCAGCAGGTATTTTGCTGTTTGAAGTTGTAAAACAACATTTACAGATGAAATACTAATCCTTTTTCCAAGAACTGTTTTTTAATGAACTTGAAGGAAATTTTTTCGGGCTTTGACACAAGCAATGAAAAATCATACCGGAAACTGACTGGTATAATTTTACTGGTGGCCGCTGTGCTTCGCATAAGTAACCTTGACTTTTCCTATTCAAATGATGAATTAAGCGCCCTTTTCAGGGTGCAATACCACACATTTTCCGATCTGGTTGACAAAGGCTTCTTCGTTGACGGACATCCTGGTGGCATACAGGTATTTCTTTACTATTGGGTTAAGCTCTTTGGGATGAAAGAATGGATTGTCAGGCTCCCTTTTGCTTTGGCCGGAGTGTTGGCAGTATATTTTGCAATAAAGGTTTTTAGCAGATGGTTTGGCTCCTCCACCGGATTGCTGACTGGTGCATTTCTTGCCTTTCTTGAATTTCCATTGCTTTACAGTCAGATTGCAAGGCCTTACGGCAGCGGACTACTTTTCAGCATGATGATGGCCTGGTACTGGACCAGACTGCTGTTTGACGAAAAACCAAAAGCAAGCATGGCAATTGCCTTTTCATTCAGTGCAGCAGCCTGCATGTACAACCATTATTTCAGTTTCCTGCTTGCGCTGATCATCGGTATTACCGGAGTTTTTTATCTCAAACGCGACCGCATACTGCATTATTTAGGTGCAGGGCTTGCTGCGGCACTGATTTTTTCGCCACACATATATATCACAATTAATCACCTTAGCATAGGTGGCGTTGGGTTATGGCTGGCGAAACCCGATAAATTATGGCTGGCCGGTCACATCTGGTATCTGTTTAATCAATCGGTTATCATTGCATTAATAGTTTCTTTCATAGTCATCTCCTCCTTATTTTTTGCACGAAAAAGTCTCAGCCTTAACAGGTTTCACTTGTTTTCGCTGATTTTCTTTTTTGTTCCTTTTCTGATCGGGTTTTTCTATTCCCGCCTGGAAAATCCAGTTTTACAGCATAGTGTGCTGATTTTCTCATTCCCGTTTCTGATAGCCTTGCTGTTTTCATTTGCCGGAAAAATCCCTTCAAAGTGGGCCGGGTTTATTGTTATGGTAGCGCTCTTTGCAGGAACATCGCAAACCATTCTGGGAAACAGGTATTACAAAAAGCAGCACTTCGGCGAATTTCGGGGCATAGCCCAAACCATTGACCAATGGAACCGTAAATTCGGTGAAAATAATATCACAAGAGCCATCAGTGTAAACAATCCCTGGTATATCAATTTTTACCTCGACCAGTGCGAAGGAGGGCGTACAACATTTGCGCAGCACGATAACCGCGGCGGCGATCAGCTCGATAGCCTTGCACGCATCCTCGACACCTGCCAGACAAAATATTTTCTTTACGCATGGACCAAACCCATTCCGGTTGAAATCAATGATATAATCAAAGCAAGGTATCCGTGTATCGCTCAGTTTGTGAGTTATGAGGGTTTGGCTGAGGCTGCGCTCTATTGTAAAACATCAGAACAATGTGTTGTTGCTGGAACCGATACCCTTTTCAGGATTATAGGCGAATCCGGGAAACCGGAAATATCGGCTATTCTTATTATGGATAGTCTGGAGTTCAGCCAGGGCTACGACGGAAGTGCAGCCAGTCTGATGCAGGGTAAATCAGGACATCTGGTTGCAACAGCAGAAATAATGGCGGAGAATACAGAAAACGGAGCGCTGCTTGCAGCTTCCTTTCATGATACCGACGGTGAAACCATACAATGGATGGGCGCCAGAGCCAACTTATACTGTAAACCCGGCCAATGGAGCATTATCAGGCAGACCATACCCATACCTGACCAAAAATTGCTTCAAAGTCGCTTAAAAGTTTATTTCTGGAATCCGGCAAGGAGCAAATTACGCATCAGAAATTTCACAATAATTGCAGAGCCCTTGATTAAGAATAACTTAAAATCAGAGTGAAAAATGAAAACTAATATCTGGATAGCCATAAGTGGTCTCTTGTTTCTATTTCTACTCGCATCCTGCAAAAGGGAGAAAGTTGAAAACTGGCCCAATGGAAAATTGAAATCTGTTCAGAATTTTAAAGGGAAGAAGCAGGATGGAAACAGTACCTGGTATTATGAGAACGGCAAAAAACAACTGGAAGCGAATTATATTGATGGCAAGCTTGAAGGGCTATCAACCCGATGGTACTTCAACGGTGTAAAGGAATCTGCTGAGTTTTTTGCAGATGGTAAAAAGAACGGCAAGTCCACAAACTGGAATACTTCAGGTGTAAAAATCGAAGAACGAGCCTATACCAATGACACTTTAAACGGGCCATACAGCCTTTTTCATGAAAACGGGATAATAAAAATTGAGGGTTATTACCGCATGGGGCAATACGATAGCACCTGGGTTTATTACAATGAGTTTGGATTTAAGGTTGGAGATGCAAGTTTTACATCAGGTTCTGGAATACAACGGGCATTCCATCTTAATGGAAATTTATGGCGCGAAATTCCTTACCGGGAAAATAGACGCAATGGAATTGAAAAAGAATATGACCAATCGGGAAGGCTGGTAAAAGAAACTACTTACGAAAACGATGTTGTAATAAGTGTTACAGAGAAGTAAAAACAGAGATATTTGCAAACGATTGCATTTGAACCTGACAGAATGTGAACTGATTTTTGCTGGTGTTTAGAAACAGTCTAAAGTAGCTGAAAACGAAAATTTTAGCTTTCTTTGCAAACAAAATTGTCAGAAAAAAAATAAGTAATGGTAAATTTGGAAATTACATTTTTTATAACATAAATTTGCACTGTTATTTAGTTAACATTGTTACAAAATTCACATAAGTTAAACATCCCTAAACATCCACAAGATGAATCTGGAAAAAATCATGACCGACCTGGAGAAAAAACATCCGGGTGAAGCTGAGTACTTGCAAGCGGTACGCGAAGTTCTGGAGTCCATTGAAGAAATCTACAATGAGAACCCACAGTTTGAATCGGCCGGCATCCTCGAACGCATCGTTGAGCCCGACCGTATTTTAAGTTTCAAAGTTCCCTGGGTAGATGACAACAACAAAGTTCATGTAAACCTCGGATACAGGGTTCAGTTCAACAATGCAATTGGTCCTTACAAAGGTGGGCTTCGTTTTCACCCAAGTGTTAACCTCAGCATTCTGAAATTCCTTGGATTTGAACAAATTTTCAAAAACAGCCTCACCACACTTCCTATGGGCGGTGGTAAAGGTGGTAGTGATTTTGACCCAAAAGGCAAATCAAACGCTGAAATTATGCGTTTCTGCCAGGCATTTATGCTTGAGTTGTGGAAAATCATAGGTCCTGAAACTGATGTACCTGCTGGCGATATAGGCGTTGGCGGACGTGAAATCGGATTCATGTACGGCATGTACAAGAAACTGGCCCGTGAGCATACCGGCGTTCTTACCGGAAAAGGCATCAACTGGGGCGGAAGCCTAATCAGACCAGAAGCTACTGGTTTTGGTACAGTATATTTCGCTCAGGAAATGCTGAAAACCAAAAATCTGGATTTCAAAGGAAAAACAGTTGCAATCAGCGGTTTTGGTAATGTAGCATGGGGTGCCGCGCTAAAAGTTACTGAACTCGGCGGTAAAGTTGTAACCATCTCTGGTCCTGACGGATACATTTACGACCCGGATGGTATTTCAGGTGAAAAGATCAATTACCTGCTCGAATTAAGGGCTTCAAACCAGGATATCGTTAAACCTTACTCATACGAATTCCCGAATGCACAATTCCATCAGGGCAAACGTCCATGGGAAGTTAAGTGTGATGTTGCACTGCCATGTGCCACCCAAAATGAACTTGGAAAAGAAGATGCGCAAAACCTTGTTAAAAACGGTGTAATGTGTGTTGCAGAGGGTGCCAATATGCCTTCAACTCCGGAAGCTATCGAAATTTTCCAGGAACACAAGGTGATGTTTGCTCCTGGTAAAGCTGTTAATGCTGGTGGCGTTGCTACTTCAGGACTCGAAATGTCGCAAAACTCAATGAAACTGAACTGGACCATTGAAGAGGTTGATATGCGTCTGCACCAGATTATGAAGAGCATTCATGAGCAGTGTGTTAAATATGGCACACAAAACGACGGATACATTAACTACGTAAAAGGTGCGAACATTGCAGGTTTCCTTAAGGTAGCCAACTCAATGCTCGACCAGGGCGTATTATAGATTTTTTCCCAACTAAACTAAGTTGGATAACCCAGGCCCCGGCATAATGTCGGGGCTTATTTTTTGCTACGCTCTGTATCTTCTTTTCTGATAAAGCAATACAGATATTCGGGCAAACCAAAAAGCAAAATAAAAATAGCTCTCTGAAGATTAAATTTTTATTTTTGCCACAAACCAATAAAAACTGCTCTGATCAATGAAACAATTTACATCAGTTGAAGACATTCTGATTTTTGCTATTAATGCTGAACAGGAAGCCGTTGATTTTTATTCGCGCCTAGCTTCGCAATCGGTAAATACCGAAATGCAGCAGATTTTCAGACAATACGCGCACGAAGAAATGGGCCACAAATCAAAACTGATGAAAATCAGGGAGCAGGGACTTATTGGCATCTCTGTTGAAGAAATCAACGACTTGAAAATCAGCGATTATACCGTAGATGTTTTCCCTGGTCCCAACATGACGTATGCTGATGCACTTGTGCTGGCTATGAAGAAAGAGAAAGCTGCTTTCCGCCTGTATCTTGACCTGGCAGCTTTGGCTCCCAACGAAGAAATAAAAAACATTTTCAATGCATTGGCTCAGGAAGAGGCAAAACATAAGCTACGGTTTGAGTTGGAATACGATGAATTTGTCTTAAAAGAAAACTAAAATCCATTAGTATTTTGTAAGCCTGTTCTTTCGAGCAGGCTTTTTTTATTTCTGGGTATTACTTTTAAATAAAATAAGGATTAATTAAACAACCACGAACTCAACGCGCTACCTTATCGAAAACTTTAAACCCGAAAGCCTATGAAATCATTCAAATCAGTAGATGACATTCTGCATTTTGCCATCCGCTCTGCAAAAGAAACAGCAGATTTTTTTACCCGCCTTTCGCAACAGGCCCGCAATGCAAAAATGAAGCGGATTTTTGAGCAATATGCCCGCGAAGAATATGCATATATGGTTAAATTGTCAAGGGTTAGGGAAATTGGGCCACTCGATCTTACCAAAGAGCAGATGAAAGAGATCAAGGTGAGCGAATATGAAATCGACCTTCAGAATGCCGTTGACCTCAAGTATTCGGAGGCCCTTGTAATGGCTATGCGCAAAGTAACTGCTTCTTTCAGGCTATACCTGGAGCTTGCGTCCAAAACTCCCAATAATGAAATTCAGTCTATTTTCAAATTACTGGCTGATGAAGAAGCAAAACACAAACGTGGTTTTGAGATTGAATACAACGAATCGCTCTTGCTCTGTTAACGCGGGTTCAAAGGAATTTAAAAGGCCTGTCCGGATGGACGGGCTTTTTTTTTGTCAATTGAAAGGCAAAGCAATCACTGGCTATGCGGATTTGTTTAATTTTGCAGGTAATTGAAATGTACCGTTCTGCAAACTATCTATGCAATTTATTAATCCTAATATTCTTTTTGCCCTTCTGGCAGTGCTGATTCCGTTAGCTATCCATCTTTTCAATTTCAGGAAATACCGGAAAGTCTATTTCAGCAATGTCAGTTTTTTGAAAGAACTGCAGCAAAAAACGCAAAAGCAGTCTCAATTGCTCCATTTGCTGGTGTTGCTTATGCGCATTTTAGCCATTGCCGCTCTGGTAATTGCTTTTGCCCAACCCTATCTGCCACTAAAAAAGCAAACGTTGCCAGGGCAGATAAGTGTTGTCAGCGTTTTTATTGATAACTCTTTCAGCATGGAAGCAGCAGGCAGGCGGGGCAGCCTGCTTGATGAAGCTAAAGCAAAAGCCGGTGAAATTGCAGCAGCATATAAGGCCGATGATTTGTTTCAGATAATTACCAACGACTTTGAAGGCAAACACCAACGGCTTGTTACCAAAGAGGAGTTTCTCGAAATGCTGTCAGAAGTAAGCCTTTCGCCTTCGGTAAAAACACTTGCCGAGATCACATCCCGCCAAAAGGACATGCTTTCGTCCAATCATTCTGCATCAAAAATAGCCTATATAATATCTGATTTTCAGCGGAGTACAGTTATGTCTGACCTCCCAGATGGAGAAACTGAGAACAACTTTACCCTGGTGCCGGTTAAATCAGCAGCAGCCCGCAATCTCTACATCGACTCTTGCTGGTTCAATAATCCGGTGGTTCAGTTAAACCGGACATCGGTTCTGAACGTGAGGGTAAGGAATTCGTCGGATGCCGAACTTGAAAAGATACCGGTTAAATTAATGATAAACGGACGTCAAAGAGCGGTGGCAGCTATCAGCATCAAAGCAGAAGGGATTACGGAAGTACAATTGCCGTTTACAAATCCCCAGGCTGGAACCATGGAGGGAATGGTAGAAATAAGCGATTATCCGGTTACTTATGACGACAGCTATTACTTTGTTTTCAAGGTTTCAGACCACATCCCGGTTCTGGCCATCAACAACAAGGACGAAAATTTGTATCTAAACTCCGTTTTTAAACTCGATTCCGTTATCAGCCTGTCACAAGCATCTGCTGCAAAAACCGATTACTCCTCTTTCCCTGATTTCAGGCTCATCATCCTGAACGACCTGAAAACAGTAAGTTCGGGAGCTATTCAGGAATTTACACGTTTTGTTACTCAGGGAGGAAGTTTGTTGATATTTCCGGCTTCAGATGCCGATATCACTGCCGTAAATCAATTGTTATCAGCACTCGGATCCGATCAGATTGAAAAAACAGATTCGGCAAAAAGCAGGGTTTCGGTAATAAACACAAAACATCACGTTTTCAATGATGTTTTTGAAAAAAGCGGAATTGATCCCGACAATACCGATCTCCCGGTTATTAACAGCCATTTCAGGTTAACTGCAACAAGTAAAGGCACTTCTGAAACCCTGATGGGCCTCGGCAATGGTGATCCATTACTGATAACAGGGAATCATGGCGAAGGCAAAGTCTATCTGAGTGCAGTTCCACTCAACGACAAGGCTGGTAACTGGGCCCGTCATGCCTTATTTGTTCCTGCCATGCTCAATATTGCGTTTGCCAGCGAAAATATACTTCCGATGATGTACAATACAGGTGCAACAGATGGCATAAACATCGGCAATCTGAAACCAGCCGAAGACAATGTATTCAGAATATCGCGGACAGACGGGAGCAACGAGTTTATACCTGAATACCGGAGGCTTGAAGGCCAGAGCATCATTTATATCAACAATCAGTTGAAAGATGCAGGCATTTACAAAGTAAGCAGCGGCAAGGAGACTTCTACCTTATTGGCATTCAACTACAACCGCCGGGAATCGGACCTTGGCCTGCCGACTGAAGAAGAACTAGCCAGTGCTTTTGAGAATGCACCCGGTTTCGGGTTAATGTATGCCGCCCAGCAGCCACTCAACGAAATTATTTCGGCGAACAATGCCGGAAAAAGATTGTGGAGATGGTTTATTGTAACAGCCCTTTTATGTATAATTGCGGAGGTATTGTTATTGAGATTTTACGGAAAGAGAAAGAGCACTTTAAGAACCGATAAGGCTGATAATTAGTGCTATAGGAAACACAAAGAATGGAAGAGAATACAAATAATAATTTGAGCGAAGAGAACCTGCCCGAGGATCTGCCCGAAGTACAAGCCGACATCGAAGGAGTTGAACTGCATAAGACCATTCCGCTTTCGGGCATGTACCAGAACTGGTTTCTTGATTATGCATCCTACGTTATACTTGAACGGGCTGTTCCTGAAGTGCTTGACGGATTAAAGCCGGTTCACCGGAGGATTCTTCATGCCATGAACGAGCTCGACGATGGCCGGTTTAACAAGGTTGCCAACATTATCGGGCACACCATGAAATACCACCCTCATGGCGATGCATCCATCGGTGATGCACTGGTTCAGCTTGGACAGAAGGAGCTTTTAATTGAAACCCAGGGAAACTGGGGCAATATCCTCACCGGCGATAATGCTGCAGCACCCCGTTATATAGAAGCACGACTTAGCAAATTTGCCCTGGAAGTTGTGTTTAATCCCAAAACCACCCGGTGGAAACTTTCGTATGATGGCCGCAACAAAGAGCCTGTTACGCTTCCGGTGAAATTTCCGCTACTGCTGACTCAGGGTGTTGAAGGCATCGCAGTTGGACTTGCTTCTAAAATCCTGCCGCATAACTTCAATGAACTCATTGATGCATCCATAAAAATTCTTCAGGACAAAGATTTTGAAATTTACCCCGATTTCCCGACCGGGGGACTGGCCGATTGCTCTAAATACAATGAAGGGCTTCGGGGCGGGAAAGTCAGGTTACGGGCTAAAATAAGTCAACTTGACAAAAAAACATTGGTAATTACTGAAATACCATTTGGCAC
>DINP01000102.1:0-13237 GCA_002426025.1 Bacteroidales bacterium UBA5537 | reverse complement strand
CCATCAGGCTGAATGAACTGATGGAAAACCTTTTGTTTGCATCGCTCGAAAAAATATTTATCGAAAACCGCATTTATCACGATATTGAAGAATGCGGAAGTTGGGAAGAGGTACTATCAACCATTGATAAAAGCCTCGAACCTTATAAACCGCAGTTCTACCGCGAAATTGTTGTTGAGGATATCCTCAGACTAACTGAAATCAAGATAAAACGGATTTCAAAATTCAACTCGTTCAAAGCCGATGAGATTATGCAAAACCTGACCGATGAAAAGGCACGGGTAGAACATTATCTTGCCAACCTGATTGAATATGCCATTGAGTATTTTAGAAATATCAAGAAAAAATACGGCAAGAACCGCGAAAGGCGCACCGAAATCCGGAGTTTCGACAATATTGAGGCGGTTATGGTAGCTGCTGCAAATCAGAAACTGTATGTGAACAAAGTTGAAGGATTTGCCGGAACCAGCCTTAAAAAAGACGAGTTTGTATGCGATTGCTCTGATATTGATGATATTATCGTTTTCAGGGAAGATGGCTCATTTATCGTAACGCGTGTTGCCGAGAAGGTTTTCGTTGGCGAACAGGTTATCCATATTGATGTCTTCCGTAAAAACGACGAGCGTACCATTTACAATATGGTTTACCAGGATGGGAAATCGGGTGGGGCATATATCAAGCGTTTTGCAGTCGTAGGCGTTACCCGCGATAAAGAATATACGCTGACCAAGGGCACCAAAGGCTCGAAAGTGCTTTATTTTTCGGTGAATCCGAATGGTGAAGCTGAAATAATCAAGGTTGCGCTTAAGCCACGACCGAAACTTAAAAAGCCTGTTTTCGATTTTAATTTCGGTGATCTTGCAATCAAAGGCCGTAATTCGCAGGGGAATATCCTAACGAAATATCCCGTTAAAAAAATTAGCCTATCCGAAGCAGGCGTTTCTACACTCGGAGCCCGCGATATCTGGTTCGACGACTCAATCAAACGTCTGAATACCGAAGGAAGAGGCAGGTTACTCGGAGCCTTTTCAGGTGATGACAAGATTTTAACCATCATGCAGTCAGGGCATTATAAGCTTACCGGCTTTGATATTTCAACACATTTTGATGAAGATTTGCTGATAATTGAAAAATTCAACGACAAAAAACCGGTTACAGCCATCTATTACCACGCCGAAAAAGCTTTTTATTACCTGAAACGCTTCCAGATTGATGTTAATGACAAGAAGACCGATTTTATTGGCGAAGACGCAGATTCAAAACTGATACAGGTTTCAACAGACTGGCTGCCAAGGTTTCAGATTAATTTTGACGAGAAAATTAACAACCGGGCAATTGACGATGAAGAGGTAATTGCTGCGGATTTTATTGATGTTAAAAGTCACAAAGCGAAAGGCAAAAGGCTAACAACTTACGCGGTTAAGAAGATTAAAATGCTTGAGCCCCTCCCCTATGAGGAAGAGCAAACCATTGAAGAATCTCCTGTAAAAACAGATATTAAGGAAGTAGTTGAAAAACCGGTTGATATTCCTCACCGTGAACACAAACCGCCCATTGACGATGATTCGGTTCAGATGACCATCGAATTCTAACAAAAACTTTAATAATAGAATGGAAGACAAGAGAATACTGGATGTTACAAACGATGTAAAATGGATTGGCATACTCGATTACGATATCGTGACTTTTGATGTTGTAATGGAGACAAAATACGGCACAACCTACAATTCATATTTTATTGATGCCGATAAAAAGGCCATTATCGAAACAGCTAAAAACAGGTTCAGTGAAACATATCTGGACAAAATTAAAACTGTATGCGACCCAGCTTCAATAGAATATATAGTTCTGAATCATACCGAACCCGACCACTCGGGCTGTTTGCACGAACTGCTTCAGATTGCGCCCAATGCAACTGTTGTTGGCAGCGGGAATGCAATAAGGTACCTGAAAGACATGCTTGGTTATGAATTTAATTACCAGCAGGTTAAAGATGGTGACACCATTTCGCTGGGCAATAAGACACTTCAGTTTATCGGGGCGCCCAATCTTCACTGGCCAGATTCTATTTACACCTATCTACCTGAAGATCGCCTGCTTTTCACCTGCGATTCTTTCGGTGCACATTACTGTGACGAAAAGATGTTTGATGACCTTACGGGAAATTATGATGATGCTTTCAAATATTATTTTGATGTAATTCTGAAACCTTACAGCAAATTTATACTGAAGGCTATTGAAAAAATCAGGCCGCTTGAGATTGATCAGATTTGTACCGGACACGGACCAATTTTGCGGTCAACCTGGAAACAGCGCGTTGACCAGTCAGAAGCAATGGCAATAGAAGCGATGCAAATAAAGGACAAGCGCAGGGTGTTTATACCGTATGTATCTGCTTATCACAACACTGCTCTTATTGCTGATAGCATTGCTGATGGCATTCGCAGTGCAGGGGAAATAGATGTACATGTTTGCGATATCGAAACGATGGAATTGAGTACAATCGACGATCATCTTTCAAAAGCCTCGGGATTTATTATTGGGTCACCGACTATAAATCAGAACATTCTGCTTCAGATTTACCAGCTCTTTGCCCTGATTAACCCTTTGCGCGATAAAGGCAAACTGGCCGGCGCTTTCGGTTCTTATGGCTGGAGTGGCGAAGGAGCCAAACTTATTGAAAGCAATCTTACCAACCTGAAATTGAAGCTGGCCGGCGAAAGCCTGTTTATCAAATTCACCCCGCACAACAATGAATTGGAAAAAGCACGTGAATATGGCCTGAATTTCGGGAAGCTTATTCTCGAACAGGCGCTGATAGCTGATCCTGATTGTAATTGATAACTGAAATAATAAGTTTATGCTTGCCCGAAGACTGCTTTTAATCTTATTGTTCGCATCTTTGCTTCTGCATCTTACTTCATGTAGCCCTGAACGAAGGCTGGCCAACAATTTTGTCACAAAGCGCGAACCGGTTGCCTTTCTCCTACTGCCACCTGACTTCAGTTATAAGTATAGTTACAAAATACCTGACATCGAAAATTTCGAAAGCCTTCCTCAGGCAACCCAGGACTCTTTGCTCTTTTACAACAGCGACCTCCTTCAATACATCAACGATTCAACACTGATAAATGGTTACATTAATGGTTTGAATTCCGGGCTGAAAGCGTTGGGCTATTCGGTGTATCTTCCTGGATCAACTGAAAATTTTGTCAATTCAGCCTCGGAATCTATTATTGTTAACCTTGCCCAGTTGCAGTTGGAAGAGTTTTACGATTCAATAAGCGATGATGCCAGTTTTGGTGATGAAGAACTATACAGTTACGAGCTGTATATCACCGCTTTAAATGTCAACTCGTGGATTGAGCTATCTAGGGTAAACCATAACGATACAGCAACGCAGACACTTTATGCGTCAAGCACTCTAACCGATTATTTCGATGGCGGATTCAGGTATTTCCCGCTTTCAGGTGATGTAAAATACACTTACAGCATTGATAGCCTCAGAGTAGAGGATGTATATTACTCAGTTAACAATCTCGGCTACCTCTATGCCGGCTATCTTTTTGATTACTTGATGAATGACTATATTCAAAAGAATCTCCCTCCCGGAAGACTTGCAACACAGTTATACACGTTCGATCGCTATGCGGGAATGGTTAGGAAGCAGAAAGGTAGCGGGTTCACCCTGCTTAACTGATTTCACTTAACTTTTCAACTAATTTCCTGATCGTGAGTATGGCGATAGTGAAAGATTTCCAAACTCACCCGAAAGAAACCTGAAATAACCGGCAATGGCTATCATGGCAGCGTTATCGGTACTAAACCTGAATTCAGGGATAAATGCGGTAATATTATCTGTTTCCTGAAGATGGAGCATTGCATTGCGCAAAGCTGAATTGGCTGAAACCCCGCCTGCTATGGCTACCTGATTGATTCCGGTTTGTTTCACAGCCATCATTAATTTATGGGTTAGCGATGAAACGATGGCATATTGAATGGATGCACACAAGTCGGCTTTGTTCTTTTCGATAAAATCAGCGTCCTTTTTAAGGCTGTCGCGCAGAAAATAGAGAAACGAAGTTTTCAATCCGCTAAAACTATAATCGAGGTCAGCAATCTGTGGTTTGGCAAACTTAAACGCATGAGGGTCACCATCTTTTCCGAATTTGTCAACCAGAGGGCCTCCCGGATAAGGTAAACCCATAATTTTAGCCGCTTTATCAAAAGCCTCTCCGGCTGCATCATCAATGGTGCGTCCAATTATCTGCATATCAAAATAATTGTTTACCCGAACAATCTGGGTATGCCCTCCCGAAACCGTGAGACAAAGAAACGGAAATTCAGGAAGTTGCTTTGTACCGTCCTCATTCTGAATAAAATGCGCCAGGATATGCGCCTGCATGTGGTCAATTTCGATCAGGGGAATTTCCATCGCGAAAGCAAAAGCCTTGGCAAAAGAGGTTCCAACAAGAAGTGAACCCAAGAGTCCCGGCCCACGGGTAAAAGCTACCGCATTCAGATCAGACTTGCTTATTCCGGCCTGTTTAATGGCTTCATGAATAACAGGAATAATGTTCTGCTGATGCGCCCGCGAAGCAAGTTCGGGAACAACGCCTCCGTATGATGAATGCACCTGCTGGTTGGCGATAATATTGGAAAGAATAACATTATCGCGGATTACAGCAGCAGACGTGTCGTCGCACGAAGATTCAATTCCGAGTATATATGTTGGCATGATTATTCGTTGTGAAACAGCAATGAAATACCAGTTTGAACTATATTTACAATCTTATTCAGGCCTGTAAGCCTATTTTTCGGAATTTTGCATTTGAAATTTCCTAAAAAAAAGTCAGAATACCTGATAAAAAACCACTGCAAAGTTATCAAAAAGACATTCAACATATCAGGCCTGGTTATCGTTCTCAGCATTTTGCTGATGGTTACCATTTATGGCATTTTCAGAACATCGCTGGTGCAGACCTGGATTGCAGCAAAGGCAACCAATTACCTATCGCAGGAACTGGGCACCAGAATAAAGATTGGAGGGCTTGATATTTCATGGTTTATGAATATTCTGCTCGAAGATGTGGTAGTTGAAGACAAAGCAGGCCGAAATATAATAAAAGCAAGGCAGATAAAAGTTGACTTCGGCAAGCTTGACCGGAAAAATAGATTTATTGGCATTTATGTATTAAGCCTGAAGCAGGCTGAAATAAACCTGATTAAAAATAAATCAGACAGCCTGATGAATTATGATTTTCTGGTAGATTACTTTTCGGGAAGTGATACCACGACCACGGTTAAAAACGAATCAAAGCCCTGGAGAACTGGTATTTCAGGAATTAGTCTGAAGGAATGTAGTTTTGTTTACAACAATGAGTTGAAAACTTTTTCGGAAAGAGGAGTTGATTATGATCATATTGGCATTACTGATCTTAATCTCGATATCAGGCGGTTAAGCCTTGCCGGTGATAGTATTACGACCCGTATCAACGAATTGTCGTTCAAGGAGAAATCTGGCTTTGTACTTGACGAATTTTACACTGAATGTAAGATTAAGCCCGAGAAAATTTCGGCCCGAAACCTACATATTAAAACACCGGCAAGTGATATCAGGCTTGACCTAACATTTTCTCATAACAATTACAACGCTTACAACAGTTTTATTGACAGTGTTCAGATGCGCGGCGAATTCAGGGAAACCAGACTAAACCTTAACGACATCAGCTACTTTGCCCCGGAAATCTCTGGTATGGAAAATGAAATAAAGCTTAGCGGAGTTGTCAGAGGGACTGTTTCATCGCTTAAAGCCCGCAATTTTAGTTTTGCACTGGGCCGAAACACAACTTTTGAAGGTAATATAACAATGGATGGATTGCCCGATATTGAGGAGACATTTATCCACCTCAATGTCAAGAAGATGCTAACCAACTATAGTGATCTTAAAGAGTTTAAATTACCTGAAAAAGCAACACTTGATATTCCTGAAATGATTAATACCCTTGGAAATATTAAAATCAAGGGGTACTTCACTGGGTTTTACAATGATTTCGTTTCATCTGCCAGCTTTTCAACTCTTATCGGGACTTTGGTGACCGATCTAAGCCTTAAAATGGGTGCTCAAAAAGTGATTGATTACAGCGGGCATTTGAAACTTATCAACTGGAACCTTGGGAAAACACTTCCTCAGCCTAACCAATTAGGCATAATCAATTTTACTTCCTCCATAGCCGGGCGCATAAAAGACTTTAAGGAATTTGAAGCTGAACTTGATGCTACCATAAACAATATCGGACTTTATGGAAATGTATTTCACAACATAACCATTAACGGCGATTTGAAAAACCGCGAATTCAATGGAGACCTTACTTTAAGAGACAGGCTGATTAACTTTGATTTTAAGGGAATTGTTGATTTTACTGACAGCCTGCCAAAAATGAACTTTACCTCAACTGTAAAAAACGCCTATCTAAGCAAGCTAAACCTCTGGGATCGTGATTCATCATCCTGCATTAGCACAAAGATGGACCTCGACTTTACAGGGACCAATATTGACAATCTGTTGGGCTCGCTCAGGTTCGACAGTACAACCTATCGTGAAAACAAAAAAACTTACAACATAAAAGAACTATTCCTCAAAACAAGTAACTCTCCAGATGGAAATAAATCATTGATTCTCAGGTCCGACTTTGCGGATGCAGATTTCAATGGCAAGTTTGCGTTCTATGATTTCTATCATTCTCTTTCCAATATTATTGGAACTTATCTCCCATCATTAACGCTGGATACCAAGCAGGCACAACAGGTAAACACTGAGCAGTTATTCGATTACACCCTTAATATTAAAGATGTTGATCCACTTACCGAGTTGTTTATTCCGGGTCTGAAACTCGAAGGCCAGGCCAGTTTGTATGGAAACTACAACTCAACCACCGAGACTATTCTGCTTAACGGAAATGCCGGAAGTTTTACCTATAATGGCATTATTTTTAATGACTGGTTTATTCAGGGGCAGAATCTCGGGCGCTCACTTCAGGTATCAACCGGTACATCATCCATTATCTGGAAAGAGCCAGGTATTGATGATCCTCAAAGATTTGGTATCGATAATTTTGTAATTAATACTTTTCTGAATGGTGATAGTGTCAAGTATTCGCTTAACTGGAAAAACACCGACACTACTAACCTGAACAAAGGGGATATCCAGGGAACCATGTTATTTGTCGGAACAAGAAGGTTTCTGGCATCTCTCGATAAGGTTGACCTGATAATTAACAATGCCAAATGGGACGCCACTCAGGATGGAGATATTGTGGTTGACTCAACTATGATTCTGGTTGATAATCTGAAAATCTATGGCAATAAACAAGAACTCAGGCTGAATGGGAAAATATCGGAAAACCCCAACGATGTGTTCAACCTCTGGTTCGACGACCTTGATATTTCAAATGCTGATGCTCTGATAAACCGGAATGATTTGAATTTCGACGGGATCGTGACAGGTAGTGTATCATTATCTGATGCTTATAACTCCAGGACACTACAATCAGATCTTACCATTGAGAACTTTACGTTTAATGGTGAGAAAATGGGCGATGCCCGCTTGTTGAGTTTATGGGACAATGAAAAATCGGGTTTGAGCATTGATGCGAACATTATTTACAGAGGCAATGCCGGTACACACAATCCTTTGTTGGTGAAAGGCTATGTTTATCCCGGCAAACGGAAAGAAGGCAATTTTGATCTCGACATCAGCCTGATAAATTACAAACTTGCCTCATTGAATCCATTTTTAGCTGGGTTTGCTTCAAACCTAAAAGGAATGGCAAGCGGAAGCCTGCGTCTCGACGGCACGTTTCAACAACCGGTTTTCACCGGAGATATTCAGTTGCTTAGAACACAGTTGAAAATTGATTACCTGAATGTGACCTATTCACTGGCTGACAAGGTTAAGATAGAGCCCGGCGAGATTATTGCCAGTAATGTGATGGTATATGACTCACTGGGAAATTCAGGTTTACTCAATTTCAGACTTAGCCATGAATATTTTCAGCACATGCTGCTCGATATGAGCATAAATGCAAATAATCTGGCTGGCTTAAATACAACCAGCAAGCAAAATGACCTGTTTTACGGATCGGCCTTTGCCACCGGCCTGGTTACGATTAAAGGCCCCTTCTCCGACTTGAAAATGAATATCGTAGCTCGCTCAGAACAAAATACAAACATCTACATACCTATTAATCTGTCAGTTACTGCAACTGAAAATGAGTACATAAAGTTTGTCAAAACCAAAGAAACAGAAACCCGCGAAGACCAATTCGAAGCCAATATGTCGGGGGTAAACCTCGATATGCTGCTTGATGTAACCAATGATGCCAACATTCAGATTTTCCTTCCTGAAGATATCGGAAATATAAAAGGTAACGGAACCGGTGAAATAAGGATGGGCATTGATACACGTGGTGATATTACCATGTTTGGCGATTATACAATGAACGAAGGCACTTTCCTGTTCACATTTAAAAATATTTTCAACAGGGTATTTTCCATCGAAAATGGAAGTGTTATTTCCTTTAAAGGAAGCCCTTATGATGCCGATATAAATTTGCGGGCCGTTTATAAATTAAGAGCGTCGCTGAAAGGCATCCCTGAAATTGCTGATATACCTGAGTATGCAGGAAAAACGGTTCCTGTTGATTGTATAATAAGCCTTAAAAACAACCTGTATAACCCTGACATCGCTTTTAGCATACGTTTGCCTGAAGCCGATGAAACCCTGAGGCAATTGGTTTATACTTCTATTGACACAACCAATGAAGCAGTAATGACCCAACAGATGGTTTCACTGCTGGTGCTGAAATCGTTCAGCTTTACCTCAGGAAATGCAACCCTGGCCAATACAGTAAGCTCTTCATCAATCGAAGTACTTACAAATCAGGTTAGCAATATGCTTTCGCAAATCAGCAAGGATGTTGACATAGGACTGAATTATCGCACCGGCGATGCTCTCTCATCGGAAGAACTCGAACTGGCGCTTTCCACTCATCTTTTTAACGACAGGGTTACCATTGATGGCAACCTTGGAATGACCACTGCCGGATCTGCCCAAAACACCAGCAACCTGGTGGGCGATGTAACTGTAGACATTAAGATTACGCCCGATGGCCGTTTCAGGGTAAAAGCCTTCAACAAAGCCAACAATCCATTCGAAATAAGCTCTTCGTATGCCAACTATAAGCAGGGTATCGGCATCTACTACAGGTATGAGTTTGATAAATTTTCAGAGTTATTCCGCAGAAACAGAAAAAAGCAGAGTCCTCAAAGCGACTAATCTTCATTTCTCAATTTATTAGTATTTTAGTCACAAGATATTGTAAAAAAAACTTTCAGAAAACAGAACTCCGATAAAAACCCCCTGAGCCATGAAAAAAGCTATTACGCTGATTACCATAATTTTATTAAATTTTGGACTATTTGCCCAGATAACTATTACGCGCGATGATATGCCTGATGTAGGCGACACCATCAGACTGAGTTCTGCCGTAATTCTTCCTGGCATTGATCCATCACTCTCTGGCCCTGATTATAGCTGGGACTTTTCCATGCTTGAGCCTCAAAGTCAGACTGTTGAGGGATATGTTAGCCCAACCACTACCCCATTTCTTTACCAGATCATTTTTAACCAGGCAGTTGCCAACCTTGCTTCGCCCATCGAAGGGCTTAACTTTCTTCCGAATTTCGATATTACCAGTGCCTATGTTTTTTACAAAGAATCGGACAATAATTATGTACGGGCCGGATATGCTGCCACCATTGCAGGTGTGCCGGTACCTATGAAATACGATCAGGCTGAACTCCTTTACACGTTCCCGCTTCAGGCAACTTCGCCGGCCGATTCAAGTTACTCAACCTATAGTCTGGAGTTTCCCGGCGTTGGCTATTTCAGCATTGAACGAAAACGGGTTAATGTTGTTGATGGCTGGGGGACTCTTACCACACCTTTTGGTACATTCAATACGCTAAGGGTACAATCAAATGTTTATGAGTATGATAGCCTGTATATTGATTCTGTGCAGGTGGGTGTTCCGGTAAACCGGTATTACACCGAATACAAATGGCTGGCAAACGGGCACAGCGTTCCGGTGCTGACTATTACACAGGAAGGTCCATTGGTAACTGCCCAATATGTTGATACCATTCATAATCTAACACCTATGAGCGTTAATTTAGGTCCCGATCAAACAGTCTGTAAAGGAACAACGGTTACTATTATGCCGGAAATTGCGGGAGGGACACCACCTTATCGTTACCAGTGGAGTAACGGAGATACAACGGCCTTGTTAAAAATTAAACCTGAACAGACAACTACCTATTCTGTTGTAATTACAGATCAGATGAATAACATGGCCTTTGGAAGTGTTACAGTGTATGTTATTGATTTTGTTGATATTAGCCTTGGGGCTGATACTCTCTTATGTGCCGGATTCTCAATCACATTCGATGCAGGGCCCGAACCAGAGGAATACCATTGGTTCGTTAACGGAACAGAGTTATCACAAAACCAGACTTTTACAATTGATTCAACAGGCATAGGCCTGAACAATGCCGTAGTCAGAATCGAATACATTGACAATGAATGCAGTGGAGATGATGAAGCAGTTGTTAACTTTTATATCTGCGGAGGAATTCCTGAACATGAAACTATTCCCCTAAAGATTAGCCCTAACCCTGTGAATGATTTTTTAACGATTGAACAGGATAATTTTAGTGCTGATGCACAGGTATTTATCGGCAGTCCTTCCGGGAAGATTATTAAACCAATGGTAACTTCCGACCATTCTGGAAAAATAAAGATCAACACTTCAGGCTTAAAAGCGGGTAATTATATAATTGTAATTTCCGACAAGAATTACAAAGGGGTTGCAAAATTTATCAAGAAGTGACTTTAGCAAAAACAGAACATTTGATACTGCCGGCATGAAACCGGCAGTTTTTTTTTTGCAGATATAGAAGTTTACTTCTTTAAGTCCTATAACAAAGCAATCCTTTTTAGGCTAAAAATCAAGACTGTTAATCAACGAAATAGGCTCATATTGACATTTCACCTCTTTCCTGAATTCAGAATCACGGAATCTTGTTCACTTGCGATCAAGCCCTATCCGATATCGGACAGTTGCATCCAATAATAATTAAAATTGATGTTGTATATTATTGCTATTCAATATATTATAAACTTTGGCACGCTATTAGAAGATAGGTATTCAAATAAAAAAAATGTTGAACCTCAACATCTCAAACTATGAAAACAATATTCACATCCATACTACCTGTTTTGCTAGCAGTTTTGATGAGCAGTACTACGTTAAATGCCGGTAACAACTCTGTGCCATTTGTGTTTGTTAGCACTACAGAAGACAGCGATTCACTTGATTCTCAGATTAACAAACCAACACTGCCTGAACAGGAAGAAGAAAATTACGTGGACGACATCCCTTTCAGCACGAAAGAAATCTCTGCAAAATTCTTAAATACCAAACTACCGGTTTTAGAGCCTGAAGCCTATGTTGATGACTTCCCGTTTGAAACAGAATCAATCGCAAACAGGTATTTACCTGCTGATCAATTAGGAATCCGGGTTGAGTCAGAAAGCTTTGTGAATGACATTCCCTTCAGCACACAGAAAATAGCAGCAAAACACCTGCAAATGGAAGCTGGTAAATATTACTACAAAACTAAATAAGCTACACAAACTATATAAACATGTTGTTTTGGTGAAACAACATTCCTTTGTTGCTCTCTCAATGCCCCGATGGCTACCTTATGGTGGCCATCGGATTTTTGTGCCTCTTCAATTATTTTTTCAGCCAAATGGTGTTCATCTTTAAAACTTCCTAAATTTACCCACGAATTATAAATCAAGAAGAATCCACCAAATCTGACGAATATGGGCATCAGGAACAGGTTAATTATCATGAATTTCTTCCAGTTTTTTGTTTGGGGAGCCTGGTTGATAACAATTGCCAATTATTGGTTTGGCACCAAACAATGGACAGGAGATCTCTTTGGTTGGGTATTTACCACCTTGGGGTTGTCATCTCTTGTGATGCCTGCATTAACCGGAATTATCGCAGATAAATGGATTAATGCTGAAAAACTTTACGGAATTCTGCATCTGGGTTATGCAATATCTTTATTGTTCCTGCCACAGATTAACGACCCGGTCGTGTTCATTTTCGTAATGGGTGTAGCCATGCTTTTTTATATGCCTACCATCTCTTTATCAAATTCTGTGGCATACAGCATATTAAAAAACAACAATTATGATGTCATTAAGGTATTTCCTCCTATCAGGGTCTGGGGAACCATCGGTTTCATATTGGCAATGTGGACCACTAATTTGACTGAAAACAAAGCCTCGGCGAATCAATTTTACATTGCAGCTTTTGGGGCCTTAATTTTAGGACTTTATGCATTCACTTTACCAAAGGTAAAACCCGAAAATCTCATGAATAAAGATGCCGGTTTGGCAGAAAGATTAGGGTTGAATGCCTTTAAACTATTTAAGGATTATAAAATGGCATTGTTCTTCCTCTTTAGTATGTTGTTGGGAGCAGCCTTACAACTGACCAATATGTACGGGGATGTGTTTTTGGATGATTTCAAAAAAATACCTGAATATGCTGAAAGCTTTGTAGTTAAAAGAAGTACCATCGTAATGTCGATTTCGCAGATTTCTGAAACTCTTTTTATTCTGGCTATTCCGTTTTTCCTGAAACGTTTCGGTATCAAAAAGGTAATGCTGATTTCTATGTTTGCATGGGTAATTCGATTTGGATTCTTTGCCTATGGAGATCCAACTTCAGGGTTGATTCTGATCTTAGTATCAAATATTGTCTATGGAATGGCATTTGATTTCTTCAATATTTCTGGATCCCTGTTTGTGGAAACAAATACCGGATCAAAAATCCGTTCATCAGCGCAAGGCCTTTTTATGATGATGACCAACGGATTTGGAGCCATCGCAGGAAGTTTAGCGAGCGGATACCTGATAAAGAGCTTTTTTACTGCTGAAAACGGTGATAAAATGTGGCATGAAATCTGGCTGGTTTTTGCAGCCTATGCCTTAGTTGTAGCTTTATTATTTGCTTTATTGTTCAAACACAAGCACGACCCAAAGGCCTTAGGCAACATAAAGCACTGATCTTGCAAGGGATTTTCAGGAGTAAGACAA
>DINP01000121.1:18591-38186 GCA_002426025.1 Bacteroidales bacterium UBA5537 | reverse complement strand
GCCACATGGTTGGCACCACCCTGGGGAACTATAATATCAGCATAGCGCTTTGAGGGCTCAATAAACTGCAGGTGCATGGGCTTAACATACTTTTCGTAATGGTCGAGCACCTGAGAGAATGAGCGGCCACGCTCTTCAATATCGCGGCGGATAATGCGCATCAGGCGGTCATCGGCATCGGCATCAACAAAAACCTTTATATCCATTCGCTCCCTAACCCTGGGGTTCGACATAATCAGAATCCCTTCAACTATAATCACTTCCCTGGGCTGCACCGGAATGGTTTCCTTGGCGCGGGCACATGTGAGGTAGCTATAAATTGGCATTCCAATTGTCTGGCCCTCTTTAAGCAGATCGAGGTGCTTAACCAGCAGGTTAAATTCAATGGATGAGGGATGGTCGAAATTGATCTTTGCCCTCTCCTCTGGACTGAGGTGTCCGTTGTCTTTATAATAAGAATCCTGAGGAATTACGGTAACCGAATCCTTAGGCAATTTCTTGATAATCTGTTTAACAACGGTAGATTTCCCGCAACCGGAGCCTCCGGCAATTCCGATAATCAGCATGATGTAGTTTTCGAATTTTTAGTAAAAGTAGGGATTTTTTAGAAATGGAATGTAAGAATGAAGAGATAGTAGATTATCAAGTTTGGCTTTTATGACTAGCATTTAGAAGCCTTTTCAGATCAGAAAAATCGGAAATTTCTTTGCCATTCAGATGCTCTTTTAAACAAAATCTCAAAAACTATTGTTATAAGTTGTTGAATTAAAAGGTACTAACTAATCTGAATTTTCAATGAAAACAACGCTTACTATTCTCTCATTTATTTTACTCAATCTGGTTTTTAATCAAACGAAGGCTCAGGATTATACATTTGAGGATTTTATCGGAACATGGCATGGTTACATAAGCAGTGAATCTTTTCAGGGATATAACGACCCCATGACTATGATAATTTCACCAGATGGTTTTTACACTGAAACCTCTGGGCATTTAATGCCGACTATTTATCCCAATACACAGAATTCTGATTTCGATGATGCAACAAACAGGTATCACTGGTATTATCTGCAAACTGTTTACGCCGGACAATATTTTTACCAGGATCATTTTTATGAGGTCGTATATTTTCAAAACGACACGCTAGAAATGCATTATAATTATTGGGATGATCCCATTCCACATCCTACAGTTGGAAAGATTTTTCTTGTCCGGGAAACCACAGTAGGAACTGAAAATTATCCAATTCCTGAAAAGAAGACCAGAGATATGGTAAGGGTTGTTGATCTGTTGGGCAGGGAGCGATCACCTTTAACCAAAAATGAAATTCTCATTTTCCAGTACAGTGACGGTTATTTCGAGAAAAAAGTTATCAGGTAAGTAGATTTATTTCAAAGCTACGAACCATAAGTTAACTAAAATCTTACAAAAAAAACCAGCATGCCTTCATGAAAGAGGCATGCTGGTTTCCTTGTAATAATTATTTCTAGGAAAGAAATCCCAGTAGAATACCTGCTGCAACAGCACTGCCAATAACACCGGCCACATTGGGCCCCATAGCGTGCATCAGTAGGTGGTTGGTTTTATCGTATTCGAGTCCCACAACCTGCGAAACACGTGCACTGTCGGGTACTGCCGAAACACCGGAATTTCCGATCAGCGGGTTGATTTTATTTCCTTCTTTCAGGAATATGTTGAATATTTTCACGAATAATACCCCCGCGGTGGTGGCAATAACAAACGATGCCGCTCCAAGTGCAAAAATTCCAACTGACTTTGTTGTAAGAAAAGTAGTTGCCTGGGTAGAGGCTCCTACCGTCAATCCAATCAGAATAGTTACAATATCAATCAGCGACCCCTTAGCAGTATCGGCCAGGCGCTTGGTTACACCACTCTCTTTCAGAAGGTTTCCAAAAAATAGCATTCCCAGCAATGGAAGACCCGAAGGCACTATAAAGGTGGTGAGCAACATGCCGATAATAGGGAATAGGATTTTTTCAACCTTGGATACACTGCGTGGTGGTTTCATGCGGATAAGGCGCTCGCGGCCATTTGTGAGCAAACGCATAATAGGCGGCTGAATCACCGGAACAAGTGCCATATAAGAATATGCCGAAATGGCGATGGCTCCCATTAGGTCGGGTGCTAATTTTGACGAAAGGAAAATAGCGGTTGGGCCATCGGCACCACCAATAATAGCAATCGCACCTGCTTCGGAAGGTGAAAACCCAAGCATGAGGGCGATGGCATAAGCGCCAAAAATCCCGAACTGGGCTGCAGCCCCGATGAGCATAAGTTTAGGATTGGAAATCAAAGCCGAAAAATCGGTCATTGCCCCGATGCCAAGGAAGATCAATGGTGGATAAATACCCTGAAGAACACCAAAATACAGATAGTTGAGTACACTTCCCGATTCGTAAATACCAATTTTGAGTCCAGGCATAAACGCAATGTTACCAACCAGGATACCAAATCCGATAGGGATCAGCAGCATGGGCTCGTACTCTTTGGCAATAGCGAGATAGATAAAAATCAGCCCGATACAGATCATAATAATGTGACCTGGCGTTACATTCGCAAAAGCGGTGTAAGTAAAGAACTGCTGAAGATGTTCAGTAATAAAAGTTATAAAATTTCCGGAATGTTCCATGCTTTAGTCTCCTATTACAATTAGAACATCGCCTTCCATTACAGAATCGCCTTTGCCCACTTTAAGTGAGATAACTTTTCCTTCCTTATCGGCATTAATGTTGTTTTCCATCTTCATAGCCTCAAGAGTAATCAGCTTTTGGCCAACTTTTACGCTATCGCCTTCCCTTACATGAAGATCGAGGATAACACCCGGCAACGGCGATTTAATACTTCCGGTGCCTTTGGGCGATGATGGGCTTGATGTTTTGGCGATGCTTGGTGCCGAATCGGTTGATGGAACGCTGACAGTGCGCATCAGTTTCGGGGTTTTGCTCGTCTGAATCATCTTTCCAACCTCAACCTGATAGGTGGTTCCATTTACTTCAACCTCGGCAATGTTATCTTCAATATTCTGGATATCTACATCGTAGATATTACCATTTATGGTGAATTTAAACTTTTTCATGCTGTTGTTTCTTTAATTCAATTATAGGAATTGTTAAGTCCTGATGTTGTATGGATGTTTACTTTGGCAGATTGCGCAATCCGTAAATCTTTGAGCTCCAAGGTGAATAGGTGCGGGCAACCTTTTTAATGGTTAAAACGGCCTCTTCGTGATCGTGAAGTTCGCTGATATACAGATGGATTGCCAGGGCAATAGCTGCATTCACTTCGCCTGATATCTCTTCGGGTTCCGGCTTCGGTAAATCGGCAACAGCCTTTTTCCTGCTAAGCAGTTCTTTAAGGTTAATACTGTATATCCGCTTTGTATTTTTAAAGACAACATAAAGTAGTAAAAGAGCTGAAAAGACCACGGACATAGCGATAACAGCCATACCAACCCCGTAAGGGTCAATTGCCACAAATTTTTCACCAGAGCTGATCACTTCACCTGTGAAATTGTTAGCTCCCGGTGTGGTTTTTTCGAGGTAGCCCCATTCAGAACTGCCATCTTTCAGCCTGCCGAATGAAACGTTTGATTTTTGCAAACCAAGTTTCACGGCATCTATCATGGTGCGGCCGTTTACCTCATATAGGGCTATATAATTGGTGTCGGAAAATGAAAAATTAAGATGCTGGATACCCCTTGTAGGGCGGTTGTCAGCAAAGAAAATAAGGTAGTTCCGCGAAGGGATACGAGTCAGGGGATCGCCTTTGGGAATACGATATTTGGTAGGGTTCGTCGGATCGTTGGTGAGGTACATCCCTCCAATATCCACCGTGTTGTATGCCGAGTTAAAAATTTCAATCCATCCACTTCGCTGTCCATAATCGTCAACGTAATTCGAGTCGTTAACAACCAGTATCTCATTTATCCTGAGATCAATGCCACTTTGTGAATAGCTTTTTCCGGCAAGCAACAACAGCACAAGCGTTGCTAAAACGCCCGATAATCTGATTGCTTTTTTTGTTTTTGCCATTTTTACCGGATTATAAAGGTATGTTTGAATGTTTTTTTGGTGGATTAACATCCTTTTTGGTTGCCAATGCCTGAAAAGCCCTGATAACCCTGAAGCGGGTATTGCGCGGTTCAATAACATCGTCAATATAGCCATACTTGGCTGCATTGTAAGGATTGGCAAACTTATCTTTATACTCTTCTTCGCTTTTTTTGATAAATTCTTCGCGATCAGTCGGATCTGTCAGTTCTGCTAGTTTTTTATTATGCAGTACTTCTATTGCTCCTTTAGGACCCATAACTGCAATTTCAGCGCCCGGCCAAGCGTAGTTGATATCTCCACGAAGGTGTTTCGAACTCATAACACAATAGGCTCCGCCATAGGCTTTCCTTAGAACAACAGTAACCTTTGGAACGGTAGCTTCGCCATAAGCATAAAGCAGCTTGGCTCCGTGTATGATTATTCCGCCATATTCCTGCGCCGTTCCCGGAAGGAATCCCGGCACATCAACCAGTGTAAGGATGGGAATATTGAACGCATCGCAGAACCTTACAAAACGGGCTGCTTTGCGTGAAGCGTTAATATCGAGTACCCCTGCCAGGTAGCTGGGCTGGTTAGCCACGATACCAACCGACATGCCATTAAACCGGGCAAATCCCGTTACGATATTAGGTGCATAGTGACGCTGGATTTCAAGAAACTCGCTGTAATCAACAATGGTGTGGATTACATCTTTGACATCGTAAGGTTTGTTTGGATTATCGGGAATAATATAGTTCAGCGAATCATCGAGCCTGTCAATAGGATCTGATGAAGCGGCAAGTGGCGGATCTTCCAGGTTATTCTGAGGCAGATAGCTGATCAGCTTTCTGATAAGGGTAAGGCCTTCTTTTTCATCATCGGCAACAAAATGCGAAATCCCCGATTTTGACCCGTGAACCATTGCACCACCAAGTTCTTCTTCGGTTACCACTTCACCGGTAACGGTTTTAACAACCTTGGGCCCGGTAACAAACATATTGCTGGTGCCTTTGCTCATTACAATAAAATCGGTGAGCGCCGGAGAGTAAACTGCGCCTCCTGCACATGGGCCGAAAATTGCTGAAATCTGCGGTATTACACCAGAAGCAAGGATGTTGCGTTCAAAAATCTCGGCATATCCGGCAAGACTGTTTACCCCTTCCTGAATACGTGCTCCACCTGAATCGTTGATCCCAATAACCGGGGCACCAACTTTCATCGCCTGATCCATTACCTTGCAAATTTTGTTTGCAAAAGTCTCTGAAAGCGAACCGCCAAACACGGTGAAATCCTGCGAGAAAACATAAACTACGCGTCCATCGATTGTTCCATGACCGGTGACAACACCATCTGAAAGGAACTCCTGTTTCTCTATACCGAAATTGGTGCAACGATGGGTTACAAACATGTCGAACTCCTCGAAGCTACCTTCGTCAAGAAGGAGTTCGATGCGTTCGCGGGCTGTAAGTTTTCCCTTGGCATGTTGCGAATCAATTCTTTTCTGACCACCACCAAGTTTGGCCAACTCTCTCTTGTCGAGAAGTTCTTTAATCTTATCTTCGAAAGCCATTTAAACTTTTGTTTTTGTGCGAAAAACTACAAGCCCTTTCGGGCCTGTTGTAGATTTCGCGTTGTTTATTTATACTGAAGTCTGTTATTTATTCTTGTTTTCGCAAAACTCGGTAAGCACCCCAAACGTTGATTTTGGATGCAGAAAACCTATGTGGAGGCCTTCGGCACCCTTGCGGGGTTCCTTATCAATCAACTGAATCCCCTTTTCAGCAGTTTCGGCCAGGGCACTCTCAAGGTTTTCGACTGCAAATGCCAGGTGATGAATACCTTCTCCCTTTTTTTCGATGAATTTTCCAATCGGGCCCTCGGGGTCGGTTGACTCAAGTAACTCAATTTTGGTTTGGCCAACCATAAAAAATGCGGTTTTTACCCGCTGATCCTTAACTTCTTCTACCGCGTAACAGGTAAGTCCAAGTACGTTTTCGTAGTATGGAATGCTCTCTTCCAGGCTCTTAACAGCGATTCCGATGTGTTCGATATGTGTAGGTTTCATAAGCTTGAAATTTTCGGCAAAAGTAGAGACTAATTTGTTTATAATGAAGGAAAAAGGGTAAATAATCCGACAGTTGACAATATATAATCATTCTAAGTAATTTTTTGATTTTCACATACATAGAACTATATATGTAGCCTTTTTAATGTGTAAACATTAACACAACATTAACTTAAAAAGGAAAACCCGTCAGGTGGAAATTCACCCGACGGGTCTGTGCTAATTTTTAGAAATAAAGCAAATTATTGATAGTTCAGAAATGTATTGGAAGGCGCATGGTAGTTTTAACCGGAATTCCCTTCTGATTGCCCGGAATCCATGGTGGCATTGCTCTGACAAGTCTGATTGCTTCTTCGTCACAGCCAAACCCAAGTGATTTTAGAATCTTGATATCGCTCAGGCTGCCATCCGCATTTACGGTGAACTGTACCACTACTTTACCTGAAATTTGTTTGTTGGTGGCTTCTGCAGGAATCTGAATGTTGGCCTTCAGGAATTGTTTCAGGGCCTTATCTCCACCCGGAAATCCGGCTATTGACTCAGTAATTGTAAAGACTGTACTCTCTTCAAGTTCACCATCATTGTTAATAACACCTGAAATGGCAGTGCTTTCATAAGCCTGATAACTTGATTTTTTTAGATTTAAGTTACCTGAATAGCCGGTTTGTGATGCTCCTACTGCGTATCTACTCACCCCTTCGGGCAAAGGTAAGGGCTGGCGTACAGTGGTAACTTGCCCGTTTGAATTTCTGATATCGCTATCAATAGCAACAAAAGATGTGTAAGCCGTCAGAAGGTTGTACCGAAGACCCAGTTGTGTAACCTGTTCCTTTACCTTATCAGGAACCCCTTCGTATCCGCCTGAATAATCATCAATCATCCTGATTTGTTCGCGTGCCCACAAAAATTTCAATGCCTGGTTTTCGGTTGATGGCTTTTCACCTGCAAGTTGTATCGAAGTTGAGTATTTACCATTTCCATTTATTCCGGTGAGTGAAATATTGCCTGTAGGATTTCCGCGGTATTTACCGAAAACCACTACCGGCCTTGAGGTAAATACATCGGGCAGGCTTGCCGGTTCAACAGCATAAGCATCAAAACCATTAAAGGCAATGTTCACATTGGTTAACAAAGGGGTACTGATGTATTTCCGGAATTTTTCGGCCACAGCTTTGGCCTCTCTTTCCCCGGTTATTATAAATGCCTCGCCCGCACCGGCATGAGCAAGCCCTTCAATCAGGAAGCGGTTTACCGAAGAGCCAATTCCAAATGAGAAAAAACTGGCTTTATTCAGGCTTGATTTAACCAGTCCGAAGACCTCTTTCTCAACGGTAACATAACCGTCCGTTGCAATTACAAAAGTTCGGGCAAAGTCATTGCTGGTTTCCATTGCCAGGGCTCTTTTCAGTGCTGGCAGAAGTTCAGTACCTCCGCCTCCCAATTGAGCATCCAGCATTCTCATTGCCCTGCTAATATTTTCAGCATTGGACTGAACAGACTGTTCGGCAAACAGCTTGTTGCCACCTGCAAAAAAGAGTATATTAAAGCGGTCCGATTGTTTCAGCCCGCTGAGCAGGTCGCTTATCAGCTTTTTTGATACATTAAGCGGAAACCCATGCATTGATCCCGATACATCAACTATAAAAATGTATTCCCTTGGCGGAATCATTTCGGGTTTTACCTGATCGGGAGGCTGGATGGTAGCCATAAAGTAGTTCTCTTTGCCATCGCTGTAAAGCCACAAACCACTTTCAATTCCATTGCCTCCAAGCCTGTACTGAAGAATAAAATCGCGGTTACCGCCCTGAAGTTCACTTGCATCGAGCTGGATTTCTGCCGTTTTCTTATCCTTGTACACAATATTTACTTTGTGCGACGGGCTTCTTAATTGCCTTAGCGGGATTCCTGATGCAATGCTGCAATCAAGTCCGAAGGTATATGAGGGCAGCTCTTTTTCNNTCGCCGGGCATAATATTCCCGACATTCATCTGAAAAACATTGGGCCGTTGCTGTTCGAGCAAAGCGGCCGAGCGGCCTTCATTCACAGCCTGTGTATATTCGTTGCGTGCTTTTTCGCGCTCCTCAATTCTGGCAACTATTGTGCGTTCACCGATTTTCATTTTCATTGCATGGACAGCAGCCCTGGTTGAGCCGGGAAAAACGTAAACAGCCTCAATCGCCTTGTTCCCGCGATTGCGGTAAACCTGTTTAACGGTTACATGTGCAATTACACCGGCAATCTGCACTTCGGCATTTGTTGATACTAAAGGCAATGCCTCCCCTGCATTTTCTGATAGAATTTCAAAATAGGGTATGCCGGGACAGTCAATATTCGTCTGTTGTGCTGTGGCCGTAGTTAGAACCAGGGTGCCGAGCATGATAATCAGGCTTGTTAGTAGATGAAGGTTTAACCTTCTGTTTGCTATTGTTTTCATTGGAATGGAGTTTTGTTTTGAGTTTTAAAATCGGAAAGAATCAGACATAGGAATGGCTATCACTGTATTGTTATACAGCAGTTTAGCGAATTAGAAAAAAAGGTTTGTTAAGCCCGGATTGAAATGGATCCGGACTATGGTTTATTGGAGGTTAAATTTTATTGGTAAATTGTATTTGACCATTACTGGTTTGCCAAGTTGTTTGCCTGGCGACCAGCGTGGCATTCCGCGAATGACTCTGACAGCTTCCTCAGAGCAACCGCCGGGAACACTACGCAGCACTTCCACAGAATTTATGCTACCGTCNNTCACGGAGGTATTTCAGCAATGCTGCATATCCTCCCGGAAATTCGGGCATCTCCTCAACTACTGTGAAAATATCTGATGTTTCATCTGAGTCTTCAGGCGTGAGTTCGGGAAGTTTGTACAGATCAACGCCATCGAGTGGGTCAATTTCAGCAATGATCCTGATATCAGGAATATCTTTTTTATCATTATCCACTTCTTTCAGTAAAGTAGAATTTACTGGCTTAGGAGGTTCAGGTTTTTTCTCTTTTATTACATTGATTATTTCATCCGGGATTTCAGCTGTTACTGCCGGTGGAAGTATAATTATCCCGTAATAAGGTGTTTTCCATTCAAAAGCTACGAGAGCGGAACTGATGGCTACTATCAGGCCCAATTGAAAAAGGACAGGGCGTTTGCGCTCAAGGTCGGCCTTGTTGGTTTTCCGTGTTTCCATGACTTGGTGTTTTTAAAGTGAATACTGGTTTTATTATGAAGATGCTTAATTCTGTCAGATTCCATAAAATGATGAAAAATTAGTTTTTCATCGTGTTATCAATTTTCAAGCCCACTGCCATAAGAGGAAACCCCTTTTATTTTAAACGAATTACGGTTTTAAGTATTGTGATTTATCAAATATTTGAGCGCATCGACATCAAATTAATTTAGAATCGAAACAATCATCTGCAATTCAATTGAATACCTGTCGTTAGGTATAATGAAAGGGATCAGTAGTTGATTCTTATCTTTTCAATCCCTACTTTTGTCAAAAGCAAACCTCATCCGATGATTAACCCACAAATGGAAGGCAATCTGAGCGAGAATCTGACCGATGAGGAACTGATTGGCTTTTACCGGCAATCGGGCGACAGGGAGATAATAGGTGAGCTTTTCAAGCGCTACTCTCCACTGGTGCTCGGGGTTTGTTACAAGTATCTGGTTAACCGCGATGATGCCCGCGACACGGCCATGGGCGTTTTCGAAAGCCTGTTTGCATCCCTGAAAAAGTATGAGGTGCATAATTTTAAACCCTGGCTGGTAACGGTTACCAAAAGCCACTGCGCACAGGCTTTGCGAGCTAAGAAAAAGGAATGGGCAACCATCAGCCACGAGGAAAATCTTTTGGTTGATGTTATGGAAAACGGCANNACAGCAGCAATGTATTCTCTTGTTTTATTTTGATGATCAATCCTATCAGCAGGTATCAGAATTAACCGGGTTCACGCTTAACGAAGTAAAAAGCCATATTCAAAACGGCAAACGGAACCTCAGAATAGAATTGGAACAATCCTTTTATTGAAAAGCAAAATGGATAACAAACAGGAATATAAACTTTTTAATCCTGCGGGCTGCCTTTCAGAGCAGGGGCTTAAGCTTTACGGCAGCGGCATGTTAACCGAAGCAGATGCCACCCTGGTTGAAAAGCACCTGGAGTCATGCGAAATGTGCTCGATGGCTGTAGAAGGATATGCCTTGTCGGATCCGGCACATTTTACTGCTGATGTTGAATTGCTGAATCAGAGCTTTGGGGAGATTTTGCAGTCAGTTCCCGGAAATTCCAAGTTAAACCCAGTTGCTGAAACCGCAGATTTTGAAGGGCCTCGTTTCCCCAGGTTAAGTCAGGAGGAAATGCGCGAATTCAGAGAAAGTATCCTTGCACGAGCCTCTGCACAGGAAACAATCCAGGAAACTGAAAAACTAACAAAAAGAAAACCAGTGGTTCCATTCTGGCACAGACACAGAATTGAATTGATTGCTGCTGGTTTGCTAGTGCTGATCTCTTTTGGGGGATGGCAGTTATTTATATATCTGAATCAGTCAGGAAACAATAAAAATATTGCTGCCGTTAATGAAACCTACCAAAACATTCAGGAATTAAAAGAGAATACCCAAACGAAAGAGAATGTGGTTGAAGAAACAACTCAGTCAGAAAGTGCTGAGCATGTTAAAGCCAAAAAACCAAAACCGGCCACAACTGCCGTTTCCGGGAAACCCCAATCCATAATAAAACCGGTTGAGAATATTGAAGTGATCAATGATGATGCGGAAGCATCTGGTTTGATTGATGTTGCAAATCAAGATGTTACGAATAATTCAGTAGCACCTTTGGTAGTTGAAGAAACAATGAGTTATCCTGAAAAAAAGGAAGTTAGCACATTGGAAAATGTTGTTTCCGGGAAATCAAAAAAAGCATCAAGGGTAAAAAGCACTTCGGATGAAGCAGAAGCTGACGAACAGGAGATTTTTACAGTTGTGGAAGAATCTCCACAGTACCCTGGAGGCGAAGAAGCCCGTGTAAAGTTTTTACAGGATAATTTACGTTATCCCGATAAGGCCCGTGAGGACGGAATTCAGGGAACAGTATATATCAGCTTTGTGGTTGAAACGGATGGAGCCATTACAGATATAAGGGTTCTGAGAGGTATAGGTAGTGGTTGCGATGAGGAAGCGGTGAGGGCAATTAAGAAAATGCCGCGGTGGATAGCCGGTAAGCAACGCGGAAAACCGGTCAGGGTGCAGTTTAATATGCCAATCGTTTTTACACTGGCAGGATAGTTGCTTCAAAAAATGTTAAAAGTGTACCCTGTTTAAAATATTAACTATATTTTTGCGGGTACTCATTGAGGGATAATTAATTGCATCTTCCGTTTTTCAAATTAATTGGTAAGTTTACCTGCTTTACCTCGAATTTGAATTTGATGTGATAACTCGAAAACGAACTATAGAAATATAACTGAATGAAAAACAACCGCTTCACTGTAATTCTGATCGCCTTTTGCGCGATAGTGCCTTTTTATTCTCTTCATGGCCAGAATCTCAGCGACAACGAACTGAGTGATACAACATCAACCGAATTGGTAAAAGATGATTTTATCGCTGCATCACTCGACAGTCTTGCGAATCAGAAATTTTTCGATGGATTTGATTGTGCATCTGGAAAAGAAATTGAAAATATTTTTGGATTTTCAGCCGGGTTTGTTCCGGTTTATGCCGACTCGGTTTATTACAACCGTTTAAAGCGTCTTGATGCCGCAACACCCATCAACCTTACTTATAACCAATATGTAAGGGATTATATTGAGCTGTATGCCATGAAAAAGCGGGCTTTGATGGAGCGCGTTATGGGTCTGGCGCAAATATATTTTCCGCTATTCGAAGAGCAACTCGATCGCTATAATATGCCCCTGGAGCTCAAATATCTGGCTATTGTTGAATCGGCATTGAACCCTGTTGCCAAATCGCCCGTTGGAGCAAGCGGATTGTGGCAGTTTATGTATGGAACCGGAAAAATGTATAACCTGAATGTCAGTTCTCTGGTTGATGACCGGCGTGATCCGCTGAAGGCTACCATCGCTGCCTGCCAGCACATGAGCGACCTCTATAAAATGTACAACGACTGGCTATTGGTACTGGCCGCTTACAATTCAGGGGCAGGAAATGTGAATAAGGCCATCAGGCGTTCGGGAGGTAAAATGGATTTCTGGCAAATAAGGCCTTTTCTACCCAATGAGACCCGTGGATATGTTCCGGCTTTTATCGCGGTGAATTATGTTATGAGCTATGCTGCTGAGCATAACCTCAGACCCGTTCAGCCACGATTCTATCACTACGAAATTGATACGGTAATCGTTAAGGATGTTTTATCCTTTTCGCAGATTTCTTCAATGCTAAATGTTCCTTTCGAGGAAATCCAGTTTCTGAACCCGTCTTTTAAAAATGGTATTATTCCGGCAACCAACGGGAATAATTATGTGTTGAGGCTTCAGAAGAAAAACATTCCTGATTTCGTTAACAACGAAGCACAATTATATGCTTACCGAACCGAGGCTGAACTTGAAAAAGAGCAGGTTTTAACTATGATGAAAACCGTTACTCAGGCCGAATATCACAAGGTAAAAAGGGGTGAATCGCTTGGTAGCATTTCAAAAAAATACCATTGTTCAGTTAACGATCTGAAAAAGTGGAACCGTTTAAAGTCAACAAATATCGCCATAGGCAAACGTCTGATTGTTCGTCCTGAAAGCATGCAGAATGTTCAATATGCTGCAGTGAAGAAACCTGCCGAAATTGAAAAGAAATTAACTACAGAAAAACCAATTTCGCGTGAATCGGAATCGGTTAACAATTCTGAAAATAAAGAAAACAGTGAATTAGCGCTGAAGGACACCGCTAAATCAGCGGTGAAAATCAGGGTTGAAAATAAATACCATAAAGTTAAATCAGGTGAATCGCTTGGTCGTATTGCCGATAAGTATAATACTTCGCTGGCAAATCTGCGATCATGGAATAGAATTAAGGGAAACACTATTCACCCTGGTCAAAAACTGATAGTCGGTAGAACCGAAATAGCAGAACAGGTTGCAGTTGCAACACCAGAACCAAAAGCTAAACCAAAGCAAAAAGGCACTGATCTTGACTTTATTTATTATACGGTCAGAGCAGGCGATACACTCTGGAAAATTGCCCAAAAGCACGATGGAACTTCTGTTGACCAGATCAAAAAGCTTAATAATATTTCGAACGAAAAATCTCTTAAACCCGGTCAAAAGATAAAAGTAGCTGTCGTAAGCTGAGAAACTTTCTGTATTGGGTAATGTTGAAATTACTATCATTAAGCCGGGAACCATTGTAAACAATGATCCCGGTTTTTTTACTTATTTGCCTGGTTTGAATAATAAAGAACGCCTATATTTGTTATAATAATAGAAAACATTAGTGTAAGATGAGAAAAATGAAAGAACTTCTAAGGTTAAGCCTGAATTTTCTGGCTATTGTTTTAATTGCTACATCCTGCAACGAAGATCAAAAAGGACTAAAAGTTCCATCAACCGGAAAACCTTCAGAAATACTCGTTGTATCAGAAAAAGCCCTATGGAAAAGCTCGGCCGGAGATTCAATACGTGCCTTCTTTAAAACGCCCATCATCGGTCTACCACAACCTGAACCATTGTATAAAATTGCTCAGGTAGAGGAAGATGAGTTTAACCGGGTACTGCAATCCCATCGCAACATATTTATAATCAATATTGACAGCAGCATAAGCAAACCACTGGTTGAAATCAGGCGCGATATCTGGGCTGCTCCGCAGCGGGTGGTTAAAATTACTGCTTCTACAATTGAGGATATTAAAAGCAGTTTTGCCGAAAAACAAAGTGAAATTGTAAATTTTTACGATAATGCCGAAATTGAGCGGATTCAGACTCTCTATTCCAAATCTGTAAATATTAAAACTTCAGAGGCTATCAGAGATCGTTTTAATCTCTCAATTAAGGTTCCTGCCGATTATTATCTGGCCGTTAACAAAGAGAATTTCATCTGGCTGCGTCGTGAGGCAAACCGCATTAGCCAGGGTCTGTTGATCTACACTTATCCATACACTGACACACTTGCGTTCAATCCTGCAAAAATTCAATCGGTCAGAAATCAGTTTACTGAGCTGTATGTGCCTGGCCCAAGCGATAGTTCATATATGGTTGTTGCTGATGAGTATATAAGCCCTGTGGTGCGCACTATCAATCTGAAAGGTGAAAGAGCCGTCGAAATGCGCGGATTGTGGGAGGTGAGAAAAGATTTTATGGGCGGGCCATTTGTCAGCTATACCTTTGTTGATAAGAAAAACAATCTGGTAATTACCCTCGATGGCTATGTTTACGCACCGAATGAAGCCAAACGTGATTTCCTGAAACAGGTGCAGGCAATTTTGCTGTCATTCGAATTTATTGAAAAATAAACACACTGATTTATAGCGCCTTATAAGTTTTATTGAAAAATATTCAAAAAAACTTGCATAGCGCTCTTTTTTAGTCTTATCTTTGACCAATTGGTTAAATCATTTGATTAAACCTTCTGGAAAAATTACAGATGTCTGAAATAGAGTCAAATACAGAAAATGGCATCCTGAAAGCAGCCCGTATAGTTTTCACAAACAAAGGATTTGATGGGGCGCGTATGCAGGAAATTGCTGATGAAGCTGGAATAAACAAGGCCTTGCTCCATTATTATTTCAGGAGCAAAGACAAACTGTTTGAGGCTATTTTTAAGGATGTGCTGAATACCATGTTTACCAAAGTAATTTCGGTATTGATGGCTGAAATGCCTTTGTTTGAAAAGATTGAGAAAATCAGTTCAAATTATATTGACATCCTGACACAGAATCCCGATATCGCGGGTTTTGTGTTTCATGAAATCAGCCGCAATCCTGAGCGACTGGTTGGAAATATGAAAAGCGTGGGAGCTAACTTCGAAATAATTAAAAATCAGATTGGTGAAGAGGTAAAAGCCGGAATTATTATTCCGATAAAAGCCGAACAACTAATAGCAAACCTGATGAGCCTCTGTGTATTTCCATTTATCGCAAAACCTGTATTTATGGGAATTACCGGTATGAATCAGGATGACTTCCTGCAATTTATTGAAGAAAGAAGGCAAATTATCCCATACACAATAATTACTGCAATAAAAACGGACAAATGAAAACATTTATTAAGGGCTTTCTTGTGTTCATGGTGATTTCGGGCAATGCAACTGCTCAACAGGTAGTTAAGCTGACGCTCGATACGTGTTATAATATGGCAGTTGTCAACAATCCGCTTGCACGGCAGGCCAATCTTTATAGCGAAGCATTTGAACTGCAGGAATCGGTTATAAAAACAAATTATCTGCCCCAGGTTTCGGTTGGCGCACAGGCTGGTTTACAGACTGATGTAACCTCTCTTCCAATATCAATTCCGAACGTAAACATCCCCTCTCTGGACAAGGATTCTTATAAGATTAACCTCGATATCAATCAGCTATTGTGGGATGGTGGTTTGACCAAAAAACAAAAAGAACTCGAAAAGGCCGGCCTGCTGTCCAATCTACAATCGGTTGAAGCAGAAATTTATCGATTGAAAGAGAGGGTAAATCAGGCGTTTTTCAATATATTGCTTATTCGCGAAAATGAGAAACTGCTCAAATTGAGCATGTCTGAGATACAGTCGAGGCTAACGCGCGTAAGGGCAGGGGTGAAGAATGGAACTGTATTGCAATCAAATGCCGATGTACTCGATGCTGAAATTATCAGGATAGAACAATCTTTAATAGAACTTGCCCACAGCAGAGCTGCTGCAATTTTTCGCTTAAGCGAACTTACCGGCCAGAGCCTGAATCCCGACATTGAATTATTGCAACCGGTTTATGATTCAATGCCGGTTCCCAATACCCGCCTCAGACCTGAATTTAAATTTCTTGAACTGCAACAGGATAAACTTTCGGCTCAACAGGCCATCACCGGTATTAAGGTAATTCCGCGGATTTCAGCTTTCGGAACTTTAGGTTACGGGAAACCGGGTCTCAATATGCTTTCAAACCAGTTTGACTCTTATGCGATGGCTGGTGTCAGGTTCTCATGGACTTTCTGGGACTGGAACCTTCATAAAAAGGAAAGCAAAATAATCGGAATTCAGAAGGAGGTGGTCGAAACACAAAAAGAAAACTTTGAGAGAAACCAGCGTATCCTTTTAAACAATCTGAAAGAGGAAATCCTTAAAAATGAGAACCTGATTGCTGCCGACCACCGCATTGTTAAACTTCGAGAATCTGTTGCCAAATCAGCCGGGGCTCAACTGGATCAGGGAATTATTACATCTTCAGAATTCCTGACAGAGCAAAATGCACACACACAGTCTCGGATAAACATGAGCCTGCACAGTATTCATTTGCAATATGCGCGGCTCAATTACATTACTGCGATAGGATTGCTTAAATAGTAAAGGAAACTGACCAAAGAACAAATACAACCCGGACATGAAAACAAACACATTAATAATTCTGACCATGCTGACAAGCTTTTTGGTTTCGTGTAAACAAAACAAAGAAACGTCTGATGCCTATGGCAATTTTGAGCCTGTTGAAACAACCATTTCGAGCGAAGCCAATGGCCGTATTCTCTGGTTGAACTTTACCGAAGGTCAGATCCTGCAACAGGGCGACGCCGTCGGGTTGATTGATACCACCGATCTGCATTACAAAAGGCTGCAGCTTGAAGCCCAGAAGTCTGCCGTGGGAAGCAAATCAGCGAACATCAATGCACAGGCCGCTATTTTTAATCAGCAGAAAGCGAACCTGAACACAGACTTAAAGCGTGTCGAAAATCTGCTGAAAGAGCAGGCTGCTACACCAAAGCAATTTGATGATGTTAAAGGGGCTATTAATGTAATTGACAAACAAATAGTTAGCGTAAAAACACAATTGGCCGCGGTTGGCGATGAAATAAAGGCCCTCGATGCNNGGAACAGTGCTGTCGAGATATGCCGAAACCGGCGAAGTGACAGCTTTCGGCAAACCACTCTATAAAATTGCTAACCTTAAAACGATGGATCTCAGGGTTTATATCAGCGGCGATATGCTGGCTCAGGTAAAAACAGGCCAAAAGGCAAGGGTATTGATTGATGCACCTGATAAAATGATTGAATTGGAAGGCACCATAACCTGGATTTCGCCCACCGCGGAGTTTACGCCTAAAATTATTCAGACCCGCGAAGAAAGGGTAAACCTTGTTTATGCTGTAAAATTGAGTGTAGTGAACGATGGCAGGCTTAAAATTGCGATGCCGGCCGAAGTAATTTTCATCAAATAGAGTATCTTCGACAGATATTCACAAATAAACCTATGTAGACATGAAACAGACATTGATTTTTGCAATTCTCAGTGTGGCGCTTGTTTTCCCATCATTGACTAAAGCCCAGAACAGCAAGGCCGACCGTATTGTCGGTGTTTATCTCACCTATGATGATGATACCGGAAAGGAAAAATCGCAGGTAAATATCCACAAAGCCAGCAATGGTAAGTATGTGGGGGAAATCGTCTGGTTGAAAGATCCCAAAGAACCCAATGGCAAAGAGAAGCTTGACAAGAACAACCCAGATACAAAACTTCAGTCACGCAAAATAATGGGACTTCAAATTCTTAAAAATTTCACTTACGATGCATCGGAAGATGAGTGGAGCGAAGGAACCATTTACAATCCGAGCAGTGGAAAAACCTACAGTTGCTATATAAAGTTTGAAAGTGGTAAATCATTAAAAATCAGGGGATACATTGGCAAAGCCTGGATGGGATTGGGTAAAACCGCGGTTTGGACCAAAGAAGATGCGGTTAGGAAATAAGCACTGACATGTCAGAAATCGCCATAAGTTGTGAAGGAATAAGCAAGCGTTATGGGAATACGCTTGCCCTCGACAACCTGAGTTTTTCAGTTAAAAAGGGAGAGATTTTCGGCTTTATCGGTCCCGATGGAGCCGGGAAAACCTCTCTCTTCCGTATTCTGACAACCTTGCTATTGCCCGATTCCGGGTCTGCCATTATCGAAAATCTTGATGTGGTTAAGGACTACAAGGCATTGCGGAAAATTCTCGGGTACATGCCCGGTAAGTTTTCGCTTTATCATGACCTTACCGTAGAAGAAAACCTCACATTCTTTGCCGGGATTTTTAAAGCCGACATAAAGCAGAACTATTATCTGATTAAGGATATTTACGATCAGATTGCACCTTTCTCAAAACGCCGGGCAGGTAAGCTTTCGGGCGGGATGAAACAGAAACTGGCGCTCTCATGCGCGTTAATCCATAAACCGGTTGTTCTTGTTCTGGATGAGCCTACAACAGGGGTTGATGCTGTTTCAAGGCGCGAATTCTGGGAAATGCTGATCCGGTTGAAGAAGGAAGGTATCACCATTATTGTGGCTACACCCTATATGGATGAAGCGGTGCTCTGCGACAGGGTTGCGTTGGTTCAGCATGGTAAAATTCTTGCTACCGATACACCAGCAGCAATCACTAAAGCCTTTCCCTGGCAATTGTTTCGGATAAGGAACAGCAATAGTCTGAGCCTGTTACGAAAACTTAAAGAACATCCCGGTATTCACAGTGCTGATATGTTTGGTGAATTTGTCCATGCCACAGCCGAACACGGCAAACTCAACAAAGGCGAAATAGCGGATTTTTTAACGCAGGCCGGACTGGGCGAAACTGAAGTAAGTGAATCTGCTCCCGGAATTGAGGACTGCTTTATTGACCTTATGAGGATGGAAAATGCATAATACAGAGCCCGGAATGAAACCTTCAGAATACGCGATAGAGGCTGAAAACATGGTTAAGCGCTTTGGCAGTTTTGTGGCCAACGATAACCTGACTTTCAAAGTTGCAAAGGGAGAAATTTTCGGTTTTCTGGGAGCCAATGGAGCTGGTAAAACAACGGCTATCAGGATATTGTGCGGGTTGTCGAAGCCAACATCGGGCAAAATAAGCGTTGCCGGTTACGATGTTTTCACAAAAACCGAGCAGGTTAAGAGACATATTGGCTATATGAGCCAGCGTTTCTCACTTTACGAAGACCTAACTGTTGCCGAAAATTTTCGCTTTTATGGCGGAATTTACGGAATGAGCCGGGCTGATATTAAGAATCAAACCCAGGAAATGTTGGGCAGGCTTAGTATAATTGAACTCAAAGACACAATCATCGCTTCGCTTCCATTAGGAATTCGTCAGAAACTCGCTTTTTCAGTAGCTATTATGCATACCCCCGAAATTGTTTTTCTTGATGAACCAACCGGTGGTGTTGATCCTATTACCCGAAGGCAGTTCTGGGAAATGATTTACGAGGCAGCAGGATCAGGTATTACCGTGTTTGTAACCACACACTATATGGATGAGGCAGAGTACTGCAACCGTGTTTCAATTATGGTTGATGGCCGTATTGAAGCACTAGACACTCCTGCCA
>DINP01000121.1:0-18351 GCA_002426025.1 Bacteroidales bacterium UBA5537 | reverse complement strand
ACGGCCAACCTGCTGGTCAGTTATGCCAACAACATTATCAGTAGTTACAATCAGCAATTTGCAATTCAAACCAATGGACCGGTTATTATACCCGAAATGCGCATGCTTTACAATCCGGCATTAAAAGGTGTTTATATGTTTGTGCCGGGAATCATTACCGTTTTGCTGATGCTGGTTTCAGCAATGATGACCTCCATTTCTATTGCCCGCGAAAAGGAACTAGGCACCATGGAAGTGCTGCTGGTTTCTCCGCTAAAGCCGTTTCATATTATTGCCGGAAAAGTTATGCCTTACGTGCTGCTTTCATTCATCAATGCCATCACTATTCTGATTCTCAGTTATTTCGTTTTTGGTGTTCCTGTAAAAGGAAGCCTGGCCTTGTTGCTGGCCGAAAGTATTTTGTTTATTGTGCTGGCACTTTCGCTGGGGATTTTTATTTCAACAGTTAGCAACAATCAGCAAACTGCTATGATGCTGTCGATGTTTGCACTGATGTTGCCAACCATATTGCTTTCAGGTTTTATTTTTCCGATCGAAAATATGCCATTGGTGCTACAGTGGTTCAGTACAATAATGCCACCACGCTGGTTTATCCTGATAATCAAATCAATAATGCTTAAGGGGACAGGTATTGCCTATTTCTGGAAGGAAACACTGATTCTGATAGTTATGACATCGGTGTTCATATTCGCTAGTGTTAAGAAGTTCAAAATCAGGCTTGCCTGATTCCAAATCCACAACATGAGGACAATTCTCTACATAGTGCAGAAAGAGTTTTTACAAATATTCCGTAACCGGATGATGCTGCCCATCATATTTGTGATTCCGGTTGTACAACTCCTCATTCTCTCCTATGCCGTTACTTATGAAATTAAGAATATAAACTTGTATGTGGTTGATAACGATAACACTGTATATTCCAGAAGCCTGCTGGAGCATTTCAGGTCCTCTCCTTTTTATCAGATAGTTGGTGCAGGAGCTGATAGCAAGGCCGGAATGGAATTCTTACATAAAGGAAAGGCACATCAAATGGTGGTGTTACTGCCGGGATTTGAAAAAAATCTTGCCACAGGCACACCAGCTCATATACAGGTAGTAAACGATGCCATCAATGGAAGTTCAGCTGCGCTGATGAATGCTTATACATTTTCTATCATCAACGAATACAATAAAAACATTATTGCTGAACAGCTGCCACTTGCCGGATCTGCCATGAGTGTTAGCTGGTTGTTCTGGTTTAATCCTGAACTGGATTACAAAACATACATGGTTCCTGGAATCCTCGTATTACTGGTTACCATTATCGGAATGTTTCTGGCCGGAATGAACCTTGTACGTGAAAAGGAGATGGGAACCATTGAGCAGATTAATGTTACTCCAATCAGAAAATATCAGTTTATTGCCGGCAAACTTATACCATTCTGGATAATTGCCATGTTTGAACTGGCAATAGGGCTTTTGGTAGCACGGTTTTTCTTCGGTATTCCATTATTGGGTAATATATTCCTCATTTTCTTTATTGCATCTGTATATCTTCTGGTTGTTATGGGTATAGGACTTTTTATTTCCACTATTACCAACACCCAGCAACAATCTATGTTTCTGGCCTGGTTTGTATTGGTGATTTTTATTCTGATGAGCGGACTTTTTACCCCGGTTGAAAGTATGCCTCATTGGGCCAGAAGTATAAATGTGGTGAATCCTATTGCTTATTTCATTGCCATGATTCGCATGGTAATGCTGAAAGGCTCTGGTATAGTGCACATTGCGACATCTCTTACCATATTGTTTGTTTATGGAATCGTGGTACTCTCATTGTCCGTATGGCGATACCGCAAAACATCCTGACACTTTTCGGTTTCTGAATTCCTTCCCTGTTTTTATTGCAGTTACAAGTTGGTTATAGTTGTTTTAAATGAACTGAAAAAGCTGTCCAAACACTAATGCATTGATCATTAGCCTGTTTTGGCACAGCTTTTGCTAAGTACCGCCTCGGTCATGAATACGGGCCGGTAAATAATGAGAGCAGCTTCCCTGAAAAATACACGAAAGTGACTGATATCAGTAGAAAAATCAAGCAGCTCAGTATTAACTTAAATCAAATTAATGCACAGCAAGATAATATATAAGTTTTTAACGCTTACCTTTTTACTGTCAATTCTGCTTGTTCCTGAGTCATGTACTGTTTCTGTTACCCGGAATCTTTTGGGTCATGATGAAATGGGAGGTGTTTTAAAAGACATTCAACGCAGGGGAAAACTGATAGCCATTACCGACGATAATCCTTTAAACCACTTTATGCTCGACGGTGAGCATAAGGGATATCAATATGAAGTTCTTCAGAAATTTGCCAATCACCTTGGTGTAGAGCTTGAGATTATTGAAGAACCCGATGCCCATAAAGCACTTCAATATCTGAAACAACGCAAGGTTGACATCCTGGCAATGGATATTCCTTCAACCTTTGATGTAAAACACACCATTGAGTTTTCGGAGCCGGTTTTTAAATCACGACAAGTGCTGGTACAGCGTAAGCCTGACAACTGGCGCAAGATGAAGGACATGAAAGATGTTGAATCCCTTATGGTGAAAAACCTGGATCAATTTAAAGGTAAAACCATCGTATTGCCAGCGGGCAAGGAAACGCAATTTTACCTTTTCGATCTTCAACATGGTACCGGAAACCAACTGAGTATTATTTCACAACCAGAATCAAACAGTGCTAAAATGATAGAGGCTGTAGCCGCAAAAGAAGCCGACTACACCATTGCCTATGCTCATACAGCAAATGCTTTATCAATGATTTATCGCGATCTGGATGTTAAAACACCTGTAAGTCCTGAAATTGGCATTTCGTGGGTTGTTCGCAAAGGCGCTTCAAACCTGCTTTACGAAATGAATAATTGGATTGCTGAAAACCGGAACCATGGTGAATTCGATTATTTATACGCGAAATATTATAAGAATCCGCGTTGGGCCAGATTGGCACTTGGGCAAAAAGTAAGCAACGATTGTATTTCCGATTACGATGAAATTCTGAAACAGGCAAGTTCATCAATTGGATGGGATTGGCGTTTGCTTGCCGCGATCGTTTACAATGAATCAAAATTCAAGCCCGACGCAGTTTCACATCGCGGAGCATTTGGCCTGATGCAGTTGATGCCTGAAACAGCCAAACGATTTGGTGCAAGCATGCATTCTACGCCGGCCGAACAGATTGCAGCGGGTGTGAGATTAATTAAATATCTTGACGGAAGACTTAAATCGCGGGTTCCTGATCCTGAAGAGCGTAAGAAATTTATTATTGCTGCTTACAATATTGGTCTGGCTCATATTTATGATGCCTATAACCTGGCAGAGAAGCACAATAAGAACCCCGAAATTTGGGCCGATAATGTTGAATTCTGCCTGTTGTCGAAGTCAGATCCTCAGTTCTACAACGATCCAGTTGTAAAATACGGTCGCGTTAGCGGAAAAGAAACACAGCGTTTTGTTTCAAACGTTATGGAAAAATACGATCACTATAAATTAACAGCCCGCATGTAGGTAAACTTCACCCATTACCGGGTATTCTCTATATCATCTCTGATCAGCCGGCACGTCCGGCTGATTGTTTTTTCAATAGGNNGTTTCGCGGGTGATCATCGGTTTTGCACCGGTGAGTTTTCCCCTGAGCCACTCAAAACGCCAGACTAGTTTAAGCGCAATATCGGGAACAACCCATTTAGGATCGGGTTTACCGAAGCCCCGGGCAATCAGCGAGAATATTTCGCGATAGCTGAAATCGCCACCAGAAACCACAAAACGTTCGTTATGAACATTGCTTTCCATCAGGCCAGTCATTGCCCTTGTCACATCCTGCACATCTACAAATCCGTTAATCCCCTTGCCATAAAACATTGAATTCCGGTAAATGGTTGTAAACATCCGTGTGCTCCCTTTCGCAGCATCGCCATAGCCAAGTATTACCGATGGATTTACAATTACAGCTTTCAGTCCTTCAGCCGTCCCGCGCCAAACTTCACGCTCACCGGCAAATTTGCTGAGTGCGTATTTTGAATTATAGGAAGTGGTTTTAAACTGTGATTTTTCATCAATTATGTTGCTGTTCTCTGTGCGGCCAAGCGAAGCGATGGAACTGACATGGCAAAGCTTGTCAACTCCGGTTTCAAGAGCGGCGTTCACTACATTGGCGGTTCCTTCCACATTGATTTTCATCATAGTCTGATGATCGCGTGGATCAAAAGAGACAACAGCAGCACAGTGGTAAACCTTCTGCACCCCTTTCATGGCCTCCAGCAATGAGAAATAGTCGAGCACATCACCATCTACCCAATCTATCTTGTCAAGCAGTTTAGCATCGGCGCCCAATCCGGCAAAAATCTTGCGGGTATGGTTCAGGCTTTCGGGCCTGTGCAATAAAGCACGCACCGGCTCATCCGATTTCAGTAAATCGAAAAGTAAATACGAACCCAAAAGCCCCGTGGCACCTGTAACAAGTATCATTGTGCAAAGCTAAGAAAATAACGGGCAGTTTGGGAGTTTGGATGTGAAGGGCAGATTGTGAGGAGAGAAGCATACCAATAAGTCATTTTTAATTGCTATTCTATCTCCGGTAATTTTTGATGTTTGTGTATATCAAACGAAAACAAGAATTCTGAATACAGGAGTGCTGCTTTTTTCATGATTTTCATTTTTTAGTAACCCAAACCTCGTGTGCGTTGCTGAAATGAAACATCTATTTTCCCTTCGCTGATTTCAACATTTTCTGCATCATGTCATAGGATTGGCGCAGTTCCTCATCGCTGGCATCTTTCATTTCAGCGTCTCCTTCCCTGACCATTTGCTTATACTCCTCGAATGATAAATTCTCCATCAATTCCATGCCTTCTTCCATCTCTTCAGCATCATAGGGGGAATCATCACTACTCATGAAGTTTTCGGTTTCCTGAATGGGGAAATCCGGCAAGCTGAAATTTGCATCAGGAACAGAAACATCCAGTTTGACACTTGTTGCTTCCGTTTTTGTAGTGATTCCCATAACGGTTATCTCCATTTTGAGCATCAAACCTTTGTGAATCCATTGTTTTCCGCCCATTATTTCCCACACATCGCAGGTATATCCAAGAAATTTTTCGGTACCCGTTTTTTTACCACCCATACTTACCAGTATGCTTTCACCAACTTCCCCGGCATCTGCATTTGGTTGATTTGCTTTGATCATTTCCATGGCCATATCTCTGGATGCATAAATCTGCTTTTTGTTGAAATCAACCGACCAGGATTCTCCGTTGTCCAGTTTAACCATCGTATGGGTTTCTTCAGTTTCGGTGCTGGCGTTGCCCAGCAATTTCATGGTAGTGGTTTGGCTCAGCACTGTTTCTTTGAGTTCAATCGCGCCCCAGTCTTTAAAAAACAACTTTTCGGTACCGCTTCCATCAATCGTACTACCCATCACTTTTCCTGAAGTGGTAGTGGCATATTCAATTATTCCCGATTTTACATCGTAGCGTTTAAGCTTGTTTTGTGCGTTTCCGTTACAACCTGACATGGCAAATAATAACGAAAAGAGGATGCTCAGGTTTTTCATTTTGATTGTGTTGTTTGTTAATATTTAGTCAATTTCTGATTTCTCTTCTATTTGTTCTATTTTCCCCGAAGAATCAACATTTACCACAAATCCTTTCTTTTCGCTAAAAGATTCTCCGCGTATAAAATACCATGCATTGCCTTTTTTATAAAATTGTATGTGCTTGGTATCAAACGTCCCCGGAGGATAAAGTGCATTCAATGCATCCTGAAAGGTTGCTGCCGTTAATTCGTTATCGAGTTTAAAACCAGGCGAAAGCAATTCGTTCAACTGTGATTTTTCACGCAATACTTCGTATTCCCCGTTCAGGGCATAGGCAATAAATGATGATTCGCTGTAGAAGTCCCCACCTAAATTGGTCTTTTCGGTTATTGAATAAAACTTTGCCCTAAAGACTTCATTCAGCGCAGCCGATTGATAGGGCGACTTCAGGTATTCTATCTTATCTTTGTGGTAAGACAGGATGGCTTCCATATCTTCATCACTCACTGTTTGAGGTTTGATTGTATTTGGCGTTAGTGTATTATACACCCACAACTGGTAATTACCTTTTGCCGCCATGTACGTTTCGTTGGCAGCCACAATTTCCCTGATATCAAACAGATTGGCCGTTTGATTGTATTTTTCAGCTATGCCCGGATGCATGGCAATGGAAAATCCGGAAAGAGGGAAACCGCTGTTGTCAAATGCTTCTGCAATCCAATTGTAATCGGGGTTTGTAATGGTAAAACCCGGCATGTGGTTCTCCTCTTTGTTGGTGGAAGCCCTCATTCGCGAATCGTAAATGCCTACTGATTCGCTGAGTTGACCATTTTGGTCCATTACATAAACCGGAACAGTATCGTCTTCACCAAACTCGTTAATTTTTATTACAACATAACTATTGTGTTTGTCGGAAGCACAAAGCATGCGAATATTTTCATCGGTTGAAAAAATTTCATACTCTCCTCTTTCGATATTAAAAATACGGGGCTGTCCCTTTTTCCCTTCGGTATCTAAAACCAATTTTAAATGAACGGCAGCAGCAGTTTGTGGTGCGTGCACATTTTCTTTTTCGGTGTAAACCAACTTGATTTTATCCTTTTTATGGTCGAACGAATAAATGGCATCGAACAGTGGAGGCCCGTCTTCAGGGTTCTTTTTAATGGTTACCAGATACAGCAATCCATTGTCGCAGGGAATGATATGAGCCACAGGATTTTCAGGGAGTTTTGCCGAAAATTTTTGCATTAACGCCTTTTTCTCAAGATCGTAAAAGGCCAGGTTTGGCACTTCGCCAACATTTTCTACTACAATCATTATTACCTCATCGGGGACAATGGTAACAGCGCCAATTTCTTCAAGGGTCAGGATGGGATAATTTTTTTGCGCGTTGGCTGCAACAAAACATCCAAGAGCGATTAGTAAGATGAATATTTTTCTCATGTCAGGTATTGTTTGTTTTTTAAGAATTTGATTAGGAATGACCATTAAATTTCCAGTTTGTCTGAATATTCAATGGCCTCAACTTTGCCAGTGGAATTTGTAGCCACCACAAAACCCCGTTTTTCTCCAAACCACTCGTCGCAAACCAAAATCCATTGATTTCCTTTCTGAACGATTTCGTCTTCGCTGCCGGTAGCACTATCCAATAGCAACTTTAAGGCATCTTTTAATTGTGCCGCATCTGCCTGTTTGGTTAACTTAAAATCGCTTCTTATGAATGGCACCAATGAATCTGCCTCCATTACTTCAAGTATTTTCGCGTTATGCTTCATCAAAACAGTTTCATGGAACCCACCATTGTTATCATAATGTGGTATAGTTTTCAGTCTGAAAAACGCTGCGTCAAAAACGTTTTTCACTGCGGTAGCTTTTATTGCATCTACTTCAATTTCTACCTGATTGGCAATCAATTCATCAAGGGCCTTGTTTTCTGCATCGCTTAGCTGGCTAAAAGCAGAAAAGCTAAAAAGCATTGGGATTAAAAAAGTTGCGAGTTTCTTTTTCATATTGATGTTAATTTTGGTTAGTTTCTTTTTCAAACACGTCGGATTTTTTTCTGAAAAACTGCTATAAGAACAAATTGAATTGCATTGAAGTAAATTTTCAGAACAACTCTTGTTAAATGGATATTGAAAATTATAGTTTAATTTATTTCCTGCAATTCATAAACGGAATAATGTCCGAAATTTTCGTCGGGATTTTCCTCAATAATTTTAGCATAAATCCCCAATCCCGGTTTATCGGTAATAACCCACAACTTTTTAAGTACATCCGAATAGGTCGCCACTTCGATAACCATGCAATTAAATGTACCGGCAGGAGTTGTAATCTGCTCGTTACCAGCTATTCTGAAAGTGGAGTTTTCTAATGGATAAAGTGATTGCGAGTAATCTTTATCCTGCGGTAATTCAGCTTCTTCCGGAAGATTATAACGATCGTAACCATTAAAAATATTATCAATGGTAAATCCTTCATCTTCGAGACTTGCTTTCACCTCGGCTTTGAGAATTTTGCTTTCGAATGCTTCTGTGCCATTTATCAGGGTAGAATAATTATAAACCAGTTGTTTTACATTCAACAAACCCATCTTTATTTCTGCCCAATCGAACCATGGCAATTTTTTCTCATCGTCGTAATATTTATAATCACCGTCTTCGTTGTAAAAGTCGCCTTCCGTAAAAGTGAGGTGTTCAATTTTCTTTGTGCTTTTAGCTTTTTTATGCGCTTTGAAAACTTTTCCACTGTTTTCCAGTTCAAGCGATTCTTCGTTAATCTTTAGTACTTTGTTCTTTCCCTTAAAACCATTATCCCCATTCATACCAATGACAATCAGCGACTGCTCCTGCTTATCAAAAATCCATGTCCCAAGATACCTGCTCGAACTATATTCTTCTTGTTGAATCATGGTGTATTCATCGGGTTCATTAAAAGTCACGTAAGTAATTGCTTCAGGATAGGTTACATCTTCAAATTCCCACATTCCCAGCAGTCCTGAATTTTTATTGGCCTCCATGATTTCAGCAACATTAACTCTTTTGTAGGTCAATTTTGCGCCGTCTTTGCTGACGATGAGTTCGTCTCGGGTAAGACTCAAAATTTCACTCTTCCCATTGAAATCTTTGTCCATTGCTGATTTCAATTGCATTGAATTGTCGTTACTGTTGTAAGTCCAGGTTCCGAAATCCATCCCCATTACCAGAAAATTGCCTTCTTCCTTAAATTCTGTGATGAAGTAGGGGGTTTCTATTTTCCCATCAACTTCAGCTTTGGTCATCAGCCAGCTTCCAACCAACTTTGGGTTCTGGGCATTTGCAATTCCTGCAAAAGCGATGAAGACAAACATTAAAAGCGCTGATTTTTTCATGGGTAAGGCTTTAAGTGATTTAAAGAAGAATAAAGTGCACCAAGCCTGATGGACATAAGTTGGGCTCAGTGCACCGCTTTAATTATTTATTACGGAGTGTAAATCAGTTTAAAAACATCTGATTCCAGGGTGCCGCTAAAGGTATGCATTTCAGTGCTGAACAGGGCAGCGCATGTCCCTTCAAAGGTAATTTTTGTATTTGATTCTCTTGTCACCTTGCCGGTATGTGAGAAATACAATTCGTCGCTTCCATCTGTAAGTAGCAGGTTTTTGCCCATAATTGAAACGGTGCCACTGGAAATTGAGTCATTAATTTGGAAAACTCCACCAACATTTTCGGGTACCGATGCAACAATAACTGAAAAGTCATCTCCTTTTGAAATGGTTATCAGGTTTCCAAGCCAGCCAACCTCAATGGTGCTGCCAGAAGCGATGGTTTGACCATCCATAATCACATTATAGGTGCCTTCGGTTTGGCCTGGTCCTGCATCTTCATCCTTGTCTTTTTTACACGAAGTAAACACTACGCTCAAAACGCTTAATGCAATGGCAATAGTTAAAATTGATTTTTTCATTGTTTGAAATTAAAAGTGATTATGAAATGATTTTATTAAAACTTTACAAATTCTACCCTGCGGTTGTTGGCTTTCCCTTCGGGAGTAGTGTTTTCGCCAATGGGCTTGCTTTCGCCCCAGCCGGCAGATTTCAGGCGATTGGCTTTAATGCCCATGTTAATGAGGCGTTCCATAACTGCTTTGGCGCGATTTTCGGAAAGGGTCTGATTAAATGCATTATCACCATCGCTGTCGGTGTGGCCTTCCACACTAAAATTCAGGTCTGGCTGTTTTTGCATCAGCTCGAAAATTTCATTGATGGCACCGTTACTTTCCGGTTTTATGGTGGCTTTGTTCACATCGAAGCGAATGCCGTTTACAATAATTTTTCCATCGGAAAGTACACGATCGTAGTATTTTACTCCACCTTTAGCAATTCTGAAGTTTTTAGCATAAAATGCTTTGTCTTCTGCAGCATCGGCAAAATAAGGGTAAAAAGTAAATCCGGTTGGATTAAATTGGTAATGGGGAATATTAATAACCCGAGTATCATCTATATAAACTTTCAATTTCCCTTTTGTATAAGCAATGGAAATATGAGTCCAGCATCCTTTTTCACAAAAAGTGTAATCTCTTCCGGAATGCTCGGCTGTAATTCCTCCGGGAGCATCCACTCTTATCGGTGTAATATCAAATTCCTGAGTATCTTCGTAAAGTCCGTGTTGATTTTTTTGATCGGTAAGATAAACAGAAACCCGATTACCTCCTTTTGGACGATAGAAATCAAACTCAATGGTAAACACTTCCGGCAAATAATCGGTGTCGGAGTTTTTCAGGTAAGGAATAATTTCACCACCATCCAGAAACATGATTACCGTTTCGCCATTAACGCCGGCAATTTCAACGTGACCGCTTACTAAATCCCAGCGGCTTGGAAACTCGCCATTTTCTTCATTCTGGCCGGGACCATCTTCAAAAATAACTTCATCACCGGGAGCAAAATCGTATTTTGCCCACTTTACTTCTTGTTTAGGTGTGATGGGTTCAGCATTCTCTGTCCCATCCGTAATGGTAAAATTTTGCCAGGGCGACTCCAGCCTTTGACCATTGCCTTCGGCGACAACCTGCCATTTCAGTTTTTTTGATGCTGTTGGCAAACCTGAAAAGGTGCATTGGTTTTCGCTTGTCTTTTTTGTCAGCCAATCTGCCCAATCATCGCCTTCCAGATGTATCGTATATGTATAAGACTTCATACCAGGTATTTTCCAGGAGCATTTTATGGGTAAAGTTGTCACATCACCGTTTGCAGGGGATAAGCTGGTGAAAGAGCCAAATGATTCTGTGGAATTATGTTCGTTGGTTTCTTTGGTTTGATTTCCGTTTCCATCAACAGAATCTTCTATAGCGTCAAACCCTTTGTCAATTCCCTTATCAACTCGTCTCTCAGTGCGTTTTTCTGCTTCACGCTCAACTTTTGACTGGGCATGACGGGCCAGTTTGTTCAAAAACTGGGCATCGGACTGCTTTGAAACACTGAGCATCAAACCTAAAATCAGGAGTATGCCGAGGGGAGCTTTTTTCAAGGAATTCAGATTCTGGTTTTTCATCTTTTTTTCTGATATGTTTTGATTTCTGTTAATTGCTAATTTTTATAATTTCCATGATGGCTTTTCGCCTCCGTACAGAAACAGGAATTTTCTGTTGATTGCTCAGAACCAGAAAGTACCTAGGCGTTTTGTCCACCAACAGAATGTGGTTGCGATTGACCAGGTAAGATTGGTGTGGACGTATAAAAGAATCTTTAAAACCACAATTTTCGAGTAGTTTTTCAACGGCGCTCATTCCTTTGGAAACAGACACCGATTCAGCATTTTTAAGGAAAAGGGTTGTGGTTGAATTATTGCATTTGCAATACATTATATCCGCAGGGTCGAGCAGATAAATAGTATCTTTTGTACTTACAGAAATGCGATTTTTCATGATCTGATTCTATTTAGCGAAAATAGGACCAGTCATCCGGTAGTATCAACAGAGTTTGAATTCGTTGAGAAACAATGTGAATTCGTCAGAGATTTTCAAGAAGTTGGATCAATCCTTTTTTTCGTCTGGATGAAATGGGTATCTCTTCTGACGAATCGAGAATAACAAAACCACCATCAGTTTTATCAACCTTCTTCACATGCTGAAGATTCACAAGGTAGGACTGATGCGGCCTGAAAAAACCGGAATCAATAAGGATATCTTCATAAAAGGCAATGCCTTTTGAAACCATAATATTATCGTTCGAAACCAGATAGAAGGTAGTATAAGTGTTGTCGCTCCTGCAATACAGGATATCCGAAATATTAACAAGATGCATGGCATCAAGTGTACGAAGTACAATTTTTGACGGACTGCTGGGTTGAGTAAAACTTTTTAAAAACTGATCGCTCTGTTCATTTGTTGAAAAATCTTTTTCAATCAATTCAATGGTACTTTGTATGGCATCCTGAAATTCAGTAGCATTTACTGGCTTCAGTATATAGTCAATGGCATGAAACTTAATGGCTTTCAACGCATACTGATTGAAACCTGTGATAAATATTACTTTGAAAGAATACGGTTTTAACTTTTGTAATAGCTGAAATCCTGTTCCTCCAATAATTTCAATATCGAGTAAAACCAGGTGGGGATTGGTTTGTCGTATCAGATTGTACCCGCCATCTACCGAATCGGCTTCGCCAGCCAGTTCAACATCAACAAAATACTCGGTAAGTAATTTCCTGTTAGTAGCCCGGGTTTCCGGGTTGTCGTCTATTATTACGGCTTTAATCATCAGTTAAAATCGGGAGCTGAAAATAGGCCCTGACACCATGTCTGGATTTATCAGTAGAGTTTAGATTTTGAAGCTCAAAGGTAAACTCTTTTTTAAACTTGTGCTCCAGGCATTTCTTGCGCTGTTGAAAAATTGCGATGGCCATAGATTGGTGATTTTTCTCCGAATACGGTGTCATACCCGGGCCATTGTCCTCAATTTCAACGGCAATAAATCCTGGCTCTTCTTTAAATCCCAAAGTTAGTTTTCCCTGATAATCAATATTTTTAAATCCATGCTTGATGGCATTTTCAACAAAAGGTTGCAGCAGCATGGGTGGAATCTGGATAAAATCGGTTTCCATCTCCTCATCCATAAAGTATTCTACAGAAAAAGGATTTTCCATACCAGCTTTCTGAAGTTCAATATAATTTTGCAGCATTTCTATTTCCTCTTTTAGAGAAATGCTTTCCTGTGATGAAAATTCAAGTACAGAGCGGCTTAGCGATGCAAAACGGCTCAGGTAATCGGCTGCCTTTTCTGCTTCATTTTTATATAAATAACTCTGAATGGAGCCCATGACATTGAAAATAAAATGCGGATTCATCTGCGAACGAAGTAGTTGTTGCTGCAACTGACTTTGTTTAAAAACGGCTTTTCTGCGGCGGAAATACAGCAGAGCCAACACCAGAATAACTAATAATACTAGAAACCCTATAAATAGCCAGGCGATGTCCATCCGCTGGCTTTTAATTTCATTTTCTGCTGTAAGCAGTTCAATTTGTTGCTCCCTGGCTTTAGTTTGGTATTTGGTTTCAAGCTCAGCAATGTTGCTCTTTATATCGGCAGATGAAATGGAGTCTTTTATCTGATAATATTGCTGTAGAAAATCATTCGCTTTCTCAAAAATCCGCTGCTTACTGTAATAATCAGCAATAAATTTTAAAGCTGCGCCCTGTTCCCTGAGCAAATTACATTCCCGGGCTTTTCGTAGGGCTTCGTTGGCAAAAAACATGACTGAATCATTCTGGTTAAACATCTGATAAAGTTCAGCCAGGTAAAGAAATTCTTCGGAAGAGCTTATGCAGTCAACTATTTCTTCGGACAATTTCAATGATTTTTTATGATAGAAAATTGCGCTGTCCAATAAACCTGTTTTTGTATATACGTCGGCTAAGTTTCCCAGGCCAGTGGCAATGCCCCGGTTCCATCCAATCAGACCGGAGTAATAGATCACCCGCTGATAGCAAAGCAGACTGCTGTCATACATTTGACGTGTGTCGTAGATATAGCCCAACTGATTGTAGAAAATAGCTTTATTGTCAGGTGGTATGCTATCTTTTTTTTGCATTTCCTGGCGGGCCAATTGCAGATAATAATCCTGCTGAGGAGTATTATCGAGCAGTTGCTGAAGCACTGCCAGTTTCATGTAATTGTTAAAAAGGCGGGGATGGTTTTTCACTTTTCTGATTTCCAATGATTTTAGCAGGCAATCGGTTGCGTTGGAATAATCGCCCATGTCTTTATATGCCGCTGCCATATTTTCGTAACTATTGGCAGCAATCAGAATCTCCTTTTGAGCAATATTAATTTCCAGTGCTTTTCGAAAATAGTCAAGCGCTTTTTCATTTTTGCCCATGCAACTATTTGAAATCCCAAGTTTGTTGTAGGTTTCGGCCAGATAAAGCAAATCTTCTTTCTCTTCCTGAAGTAAAAGCATTTCCTTTACTACCGCTTCATACTTCTCCCAATTGCCTTTTTTCTCGTAAATACTTGAGAGGGCTGTAAGTAGATTCTTTTTCTCTTCAAACTTTTTTGTGTGGTTAAACAGTTGATGGAGACTATCAATCTGTGCCTGTGATTCAGCCTGGGCAAATACCTTATATGGGTTTGATAATGGGGCAAATAATACCAGGAAAAATAAGCCAATCGTAGTTTTGGTCAGAGAAATCATAGTAAATATAGTCAGTTCCCCCGGGGGCATTTCCCGTTTTGAACATTGGTTTACAGCCAATATTTAGGGTGATTTAATCACAATTCCTAAACAAATATAGAAATAATGCGCTAAAATGCAATACAGACGTGGAAAAGCAATTGAGGTTAGGATAGGAATGAATTAGGGCCAAAAACTGAAAGGCATGCGAACCTTTGAATGTTTTGAGTTTGAAACCGTATAGTAAAGAGTTTCTGAACGATTTCATTTTTCAAAATGATCTTTCCTGGCATTCCAGGTGAATTCGTATTTCCCCCAAACATGACCTGTCACAACAAACATAACGGAAGTCCCACTAGTGGAACTTCCGTTAAAGTGACAAAAGTCGCATGGAAGATTTCAAGAGCCTTAGCCGGTCAGGAAATCTATTGATTGTATATGACATTTCCGGGTATAATTCATCCATAGATCCGACGTTTTAAATCACTTGTTGTATAAAAAGGATATACGTTATCAAGCCAGGAATTTTAAAACGGCAGTCGTCATTTATCTGGTTTAAACAATTAAACTAAGGTTGATCTTTTCACCAGACACCATGATCAATCAGATTGCCATCGTCATATTCCCAGAACTCACCATGGCCGGTGGCATCCCATTCTGATTCAAATGTTGTTATGTATTGACCATTTATCCAATCTTTGAATTCCATTGTACCTGATCCATCGGCCTTGATATTCAGGCTAACAATCATCTTCTCAGGCATTTCAAGCGTAAATACGGTGATCCCGTTTAACTGTACCTGAGTAGAAAGATCCATGTTTATTCCTGAAGTTTCCCAGTCATACAGCGTAAATCTGCTGCCAGTGCCATCTTTGTATTCTTCGGCACGGATATAGGTAAAATTATTAAAAGTTATCCCTTCCATTATCCCGTTCAGGATACATTCCCAAGAGATGACACTGGCCGTTTCAGTCACATTTAGAGTAACGGTGTAATTTGACGTTCCTTCATTTACCTCCCACGAATAGGTTTCGGTGCCGGAGTCTTTAAGATGTTTGTTGGCAGTGCTTTTTGCGGGAGGTGTCAACATACTGCCAAATGAAGCCATCCCGTTAATCATACTGATATAGCTTTTGGTTTCTTGTGCACCGACATTCGACGACTGAGCCATGGCATCAGGTATTTCGATGGTTTTGGCTTCATAAGCGGGCATTTTGTTTTCATCGGATGTGTCTTCATCTTTTTTACATCCCGCTACCATGATTAATGTAATCATGCCGGTGAAAAGTGCTAAAAATTTTAAGGTTTTCATGATTGATTTGATTTGGTGATAAATATGTTTCCAGAAAAAGTGAACGGCTGTCTGCTATTCTATTCCATCCCATAATTGACAGTCGGGTGCCCCAAAATGTAGTTGATGATCCTGATAGGCGGCCAGCATTCTATAATTACCACTTATTTCGAATTGGTTGCCATTAACAACAAAATCAAGTACATACAGATCGCCACCACCTGGCTGGTACTTGTTGAAAAGGATGTTATTACCTGTAGGTGAGGTACACAGATTGGTGGTATGTAATCCATCAACCATCAGGTTTTGGGTAATGTCAATAATATGACCATCTTCTACCCTGAGCACCTTTACTCTTTCATTAGGTGTGCTGTAGCCTTCAGTTGTAAGAAAGACCAGGAACTTTCCATCACGGGTCCAGGAAATATCTCTGTGTGTCCCGGAATTAGCTTCTGGTTCATTGTAAAGGATATGTTTGTTTGTGCCATTGACATCCATAACAATAATAGATTGCCCCCACCAGTAACCACCCGGATCGGGTGTTCTCATGTTTCCACGAAAGGCAATTTTTTGTCCATTGGGAGAAAATGCGGGGGAATAGGGCCACCAAAGTTCAATACCTTCCACAAGTTCTTTGTTCTGTGTCAATTGTTGAACATTGGTACCATCCAGGTTTATAGTGAAGATATTACTTGTTAAGGCACCTCCATCAACAGGATGTCCATGGAAAACTATTGAAGGCGTTGTTCGTGATGCATCCATCGACTGAATATCCCACATCTGCTCGCTGGTAACCTGAAAAAGATTGTCACCGGTTTCCCGGTCACAGGTAAAAATTACTTTAACGTAACTTCCACCGGGTTCTTTGCTGGTTACAATCGCCTTTTGGCTGTTATATCCGAGTGCCAATTTATTTATCGAAATAACATTTGGTTGCACTTCGGCAAGAACAGCACCCGTTGAGGGGGATACAATTACGTATTTTGCTTCTGATGCTTCGGCAATAATTAATGAATTATCGTTATTTACAACTGGTTCATCTTCCTTGTCACATCCTACCAGGGCGATGATAAGTGCAATAAGGAAAAATGCAAATTTTATAAACTTTTTCATGTTTTTGGCATTTGAGGGTTTTACTGTTTCATGATTTTTTTTGTTAAAACACTTCCGTCTTCAAGAACTACTTCGATGAAGTAAATACCTTTTGAATATTTACTAAAATCAATTGTTTGCTGATACGATTGACGGGATTCTAAATTGAGTACATCCAATTGTTGACCACTTAAAGAATAGACACTTGAGCAATTAATTGGATTAACTGTTTTAATAACCACCTTGTCTATTACAGGATTTGGGAATATTTCTATTTGATGGCTCAAATGATGATCCTTAATTTGGGTTGTAAAATCATGTTCAACAAGATAGCGAACACTATAACTGGTAAAGCCCTCCAATTCTGTAATGATCATCACAGGAACTTTAATATTTGTAACATACCATGTATATTCGATATCGGTGAAAGGCCCGGTGGGTATCCAATCACCTCCTGCTTCGTATCTATACCAGGAGTAATCAATGGTTGTTGTTTTTATACGTAAAGCATTTTGAAATTCTCCCAAAGGAGTTATGATTGTGCCATAAGAATCAGCTTCAATTGTTGACATGGCTGAATCTCGCATAAAATAATATCCATAGTCAATATGGAAACCCAGAAGTTCCCAGGTGTCATTGAAACTATCTCCGTAAGCGAAAGGGAATTCTAATGATGTGCATATATCTGTATAAGTGGTAAAACTATTGTTTGTTTGCATTAGAAATCCCATGGCAAGTAAATTCTGAGATGAATTATCGTTATCATGGTATTGATAAGGACCAACATCAGGGTTGTCGATATTCCTTATACAAATGTTAGCATTATTGACAGCGCTGGAATCGGCAAAAGGTGTTGTTGCCGGATCAACACAAATGGCGCCGCTGCCTTCGATAAATAATTCACCAGATATAGTGCTAAAGTCCCACACTATATTGGCTCCCCCAATTCCAGGATCAATATTTGTTACCTCCTCATATCCATCATATCGATAAGTGTCACCGATTGATAAATTAATATTGCCACTTAATGTAATTTGTGAAAACACGGACAATGTTGCAACAATTGAAACAATTAATAAAGTAAATTTTTTCATAAGATTAGTTTTTGTACTTGATTAATTTGATTAATCTTTTAAACATCTGACCGAATATCCCATGGTTTTGGGATGCACCTGGTTCACGGCTGAATTGTCGGTATTGTAGTATAAGCCCCAGTTTACAGCTTTTAAATCATTGTTTTCCTCTGAAGTCCAAATGTAAAATGCTTCTTTATAGTTACCATAATTTCCCAATGCACCTCTGCTTCCAGAGCCACGGGCAGAAAACCCGGATTCATTCGTGGCACCTTCATTCGGACTTATCCAATAGGCATAACCCGTTTCTTTCATTTTGCCACCCGCCACCGTATTGCCGCCAAGGAAATCTTCAAGTAGCTCACTTTCATCGCCATCGGGAATATGCCATCCATCCGGGCAGATGCTGCATTGCTTGCTTGACCCATTTTTAGCAATTCCCATCACCGCGTTCCATGTATATAAACGACCATAGGTGGCTACATTGGATTCGTTATCATCGAAGGCATACACTTCTTCGATGGGGCTGCCGTCGCTGTAATGCAGGGTGCGTAAGTTTTCCTTCATCCAGGTTTGGGTGCCAATCACTACGGTTTCGTAAACATTTCCGTCGTAATCGGTTACTGTGCCGACGGGTGGGCCATTCCCTCCCTGAATAACAACATATTGATCACC
>DINP01000009.1 GCA_002426025.1 Bacteroidales bacterium UBA5537 | reverse complement strand
CGCGAACACAAACCGATCCTGACCCAACTCTACAAGGAATATGATGAAAATGCGGCTGCATCACCAAGAATAGAAGTTCAGCCCAGATCCGATCTCCACAATCTTGAAACATTCTATACTCCCGAAGTGCTAGATGATTCACTTTCGATTCAGAAAAAAGAGATTGATCTGATAAAAAGAGCTATTGAGAAACATGGAGGAAAAAGGAAAAATGCCGCCTTGGAACTTGGTATTTCTGAACGCACACTCTACAGGAAGATAAAGGAATATGGAATCAACTAAAAAAAATTATCTGCGATTCTTGAACAGAAGGTTCCTTCCTTTGAATCTTTTGCTGATTATACTATCTTCATCCATCGGAAGCTGTAGCCTTACTTTTACAGGAGCATCCATTCCTGCAGAAGCCAAAACGATTTCAGTTTCTCTGTTCCCTAATAAGGCAGAACTGGTTCAACCGACATTAAGTCAGTCATTTACAGAAGCTTTGCGCGATAAATTCTCATCCCAGACAAGTTTAAGTCTGGTTCCACGTAATGGCGATCTTCACCTTGAAGGTGAAATAACCGGGTATTCTACTGAACCGGTAGCAATTACCGGGGCGCAACAGGCTGCCCTTATCAGGCTTAAAATAACTGTAAGTGTCAGATTTGTTAATAAATACAGCCCTAAAGATGATTTTGAAACAACTTTCTCGCGATACGAAGATTATAGTAGTAGTCAGAATCTGGGTTCGGTTGAATTGGACCTGATTAGTCGGATTAACGAGGCACTCGTTGATGATATCTTTAATAAAGCAGTTGTTAACTGGTAATTTAATATGAAGCCATCCCAGTTTGAATCGTACATAAGGCAACCCAAAATCCTAGGCCACGAAAGCCTGCCCTTACTAGAGCAGGTTGCCAGGGAATTGCCCTATTGCCAGGCGGTTCAAATGATGCTGGCACTCAACTACAAGAAGGTAAATAATATCAGGTTTAATAGTCAGCTTAAACTGGCCGCAGCTTATGCAGGCGACAGAAGGCAGTTGCGCAGGTTGCTTGAAGAAGAAATCCCGACAAAACCGACCCCTGTTTCCACAGAAACGGAGCAGGAATCCAAAGTGCCTGAAGCTATTCAGCCTGTTGAGGTTGAGGAANNGATGATGAAGTAGCCCATCTGCTGAAACTTCAGGAGGTGGTAGCCCGAAGGCTTGCTGAACTTCAGTATATGGCTACGGAAACAGGAAAAGTGTCTGTAACAGATGGTGTAACTGGTTCTGAGAATGAAGATGAAAATCTGCCCGATGAAATTGAGGCAAATATTCCGGATGAATTTGAGCGCCCCGATGTGCCTGAATTGGAAATTGCAGAACAGGATGAAAAGCCTGATGAAGAAGATGCCGGTTTCCCTGAAGAACTGCTGACCGGAATGGCTCAGGCATCAGGTTATGATTTAGCACGTTCACTAAAAAATGAAACCTTGCATGGTGATGAACACAAGCAAAAGATTTCACTGCGACAGGAAACAAGCGACAAAAAGATAGGCCACGAATCGAATGCTGAGCTAATCAACCGGTTTATAAAAAATGAACCACGCATTACCCAGCCCAGGCGTGGCTTCTTCAGTCCGGTTGACAAAGCCCGTAATAGCAGTATAGATCATGATGATATTGTAACTGAGACGCTTGCCCGTATTCACCTGCTTCAGGGTAATCCCGAAAAGGCCATAAAAATTTATGAAAAATTAAGTTTGAATATTCCGGAAAAAAGCAGTTACTTTGCAGCCCAAATTGTAAAAATACTCGAAAGCCGCAACAGCGGTTGATTTTAACGTAAATAACACATAATCAAATGGGAGCCTATATTTTAGTTTCGGTACTGATTCTTATAACCTGCGTTTTACTTGGTCTGGTTGTGCTGGTTCAGAACTCAAAAGGTGGTGGACTTGCCTCCAATTTTTCATCTTCAAACCAGTTTATGGGCGTTAGAAAAACCGCCGATTTTCTGGAAAGAACCACCTGGACACTTGCTATTGTGCTGTTGGCACTCAGCCTGTTCTCAATTTTTGTAATTCCACGTAATGCTAATGTGGCGCGCTCTTCAGATACTGAACTCCGTCAACTGATGAATGATCAGGCTGCACCTGTTCAGGATTTCGAAGCTCCTCCTGCAGAAACTACTCCTACAGAAGAATAATCAAGGATTTTACTTCATAAGATAATGTCAGATTGTCATTACAATCTGACATTTTTTTTGCTTTATCCGACACGAAAACTCTGTGCTTGTGTCAGTTTCCTGATAAGATAACACCTGTTGAAATCTGATAGTCAGTGTTATAGACTCATCCAAATGTATTTTAGGATTCATTTATTTTAGTGCAATCTGGCTTTTGGCATAAAATATGACTGTTGCCGTTTGAATTTTGAAATTAAATCATAAACCAATAAAAACCATAACAATGACACAAGTGAATGTAAAGCCATTAGCTGACCGTGTATTGATTGAGCCCGCAGTTGCTGAACAAAAGACTGCTGGTGGTATTATTATCCCTGATACCGCCAAAGAAAAACCACAACGTGGTACTGTAGTGGCCGTTGGCCCGGGCAAAAAAGATGAGCCTGTCACCGTAAAAGTTGGTGATTTGGTGCTTTACGGAAAATATGCTGGAACCGAAATCAGCGTTGAAGGTAAAGACTACCTGATTATGCGCGAATCTGATATCGTTGCTATCATCTGATGATTGTAAGAATTGTTAAATTTTAAAAAGTATTCAAAATGGCAAAACAAATTGTTTTTAATATTGAAGCCCGCGAAGAACTGAAAAAGGGTGTTGATGCCCTTGCTAACGCGGTAAAAGTTACCCTTGGTCCCAAAGGTCGCAATGTAATTATTGATAAAGCTTATGGCGCTCCGGTAGTTACCAAGGATGGTGTTACTGTGGCCAAGGAAGTTGAATTGAAAGATGGTATTCAGAATATGGGTGCTCAGATGGTGAAGGAAGTTGCTTCCAAAACTTCTGACGTGGCTGGTGATGGAACCACTACCGCTACGGTTCTGGCCCAGGCTATTGTTACTACCGGCATGAAAAACGTTACAGCCGGGGCAAATCCAATGGATTTGAAACGTGGAATTGACAAAGCAGTTGTAAAGGTTGTTGATTATCTGAAATCAATTTCAATTAAAATTGTTGAAGGCAGCGATCAGATTACACAGGTTGCTACAATTTCGGCCAACAACGATAGCTTTATTGGCGAAAAAATTGCCGAGGCTATGAATAAGGTTAAGAAAGAAGGTGTTATCACCATCGAAGAAGCCAAGGGAATTGAAACAACAGTGAAGGTTGTAGAAGGTATGCAGTTCGACAGGGGATATATTTCTCCTTATTTCGTTACTGATACCGAGAAGATGGAAGCTGTTTTCGAAAATCCTTATATTCTCATTTACGATAAGAAAATATCGGTGATGAAGGATTTTCTTCCTATCCTTGAGAAAACTGTTCAAACAGGACGTCCCTTGCTGATTATTGCCGAAGATGTTGATGGTGAAGCATTGGCTACACTTGTAGTGAACAAAATACGTGGTTCGCTGAAGATTGCTGCAGTTAAAGCTCCTGGGTTTGGTGATCGTCGCAAGGAAATGCTTGAAGATATCGCGATTTTGACGGGTGGTACTGTTATTTCAGAAGAAAAAGGTTACCGTCTTGAAGATGCTGACCTTACCTATCTTGGACAGGCTGAGAAAGTTTCAGTTGATAAAGAAAATACAACCATCGTTAGTGGCCGTGGTACAAAAGAAGATATCGTAGCCCGCGTTAACATGATCAAAGCTCAGATTGAAACAACTACATCTGACTACGATCGTGAAAAACTTCAGGAGCGCCTGGCTAAACTTGCCGGTGGAGTTGCAGTTATCTATGTTGGAGCTGCCAGCGAAGTTGAAATGAAAGAGAAAAAAGACCGTTTCGACGATGCATTGCACGCAACCCGTGCTGCTATTGAAGAGGGTATTATTGCTGGTGGAGGCGTTGCTTACATCAGGGCTATTTCAATGCTTGGTGATGTTAAAGGCGACAACGAAGACGAAGATACCGGTATCGCTATTGTTAAGCGTGCCCTCGAAGAGCCGCTAAGGCAGATTGTTGCCAATGCTGGTCTCGAAGGATCGGTTATCGTTCAGAAAGTGCGCGAAGGCAAAGACGATTATGGCTTCAACGCCCGCACCGAAGTTTATGAAAACCTTTTGAATGCTGGTGTAATTGATCCAACCAAAGTTGCACGTGTAGCACTTGAAAATGCTGCTTCAATTGCAGGTATGCTATTGACTACCGAATGTGTACTTGCCGATATTAAAGAAGAAAAAGAAGCCGCTATGCCAAATCCCGGAATGGGCGGCATGGGTGGAATGTACTAAAACTCCCTGTTTTCTTTATTATATTTCAAAGCCCCGATTCAGGGGCTTTGGTTTTTTCTGGCATGAAGTATGCATAGCTAAATTGATTACTTTTGTTTTTTAACTCTTCAAATCAACAGGAAACAAATAAATTTTTGATATGAAACGCATATTGGCTTTTTTGTTTATTGCTTCTTTTTCAATCTTTTCTAATTTTTCTTTCGGACAGCAGGGTAGTGTTGCCCAAATGCCAATAGATAAAGATACAGGGCTTATTACTTATCAGGAAGTGGTTCAGGAGTCTGGCACGGCTGATGATTTATACATTCGCTGCAACGAATGGATAAATGTAAATTATAAAAATCCGGCTGATGTATGCCGGGTGCGTAACCGCGAAAGTGGGGTTATCGAGATACTCCACCGCATCGAATTGATTAACATGGAAGGTGATTCAAAATTGGTTGCCGGTATCGTAAATTATCTGCTGAAGCTCGAATTTAAAAATGGTCGTTACCGTTATACTATTACTGACCTGACTCTGAGACAATCATCGCGCTTCCCGATCGAGCGCTGGTTCGATAAAACAGATAAGATGTATTCTCCACTTTGGGATTCTTACCTCGTTCAGGTTGATACAAAAGTTAAAGAATTGATTGAAAGCCTGAAAGCCGGTATGGCCCCGGTTGTGGTTGCTCCGGAAGAGAAGTGGTAAACCTCTGGAATTAATCAGCCTGTTGGCTTACAAAAACCCTTTTTATGCCGGTATAATTAACTTCTTTTTTAGCTGAAATGAAGTTAATAAGTGCCTGGGCAGTTGTGGTATATAACGATTGTCCCGGGTCTTCATGCTTGAAGTCATAACTGCTGACAATATAACTGCTCAGGCCGGTGGCAAACACTTTGCTTGCATCAACATCTGAGCCATCAGGCATAAAAAGTTTCACTTCTGTTCCAATTCCTTTACTATTGGCAATCACCGTGTAGGCAATTCCGGATGCAACCAGATCAATGGCTTTTTCACGGTTAAATGCATTCAGAATCAGCGATTTAATTTCGGAAACATTCATTTTAAGTAAGATAATCTCATTTCCAAAAGGGTCGAGTTTATACACATCCTTAATGGTAATATTGCCTTTAGGCAGTATATCAACCCTGATGCCACCAACATTCTGGAAAGCAATTTCAATTTCGTCAAGTGAGCACATCCCATCAGTCATCAGGCTGCCAAGCTCATCGTTGCCTGTTATGTCGTTTTGGGCGGTGCCGATAACCTTATTTAGTTCCTTATTGTCGTTAAAGCGGTGAACTATGCTCAGTAGCGTTGAGTCAACTTCAGGGTAATCAAGTACGCTGATCAACTCTGCCTTTTTTGAAACCACTTTTCCGCCAACCAGTTTGATGGTTATCAGTCCAAGGTTTTTCAGGCTAGAGCCTGCCTGCATCACCAGCACACTGTTGTATTCAACCGGATTGGTTACCAGTGTATGGGAATGTCCACCCAAAATAACATCGAATTCGCCAAACTGATTCGCAAGCTCAACATCATCTTCAAAACCAAGATGGGTAAGCCCGACGAAGATATTGCAGCTATCACGCAAGCTGCGGTATTCCTTTATCCGCGTAATTCCATCTGTAAACTGAATGCCACCGAGTTTCGAGGGATGTGAATCAGGCAAGCCTTCCGAATTTAGCTGTATAGCTCCGACAAACCCGATTTTAATCCCGTTATTCAGGCTGACAATCCGGTAGGCGTCAGGGTTTATCCCGATAGAATCTGGCGAGGCAATATTCGCACTGATCAAAGGAAACTGAGCCTGTGCTATCCGTTTCTTCAATGTCTCCTGGCCATAGTCAAATTCGTGATTTCCAATGGTCCCGATTGTGAATCCTACCCTGTTCATAAGTTCTATCATTGGGAATCCTTTATCAGGATATTGATCAACAATTGGATTCCCTGTAAACATGTCACCTGCTGAAACAACCAGCACATTCTCATAGTGCTGCCTGTAATTATCTACCAGAGCTTTGAATTTGGGGAAATTATCAATTTTCGCATGCATATCATTGGCCGACAGGATAATAACGGTTGTGGTATCGGTGCCAATGTTGGTCTGCGCTTTGCCGGCAGTTAGAATAAACAATGCTGTAACAAGAAAAAATATTTTATTCATGATTGATGAAGTTGGTTGATTCTATTATAAACAAATGATTTTTCGCGGTAAGCTCACCATCCGGTTCAATTTCGTTGCCATATTTATCGTAAATAAGCGGCAGAGGGCACGGAATTTTAGATTGAATTGACCGGTAGTACGACTGAATTGCATTCACGGCAGTTGCTCCTGCAAATACCTTTACTTCAATGTTATTGACATAAACAACCATAATTTAACTTTAGTTAAGCGTTTTCAATATTACGATTTTTTGGCGTTGTTCAGGTTAGCGCTTGTGCAAAATAATTTTGTTTAATAAAAACAATAAAATATTGAACAAAACAACTTCCTTACGGTTTATAAATAGAACTGATGCAACAAAACCGTTTATGTTTACAAATATTTCGGTTAGCGAAGCGCAGAACCCATTGAAAAACATAATTTTGCACATTGATTTATTTTAAGGCCAGAAACAGGATAAATTGCTGATAGATAGCCTTGATAAAACAGATTGAATGAACGATAATAAAATAATTTCCGGATTCTCAAAACTGTCTAAAGAACAGAAAATAAGCTTAATAGCTTCTGGTTCGCCTAATCCCCTGGCAGTAGAGAAAGAGCTGAAATCGTTTTGGAATAACGATCCGGTTGTGCAGAAACTCTTTGATGAGTTCAGTGAAAATACCCTTACTAATTACTATTTTCCTTACGGGATTGCTCCGAATGTTCTTATTAACGGACACATGTACATGGTTCCCATGGTAATTGAGGAGAGCTCAGTTATTGCTGCTGCTGCAAAGAGTGCTAAATTCTGGTCAGATAAGGGCGGTTTTCACAGTGAAGTTATTTCAACTGTTAAAATCGGGCAGGTTCACTTTATCTGGAATGGTGATTTTACCGTTCTTCAGCAAAAGTTTCCGACATTGAAGAAAACCTTGCTCGAACGGACCAGCGGTATAACCTCCAATATGGAGAGTCGGGGAGGAGGCGTAATTGATATGGAACTTGTTGATATGACGCACGAAATTGCTGATTATTATCAACTCAGGGTCAAATTTGACACCCGCGATTCAATGGGAGCCAATTTTATCAACTCATGCCTCGAAGAGTATGCTGCCGGATTAAGGGATTATGTTGATAACAGCGGGCTATTTGCACCGGGCACTTTGAATGTAATTATGTCAATTCTTTCGAATTATACCCCCGAATGCCTTGTTAAAACCTGGGTTGAATGCGATGTGACAGATTTTGAAGGGGTGGATGAATCGTTGACCGCTGAGGAGTTTGTATGGAAGTTTGAAAAGGCCGTAAATATCGCCAATGTTGATGTTTACAGGGCCACCACGCACAATAAAGGAATTTTTAATGGAATTGATTCTGTGGCACTGGCAACAGGAAACGATTTCAGGGCAATTGAAGCCTGTGGCCATGCTTATGCAGCCCGTGACGGAAAATACCGGAGCCTGACTCAGGTCAAAATTGAGAATGGGCGTTTTAAGTACAGCCTCACCCTGCCAATTTCAATCGGGACGGTTGGAGGTCTTACCTCCCTGCACCCTATGGCAAAATTTTCACTGCAATTGCTGCATAACCCAGGGGCAACTGAGTTGATGATGATTGCTGCAACCATGGGGCTGGCCAATAATTTCAGCGCTGTCAAGACATTGACAACTAAAGGAATACAATTGGGACACATGAAAATGCACTTGCTTAATATTTTGAATGTATACAAAGCTACTGAGTCTGAAAAAGCTTCAGCAGTCGAATTTTTTAAACATCATAAAGTATCGCACAACCTGGTAGCATCTTTTATTCAATCAGTAAGAAACGGTCATCCAAAGAATTAATGCAAGTCATGAACACACTGCATGCCAACGGAAAAATACTGCTGACAGGAGAATATCTTGTTCTGGTTGGTGCCAAGGCACTAGCTGTTCCTTTGGTGGTTGGTCAAAAACTTGCATTTGAAGAGATCAGTATTCCAGGTGTACTTCATTGGGAAGCTTATGATACTGATGGTAAGTGGTTTAGCGCAAAATATTACCTTCCTGAAATTACAGAAATTGAAGCGTCAGATTATGCTGTTTCTGCCAGACTTATTAAGCTTTTACAGGCTGCACGATTGTTAAATCCTGCTTTTCTTTACACAAAGACCGGGATTTCTGTTATAACAGAGCTTGAATTTAACCGAAATTACGGATTCGGTAGCAGTTCAACCCTGATAAGCCTCATTGCTGGTTGGGCAGGGATTGATGCGATGCAATTGCACCGGAATGTTTCAAAGGGTTCTGGTTATGATGTGGCCTGCAGCAATTCAGATAGAGCGATTTTTTATAGTCTGACCGATGCACTTCCGATGGTAGAAGCTGTTGATTTTAATCCACCCTTTGCCGAGAATATGTTTCTTGTTTATCTTGGGGCAAAGCAGCATTCAGATTTGGAAGTGGAAGCTTTCACGAAATCTACAGGTATTGATTATTCTATTGAAATTGAAAGGCTTAGTAGAATCTCTGATTTGATTGCCACTGAAAAGGATATATATAAATTTATCTCCTTACTAACGGAACACGAAGCTATTCTGAGCAAAGTACTAAATCGCGCAACCGTCAAAAGTCGTTTGTTTCCCGAATTTGAAGGTGCAGTTAAGTCTCTCGGGGCCTGGGGAGGCGATTTTATACTGGCCGTTTCAGCTTTAGGAAAAGATTATATAAAGGATTACTTTAGCAGTAAAATGCACAACACTGTGATTCCCTATGATGCGCTTAATCATAACCGGTTCGATATAAAGGCTGTCCAAGTTTAATGCCACAGGAGATGACAGTATCAGCAAATATATCGGGTAATAACTATTCGGCTTGTTGGAAGAGCCCTTCCAATATTGCGCTCATAAAGTATTGGGGTAAGAAGGGAATTCAGATCCCGTCCAATTCATCGCTTAGTGTTACCCTGGACGAGGCCTATACAATTACCCGTGTCAGTGCTGATCCTGTTAAAGCTGGAAGTGGTCCGATAGTATCATTTCGTTTCGAAGGGGAATTAAATCACTCTTTTGGTTTACGCATCCAACTTTTTTTAAAATCTATAATTCCTCATTTTGATTTTTTAAAGGATATGGCTTTGAATATTGAAAGCGGGAATAATTTCCCCCATTCTGCAGGGATAGCTTCTTCAGCATCTGCTATGAGTGCATTATCGCTTTGTCTTTGTTCTATCGAAGAAGAAATTATGGGTGTTCAGTCTGATCGTGAAGCATTTCTGCGAAAAGCATCTTTTATTTCAAGATTGGGTTCGGGAAGTGCCTGCCGTTCAGTGTATGGGAATTTTGCTGTCTGGGGTAAACATTCATCAATTAAAAACTCAGATGATGATTATGCCGTAACTCTGCCGTTTGAACCGAACGATTTATTCACCAAATTGCACGATACAATTCTGATTGTTGATCCAGGTACAAAAAAAGTATCGAGCAGCGTAGGTCATAATCTTATGAAAGGTCATGTTTATGCTGAGGCGCGATTCAGTCAGGCAGAAGCTAATCTCAGTTCGATTCTCATCGCTTTGCAACAGGGCGATTGGGAAACATTTGCAACAATAACAGAAAATGAAGCATTAAGTCTTCATGCTATGATGATGACTTCAAAGCCCGGATATGTCTTAATGCATCCCAACTCGCTGAAAATCATTGAAAAAGTAATTGATTACCGGAAACAAAGTGGGTTGCATGTTTGTTTTACACTGGACGCTGGTCCAAATGTACATTTGCTTTACCCCGAAAGGGATTCAGAAAAGTTAAAACCTTTGATTGAAGAATTGAAAGATTTTTGTTTCAACCGAACCTCGATTGATGACAAAATGGGAAGAGGCCCGGTTAAATTAAATTGCAAATAAAATGAAAAACAGATCAGGGATTTTTTACGCGAAAATCCTTCTTTTCGGAGAATATAGCATATTGTGCGACTCTATGGGACTAACAATACCTTATGCCCATTTCAGTGGTGAGCTCAGCTTTATCAGGGACGATAAATACACCGACTATGATTTTGCTGTGAGCTCAAACCGGCTGTTGCGCGAGTATGCTTTGTATATCCGCAAATTGAAAGATGAGAATGCACTTTTGTGCGACTTTAATATAGATGCCTTCGAAGATGATATTAACCACAGCCTTTACTTCGAATCTACTATCCCGCAAGGCTATGGTATAGGAAGTTCCGGAGCACTTGTGGCTGCGCTTTATGAGAAATATGTATCCGGCCGTATACCCGGTAACAGACGTTTGCCGAAAAGTGAGATTCTGAAGTTGAAAAATATTTTTTCCCAGTTGGAATCCTATTTTCATGGCACCAGTTCGGGCATGGACCCTCTAAACTGTTATATCAAGCATCCGTTGCTGATTCATAACAAGAAAGACATTTGTATGGTGGGAATACCACGTAACAAGCACGACGAGAAAGGGGCAATATTCCTCATTAATACAGGCAATCCTGGCAAAACCGGCCCACTGGTTAATTTATTCCTCGATAATTGTAAAATTGACGATTTTATGAGCAGGGTTCGCGAACAGATGATTCCTCTGAACGATGCGTGCATTAAAAGTCTGATAAAGGGAGAGACCAGGAAATTCTTTTCAAGTCTTAAGGAGCTCTCTGGATTTCTTTATGATAATCTGGCGCCAATGATTCCCGAAACATTTAAGAAGATTTGGCGGAATGGCCTAGAATCCCAATCCTATTACCTTAAGCTGTGTGGCTCAGGTGGAGGTGGCTTCTTACTCGGCTTTACCGACGATTTTGAAAAAGCTAAAGAAGAGCTACATAATATGGATGTTGAAATAATTCCGGTTTATAAAAGTATGCGCGAGGCTGTGCAATAAGCTGGTAAAAGGTTTTTATATACAGGATCTCAGGAAATCAAAATTCACTTATAAGAAAATTAAACAATAGAATAAACGCAGAATCAATGAATTTGAATTCAGGATTTTTTTCGGTTACAGGCCAGATTGTTGATGTAGTCAGTGGAAAAATATTCCCGGGGAGAATTGAAATTGAAGATGGTAAGATAGTCGCTGTTGAACATTTTGAACATGCAGAAGGCCATTATATTTTGCCCGGATTGATTGATGCCCATGTGCATATCGAAAGTTCGATGTTGCTTCCGTCAGAGTTTGCGCGCTTGTCGGTTGTGCATGGAACTACAACCACGGTTTCTGATCCCCACGAAATTGCCAATGTTTTAGGAAAAGAGGGCATTCGGTTTATGATCGAAAATGGCCGTAAAGTTCCTTTCAGGTTTTACTTTGGTGCTCCGGCCTGCGTTCCGGCNNTGTGATGAAGAAACTCGCATCTGCCAAAAAGTATGGGAAACCTGTTGACGGACACGCCCCGGGTCTCGATGGAGAGGATGCAATTGCATACGCAAATGCTGGAATTTCAACCGACCATGAATGTTTTACTACCGAAGAAGCAATAGACAAAATCAAGGCCGGGATGAAGATTTTGATCAGGGAAGGAAGTGCTGCGCGTAATTTTGACGAATTGATCCCCTTGATTTCCGAATACCCTCAGGAGATAATGTTTTGCTCTGATGATAAACATCCCGATGATCTTGTAAACGGGCACATCAACCTGCTTGTAAAGCGCTCGTTAAAAGCTGGTTACAGATTTATGGAAATTATGAGAGCCTGCACACTGAATCCGGTTCGACATTATAATCTTGAATCTGGTTTACTTCAGCTTGGCGATAAAGCCGATTTTATTGTTGTTGATCATCCCGATAGCTTTAATGTTATATCAACTTATGTGGATGGTATTAAAGTTGCTGAAAATGGAAAAACGCTGATTGAATCTGTTATTGAAAAGCCCATCAATCTGTTTAATGCCAGAAAATTGAAAGTTGCTGATCTTGAAGTAAAAGCTTTGTCTGATTGCATTAAAGTTCAGCAGGCTCTTGAAGGACAGTTGATTACAGTTCAAAAACTTCATAAAGCAAAGATAGTAGATGGCAATGTAGTTAGTTCAGTTGAAGATGATGTTTTGAAGATGATGGTAATGAACCGCTACAGTCATGCCGATCCTGCCATTGATTTCGTGAGTGGTTTTGGTTTCAAAAGGGGTGCAATTGCTTCAACAGTTGCGCACGATAGCCATAATATCATAGCTGTAGGAGTTGATGATGCTTCCATTGTTAAGGCAGTAAACCTGCTGATTGATGTAAAGGGCGGAATATCTTATGTAGATGGCAAAGAAAGCGGGGTGCTGCCACTTCCTGTTGCCGGGCTTATGTCAGATGGGGACGGATATCAAATCGCAGATCTTTACAGCTCTATGAATCAATCTGTTATGAAGCTAGGTTCGGAACTGGATGCCCCTTTTATGACTTTATCCTTTATGGCACTGCTGGTAATTCCGGCTATTAAATTGAGCGATAAAGGCATTTTTGATGGTACAACTTTTAATTTCACAACTTTGTTCAAATAAAAAAACTTAGATAGGTTACATATTCTAATAATATAAAATTTATTATGTACCTTTGCTGAAAATATTTAAACTATTCGCGTTATGGCAAAAGACATTGTATTAGACATCGTTAAACTTGAGGCAGCCGCCAGCAAGCTGCGTGCTATTGCTCATCCAATGCGGATCGCGGTTATTGATCTGCTTAACGAAAAGAAAAAATTAAGTGTAACTGAGATTTATGAGTACCTCAAAATTGAACAGGCTGCTGCTTCGCATCACCTGAATATTCTCAAAAGTAAGGGTGTTCTTGTCTCAAAAAGAGAAGGAAAACAAATTCATTATTCGGTTAAATCATCGTCATTAACTGAAATTATCCAGTGTATTGATAAGTGCAACGGATAGTTTTATCTGGTTTCGATAGATAATTTCCTTCAGTTAACATGAATAACCCGGAAGATTTCCAGTTTTGGAGTTCTTTCGGGTTTTTTGTTTCTATTCCGCAGGAATCGGGGGAATTGCCCAATCTTCCTCCATCACCCAGTTAGCGCGAAGTTCAAACTCTTTCGGGTGATAATCTATGTATTCTGGCTGACGTTTTTTTAGGTAATTGCCTGTATCCCAGCGTCCATTCCGGTTGGTGTCATAAATGACTTTCACTCTATATTTATCTGGCTTCAGGTAAGTGAAATTGATCGTAGAATTACTGTTTATGACTTTTTGTTCTACTATTTTTTCCTGACTGGTCATCAGTTGAATGATGTAATCCATACCTTCTTTAGGAATGGTTATTAGCAGTTTAAGCGATGATGTTTCTGCTTCGGTGAATGCGGAAAACCGGAATGCAATGCTGTCATTATAATGCCCGAATACTCCTGCAAAAGCGCTGTCGTTTAATATCAGTTGGTAAGACTGGCCTTCTTTCCATTCATGGGAAATCTTCAAGGTAGTTTTAATTGAGTCTTCAAACTCAAAGTCAGGCTTCAACAAAATAGAATCAGCAATCAGTGTTATTTTATTGAAATCATATTGGGTCAGGGGCTCCGAAAAATTCAGATGAATCAATCCGTAAGGTTTTATGCGTGAGCTAACAAGATTGTGTTTTATGCCAAGTTTAGGACTGATTTCTGTTGAACTTTTCTGCTTGTTTCTGCCAAAATTCACTTCGCGTGGTTTCAGCGAAAGCTCTACTGTATCATTGGTATAGCCAGAATCTGCAACGACCATTTTCAAACTATCAGCCACAGAGCCGGGCAGCCATAAGGTTAGTGTGTCATGGGTTTTATTATATCCGGTAATATTCCAATCGCCGGTAAGCACAGGTTTTAAAGTTGTAAAAACCGGCTTCTTAACAGGGTACTTAAAGACGATTGAAATTACATTTTCACTCAGTAACGAAGTTTTGAGAAGCTTCTGAACAGAATCTGATTCCCTGAAATGACGCAAAGTATAAACCGGAACATTCGGCAATTTTTCTGTTATTGAATCTCTTTTTGTTGTATCGGTTTCTATAATTGGCTTTACTGGAATATGCGGGCGAATCAGGCTGTCGGCAAAGGCAATGTCCTCATTTGGAAGATTGTACATGTAATCTGCATTGATATCAGTGATTGCAAACATCAGGTATTTATTGTCGCGCAGATTGTTCAGGTTAAATTCGCCTGAGTTGCCGGTGCGGGCAATATAATAAGGCCGAGATTTATATGGAATTGAGTCGTAAATTGAATCGTAAAGCATTACAAAAGCATCTTTAACCGGTTTATTTGTATAAGCATCAATCAGTTTTCCTCCAATAGTCAACGAATCGAGAATCGGGCCAGTGGAAAATGTAAATTGAAATCCGGCTAACGGGTTTCCTTCGGTAATGTCAACAATTGAGTTTCCAAAAAAGAAGTTATAGGTTGTATTGCTTCGAAGTGGTTCTTCGAGCTTCATAATCAAGCTTTTACCCCTTGTTGTAAATACAGGTTGTTCGGCCATTGGCGGTGAAACAACCATTTGGGTTGCAATGTCTTTCAGCATCACAAATTCGCTGAAGGTGAGGATTACCCTGTCCGAACTAAAATTAACACTCTGATTTGCAGGGATTTCTTTTATTATTTCTGGTGGCGTTGTGTCTTTCGGGCCTCCGCTGGGAGCGACAGGGTTGGCACAGGATGCCAGAAAAATAAGTAAAGCTGGTAAAAATCCTGAAAATAGAGATGTGTATGAAGTCTGCCTGGCCATAAGTTGGATTGCTTTTGCAAAGATGCAGAATTTTTATGCTTGGCGGAAAACTATAACGCAATTTAGGTCAGGTAGGTATTTGCGAGTTCATATTATCAATCTGATAGTTATGGCTGTATGGTCGAAAATGATCGGGATTTAAACTTTCACAAATTAACTCAATTGCCTGAAAAATGTTAATTTTAGCAGACCAAACTTACTATAGTCGGATTTTTTATGAAAAAAAGGCACACTGCTTTTTGCTTTTTGTTTTTTTTGGTGGTCATTCTTAGTGGCTATGCTCAGGTGGTGCCTGGTTCGGGAGTTGTGCATTGTTCTGAAAAAGCGCGCCATGGAGGCAGTTTAAAGTCTTCGCAATCTGGCAATTTTACAAATTATGATGTAAAATACCTCCGGTTTGACCTCGATATTGATCCTTCAACCGATACCATTGGCGGTTCTGTTTATACCCTTTTTGAAGTAGTGGGTGACCTGTCATCTGGAATCGGAATGGAGCTATCCACTTCATTTGCGATTCAAAAGATTCTTTTTAATGGCGATCCCGTTAGTTTTAACCATACCGGGGAATACGCGCTCTCAATTTCAATTCCGGGAAACCATGTAATAGGAGAACAGCTGGGAGTTGAAATATTTTATTCAGGTATTCCTGAAACCGGCGATGGTTTTGGATCGGTTGGGAGGGAGATTCATGACTCTGTTCCTGCCATCTGGACACTTTCCGAACCTTANNCTGGTGAGCGATCAGGTTCTGTCGGGTATACGAACCTGCCACTGGAAGCATCGATATCCAATAGTGCCATATCTTATCGCTTTTGCGGTTACCAATTACGAAGTATATTCCGATTTTGCTTATCCTGATGGTTCGCCGGTCGAAATTTTGAATTATGTTTACCCCGAAGAAAAGGCACAAATAATGAATAGCACGGCTCAGACTGCTATGGTGATGGAATTATACAGCGAATTATTCACTCCTTATCCATTTGTAAATGAAAAATATGGACACGCTCAGTTTGGCTGGGGTGGTGGCATGGAACATCAAACCATGTCGTTTATGGGTAGGTTCGATTTCGAGATAATCGCTCATGAGCTTGCGCATCAATGGTTTGGAAACATGGTTACCCTTAATTCATGGAAAGATATCTGGTTAAACGAAGGTTTTGCAACCTACCTTTCCGGACTTTCTTATGAGCATTTATTTAATGGGTATTACTGGCCTTTCTGGAAGTCTCAGAATATCAGTTATGTAACGTCAGAGCCTGATGGATCTGTTTATGTTAATGATACCAGCAGTGTAAGCAGGATTTTCAGTCCACGCCTTTCATATAGCAAAGGGGCGCTGTTGTTGCACATGCTCCGATGGGTTTGTGGGGATGTAGCATTTTTTTCGGCCTGCCGCAACTACCTCAATGATGTTGATCTGAAATATAGTTTCGCGGGAACTTCCGACCTTATTTCCCATCTTGAATCAGAATCAGGTAAAGACCTGACTGAATTTCTGAACGATTGGTATTATGGGCAGGGCTTCCCTTCCTACCAGGTTAGATGTTACCAAATGGCATCAAACGACTACAAAGTGGAAATTAGTCAGACACAATCCGACCCTTCGGTGTCATTCTTCGAAATGCCTGTTCCAGTTAGGTTTTATGGAGCAGAAGGGGATACAACCATTACATTCAACCATAATTCCAATTATCAGGTATTCTATATTTATACCGATTTTGAAATTGAATCGGTGGAGTTTGATCCTGATCAGTGGTTAATTTCAGCTTCAAATCTTGATACTCTTATAAGAAAATACGATGAGGCAGTTATTTATCCGAATCCGGCATATGATTTTCTGAGAATACCATTGCAACAGAATAATTTGATTGATATTGTAATGATTGATAGTTATGGTAAGGAAATTGAAATCAGGTATTCAGTTCAAGGAGCTGGTATCACTGTTGATCTGAGAAATCTTACTTCAGGAATGTACTTTATCTCGATTAATACTGGTACTAAAGTGGAAAAGTTTAAATTTGTGAAAGGCTAGATAGTAGCCGGGTCAGGTTGCTCTTATATGAAGCTTTGGTAAAGCATGTTCAACTATGAAGTATTTGATGTTACAGGTGTTTTTCAGCATTTCTTGATTCCTGGATTGATTCTTATTTAATGCATAATTTATCTTATATTGGCGCTAAATTTTTCTGTTTAGTGAGCAGGAGAAATTGCGAATGATTCTGTTTTATCAGGTTTTTGGTAAGTCACATTTCCAGGCAAAAAGTTGGTCTGTAAACGTGGATGTTATTTGGGTTATGCACAATAATTAGAAGTTGGTATCATTAAAAAAAGTAAAAAAAATTGCTTTTTAGAGATTCACCCCTTATATTTGTATATGGGTTTTCCTGTTGAGAAATGGTTTTTTAGGGTGCGTTTCGGATATTTATTTTCTTATGATTACTGCACTCTAATTTAACAAACTGCTCCTTCCCGCTGTTATTGTTATTTCACTTGGCTGAACTACTTTCTAACTTCCCGTTTCTCTTTATTAATTCATTTCCTCGTTTTACTGCCGTTTTCCTAATAGAGGCATCTGGATGTAACTTCCTCTTGTTTAATATCATGACAATGCTAAGTTTAATTGTTTTTATTTTTATTGAACAAAACAAAACTTGTCATTGTTTCATTTGTACTTACTATAAATAGACTACTTCCTGCTTCTGAAGCAAGGATACTGCCCGTAGCTCTTACGCCACTCATTGTTTGCTGTTTCCAAGGATTGTGTTGTTCCCAAACTGAAATACACAAATCCACCTACTTGTGCCCATTGTCTGATATGGGTTTCTGCACCAACTACCTCCCACGATTTCGGCTTAAATGCTTATTCTTTCTTGTTTTAAAAATGAAAAGTCAAACACTAAAAAATTAGTCGTATGAAAAACCTATTCATTCTTTTAATTCTTGCATTCTGTATTGATGCACATGCACAGGTTGCTATAAACATTGATGGTTCATCGCCTGATAATTCGGCAATGTTGGACGTAAAAGCAACCGGAAGAGGATTTCTTGCACCACGGATGACTTTGGCCCAAAGGCCAGCATCTCCGGTAGTTGGTTTGTTGATTTATCAAACCGACAATACACCTGGCTATTACTTCTATAATGGCTCTGCATGGCAGCGGGTTGGAACTTCTACAAGCGACTACTGGTTGCCCAGTGGTTCAGATATTTACTTTTCCAGTGGAAGGGTAGGTATTGGCTTAACAGACCCGGATCAATTCGGATTAAATGTTACCAATTATGTAATAGGTAAAGCAGCAGTGCGAGGTAATGACCAGAGTGGAGCTAATGTTTATGCAACAGGTATGTTGGGCGTGCTCCAACCACAAACTCTGGGAGTTCCAATAAATGTTGTTAATGCCGGTGTTTTGGGTATTAAACCCGGGATAGGCGGAAACGGAGCAGGTGTAATTGGTTGGAATAATGATGTGAATTCTATAAATTATGGCGGTTTGTTTGTAGCTGATGGTATTAACGCAACTGCAACAAATAATGCTGTTTATGCAGAAGCAAAAGGTGGCCAAACCAATTATGCCGGTCAGTTTAAAGGACGTATCCTGATTGAAGGTTTCAGAGATGGAGAAGGAGCTGCTGACTCCTTATTTACCCTGCTATCATCGCAGGTTAGGCATAATACTTTCGCTGATACACGGGCCATTGACGGATACTCGGTTCCACAACCCGGGTACGGAATTGGTGTTTATGGTACGGGAGGCTATAGAGGCGTACAAGGATATGCAAATGCTGGTAACTATTCAGGTACTTCATATGGAGTGTTTGGATCCACATCAGGTACAGGAGTTGGAACCCGGATAGGTATTTATGGTTCTGCCAGCGGCGGAGCAACCAACTGGGGTGGATATTTTGTTGGCAGTACTTATATGTCAGGTGATTTGCGGATTGGGACTACAACACAGGCAACAGGTTACAGTTTATCTGTTAATGGAAAAATTGTTTGTACTGAAGTACTTGTACAAGCATTTGGAAGTTGGCCCGATTATGTTTTCTCACCTGATTACAACCTCACAAATTTGTATGATCTTGAAAACAGCATAAAAGAAAACAGGCATCTGCCGGGGATTCCATCAGCAAAACAGATCGAATCTGAAGGTATTCAGGTTGGAACAATGCAAAAAATGTTGCTCGAAAAAGTTGAGGAATTAACTCTCCATCTGATCAACCAGCAAAAACTGATTGATCAACTTAGTATTGAACTTACTGAGTTGAAGTCTCAAAGATAACGTTCACAATTTTTGAACGTTTATAAATGGTATTTTCTTCCACATTCTAAACTAAAAAAGATGGAAAAGATCGTCAAAAAAATCTGCTTCTCCCTGATTATAGGTGTATGCGCTATTTCTTACACCTCTTTAATGGCACAGCAGTCAACGATAGGTTCCGATACAAGGGACCCTAACATCATAGCGATTGACCCGAAACTTTCGCAACAGGAAAAGGACTTGCTGTCAGCAAGTGCTACTGCAAACCCAGCAAAACCAACCACACCTTACATTGATGCCAAAGCAGAATTCGATCAGGCTGACGTAGTGAGTGCACCGGCAAAACTTTCCACAACTGCTACCGATCCGAAACTTGAATTGGAAGCTGAAAAAGTGGTTCAATCTGTTGCAATTCCCAAAATTGAGTACACCAGACCGGATGAAAACAGCAATTCAGTTGATCCGAATACTGGTCAGCCTGTTGAAAAACCATCGGGCAATGTTGTTAATTTCCGGGAAATAAAAGGAGAGCAAACTCAGCAGTTTCCTGCTGAAAATGATAATGTTCAGAATTTTCGAAGCGTCAAAGGCCCAAACACACAACCGGCCGGCGAACAGCCTGTACGATAACTTTTAGGAGAAATTCCTGATTTGACAGAGATTTCTTCTTGCAAATTATTATCATTAAGAAACAGAAGCTTATGAAAAAGTTTATTCACATAAATATCACATTCCTGTTCCTTATGCTTGCTTTCGGCCTTTTTGGGCAGCAGGAATCACCATCTGATTTGTGGCTGAATTCGACAACTGATGATTTTACAACAATTCAGCAAAATGTCGAACAGTATTATGCAACAAAGGACAAAGGCCGGGGCTCAGGATACACGCAGTGGAAGCGATGGGAATACTTCCATCAGAACAGGCTTTCGCCGGATGGGAAAGTTATTAATGTAACCGCGAAAACACTGGAGTCATATCTGGAACACAAACAAAAATACAGCCCGGGCGGAGTTATGGCCCCAAATGTTACAAATGGATATTGGAGTTCGTTGGGGCCAACTACCTACACGAATCTAAACGGGTATAATCCGGGGATAGGCAGAATTAATGTAATTGCGTTCCACCCAACACTTTCCAATACTTTTTACGTTGGAATGCCTTCAGGCGGATTATGGCGTACAACCAATGGTGGTGGTGCCTGGACTCCGCTCACCGATGGGATGCCCAGGATTGGGGTTTCGGGAATTGCTATTAATTATACCAACCCGAATATTATCTATATCCTTACCGGAGATGGTGATGGTGGTGATACACAATGTATTGGTGTATTAAAATCAACCAACGGAGGAGTTACCTGGCTAAGCACAGGATTGTCCTACTCAACCACTTCTACCGTTAGGGGATATAAACTAATAATGCATCCGACCAATAGCAATATTTTATTTGCAGTTACAAATTCTGGTGTACACAAAACGACAAACGGAGGCGTGACCTGGACACAGGTACTAAGTGGTTCTTACAGGGATATTGAATTTAAACCTGGTGATCCGACTTATGTTTATGTATCCGGAACCTCAACATTTCACAGATCTACTGATACGGGTGAAACATGGACCCAGATAACTTCGGGGATGCCAACTGGATGCACCAGAATTGCTATTGGAGTGTCTCCTGCAAATGCAAATTATGTTTATCTGTTTGGAGGGCCTCCAACAGCGGTCGGAGCCTTCAAAGGATTTTATCTTTCGACCAATAGTGGTACAAGTTTTTCAACCCGGTCAACTACCCCTAATTTGCTTGGCTATTCATCAACCGGAAACGACAGCGATCATCAGACTACGTATGATCTTGCTATGACTGTTTCCCGTACCAACTCCTATGATGTAATTGTCGGGGGTATTAATACCTGGACATCTTCAAACTGGGGCTCAACATGGACCATTTCTTCCTGGTGGGATACCCGTGGAAATACCATTGGATACACTCATGCAGATATTCACGATCTGGCTATAAACCCTTTAAATAACTATTTGTATTGCTGTAGCGACGGAGGAATTTTCAGGTCAACCGACTTTGGTTTAAACTGGACTGACCTGACAGCAGGAATCTCAAATACCCAATGGTACCGAATAGCCGGACTTGAGTCGAATTCAAATTTATTAATTGGAGGTACTCAGGATAACGGATCAAATAAATGGATTGGCGGTACAAACATGCAACACATTCTTGGTGCTGATGGAATGGATTGTATGGTTGACCATTCAAATTCCAACATTCTTTATTATTCATCTCAATATGGTGGTTTGGTTAAATCAACCAATGGTGGTACTTCTTATTCGGGTATTCAGCCCTCCGGATCGAGCGGAAGCTGGGTAACGCCTTATATTATGGATCCATTAAACTCAAGTATCCTATATGCTGGTTACTCCGATGTTTATAAAAGTACCAACGGAGGTGCATCCTGGACAAATACCGGTGTGGATGGTCGTGGAGCCATGGCGATGGGAACCAGTTTTACTGGTCGGATATATGCATCCAACGGAACTTCTATCTGGCGATCAGACGATGCAGCAGCAACCTGGACAAGTATTAGTGCCGGATTGCCTGGACTCAGTATTACTTTTATTGCGGTTAATCCCGATAATTCAATGGATGTTTTTGTCACTGTTAGTGGATACAGCACAGGCTTGAAAGTTTATGCATCTTCAAATGGTGGTGCCAACTGGACGAATATCTCGGGAACTCTTCCTAACGTAGCAGTGAATTGCATTGCTTATGAAGATAACAATGGTTCACCCGATGATGCTTTGTATATTGGGACTGACATTGGCGTTTACTATCGCAATGCAACATTAGGAGACTGGATACCCTACATGAATGGTTTGCCGACTATGCCGGTTTTTGATCTTGAAATAAATAAGACCTCAGGCTTAATCAGGGCAGGTACTTACGGAAGGGGATTGTGGTCATCAGCTTTATATACGCCTTGTCCGACGGCATATTTTCTGACTCAGGCAAATGATCCAAGTAACCCGAATTATACAGGATTTCAGTTTTACGATGCCAGTAATTATGTTACTTCCTCTCGAATAATAACCGGAGGAATAGGTACTGATGTTACCTATAAGGCCGGAAATTATATTACCTTAACCGAAGGTTTTCATGCCAGGGAAAATAATTTGTTCAACGCGAAACTTGGGCCCTGTGAGCCTGCAGCAGCAGTTGTTACGGGCACTTATGAAGGGAAACTTGAGGATTAGCAGGCAATTGACATTTTTTCGCATTTGGTTTGATAAATCTTGATTGCCAATGCCAATCGTAAATGCATCAGCTTGTTATTATTTAAGAGTGTTTAATCATTTTTAAAATTTGAAACCATGAGAACGATTTTACCGATTTATAGGTTCATTGAAAATCACTGGTTGAAACAGCTACTGTTTCTTTCTTTGATCGTATTTTTAAGCATACCGGCCAATTCTGAAAACATTATTTTAAACGGCACCACTTTTAGGGTTGCAGCAGGTACCAGCGTTATTTCGATGGAAACTCTTGATATTAAGAGTGGCGGTGTAATATACAATGCCGGAACCCTCGTCTTAAAGCGAAACCTGGTAAATGAAAATGGTAGTCAGAATTCACTTGGAAGTGGTACTGTTGAACTATCCGGTACTACGGCTCAAACCATTTCGGGCAATAATACTATTCAGAACCTTATAGTAAATAATGCTGCCGGCATTACCAACAGCGGCCAAACTCTGATTAATGGAGTGCTGACACTTACAAGTGGAAGATTTACGCTGGGTAGTTACAATCTTACACTTGGATCTTCTGCGAGTATCTCGGGAGCCCCTTCTGCTACTGCCATGATTGTCGCTACCGGATCAGGTCAGATGCGAAAATCATTTAGTGCTGCAGGTACATTTACTTTTCCGGTAGGTGATAATACAGGGGTGGCAGAATACACTCCGGTTACCCTGGTTTTTAGTTCCGGGTCGTTTGCAGCTGGAAATTATGCGGGTGTCAACCTTGTCAATTCAGCCTATCCTGGTTCAAGCGGCAGCTACCTGAATCGTTACTGGTCAATCGTGCAAAACGGAATTTCAAGTTTTTCATGCAATGCAACTTTCCAATACTTGCTTGCCGATGTAGTTGGTTCTGAAAGTGCGATTTATTGTATTCGTGTATCGCCATTGCCCGAGATTAATTATCAGGTGGCAAATGTCGCATTGCACAGGTTAACTGCCAATGGCCTTACATCATTTGGCACCTACACCGGAAGACTTCCGTCAATTGACAAGATTCTTAATCTGACGGTATTTTTAGAAGGGCTGTATAATGGACCTGGCATTATGCGAAAAGCGCAAAACGAATTTGGAGACCAGTTTGGTGGCAATACAGCAGACCAGATTGATATTGAACTGCATAATTCAGCCAATTATTCCAATATTGTGTTTACAGCCAATGATATAAACCTGAGTACAACCGGAGTGGCAGCGGCAATTATCCCGGCAGCAAACAGTGGCTCTTATTACATAACTGTAAGGCATCGCAACAGCATTGAAACTACATCAGCACTTCCTGTCTCTTTTGCTGGAAGTACCATTAATTATGCTATGACAAACCCATTGGCAGTTTACGGTGGCAACTTATTGATGATGGTTGGTGGTGCTTATGTAATATATGGCGGTGATGTAAATCAGGATGGTTACATTGATACCGGCGATATGACTCCAGTTGATAATGATGGTGCTGCTTTTGCAACGGGCTATCTGCCAACAGATTGTAATGGAGATGGGTTTGTAGATACCGGCGATATGACCATTGTTGATAACAATGGCGCCGCATTTGTTACAACCATAACGCCATAATAACAACCGGAATCACAGATATGTATCTGAAATATTAATAAAGGAATAACCTCCGATATTTTCGGAGGTTTTTCTTTTACCATATTATCGTTAAACTGAAAGTGTCAATTTATAAGGCACTAAAAATGTATCCCTTTTCAGTAAAATGTTCCAGAAATCGGGGTAAAGCATAATAAAGGCGTTCAGTCGCTTTAATGCTATCGTGAAAAACAACGATACTTCCATCCGTTGTATGCTGAATCACATTGTTAAGCACTTTCTCAGGACTTGATTCCGGATCGAAATCTCCACTGAGTACAGACCACATCACAATTTCATAATCAGACTTAATGGGGTTGATATATGAAGGCCTTATCCGTCCGTAAGGTGGCCTGAAAAACCGACTCTTAACCAGCTGGTTGCACAGTTCAATATCAGCCATATAATCTATAATCGGGGTTTTCCAGCCACTGAGATGGTGGAAGGTGTGATTGCCTGTTGTGTGGCCCTGCTCTTTTACCTGTTGAAAAACTTCGGGATATTTTCTGATGTTATCACCTACGCAAAAAAAGGAAGCCCGGGCATCATATTGTTCCAGAATTTCAAGAATGCGTGGTGTAATTTCAGGAATTGGCCCATCGTCAAAAGTCAGAAATATCTCTCCCGGCCTGTCCGGCATTTCCCATATCAGGTTTTTGCGGGTCAGGCTGCGCAGTATGCCGGGTGATTTGGAGAGGTACATTAGCTAAAATTGGATTTATCCGGATTTAAAATTTATCTCTTTCCGGTCAGTTTTAGATATGCTTCATATTTCGTTTCCAGTTCAGTTCTCGCTTTTTCTGCCAATTGTTGCTGGTTATGTTGCCCGGCAACTATACCAATCCGGTTAATGATAGCCAGCGCCTGTTGCATTTCGTTGTCATACTGGGCAACTTTCTTTTTTGGAAATCTGAAATAATAGCTCAGATCTTGCGAGTAAATTTCAAACAAGCGGTTGAGCAGAGCTGTTCCTTTGGTGTCTGCCCCGGCATTCAGGTATGATTCTGCGACAGGAAGCAGGAAAAGGTCGAAACTGACAGCCTTGTCAGGCATAATCTCAAGGCATCGGTCGCAAACGGCTATTGCCTCTTTGTTTTTACCTTCTTCAACCAGTTGTTCGGCCAGTTTCCCGAAATTGTTGCGAAGGTTGGTTATCATACGGCGGTTCGTTTCATCGAGATATACGCCAGGTTTTTCCATATTGCCGTAAGTAAATGTATTTATCAGTTTGTTATAGAGAATGTTGCTGTTAATGTGGCCGATATTATTCTGACCCGAAGGTTTCATTACCGGAACCAGCCTGTAAGCCATTCCTTCGAGTCGCAGATAATCGTTCAAACCAAGATAAGCACTTTCGCCTGTTGTAGTTGAAAAATAGACAGGCCGCTGCCAGTTATTGGTAGCCAGTAAATCGAGCAGCATAAGGTTGTTTTTTGTTATCAGGCTCTGGTTAATGGTCCAGACAATGGTGTCAACCATGTATTTTATATCTTCCGGAGGTACCGTTCCGTTATCTACAACTGTGGCTGAATCTACTCCAATGCTGAAACGGTTGGTTGGGAAAACATCAACCAGTCCGATTGAACTGTTAACCTGCAGCGCATTTGGTTGTGTATGGATTATATGGAAAAGTTCCTTCAGGTCAACCGGCTCTGTCAGCCTTTTATCTTGTGACAGGTAAACCACTTCGCGCGTACCGGCCTTGTATTCGTTATAGGTAAGGCTAAAAGGTACGGGTTCAGACTTATAAACTTTTCGTTTCATCTGACTTATATACCAGTCGGCACTTAACAGGCTGAGATTGACCACTCTTACATC
>DINP01000008.1:24760-70248 GCA_002426025.1 Bacteroidales bacterium UBA5537 | reverse complement strand
CTGAATTTTGGGGGTACTTACAGAAGCATTCTATATTGATCTAAAGCATAATCTTCATATTCCAGGTTTTGTTTTTGTTCGAATTTTTCAGCCCCTTTAATAATTAAATTGTTCTCAGTAGCCTTTTTTTTGAAATACTTGAGTAAGTATTCTTCATTGGAAATGATAATTTGACGGAGCTTAATTCTTTCTTTTTCTGGAACTTCTGATTTCGGATAGTAAATTCCCAACATAGCTACAGAATGATCGGGTAATACCAGGTTATTATAAAATTCAGGACTCATTTNNAAAAGATTAAGAAACACAAATGCTGCCAGCACCACAATTCCAATGAATGAGAGAATTTTGTATCTGTATTTGGCAATAAAACTCAAAAAAGCCGCAATGGCCAGAGCAAATATCCCGTAGCCATCAATATATGCCCGGTTTCCATAACTTCCGCCAAACCACCAGCACCACCATGATGAATTGATATAGGTGAGTAATATTAATACAGAAATTACCTGCCAGAAAAGCAGTCTATATTGCTTCCATAAAACTGGTAGTCCGATAAAGGCGAGCATCATAAGTGGAGTGTAAACCAGCCATCCTTTTCGGTAGCTGAATAAACTGCTGATTACCTGAGGATTGTTCCAGAAAAAGCTTTCATCGCCATAGGTGTAAAAAAACCAGTGTCCGCTTACATATTTCCAAAATGCGAATTGTGGAATCCATACTACTACGAACATAGCAATCATCAAAAGGATCTTTGCATAATTTCTGAAAAGAAAGAGAATTCTCTCACGAATATCGCCGGTAGCCAGAAAAAGTGCAAGAAACATAATATTGGTTGGTCTTATCAGTACGATCAACCCAAATATAAATCCTATCAATAAGCTTAGCCCGGTTCGTGGATTCTGAAACCACCTGATTAACAGGCGATACAAAAAAATGATCAAGGCAAAACTGTACACATGCGACATGGTCGCTTCCGAACTGATATACCAGGTAATATTTGTTCCGAAGGCTACTATTATCAAGGTTAATGCTGTAATAGTTTCATTAAAATGAAGTAGCAAAACCTTTCGGAGGTTCACCAATCCAAACAAGAAGAAAAGTAATGCACTTAGCAGCAGTCCTATTTTGTATGGCGCAGAATACCCGTCGGCAGGAGCTCCTGTAATTGGAACCAGAATGTAATGCGAAAAAGCAGTAAATGGTGCATAAATCAATGAAAGGCCAATCGACATTTTTGAATAAACCTTCCCCGTTTCATCATTGGGAGGAAGCCATAAGTTAAGTCTTATCGACCCAGGTAGTTTTTTGTAAGCCTTGCCAATATCCAGATCGTGATAAACTATTGCAGAAACAGCATAAATGTAGTAATAATGAACATCCGCATCAATCAACCGTCTGGGATTGTTCCAGTCCTGATTCTGAATATTATACAGGCAAACGCCACAAAATATCAGCCAAAGAGTAATAGCAGATAGTTTTTTAGTAATCTTCTTAGTAAAGATATTCAGTCGGTTAAACAGATTTCGACTGTTGATAGAATCTGATATTTTCATCTGATAACCTTAAAAATCACCTTTGCCAAACCGGTTGTCCTTTTTCTTCTGCATTTCTTCGTATTTGGCGCAATTAATTTCAACAGAAAGAGGATTGGCGGGTCTTTCAAAATCGCCGGTTGAGATTTTGAGTTTGGGATCGGCATATATTCTCTTCATATAGTATGCCCAGATTGGAAGAGCCATATTGGCACCCTGCCCGAGGGTTATACTGCGAAAACGGATACTGCGGTCTTCGCCTCCAACCCAGACACCGGTAACCAGATCGGGTGTAAGTCCCATAAACCAGCCATCAGAATTGTTTTGAGTGGTTCCGGTTTTGCCGGCTATCGGGTTGCTTAATCCGTATTTATAGCGTAGTCTAACGCCGGTGCCACTTTCAACCACGCCTTTCATTAATTCAAGCATGAGGTAGGCGGTTTCTTCGCTCATGGCTTCCTCTTGCCGGGGCATAAAGCGAGCAATTACATTGCCGTTTTTATCCTCGATACGGGTAACAAATATCGGCTCCATATAAACGCCTTTGGCGGCAAAGGTATTCATGGCTCCGGTCATTTCATATAGCGTAAGGTCGGTTGCTCCTAGTGAAATAGATGGCACGGGATCAATCGGACTTGCCACGCCCATTTTTCTGGCAATCTTAATAACGGCCATAGGGGAGTAACGCTTTATCAAGAAGGCTGAAATCCAGTTGATTGAATTAGCTAAAGCCTCCTTTAGGGTAACCATTTCGCCTTTTTTATAATCGTTTGAATTGCGAGGTTCCCATTTGCCACCTTCCGGAAGGTCAATACTATACTGAATATTTGCCACCTTGGTACATGGAGAAAAGTCNNATCCCACCAACATAGGCCCTGACAAATCCGGTTTGGGGTTCAACACTCATTAGCCCTGCCTGAAGGAAAAATTTGCAGTATCGGATTGAGTCCCAGGGGGTCATAACGGTATCGCGATCGCCCTTCCAGGTAAAGATTTTCATTGGAACCTTTGTATGAAACGACAAGCGGATTGAATCATCTGAAGCTCCGGCCGCTTTGAGCTTCCGGTACCTGTCTGAACGCTTCATGGAGGCAGTCATCAGTTTATGGGCTTCAGTTTTTACCTGCGATCTCGGGAAATCGAACGGCGCCTCTTCACGGCCCTTCCAGTGCTTGTAAAATGCAGGTTGCAGATCATTGCCTAAATGTTCGGCCACCGCAGCTTCGGCATAAACCTGCATACGTGAGTTGATGGTGGTGTAAATCCTGATGCCATCTTTATAGAGATTATACAATGTTCCATCCGGCTTGGGATTCTTCTCGATCCATCCGTAAAGCGGATTATTGATCCATTGTAGTGAATCTTCGGTAAATACTTTTTTGTCGAAGTAGTTCTTGCGCTTTGGCTCTTTGGCACCCATAACCTGACGCAGGTATTCTCTGAAATAGGTTGCTTCACCTGAAGTATGGTCCTGCATTTTATAATTCTTCATATCGAGCGGAAGCACTCTCAGCGAATCATACTGTTGTTCAGTTATATAGTCGTACTTTTCCATTTGGTGCAAAACCACTTCGCGGCGTTTGATAGCCCGGTCAGGATTACGCACAGGACTATAAGCTGTAGGGGCTTTAAGCATACCGACCAGCATGGCCGATTCTTCAATCGTGAGGTCAATGGGTTCTTTGTTGAAGAAAGTTTTAGCGGCCGATTTAATGCCAAAGGAGTTGCTTCCAAAATCAACCGTGTTGAAATACATGGCAATTATCTCTTCCTTGGTATAATTTCGCTCCAGCTTAATTGCGGTAACCCATTCCTTCAATTTAATAATCACCGTTTCGATAAACATACGGTTTGCTTTGCGCGGAAATAGGTTTTTGGCAAGCTGCTGGGTTATGGTACTTCCGCCCCCTTTGTTTGAACCGGTTAAGATGCCGAATGTAACCCTGAACAGTGCTTTGACATCAATACCTGAATGTTTTTCGTAGCGCGAATCTTCGGTGGCAATAATTGCATTGATCAGGTTTGGTGACAAATCGGAATAGTGGATATTCGACCTGTTTTCGATGTAGTATTTGCCTAAAAGCTCCTGATCGGCTGAAATAACTTCGGAAGCAAGGTTGCTTTTCGGATTTTCGAGCTCTTCAAAAGAAGGCATAAATCCGATAAGACCAAATGATATGGCAGTGAACAGCAGTATGATAAAAGCTGTGACCGACAAAAAAGCTATCCAAAAGCGTTTGCGCCACGTTTTGACATCGGCCATGCCGCTCTTTGATTTTTTCATTATTCAGTGGTTATATTATTTGATATTGAATTGACAATCCAAAACTTAAAAACGTTTATAGTGAACAGCTTATTCAGTTTTTTCCTTTTCAAGCCTGACTCCAGCTTCTGATATGCCCGGCAACTCATCTTCGCGCATGGCCTGATTTAAACTGAGCGTGTAAGTCCCTTTTTTCGGGAAACGGATATTATTTCTGATTGGGATACGGCTATCGCGGTAATGGCCGCTGCCTTTACCTAACCATTCTCCGTTTTTGGCAGCCAGCAGGCATTCTATGGTATCGCGCGACATGCCACCATCCGGAAACCTGGTTGTAAGAAAGAAATAGATGTTGTTGTATTTGTAGGAGGTGTTATTTCGAACGTTTATGAAAAAACGGTAAGTGCTTATGGTATCTTCAATATTTACATTGAATGATAAAGCCTCGTCTTTTTGCCATTTGTCGTTGGGAAGGCTCAGGCTTTCGTCGTAAAATTTATTGCTGTCGCACGAAATAAGCAGTGCGGCAATTCCTATAAAACCCAGTCCAATCAATAAGCTGCTGTTGATGCTAAAAATCTTTTTCATCATTAGGTAAACGCTGCTATTTGAATTCTATTTTGATGTTTTGGCAATTTATGCTTTTTAAGCAGGTAATTCGATGATGGGCAAAGCAGGTTTACTGTGGCCCAGTTTGTTATTTGTCAAAACGGTTAAGCGCTTCCTGACCTACAACATTTTCAAATTCAGTCTTTTTCTCAATTTTGCGCGAATAATCTTCTAATTTGTCAACCGGCTTGCCGCTTTTGTTCATGGCAATAATCTCTTTCACTTTGTCAACTGGTATTGCCATCAGGTTGTTGGGATCCGACTTGTAAGCATACCACACAACCCCTGCAAAAACATCTATTTTTTGTGCGAAAGCTTCGCCTTTTTTGGTTTTCAGGTTGACATCATCGGGCGGAAATCCTTTAAGTGCTTCAGCGTAAGCAGCATACTCATAGTTAAGGCAGCATTTTAATTTTCCGCATTGCCCGGCAAGCTTCTGGGGATTCAGCGAAAGCTGCTGAATTCGTGCCGCATTGGTGCTTACAGTGTTAAAATTGCTGAGCCAGGTTGAGCAGCACAATTCCCTGCCACAGGTGCCGATTCCGCCAAGCCTCGATGCTTCCTGTCGGGCACCGATCTGCCGCATTTCTATTCTTATTTTAAACTCTTCGGCCAATAGTTTTATCAGCTCTCTGAAGTCAACGCGCTCATCGGCAGTGTAATAGAAAACGGCTTTGGTGTCGTCGCCCTGGTATTCCACGTCGTTGAATTTCATCTTCAGGTTAAGCCCTGAAGCAATAACCCGTGACCGGAAAAGGGTGTTATCTTCTTTCTCAACAGCGGTAATCCATTTTTCAATATCGCTCAGGCGTGCCTTGCGGTAAACTTTTCTGATGTCTTCGCGTTTGGGATCGGTATTTTTTTTCTTCATTTGCAGCCTGACAATTTCGCCGGTGAGCGAAACGATGCCAATGTCGTGACCCGGATTGGCTTCAACAGCAACGATATCGCCAACATGTAAATCGTAATCGGGGCTGCTTCTGAAAAAATCCTTGCGGTTGTTTTTAAACCGAACTTCAATACAGTCAAATGGGGTGTGGCCTTCAGGCAGGGGAACCAGTCGCAGCCAGTCGAAGGTGTCGAGTTTGCTGCATCCATGGGTGAAGATATTGTCATTTTTATGAATCAGACTGGGTTGGTGACAACAACCCCTGGTAATAAAATGATTTTTATCGGGTGATATTTTGTCTGCTTCTTCCATCTCAGAATAATTTTAAGCTGATCTGTTGCAGAATTGATCTTCAACAGATGTAATATGTTGATTGTGAACGGCCAGAATCCGCTTTCACGTTTGGGACAAATTTACACTTTTTTACTTTACCTGTGAGCATTTATCCAGAATGTGGAAGGAAGAGAAAACAGTCCATCTGCAAGTCGGAGAAACAAACAATTCTGATGCGAAATTTTAGGATGGGGGCAGGTCGGTATTTACGCCTGCTTTTGCTTAATATTCAACCATTTTATTGATTTGAGCGAAAGGTCCATAAAGGTAATGGATGCATTTCCGTTGCGTTCAATATGGTAAATTGATTTGTTGAATTCCTCGGTCAGGCTTGCTGCATTACCGGGATGAACGAAAGGGGTAAAACCCTGAATAAATTTCAACTCTTCACCTTCGGCTCTAACCTGCTCGTAGCTGCCAACCTGGTTGTGCATACAATAGCGGATTACCTTCAGGGCATAAGCCATCAGGTTTTTTTGCTTTTCGCGGCCCAGCGCTACAAAGTCTGAGGATAAACGGTTAATTTCACGAATATCGTTTCTGAAACACAGGCGCATCCACATACGGAAAAACTCAAAATTGGCCTGATCGGTTTCGCCACTTTCCAGAATTCTCAATGCAACATTCAGGTTGCCATCGGCAAGGTATTTTACTTCGTTGGCCTGCTCAATGCTGCAGTTGGTGTGGGCAATTAGCGCATTTACCAGTTCCTGATCGCTCAGCCGTTGAAATTTAACCAGTTGGGTGCGCGACAAAATAGTTGGCAACACTAGATCCGATTGCTCCGAGATAAGAATAAACAGGGTTTTGTCGGGTGGTTCTTCAAGTATTTTAAGAATTCTAGGAGCAGCAGCGTGGTAAAGTTTCTCTACCATCCAGATAATCATTATCTTATATTCCGATTCGTAAGATTTATAACTCAGGGTGCGGATAATTTCGCTGCAGTCTTCCGTGTTGATAATCCCCTGTTTGTTTTCGAGACCTATCTGTTGGTACCATTCCTTGATTCCGAAAATGGCCTTTCTTTCTGAAATAAGTTTACGCCAGTGCGGAAGAAACAGTTTGCTGAGCGGTTTATCAGTAATTTCTTTTGTTTTGGATATTGGCAGGATAAAATGCAGGTCGGGATGAATGATTTTTTCAAACTTGATGCACGAGTTGCATACTCCGCAAGAATCTTCCTCACTCCTTGCTGTGCAATTAATATACTGCGCGTATGCCAGTGCCATGGCAATTTTGCCCGATCCCTCGGGTCCAAGAAACAATTGCGCATGGCTTACCCTGTTGTCTCTTACCGAGCGTCTGAGTCTCTCTTTGATCGCTTCCTGACCTGTAATATCGCTGAACTTCATTCGATCTGTAAATCTGTTTGGGCTGCTAAATTAGTGGTTTTGGCTAAACACTTTTTACTTAATGATGAGTTTTGACGACGCATACCAGTTGTCAGTGGCAACCGTTACAATGTACATTCCTGCTTTCAAGCTGTTTGAGGGTATAATTATATTGTTGCTTTCTCCCGGTGAGGATAAGCTGATCAATTGTTGTCCCTTCATATCTGCAATGGTCACCTTAACTTCCCTGTCGCCTGGCTCCCGTATTTCAATTACAATCAAATCTGTAGCCGGATTTGGATAAATTATGAAACGGGTTTTTGCAGTGTCCTCCACCCCTGTGCAATTGTCAACCCTTATCAGGTTTTCGAGGGAGAAGGTGTTGCTATTTGTGCCACTGTTTACTCTGAGACTAGCTGAAAAAATACCAGGTGTTTCATATCTGATTCTGGGCAGAGGTCCAGTCCATGTTGCGGGTGTTCCGCCTTCAAATTCCCATTCATAAGCAAGCGCCTGTCCGTTTGATGCGGCTTCATAATTTACTGTATTTCCTTTGCAGATATCAGTTTCATCCGGACTAAAAATTGCAGAAAGCGGTTCCGTTTCATATCCCAGAAAATCAAGATACCGGCGCATAAATTCAGCCCTGCCGGGTCCGTTGAATAAAAAGGTGCCGCCAAATTCAACGGATGATGCAATGGTTTTATAATTTATGGAATCAAGTGCAACCACGAAATCAAGCTCCGAATTCTTATCTCTGAACCAGGGCGCCGATGGGCTGAGGGCAAGCAGGTTCTCGCCACGTTTCCAGTCGCCAAGGTAATCGAACTGAATACCTTCTGCCGGTGTACCGGTTATTCCGATAAGGGTATCTGCCGGTGCAGCCCAGGCAAGGTTCGAACCTTCAACCCGTAATTTTGACCGCAATTCAGTTATTGGATCCTGTTTGAAGAAAGTCCCACCTTCAAGATAAAGTTTGCCACCCTGATTAAGGAAAGCGACAAAAAGACTGTCCTCAAACTGGGTAAGTACATGATTCTGAGTGAAGAAACCAAGAGAAAGAAAGATGATATTATAGTTCAGCAAGCTGGTATCAATAGATTCGAACAGGTTTGATTCGGTATTCAGTTCTTTTAGTGCCAAGGCAATATGAAATACCGAATTGTGATTTTTATCCATATCAACCAGCGCGATTGCGGGTGTACCTGTAACAAGTTTGAAATTGCGCTGTAAAACCGGTGAATGCTCGGGCTGCACTTCGAGATGAAGATTTACGATATGGCCGGGTGGAGCGGCATCGTTTACTTTTAGCTTGTATGTTATGCTTTTCTTTGCATAACCTTTTAATTCCCCCGCTTCAATGACCGGGTTCCCGTTAATCGCAGCAAAAGGTCCATCAATGGTAAAGGTTGTACGGATATTTCCGGCTGTGGCATTTCCGTAGTTGAAAATGTTGAAAACCAGCGGCACTTCTTCTCCCGGGTCAGCAGTTAAATTTTCTCCATCAACAACCACCGGCGGTGAAACTACCAGCACCGGCAGGTCAACCGGGAAATCTTCATATTTCCTGAACTTTGCGTTTGCTGATTCAGCTTCAGCCAAAACCCTGGTAACTTGCGGATGGCTCACCGAATCGGCTATTGATAAGCTGAAAACATTTTCAACTCTCGTTATAACTCCCGGCTGAACTTCAATATTATCAACGGTTCCACCCGAAATAGTGGCATTATCCGAAGCAGATGAAAGGCTTAAGCTAAGATTGCTGATGGTTTGATAGCTGTGATTCTTAATTTCAACAATCAGGGGGATATGCGCAGCCGGAGCCGGAATTGCAGATGTGTCGGCCATACTGATTTTAATTTCAGGCCCTGTTGAAACAAAAACTTTTTCCCTCGACTGAAGCCTCTCAGCATCAGTCGCCTGGATTATGAAATTACCTGCGAAAGCTCTGTTTTCAGGATTTATTTCGAGCAGGCCATTGTCACTAAGTGTAATCCCCATTGGTAAATCAGCCGGAATAAAACCTGTGATTTTGCCTTCCGGGATATGCTTCATATTCAAGCTACTGTAAATAGTTTCGGATTTGGTTCCATTGCTGATTCCTGTTACCGGATAATAAACGGTTTCAGTTATAGATGGTCCATAGTGTATCTTTATCTGTCCATCAGGAAAAACAGAAATTGAAAACGCTGCATAACTATTTCCTTCCTTAGCCGAAATATGCCATTTAAACACAACCTGATCATCACCGGATGTCATGGAGATGTAATCCTGTTGTGAATTCAGCGCAAGCCGGTAATGCATATACCCGGCAATGGCTTTGATCTGTTGCAGATAAGGTTCATCAAAAAGTAAATAGTAGTAGGGCATATCCTGGCGGTCGAACATCAGGTAGCCATTTACGTGCATATACAGGGTATCGTAAAGCTGACCAAAAAACGGAAACTCAAATGGGAGGGCCACAGCGGTAAAACCTGTTTCAGGATCGGAAGGAACAAGCAGTTCACCCGGGCTGGTGTTGCAGATTGCACTGCTATCGGTTTCTGTGTAGCCACGTATCAGTTTCCACGAGCAGGGTGGATAACCTCCGGATGCTGAAAATTGGACAGTAGTGGTGGTTAGCTGGTTCGCTATAATGGTGCTGTCGGGTTCAATTACAAGCGGACTGGCATCAAGATGGGTAATAACCGAGGCGATGGTCCTGCTATTGTTAACAATTGACAGGGGAGTGTCAGTGCTGACAAATTCTTCCGTTTCCGGATTAAGATAATCAATCACAGAATAGTTTAGCAACATGCCATCTGCTGAATTATCAGGATCTTTTTCGTCAACAATCAGAAAAATGCGGGCAGGAGATCCGGGTTTGATAAAATTCAGCAGGGGAGTTATGTCTAATCCGAATTCAATCGTTTTATCCGATTCCAGCTTATGGCCGCCCGGGTAGAAATCGCCACCCTGGTAATTAAATATTGAAAACGGTAGGGTATGTTCAGGGTAAAATCGGGCTGTATCGGAGCTGATTCCTGCAGTTAGCCTGATCCGGCCTCGTTTGGTATGTTTCAGTCTGGCCTTTATAGTTAAAAGTGGCTGATAGGCTGTATCGGGATATAGAACATGTACGGAGTTGTTCCAGATGCCGCCTTCACCGTATTTCAGGGCAAGGGTGCTGTAAAGCATATAGCAGAAGCCTGAATCAGCCCAGGTTTCCCCGTAAGAATTGACATATTTCAGGCCGCCGATTTCCCAGTCTTTCATATCGGTTATCCCATCGCCGGTTATATCAATGTTGTTGGTATAAAGTCCATCCCCATTCAAATCGTATCTGATAGAATCGTTATATCCCACAATGGTAAGGGCATGGGATGCATTTTCCTGAAATCCGATTTGCACATGTTTGCCGGCTTCAGGTGTACCTGATGGTAAAAGCGGTGGATCATAAGGCATCCCTGCATAGTAATTTGCCACACCGCCAACGGCAGAACCATCGAGGTGATTGTGCAACCAGTGTTTTAATACCAGCAGACCTTCAGGGGTTCCGGCGTGTATCGAATTTGCACCTGAAATCCGGTTATGCATGGCCTGAAAATACCCTTCGTACCCACTCATCCAGTAATAATCGTCGTTCATGGTAATGGGGCCATAAACATCTTCGGTGGGGGTGCCGGCATCGAAAAGAATATCAAATGTATGCAGATAACTCACTCCTGACCCATAATAGGGAGTAGTGGCGTTCATGAAATTCCACACAAAATGATCTGTGTATTGATTGGCAGAGGTATCGGATGGCAGATTACGTAAGCGGTTAATTTCGTAACAGAAGTTATAAGCTACCGATGCAGATTGTCCGCAACAGGCTCCCTGCTGCGAAAACACCGGCCTCAGATATGGCTGGTAAGAATTATCATGTGCAGCAGGCAACGTAATGTCACGGCTCTTTTCAGTCATGATTAACTGTGGATAATCCGGAAAATCAAGCCCTTCTTGAGCAAAACGCTCCATACTACCTGATTTTTGCAAAAGCTTTTTTTCGGGTATAGATGTTGATTGCTGACAAAAACTGCTCACTGTGACAAACACGGTGAGCAGAAAAATGCTAATGGTTCTCATTTGTGAATTCAGGTTCAACAATGGAAGCGTAACTGTTAACTGTACAATTTATTTCATTTTTAAAACTGCACAATTCAATTCAGGCTGTTTTTTATGCATCACCGCCACCTGATTCCGTTACTTTAGGTGCAGCGATTTTTGAAGAAAGAAATTCGCGGTTCATGCGGGCGATATTGCTGATCGAAATCTCTTTCGGGCATTCGGCTTCGCAGGCTCCGGTGTTGGTGCAGTTACCAAATCCTTGCTTGTCCATTTCGGCTACCATGGCTTCAACGCGCTGTGCAGCTTCTACCCGGCCTTGCGGTAACAATGCAAATTGAGATACCTTGGCTGAAACAAACAGCATAGCCGAAGCATTCTTACAGGCCGCAACACAGGCACCGCAACCGATACATGCGGCGGCATCCATCGAAAGATCGGCATTGATCTTTGGAATGGGAATGGCATTTGCATCGGGAATACCTCCGGTATTAACCGAAATGTATCCGCCGGCTTGAATAATCTTGTCAAAGGCAGTTCGGTCAACAATCAGGTCTTTCAACACAGGGAAAGGTCGGGCACGCCATGGCTCTATCACTATGGTATCGCCATCCTTAAACTTGCGCATGTGTAACTGGCAGGTGGTTACCGCCTTATCAGGCCCATGCGGGTGGCCGTTAATATACATACTACAGGCTCCGCAGATTCCTTCGCGGCAGTCGTGGTCGAAAGCAACGGGGTCTTCCCCTTTTAATACCAGCGATTCATTCAGCACATCCATCATTTCAAGAAATGAACTGCTTGCAGAAATGTCAGTTACTTTGTAGGTTACAAATTTGCCTTTGCTTGCGGCGTTTTTCTGACGCCATATTTTGAGTGTTAAATTCATTGTCAGCGGTTTTTACTTGTAATTCCTCTGTTTAACTTCCACAAACTCATAGTTGAGGTGCTCTTTGTTCAGCGCGGGTTCTGAGTTTTCACCAGTGAACTCCCATGCTGAGACCAACATCAGTTCCTCATCGTTCCTCAATGCTTCGCCTTCGGGAGTCTGATATTCCTCTCGGAAGTGGCCTCCGCACGATTCGTTACGGACCAGTGCATCGCGGGCCATAAGTTCTCCAAGTTCGAGGAAGTCGGCAACACGGCCTGCTTTCTCGAGTTCTGGGTTTATTTCGTTGGTTTCACCTGTAATTTTGAGGTCTTTCCAGAACTCNNGTTTGCTTAAATTCAGGAAGATCGGGCGAAAATTTCGGGATTCTGATCTGATCGGCCAGATAATTCTGAATGGTGTAAGGCAGAACAAAATAACCATCGGCCAGTCCCTGCATCAGGGCTGAAGCTCCGAGGCGATTGGCTCCGTGGTCGCTAAAATTGGCTTCACCAATGGCAAACAGTCCCGGAACCGTGGTCATCAGTTCATAATCAACCCACAAACCACCCATGGTATAATGCACCGCCGGGTAAATCATCATAGGGGTCTTGTATGGATTCTCATCCACAATTTTTTCATACATCTGAAAGAGATTGCCATAGCGGGCTTCAATTACATTTTTCCCCAGACGGTTGATGGCATCGCTAAAGTCGAGATAAACGGCAAGGCCTGTTTCACCAACTCCATAACCGGCATCGCAACGCTCTTTTGCCGCACGTGAAGCCACATCGCGTGGAACCAGGTTGCCGAAGGCAGGATATCGGCGTTCAAGATAATAATCGCGGTTTTCTTCGGCTATCTGAGTGGGCGATAGTTTCCCCTGTCTGATTTTCTCTGCATCCTCCTTGTTTTTAGGAACCCAGATGCGGCCATCGTTGCGAAGGCTCTCGCTCATCAGCGTAAGCTTCGACTGAAACTCACCGTGAACCGGGATGCAGGTCGGGTGTATCTGTGTAAAGCTTGGGTTCCCGAAAAATGCGCCACGTTTGTGCGCTTTCCAAACGGCTGTTGCGTTTGAACCCATGGCATTGGTCGAAAGGAAGAACACATTGCCGTAACCACCTGTAGCAAGAACCACCGCGTGTGCAGCATGTCTTTCGATAGCTCCGGTAACCAGATTCCGGACAATGATGCCTCTTGCACGTCCTTCAACCAGCACAATATCCAGCATTTCGTGGCGGGCATACATCTCCACGTTGCCTTTCTTCACCTGCCGGCTAAGTGCGCTATAGGCTCCCAGCAATAACTGCTGACCGGTTTGTCCACGTGCGTAAAATGTGCGCGACACCTGAGCGCCACCGAATGAGCGGTTGTCCAGCAATCCGCCATATTCACGGGCAAATGGAACGCCCTGTGCCACGCATTGGTCAATAATGCTGTTGCTTACTTCTGCCAGGCGGTAAACATTGGCTTCACGGGAACGATAGTCGCCACCCTTGATCGTATCGTAGAACAAACGGTAAACGCTGTCGCCATCGTTCTGATAATTCTTTGCCGCGTTGATTCCTCCCTGTGCCGCAATACTATGGGCACGGCGCGGGCTGTCCTGGTAGCAGTAATTCTTGACTTTAAATCCCAGTTCAGCAAGACTTGCAGCGGCAGATGCGCCAGCAAGACCGGTGCCAACCACAATAATTTCGAGGCGGCGTTTATTGGCGGGATTTACCAGGTTGGTATGCGCCTTATATTCAGTCCATTTTTCAGCCAGAGGGCCTTTGGGTATCTTTGAGTTTAATTCAGCCATTTTGCTTAAACTTTGAATTTCAGTAAATTATTGATTGATGTAAATCAGAACCGGGATCAGTATAAAACCACCTGCAATCAGTATGGCAAGGGCACGGCTGATGCCGAAAGCAACCGGAGTGTATTTGCTGTGGTTAAGCCCAAGCGATTGCAGTGCAGAATGAAAAGCATGGTCGAGGTGGAATCCAAGGAAAAGCAGCCACACGACATACATAAGCACTTCAGGTAATTCCTTAAACTCTTCAATCACCAAAGTGGCCATATCTTCGTACCAGTTACCACCGATTAGCACTTCGCCAATTTCGCCAAACTTTGCTCTGAAAAAGAAATCGGAGAGGTGAATAAATAGCAAAGCAAGAATAACGGCTCCGGTGTGGATCATAAACTTTGAAAAGAACGATGTCTGGGAATATCCTTCTACTTTATACCGTTTTGGTCGCGCCAGCCAGTTCTGAATCTGAAGGATTATGCCCAGGATAATGTGGAGGAAGATTCCGCCAAAGAGTACAATCTGGAATACTTGAATTACCGGATTGGTAGCCATAAAGTGGGCAGCGAGATTAAACAATTCGCCCGATTTGTCAAACAAGAGTAAGAGGTTAATACTCAGATGCACAATCAGGAAACTGATCAGAAATAATCCCGCCAGCGCCATTATTACCTTTTTGGTAACGGATGAGTACTTGAATGCCATGTGAATTGTAAGTTATTGTTAAAAAATAATTAAAATTAACAGGTCAACAACCGAATAATGTAAATTTGCTTGTTGCTTTGTATCGAATAATCTCAATGTATCAAAGAAACAAAATTAACGATTAACTCAGCAATTGCAAACCAATTCGCAAATTATAATCATTTTAAATAGCAAAATATGCGATATCAGCCCATTCCAAACGATCTGTTTGTACGCAACCGTCTAAAACTTGAAAAAAAGCTTAAGCCCAATGCTCTTGCCGTAATTTTGCCCAACGACGAAATGCCCCGCAATGGCGACCAATGTTTTCCGTTTAGGCAAAGCAGCGATTTGTTCTATCTTACCGGCCTCGATCAGGAGAAGTGCATACTCACCATGTTTCCCAATCATCCGGTTGAAGCCATGCGCGAAATCGTTTTCACCGTTAAGACAAACGATAAAATGGTTACCTGGTATGGTCATAAATATTCCCTTGAGGAAGCCGGAAAAGTTTCCGGTGCAAAAACAATCAAGTGGCTCGACGATTTTGAAGGCGTTTTGCGCGAACTGATGGCCAGGGCACATGTTGTGTATCTGAACCAGAACGAAAACCCGAGGTTTTCAACGGAAGTAATATCACGCGAACTGCGCTTCATCGAACAACTACGTCACGATTTCCCCCTGCATAACTTCGAGCGGCTTGCTCCTCTGCTAACCGATATCAGATTGGTGAAGGAAGACGAGGAAATTGAACTGATGATAAAAGCCTGCGATATAACCGGGAAAGCATTCAACAGGGTGCTGGGTTTTGTAAAACCTGGTGTTATGGAATACGAGGTTGAGGCAGAAATTACCCATGAATTTATCCGCAATGGAGCCAGCGGACATGCCTATCCGCCCATTATCGCTTCGGGTGCTGATACATGCATACTTCACTACAACAACAACGACAAAGAGTGCAAGGATGGCGATTTGCTGCTGATGGATTTTGGAGCAGAATATGCCAACTATGCCGGGGATTGTAGCCGCACCATTCCGGTAAACGGTAAATTCAGTCCGCGGCAGCGCCAGGTTTATGAGGCTGTACTCAGGGTTCTGCGCAAGGCTTCTCGTATGCTCGTACCCGGAACCACCATTGATAAATACCATGCCGAAGTATGTAAAATTGTCGAAAAGGAATTGATTGGGTTAGGACTATTTACTGAAGAAGATGTCCGGAATCAGGACCCTGAAAATCCATTATTTTTTAAATACTACATGCACGGAACCTCGCATTTTATGGGCCTCGATGTGCACGATGTCGGAAACAAGCAACAACCGCTTGCCAAAGGAATGGTACTGAGTTGCGAGCCCGCCATTTACATCCCCGAAGAAGGCATCGGCATCCGCCTCGAAAATGATATCGTAGTTGACGACGACCCCCTCGATCTGATGGTTCATATCCCGATTGAGCCGGATGAGATTGAAGCCTTGATGGCAAAGTAAATTGCAGTTGTGTTTACCACGACACATGCTTTCATCACCAATGAACTGAAGNNGCATCTTCGGCAATTTAGCAGGCAGGCGTCTTCTGTAGTGTGACAAAGTGGTTTTGTGATCATATTGCTTAGATTGTGATGGTGTAATGGCTCAGATTCTATATATCGTGACACGCGTATTCTGTTTGTAGGCGGGTTGTTTTTTTTGGGGAGTAACGATAGTTTATATGCAAATTGCGTGTATTTCTGCCTTATGTACAGCTCACAATTTTTTTTGAGCCACTCAAATTCCACAGCTAATATACTGCGTTTTAAAATATCTGAACCAGCTATCAGCTGTTTTTAATAAACCCGGCAATTGGTAGAATGCAGGTAATTATCAGGATTAGATTTTAGAGCAAAAAAGGTTCAGGTATCTTTATTCCGAAGGGAAATTTTATTTTTGGGAATCATTGTCTAAAAAGTGATAGAGAATTCAAACAACCCAATCCATAAAACAAAAAAATGTAAAATAATTTTATGTTTTGTTGTTATTCGTATAACAAATGTCCTATATTTGAAGTGGGTAAACAATACATATAATGCGGCTTAGTACTGTTTTATATTAAGAGGATACCGGGGAATTATTCTATTACTTGACTGATATAGAATCTATTATACAATCTGGTTGCACTGCCGGAAAGGTTCATTGTGGATTTCTCCTGCAAACTTTTATCTCGTTTCACTATCTGATCGCATTACTATTTTACGGCCGGAAATACTTAAATAACTTACCCGGTCAGCTTTTTCTTACAAACGTAACAGGTTCTCTATCAAAGGACATTGAATTTATTTCGATGCATGTTCAAGCAATAGTAAAACCTGGTAATATGAAAAAGTTAACCTTTTTTTTTCTTCTTGGGGTCATCGCCCTGATGGCACTCACAATCAACACGAAAGCGCAAAAATTCAGCTATTCCGATGCATGGGATAAGCAGGGTTTTATTTTGGCAAAAAGCCAGAATAACCTTATTGAGGTCAATTTCTCAATCAATTCATTCTCACTTGAAGACATTCAGATAAATGGCGAATTGATGAAAGATATCTCACTGCCAGGAAACTTCCTCTTCAACGATGCCGGGGCGCCTAACCTTCCCGGAAACGGCAAAATATTAGCCATGCCAACAGGAAGTACGCCTATACTGGAGATCGTTTCACTGCGTACCGAAGTGATTGACAATGTTATTATAGCTCCTGCACCGGTTATCCCGAAAGACGATAAACCAGGGCCATTGGTTTATTCAAGAAATGAGGAAATCTATACCAGCGATACCTTCTTTCCGGCAGAGCCCATCAAAATTTCAGCACCCATGAAACTGAGAGGTGTTGATGCTGTTATGCTCGGGATTACGCCTTTTCAGTACAATCCGGTAAGTAAGCAACTGGTAGTTTACCGCGATATTAAGGTCAGGATAAGTTTTGAAGGAGGAAGTGGCAACTTCGGCGAAAACCGTCTGCGTAGCCGCTGGTGGGATCCTATTCTCGAAGATGCAATATTCAATTTCGCCTCTCTTCCTGAGGTTGATTATAACCGCAATATCAAATCAGGCCCAACCGAAGATGAAGGAGCCGAATACCTTATTATTACGCCCGATGGCACTGCCTTTACCCAATGGGCCGACTCAATCAGGAAATTCAGAACCGAACAGGGCATCAGCACACTGGTAAGAACGGTAACACAGGTTGGAGGAAACACAACAACCGCCATCGAAAGTTACATAAACAATGCCTATAACCCCTGGACTATTCCGCCGGCAGCCATTTTGCTGCTGGGCGATTACGGAACCGATGCAAACAGCACTGTAATTTCACCTATCTATGACAGTTACTGTGCTTCTGACAATATTTACGGCGATATTGACGGTGACCATCTGCCCGAAATTACCATGGCAAGGATAACGGCCAACAATGCAGCCCAGCTAGAGGTAATGGTTTCAAAATTCCTCAAATACGAGCGCAATCCGCCGGTTAGTGCCGGTTTCTACGACCACCCGATTACCGCCCTTGGCTGGCAGACCGAACGTTGGTTCCAGATTTGTTCCGAAACGGTGGGCGGTTTCTGGAAAAATGTGCAGGGGAAAAATCCTGTCCGCATTAACGCGGTTTATGGTGGCAACCCGACTTCTGACCCATGGTCAACTGCTACCAATACAACCACCGTTTTAAACTACTTCGGGCCATCGGGCCTGGGATATATACCTGCCACACCACAAACACTTGGCGGTTGGACCGGAGGCACTGCCGCGGCTGTAAATACCGCTATCAACAATGGCTCATTTATGCTTCAGCACCGCGACCACGGCATGGAAACCGGCTGGGGTGAGCCAAGTTATGTCAGTTCAAATATTGATGGCCTCACAAATACCGACCTTACTTATATAATGTCAATCAATTGCCTTACGGGAAAATACAACTATTCATCAGAGTGTTTTGCTGAAAAATTCCATCGTTATACCTACGGAGGCGTTAACTCGGGTGCCCTCGGAATAATGGCTGCCACCGAAGTATCCTATTCATTTGTAAACGACACCTATGTTTGGGGTTTATACGACAATATGTGGCCAGACTTTATGCCAGATTATGGCACCACACCAGCATCGAGGGGTGTTATGCCGGCTTTTGGCAACTCGGCCGGGAAGATTTTTCTTGCCCAATCGAGCTGGCCATACAATACCAGTAATAAGGAGGTAACCTACAATTTGTTCCACCATCATGGCGATGCATTTCTTACCGTTTATTCAGAAGTACCACAGAATCTTACGGTGGTTCACAGCCCGGTATTGTATGCCGGGGTAACGTCATTCAGTGTTACCGCCAATGCTGGTTCGCTCATCGCGCTTACCGCGAATGGGGAGATTTTAGGCACGGCAGCAGGAACGGGAGCTCCAGTTAGTATTACCATTCCTTCGCAGATTCCTCCAACGCAGGTAATTGTAACCATAACCAAACAGAATTATTTCAGGTACAGATCTGTTGTGGATGTTATTCCAGCCGAGGGAGCTTACGTTGTTTACACTGCCAATACAATCAGCGATCCCTTGCCCGGCGGCAACAACAACGGAGCAATGGATTATGAAGAAACTGATCTGCTTTCGATTGATCTGAAAAATGTTGGAATTGAAACCGCCAATAATGTGGTTGCAACGCTCTCAACACCAGATACCTATATTTCGATTACCGATAATAGTGCTGCCTATGGCAATATCGCACCCAACGAAACCATAACCATTGCCAACGGATTTTCGCTGAATGTTGCCAACAATATTCCCGATCAGCATTTGGTTACATTCACGCTTTCAGCAACCGATGGCACAGATACCTGGAATTCTAACTTCAGCATCACAGCCAATGCTCCGGTTCTTTCTGTTGGCGCAATGACCGTTCAGGATAACGGGCCCGGCTGCAACAACGATGGTATTCTTGATCCGGGTGAAACTGCTAACCTGCTGATAGCCTGCACCAATACAGGGCATAGCCAGATTGTCAATGTACTTTCATCGCTTGCAATTTCGGGTGGATCAAGTCCATACCTCACCCTGAATAGCACGAGTTTCAGCATAGGAGTTCTTGCGTCTGGTGCTTCAGGCGCTGCAACCTTCAATGTTTCGGCTGATGCAGCAACCCCTTTAGGTATCCCGGTTGATCTTCTGTTTGAAATAACTGGTGGCGCAGCCAGCCAGTATTCGGTTCAGCAAACCAAACAGCTAATTATTGGCCTTATCCCGGAGTTTAATATGGCCAACGGCTCAGTAACAGCATGTACCGGATTATTCTACGATTCTGGCGGAGCAAGCGGGGCCTATCTGAATAGTGAAAATATTACCGAAACCATCTACCCTGCGGCTGCCGGGTCAATGGTTCGCATGACATTTAATTCTTTCAGTACCGAGGCGAACTACGATTATCTCAGGATATATAATGGAACCAGCACTTCTGCAACCCTTATCGGCACATATAACGGAACAACCTCGCCCGGAACAGTCACTGCCAACAATATTGATGGCGCACTTACTTTTAATTTTACCTCAGATGGTAGCGTAACAACCGCAGGTTGGGAAGCTGCAATAAGCTGCTTCGATCCGGCAACTCCACCAATAGCTCAGTTTACCGCTTCCGCAACAACCGTGGCAATCAATTCAACCGTTACATTCACCGATCTGTCACAGAATGTACCTACATCATGGGCATGGAGTTTCAGCCCGAACACGGTAGTTTATGTTGGGGGCACCAGTGCAAACTCCCAAAATCCACAGGTTCAGTTTACTGCCTTTGGTCAATACACCGTAACGCTGACAGCAACCAATTCATACGGTTCAGATTCGGAAGTAAAAACCGACTATGTAAGCGCGATACAATTTACTTATTGCATTCCACCTTACACAAGCGGAACATCCGCAGGAGATTATATCACACTGGTTCAGCTCGGAAGCATAAACAATGCCACAGGAGCATCATCAAGCCCTTATTACACCTATTACAGCAACCTGTCAACAGATCTCAACCCCGGAAGTCAATATACCATAACACTCAGCCCTGGCACTTACAGCAGCGGAAACTACATAGCAGTATGGATTGATTTTAACCAGAACGGGGTATTTGATGCAACCGAGAAACTTGGGACCATTTCAATAGCACCTACACCTGCAACGGGAACCATTTCATTTACGGTTCCAGCAGCGGCAGCACCTGGTGTTACAAGAATGCGTGTAAGGGAAGTCTGGAACAATTCAAACTTTGACCCCTGCTTATCATATAGCTACGGGGAAACCGAAGACTACAATGTAAATATCCTGAGTACAGATCGCACATTAAACCTTACGGTGATGCTTGAAAGCCTATACAATGGCAACGGCGCCATGCGCAAGGCCCAGGGGGAAACCGGTGATCAGTTTCCTGGAAATACGGCTGACCAGATAAAAGTAGAACTGCACAATGCTACAAATTATGCGCTGATTGAACACAGTGAAGAATTTGTAAACCTGAGCACTTCGGGTGAAGCGAGTATTACTGTTCCCGGCTCTTTAAGCGGAAACTATTATATAACCATCAAGCACCGCAACAGCATAGAAACCACTTCAAAACTACCGGTTTCATTTGCAGTTTCACTAATCACGTATAGTTTCGATGGTCCAACACAAGCCTATGGCAATAATATTTTGCAGATGATTGACGGGCATTGTGTCATTTTCTGTGGCGACGTAAATCAGGACACGTTTGTAGATACAGGCGATATGTCACCGGTTGATAATGACGCAGGCAACTTTGCGAGCGGTTATCTGCCTACCGATGTGAATGGAGACGGCATTGTTGATACTGGTGATATGACCGTGATCGACAACAATGCTGCTGGTTTTACTGGAACCATAACACCTTAATGTAAATATCCAGTCAGGAAATCAAACCCTGATCTCCTGATTGTTAAAGAAGTTTTTTCACATGAAATTAATTTTTCAATCATAACAAACCAATAAAATTCCTATGAAGGCTTTATTAAAAACGGGTTTTCTATCAGGACTGTTGATCATGGCCATTCTTTATCCCCGGCATGCCAGTTCAGAAAACATTCAGTTAAAATCGGGTGAAACTAAAGTTAGCATCACCGAAAACAATTATCAGAAAATCAGATTCTCAACATCGGTATCTGATATTGGCTTTACGGATGTCAGTTCATCCGAAGGTAAATTCACTATGTTGTCAGTTGCTGGTTTTGGCAACCGTAACATTGAAGGTGAACCTGCTCTTCCGGTTTACCACAAGCTGATTGAAGTTCCTTTGGGAGCTCAATTCACGGTCAATGTGCTGAAACAACACTTCCAGGAAATTGACCTCAGCCAAAAAGGGGTAAAATTTCCTGTATTTCCGGCTCAACCGCCACTTTCGAAGAGTGATGAACCGGAAAATGTACCATTCGTTTATGACACAAAACTATATGCGACAAATCAATTTATTGCCGATGAGATGGTAACTGCCAACGCTATCGGGATAATGCGGGCACTGAATTTGGCACGGATTGATATTTCGCCAATTCAGTACAATCCTGTTACTAACATACTCAGGGTTTACGATGAGCTGGAATTCGAAATCATTTATGAAAATGCTGATGTTGCAGCTACCATCGCGTTGAAGCAAGCCAAGGCATCGCCTTACTTTATAAGCATGTACCAGATGGTTGAAAACTACAAGCAAGCAGACCCAACCGATGGCCTGATCTCAGCTCCGGCAACTTATGTTATCGTTTCTGATCCAATGTTCCAGGCAACTTTGCAGCCTTTTATCCAATGGAAAACAAAAAAAGGCTTCAAGGTAATTGAGGGATATACTAACAACGCGGCTGTCGGAACGACAACAGCATCAATAAAAGCCTATTTACAAGGTCTTTATAATTCACCACCAGCAGGTTACACCGCACCGAGTTTTGTACTTTTTGTTGGTGATGTGGCACAAATTCCCGCCTGGAGCGGCTCGGCCGGATCGCATGTAACCGACCTGAGATATTGTGAATACACGGGTGACAATTTGCCCGAAGTTTTCTACGGACGTTTCTCGGCAACAACAATTGCCCAGCTTCAGCCTCAGATTGATAAAACGCTTCAATATGAGCAATACCTGATGCCCGATCCTTCATTTCTGGGTGAAGTAGTAATGGCAGCCGGTGCTGATGCAAGCTATCAGACACACAGCAACGGGCAGATCAACTATGGAACTGAAACCTATTTTAATGCCGCACATAACATTCTCTCACACACCTATCTTCAGCCCGAACCTTCTGGTGGGAACTATTCACAAAATATTAGAAACAATGTTTCAAGCGGCGTTGCCTATGCAAATTACACTGCACATTGCAGCCCTGATGGCTGGGCCGACCCGAGTTTCGTTATTTCGCATATCCCTGCCCTGACAAATGATGGAAAGTACGGGCTTATGGTTGGTAATTGCTGCCTGTCCAACAAATTTGATGTTACCTGTTTTGGTGAAGAAGTGTTGCGTGCCGCCAATAAAGGAGCAGTAGGCTACATTGGCGGATCAAACAGTACCTATTGGGATGAAGATTACTGGTGGGGTGTTGGTTTTAAGACTGTTGCACTCCATCCGGCTTACAATGCGGCCCATATAGGGGCTTATGATGGTGCTTTCCACGATCATGGTGAGCCTACCGATGACTGGTTTGTAACACAGGGACAAATGGTAGTCTGCGGTAACTATGCTGTTGAAGAATCAGGCTCAAGCCGAAAAACCTATTACTGGGAAATTTACCACCTCATGGGCGATCCATCGTTAATGATTTACTACTCGGTTCCACCGGCATTAACCGCAACTTACCAGAATACCCTGATGATTGGTATGACATCGCTGGCAGTTACCACTCAGGCTTACGCAACTGTGGCACTTTCGAATGGAGGTGTATTGCTTGATGCAAAAGTAGCTGATGCCGGTGGGATAGTTAACCTTAGTTTCCCAGCGTTAAGTGCTCCGGGCAACCTCGATATTGTTATCACCAAACAAAACCGGCAGCCCATTATCGGTATCATCCAGGTTATTCCTGCTTCAGGACCTTATGTGGTTTACACCGCCAACACCATCAGCGATCCATTGCCTGCCGGAAACAACAATGGTGCGATGGATTTTGGTGAAACCGATCTGCTTTCGGTTTCCCTGAAAAATGTTGGGGTTGAAACAGCTAACAATGTTGTAGCAACACTATCTACATCCGATACATATATTTCAATCACCGATAACAGTGCTGCTTATGGCAATATCGCACCCAACGAAACCATTACCGTTGCCAACGGATTTGCACTTAATGTTGCCAATAACATCCCCGATCAGCACCTGGTTGCATTTACGCTTTCGGCAACAAATGGAAGTACCACCTGGAACTCAAACTTCAACATTACAGCCAATGCCCCGGTTCTGACCATCGGCGCCATGACTGTTCAGGATAGCGGTCCAGGTTGCAACAACGATGGTATTCTCGATCCGGGTGAAACAGCTAATTTACTGATAGCCTGCTCCAACAGCGGGCATAGCCAGATTGGCAATGTACTTTCATCACTAGCAATATCGGGCGGATCAAGTCCATATCTCACCCTGAATAGCACAAGTTTTAGCATTGGAGTTCTCGCGGCTGGTGCTTCAGGCACCGCCACCTTTAATGTTACGGCTGATGCAGCAACGCCATTAGGAATCCCGGTTGACCTTTTGTTTGAAGTAACAGGTGGAGCAGCAAGTCAGTATACAGTTCAACAAACCAAACAGGTAATAATCGGCCTGATTCCTGAATTTAATATGACCAATGGTTCTGTTACAGCTTGTACCGGATTATTCTACGATTCAGGTGGAGCAAGTGCTGCATATCAAAGCAGTGAAAACATTACCGAAACCTTCTACCCTGCTGCTGCCGGGTCAATGGTTCGCATGACATTTAATTCTTTCAGTACCGAATCGGGATACGACTATCTCAGGATTTATAACGGAACGAGCACATCTGCTCCATTAATCGGCACGTATAATGGTTCTACTTCACCCGGAACCGTGACTGCAAACAATGCATCGGGAGCTCTAACATTCAATTTTACATCCGATGGCTCCGTTACTGCTGCCGGATGGGAAGCTGCTATAAGCTGCTATAATGCGGCTACTCCACCAGTTGCTCAGTTTACAGCTTCAAATACCTCGCCAGCCGTTAACTCAATTGTGACATTTACTGACCAGTCGGAAAACATTCCTACATCATGGGTCTGGAGCTTTAGCCCCAACAACATAAGCTATGTTAATGGCACAAATGCAAACTCCCAGAACCCGCAGGTCTTGTTTTCGAATTTGGGTACATACACTGTTTCGCTTACTGTTACCAATGCTTTTGGGAATGATACAGAAATCAAGACAAATTACATTACTGTAACAACTTGTACTTATTGTACCACGTCCTATTCAAATACAGCCGATGACCATATCAGCAATGTGCAGTTGAACACTATTAACAACCCTAGCGGTTCGACAACCTATTCCAATTTTACTTCCATATCAACAACGCTTGTTCCCGGCCAGTCATATACTGCCTCTGTAAGCGTAACTGTAAATGGTTCCTGGGTTCAACATTGTTTTATATGGATTGACTTTAACAACAACTGCAGTTTTACCGATGCAGGCGAAGTATTTGACCTTGGACAAACTCCAGGCACCGCAGGAACCCATATATTGTCAGGAACAATCACTGTGCCAGCAGGAGCTTTGATTGGAACAACCCGAATGAGAGTTTCTGAGCGATACTCTACTGATCCGGGTCCATGTGATGTATCAACTTATGGTGAAGCTGAAGATTATACCATAATTGTAGAGGGTTTGACCAAAACACTTAATCTTACAGTCTTACTTGAAGGTCTTTACGATGGGAACGGAACTATGCGGAAAGCACAAGGCGAAACCGGCGATCAATATCCCGGAAATACTGCCGACCAAATTACTGTAGAACTGCACAATACTACATTCTATGGACTGGTAGAATACTATGACCAATTTGTTAACCTGAGCACATCAGGTTTGGCAACTTTGAGCATCCCGATAGACTTTAATGGCAGCTACTACCTTACAGTAAGACACCGCAACAGTATAGCAACTGCATCTAAGCAGCCTGTTTCATTTGCAGCTTCAATTATCAATTACAGTTTTGATGGACCAACACAGGCTTATGGCAACAACATGTTGTTGATGAATGACGGGCATTGTGTTATTTTCTGCGGGGATGTTAACCAGGACACCTTTGTTGACACAGGTGATATGTCGCCGGTTGACAATGATGCCAGCAACTTTTCAAGTGGTTATCTGCCTACTGATGTGAATGGCGACGGCATAGTTGATACCGGTGATATGACCGTGATTGATAATAATGCAGCCGGTTTTACGGGGACCATTACGCCTTAACTATTTTTATTTATACTGTCTGTCATGCACTTACAAAGATATATTTCTCAAATTTGTGCATAGTAATAGAAAAATAAATTAACCCTTCCGCCCGAATTAAGGTGGAAGGGTTAAATAATACCGATATATTACTTATTACTCAAAGCAAGATTAATTGCTGATATTAGATCAATCATAGTACTGATGAAACAATTAATTATTAGAATCAGAGCTATTGTTTTCTTAAACATGTTGGTTTTGATTATTGGCATGTTATCTCTGAGTCTGGACTTGAATGGGCAGAATCAAAATGACTATCTGAAATCTCATTTCGGGAAACTGAACAAATCTCAGATAATTGATTCACTGCTTAACTTAAGCCAGAATCATGTCGAAGATAATCCAGATACAGCCATTTTTATGGCAGGTATTGCCCTCGATTTAGCAAAAACATCGAAGAATGCTGAAACTGTTGCACTTGCTAACCGGCGAATAGCTGAAGGCCATTTCTATAAGAACGATTTCCAGGAAGCAATTGATTTTTATCTCGAAGCTGCTAACGCTGAATTCAGGCAAAAGAAAGATTCAACTTATTTTTATGGAGAATGCCTGTCTGAAATTGCCTATTGTTATCAGGAATTAGGTATCTATGATAAATCACTCGAACTATTCAAAGGGGCACTCAGTATTTTTAACAGGCTTGGAAACAACGAGGATATCAGCAATATGCTTAGCAATATTGGCACTAACTATTATTTCAGAAGTCAATTTGATAAAGCAATTGAGTATTACGAAGAATCGCTTAAGATGGACCGGCAGCGATCAGACTCGTCAGCCATCGCCATTTCAATGAACAACATTGGCATGGTTTACAGCCGGTGGGGTAAACACCTGAAGGCACTCGAATTTTACAACGAAGCTTTGAATTATACATCTTCGGAGGCACGAAAAGCCATCAGGCTCAGCAATGTGGGGATGTCATGGTATCATCTGAAAGATTATGATAAGGCGCTTGAATTTCTGAATAAAGCTCTGGCAATTGATACAAAATACCATCAGGATATCAAAGTTGGCATCCGGAAAAATGAAATTGCTACCGTGCTCTCAGCAATTGGCAAATACGAAGAAGCCATAAGCCTGAATAATGAGGCTTTGGCAATATTCCGCGAAAAGGAAGTAAGGGATTCTCAAATTATTACCTTGTCGGAACTGGGCGATATCTATAGAAAAAAAGGCATGATTAAGGAAGCTGAAGCATGCTTTCTTGAGAGTTCACAAATTGCAAAGGAGAACAATTCGCTCCATCATTTGAGCCGCAATTATAAAAACCTTTGCGAAATAGCCGAAGAAAAATCTGACTATAAAACGGCCCTTGAGTATTTTCGCCTATACTCACAAGTGCATGATTCAGTGTTTAATATTGAAAAACACAAGCAGATTGCGCGCTTTGAGATTCTTTACGAAATCGCAAAAAAGGAGAAGGAAAATCAGGTACTCATTCACGACAATGAGCTCAAACAAAAACGGCAGAGACTTGCAGTTGCTTTTATCGCCGGATTGTTGTTGGCCATTGTTCTGATCTCACGTTTATACAAGATAAAAGCCAAAAACCTAAAGCAAAGCCAGTTACTGCTGAAACAGGAACATGAACTTACCAGAATGGAAATAGATAAAAAAGAGGTCGAAAACAGGGTATTGGAAGACAGGGTCTTTGCTGAAAAGCAGATAAACAGGCTCCAGGCTGAGAAGTACCAGGCCGAAATTGATCATAAGAATGCCGAACTGGCCGGTTCAACCATATGCCTGGTCAGCAAAAACGAAATATTAGGTGAAATTAGGGAGAAGCTTAAATCGAAGCATAAAGACGAAACGATTCATGAAGTGGTACAGTTTATCAATGCAAATACAGACATTAATCAGGATTGGCACAAATTCAAAGTAACTTTTGAGAATGTGCATCCGGGCTTTTTTGATCGTCTCCATAACAACTTTCCGCAACTAACAGAGAACGACATCCGCACATCGGCTTACCTGCGCATAAACCTTAGCTCACGCGAAATTGCAGGGCTGATGAATGTTACCCTGGATGCCACCAACAAAAGCCGGCAACGCTTGCGCAAAAAGCTTGATCTCAAACCCGAAGCAGACCTGACTGATTTTCTGAAGTCAATTTAAAAACAGTCTTTTAATGAAATAATAAGTGCTTGTCCCACCATTTGTCCTACCCTTAAATTTGCTTTGGGGCAAGACACTACCCTACATTTGCATATTGTATGAATCGAATTCATCCGGCATTGAATTTGATAATAAGCAGGACATTAAATTTTATACACTATCCCCATAAAAATGAGAATTGCACAAAAAATAATTATAAATACAGGTGGCAACCACGCGGGATTCCGTTATTATGCACTCAAAAAAGGCCGTGAAATGGGAATTTCCGGAACAATTTCATTGATAGGCAATTCCGGAAATATCGCTATTCATGCCGAAGGCAGCGCAAATAAGCTCGAAACCTATGCAAATACTCTCAGGCTAGGGTCGGAGTTTTGTAAGGTCAATAGCGTAATGAGTGTACCTGACAGAATGCAGAATAATCTTTACCTTAATATCCTCCCTGTTCAGCCGGATTCGGTTTCGCGTCAAAAGCAGAGCAAATTAAGAAGTTTCCGCATCGGGCTTTTCGGATTTTAGCCTGATCCTACCTCAGATAATATCCATACTTGTCAACCAAACGGTAAACACTATCAGGCATAAAGTAGCGGGCATTTTTTCCACTCAGCAAAGTTTTCCTGATAAAACTCGATGAAATATCAATTTTTGGCGCATCCACAAGGGTTACCGATGGATGTTGCAAAAGTTGGTGATCGAGGCCTGTACTGCGCGGGTAAATCATAAAAGTATACTGATCAAGTAGTTGTTCCCAGTTTTTCCACTTGTGAAAAGTTGGCAAAACGTCCGTACCGGCAATCAGCACAAAATGCTTATCAGGATACTTTTCCGACAAGCGGGTTAGTGTATCAATGGTATAACTTGGCTGGGGCATATGAAACTCTATATCATTCACTCTGAACCTGTTATCATCGTCAATAGCCGTTTGAACCATTTCAAGCCTGGCATAATCTGAAAGCAGTGAAGTTTTGTCTTTCAGGGGATTGTGGGGAGACAACACAAACCATACCTCACTCAGTCCCCCATATTCTATCATATATTCGGCAATGCAAAGGTGGCCGTTGTGGATTGGATTAAAGGATCCGAAAAAGAGCCCGGTACGTTTAGAATTTGTCAGTTTTTCCGGATTGTTCATAGTGCTTTAACATCTTAATCAGTTTCGACATGTAAAGATAAGGCCCCTGCAGAACAATCGTATTTCCGTCAACTCTGGCCCTGAACTTTCGCATCCCCAGAATAAAATAGTTTGCCGGTTGAGGCCTGAAGAGCATAAAACCTTTTGAATGCACCGGATTGCGGTAACCCAACTGAGACATAATATAGGAAAGAATACGGTCAACGTCCCGGATATCATCAAAAACAGCACGCATTTTCCGTCTGGCATAGAGCGTCGCCAGAAAGATTGAAGCAGGAATTAAAGCGGCATAAATGGCCGGATTGGAAAACCATGACCTTATCAGGTCACTATAAATTGCACCGGTCTGGTGTGAATGAAATCCGGCGACTATAAAAAGTAACAGCGTAATTAATGTAAATGCTGAAAAGGCTGTTGCGAAAAACGACCCGCCATTACCCCTGATATGTTCAATTTCCTTAATCCTGTATCGGAAATCGGATTTGTGATGCATAACTGGCCGGCCTGTTTTAAACTCTTCGCGGTAAATTGAAAGCGTTTTATAAACATTGTGGCTTCCCGGAAGGTTTTCAAGCTCAACATCGCGGTATTCAATTGCTTTTATGTCAATCATACGGCTGATCGCCCCATAAATTGTGTCCGACATACAAACACTACCCGGTTCGGCAAGAGCCTGAAGGCGGGCCACAATATTAACCTGATCGCCATAGATTGCATCATTGCGCACTTCAACTATGCCTTTGTGAAGGCCAATGCTGATGAGCAGACGGCGCGGCTTGTCCTTATTCTCATTGAAAGATTTGAGCCGTTCAAGGAAATCGAGTGAACAGAGGTAAGCATCGTTGGCAGAAATGAAAGAAGCCAATACAGAATCATCATTTCGTTTTACAAGATGGCCATTGTATTCAGTAATAACATCGTGCGATATTTTATCATGGATGGCAAGCAGTTCAATTGCATCCTGCTCATCAAGTTCGAGTAGGCGCGAATAACCCCTGATATCTGAAAACATTAACGAAACCTCTGACTTCTGCATTTTGCTATCAGCTTGATTAATCTCAATAATTCAAAAAATCAGTAACCTTTTTTAAAATTTCAGCTTTGGCTGTTTCGAGGGAATCATTTACCAGAATATAGTCAAACTTAGGTGCAAATTCCATCTCCCATCTGGCTTTATCAATTCTTTTGCGGATGGTCTCTTCCGAATCGGTATTCCTGCTGTTCAGCCGGGCTTCCAGATCGGCAACCGATGGCGGACTAACAAAAATTGACAGGGCATTCTCGCCGAAAGCCTTTTTAATATTTAGTCCACCAACAACATCAACATCAAAGATAACATTAAAACCATTACTTAACATGCGGTCAACTTCCGATTTTAATGTACCATAAAAAGTTCCTTTGTAAACTTCTTCCCATTCAAGCAACTGACCGGCTTCAATCTGCTTTTTAAATTCCGCTTCCGGAATAAAGAAATAATCGCGACCGTGAACTTCACCGGGCCTTATTGCCCTTGTTGTAGCAGATACGGAGAAGGCAAGCCCCAGGTTGCATGTAAGAAGATACTTTACAATGGTGGTTTTACCGGCCCCGGATGGAGCCGAAACAATAATAAGCCTTTTTTTATTTTCAGGAATCATGGTTTGGGCTTAAAGTATGTTGGCAAGCTGCTCTTTTATTTTTTCAAGTTCATCTTTCATCTGAACGACCAGTTTCTGAATTGCTGCATCGTTAGCTTTTGAACCAAGGGTATTGATTTCCCGCCCGATTTCCTGGGTAATAAAGTTCAGCTTTCTACCATTGGCTTCACTCTCTTTAAGCGTTTCCAGAAAATAATTACAGTGCTTCAGCAGCCTGACTTTTTCTTCAGTAATATCCAGTTTTTCGAGGTAATAAATTATTTCCTGCTCAAAGCGATTGGCATCCAGCGTATTGCTGTCAATAAATTCTGCTACGCTTGATCTGAGTTTTTCGCGTTGTAGCCGGTTTCTTTCAGCTTCAAATGGTTCTACTTGCGTAAGCAAATTACGGATCGTCAAAATCCGATTTGAAAAATCATTTTCGAGCAAACTACCCTCATGTATCCTGAATTCGTCATGCTGGGCAATAGCAGTTTTAATTGCATCAAAAACACTCTTCCACTCCTCCTCACTGGTTTCTTCGCGAAGCTGCCTGGTTACATCAGGCATTTTCATAACAATTGATAACAGGTCGGAATGTGCTTCGCCGGTTTCGGCGGCTAGTGACTTCAATTCTTTGTGATATGCCATTGCAAGCGGTCGGTTAATGGAGGCAGGCATTTCCGATCCGGTGTAATCCACCGAAACATTTACATCTACTTTTCCACGTTCAACAGATTTTGCGAGAAGCGATCGGAACTCAGCTTCGCGTTCACGCAACATGGCAGGCAAACGCAGATTAATATCGAACTGCTTGCTGTTGAGCGACTTAATTTCGATTGTAATGGATTTTCCGGGAAGTATTGCTGTAGCTTTCCCATAGCCTGTCATTGATCTGACCATAAACTGAATTTTGAGCAAAAGTACATATTAACCCTGAACCACAGCGCATTTAATCCATTTATAGGATTGGTTTTCTCCAGTTTAGGATAGAAAACCAGAACTCTGTGTGTAATTTATTATCTGCTTATTTTTCACTTTATTACACTTCTCAATAAATCAAACTTTTATTCATGTAAAATGAATTACCCGATATTTGTTTAATATTTCTGATTAATTTTACAAACCCAATCGATGTTATTGGGGAGCCAAAAACCTTAACATGATCAGGACTATAATTATTGATGACGAGGATATGTCGCGTGAGGCTATGCGTGAGATGTTCCGTCTTTATTGTAAAGGAATTGAGGTAGTTGCCGAAGGTAATGATGTTAAATCGGGTATCGAAGCCATACAGCGCCACAACCCCGATTTGGTTATGCTTGACATCACGATGCCCGATGGATCAGGATTTGATCTTTTACGCAAGGTTATGCCGGTTTCCTTCAAGGTTATTTTCGTCACTGCTTATGAAGAGCACGCAATTAAAGCGTTCAGGTTTAATGCGATAGATTATCTGACAAAGCCGATTGATCCGTCTGAATTGCAAAGTGCAATTGAAAAAGCAAGTGAAATAATTGAAAATGTAAATGTAAATGAGAAGCTCCGCAAACTGCTGGAAGATTATGCCAAGCCTCCCTCTTCAGAAATAAGGAAACTGATTCTGAAAACATCCGATATGATCCATGTAGTTGATATTGATAGAATTGTTCGTTGCGAATCAAATGGGAATTATACGATTTTTCATCTCGAAAATAAAGAACAAATCCTTATCTCCAAATCTATCAAAGTGTTTTCTGATAACCTTGAAGCCAATAATTTTTACAGGGTACATCATTCTCACCTTATAAATCTTAAGTATCTAGTGAAATTTAAAAGAAATGAATTGCTGTGTATCCTGACCGATGAAACTGAAATTCCAGTATCGACCAGAAAAAGAGATGAGTTGTTGAAAATGCTCGAAGAGCTTTAATAAGATTTCATTTTTCTGCTGAAAATGCTCAAAATAACCACGCTGAATAAAAAAACTCCAGCACTTATTAATTTGCTCTTTTTTTTTAATAAAGATTTTATATTATTGCAGAGGAAAGTGATAGTGGAATTTTGTGCAGATATTTAATTTCAATTTCCATTGATGCATAAACCGGATAATTGATTAATATTAGTATCGTTACCCATTCAGAAAAAATTTGGTTAAACGGAGTTTAATATCCAACTATTTGTTATAATAATTTATTATACTGCTGATTATGAACAGTCTGCGCGTTTCTAAATTTAAATCAAGTCCAATTACAGGGGGAAGTCTTTTTGCTCGTGAAATAATTGAGATTGATGACACATATGTTACAATCAGGAAAAGGAAATTTCCGTATACCTCCTTAAAATCCAAGTCCATACCCATCAGAAATATAATAAACATAAAAGTCAGTAAAACTGGCATCGGTACAAATATCCTTATTGAGTCGCTTTCAAAAACCATCATTTTTGGAAAGGGATTCTCTGCCAGCCACACTTCTGAAATCAGGAAATTGTTGTTAGGCTAAACAGAAACACAATATTTTAAGTCAGATTTTAGTATAAGTTTGAACCGGGTTTCGGGCCAAAGTGGTTTATCTGTATCAGAAAGAAAGGCATTATTACGGTAAATATTTGTTTTTTCATTACCTTGTAAGTTATTGATTTAATAATTTTGCTAAATCCCCGAACAAGGATATGGCCATGGAGAAACCGCCTGTTGACAATGTCAGTTTGTACGATCAGCCTGAGTTTTTTTACCAGGCAATGCTTGATGACATTGCGGCGGCTAAGCAATATATTTATCTCGAGATATACAAATTTGGCTATGATAGCAATGGGATGCGGTTTAGAGATCTGTTGGCACTGAAGTCTGCCGAAGGCGTTCAGGTTAAGCTGTTGCTCGATTCGTGGGGAACACCGCCAAATCCAGTTTTCTTTGAAGGTATTACCAGCACAGGAGGCGAAGTTCGTTATTTTAAAAAAATCAGGTTTTTTATTGACTTTTTTACCAAAAATCACCGCCGTAACCATCGCAAACTGCTGATTATTGACGACCGTATTACTTATCTGGGTTCAGCAAATATCACGGCTTATTCAATGCAATGGCGCGAATTGATGCTGCGTCTTGAGGGGACAATTTCACTGCTTTTCAAAAAATCATTTCTGGAAAGCTATAAAATCTTCAAAAAGTATATTTTCAACAAGTTTGCGTATAAAAGAACAATTCATTACAAGGGTTTTGAAATTGTTCAGGATTTGCCCTCTATTTACCGTCAACAGGTAAAAAAGCGCTATGAAATTCTGATAAAGAAAGCCAGAAATGAAATTGTAATCGAATCGCCTTATTTTATCCCGGGTTTTAAACTACGCCGCAATATGATGCTTGCCGCCCGCAGGGGAGTAAAAATTCATGTGATTATGCCGCTACATTCTGATGTGCGCATAGTTGACTACCTGCGCGATAAATATCTTGGATTCTATTATAATAACAATATCAATATCCATTACTACAAACCTGGCAACCTGCACGCAAAATGTATGCTTGTTGATAATGAAATTTTTGCTATCGGTTCAGCCAATTTCGATTACCGGAGCTTTCGTTACCTGCATGAAATTATGTTGGTTGGTAGCCATCAGCCGGTTATCAGACTTTTGCGTACTCACATAGACGAAACCCTTGCCAGTTGTATAGATTTTGATTATGAAGCCTGGAAACACCGCTCATCGCTAAAAAAAATAATGGGATGGTTGCTGATTCCTTTCAGGCACCTCTTTTAAATTCCTTTTTCCGGTTGACCAGATAAACACCGGCAAAAACCAGTGTGGCAGCAACCATTTTGGCTGAAGTGAGTCGTTCGTTAAACAATACAATTCCGATCAGGGCAGCAATAACGGGTTGCATATAGATGTAGTAACCAGCTATTCCGGCACTTACCGTTTTCAGTGAAATAGTAGTAAGCAGGTAGGTGATAAAAGTAGTTCCGATAACAATGTAAACTAATGCAAACCAGGCATAAGCATTGAATGCAGGAAAATTTATGGTTTGAACCGACGTAACACAGAAAGGCAATACAAATATAAATCCATACAGAAACACCCATTTCATGATAGTAAAGGCGTTGTAACGGGCCATCAGAGGCTTTATTAATACAAGGTAAAGACTGTATGAGACGATGTTCAGAAAAATCAGGGAATTTCCCAGAAGGTGGCTGCCTCCGCCTGAACTTAAATTACCTTGCAACACCAGCAACACTGCCCCCACAGCACCAAGTGCAATGCCCATTATTTTCGATTGTCCGGTTTTTTCACCTGCCAGCCAGGCAGAAAAAATGAGCACAATTACCGGGCTTCCTGAATGAATCAAAGCCGTATCAACCGGGCTAGTCAGGTTTAATCCGATAAAGAAAAAAGCCTGGTTAATAGCAATCCCAAATAAACCGCACAGTGCTAATAGAACATGGTCCTTGCGGGGGATTTTCTGATCAGAAATGAAACTTGCAACAATCCAGAACAGGATTAGCGAAGCCAATCCTCTGACAAAAATAATCTGCATGGGTAGCATATACCCAGGCATTAAACCCTTGGCTACCCAATAATTGGCGCCAAATAAAATTCCTGAAACAATTAGCGCCAGATGTGCCTTAACGGTGGAAGTCATTTATGCTGTAAAATTCGTGCAAAGTTCAGCATTAAAAGGCTTGCCTAAAACAAGAAAGCCGCGAAATATTTTCCGCGGCTTTCATACAGGTTAATCGGTTCGTTATGAAATACTGATTTCCTTTTTTACAATGGTTTCCTGTTTCCTTGGTAGGGTAACTTTTAGAATACCATTGCTGAAATCGGCACTGATATTTTCGATATCAATGTTTTTTGGTAGTGCAAAGCTGCGGTTAACGCCGCTCAGGGTAAACTCACGACGCAGAAACTTGTCGTCGGTAATTTCATTTTCTTTAGCTTCTGCACTGATTTTCAGTGTTTGCTGCTCAAGGCTGATGTTAAAGTCTTCTTTTGCATATCCCGGAACAGCCAGTTCTATAACAAACGAGCTTTCCTGATTGTAAATATTAACGGATGGTGCACAATTGCCTTTCTTTTGCTCAGGATTGTAGAATAACTGATCGAGAACATTTGAAAAAGTTGGTTGGGTGTTGAAACGTACTAAAGTCATTTTATGGTCCTCCTTTTAAGTTTTGAGTTTAAATTTGATGGTTTCGCATAGTCAATCTTTATGCCATTCGTATTTTTGAATAACTATCACAAATTTACATGCCATATTGACAGTTTTTGTAAATTCCATCATGTCAATATGGCACTTTATTAACTATTCTCTGTTTTCAATGTTTAGTGTTTTAAGTTTTAGATTACTATTACTGCATGTTGCAATAAATCTGAAACCATCCTTAAAATTATTTGACTGATTATGGCCAGTCAGCAAAGACGCATTCTTAACCTATTCGCATTGCACAGGATAATTATCCCGGTGATTATTGGGCTGGCTGTGATTGTTTTCATGATATTCAATGATATCCGTGACCATGAATTAGGATTTATGCGTATCGGATTACAATCAATTGCTTTCTTTATCGTAGCCATCCTTCTGGTTGCTTTACGCGATCTGGCTTACATGTATAGAATCAGGCTATTGACCGGCAACGAGCTAAGCTGGAAAAAATCGTTTCAGGTAATCTTTCTTTGGGAGTTCGCATCAAGTGTAACCCCTTCGGTTGTTGGAGGATCGGCAATTGCGGTTTTTATCCTGATAAAAGAAAAGCTGGGTGCAGGTAAGTCAACAGCTATCGTAATGGTTACGGCATTGCTCGACGAAATGTTCTATATCATCATGGTTCCGGTGGTTTTTCTTTTTGCAGGAATTGAAAAACTATCCGTAGTCGGATCCACTTTTACTTTTCTGGGCGTTGTGTTTGGTCCCATGGGAATTTTTCTTGTAGGATACTTGTTTATCAGTATTTTAACGATTTTGTTGAGTTATGGTCTTTTTATAAATCCTTCAGCTGTAAAATGGCTGCTTGTTAAAATTACCTCAATTACTTTTTTCAAAAGATTTAGAAAAGGCGCAACTGAAACCGGTGATCAAATCATACTTTCGTCACAGGAATTGAAAGGAAAATCCCTGATTTTTTGGCTGAAAGCATTTGGTGCTACTTTCCTTTCATGGACAGCCAGATTCTGGGTTGTAAATTGCCTGATTATGGGTTTTACCGGCCTTATATCGTTTCCCGAGAATCTACTTATTTATGCCAGGCAGTTGATGATGTGGGTTATCATGCTTGTTAGCCCGACACCCGGCGGAAGCGGTATAGCTGAATATTTCTTCCCGGTATTTCTGCGCGAATTTATCGCCGGCCAAGCGGGCGATCTGACTACCATTGTGGCATTCGCCTGGCGTTTTTTAACCTACTATCCCTATCTGATAGTTGGCGCGCTGATTCTCCCTTTCTGGTTGCGCCGGGTTTACCTGGGCCGGAGGCTAATCAGGTTTCGCAACGATAAAAAGAAATAAGCTGGTGGAAGCAGGTTTCTGGCTTCCCAGAGCAAAAAAAATCCCCGACCAGCGTGAAGCAATGATCAAGGATTAGTTTAGGAATTAACTCCTACCAATAGTCTCCTATCCGCAGTGGAAATACTGTTCAACAAGACCCATAATTTTTTCCTTTTTACAACTGATCTCATCACGAAGATGTTCATCGTTATAGCTGCGAAGTTTTTTAGCAATCCCATTTATGAGTCCTTGCGAAAACACATCATACTTAAGATAAATATCGGCTTGATTTTCAAGCATGGCTGCTGATTCCCAGCATGAAACCGGCAGTTTATTCAATTCAGCAAGACGTTCTTTATTCTTCTCATCAAAAATATTGACATCTACATAGGCTTTCTCCGCTTTTTCGAGGGCATCCTCCATTTCGAGGCCATGGCGGGCGGCTACCGTAAGTCCGGCCAGCAACAGGTATATGTCAGCCGATCCATCGGGACACCTGAATTCAACCGTCTGCAACTGTGAAAAATCTTCATTGGCGGGCTTTTCGTTGGGATTAGCATGATATATCATTTTATTCTCCCCTGTCCAGCCCAGCGGTACCCTTACCAGAACACTGCGGTTGCGGTCGCCCCAACATATATTTGTAGGTGCTTCCTGGTGCGGAACCAACCTAAAATAAGAAGTTGGATTAGTATTACCGAAAGCTGAAAGCGATGGTGCAAGTTCGAGGTAACCAGCAATAGCCCTGCGGGCAACATCACTTAGCTTACCATCTTTAATCATTTGATTCTGACCATCTTTAACCACTTTGGTATGAATATGCAGGCCGCTACCGGCTTTGCCAACCGTAATTTTAGGGGCAAAAGTTACGGTTACGCCATACTTGTAAGCAAGAGAACGCAAAATCCATTTGGCAATAACCAGTTGATCGGCTGCTTCCTCCAGATTGGTAGGCATAAATTCAATTTCATTCTGCTCGTACAGTTTCCCTTCCTGCGAAAAATTTCCTACTTCCGAATGTCCGTATTTGATCAGGCAACCGGCTTTTGCCATAGCCGTCATTGCCTCTGTTCGGAGTTGCTCCCATTTGGCAAAGGGGTAAGATTCATGATAGCCTTTCTGGTCAACAGCCCTGAAAATATCTTCATCTTCACTGATGATGTAATACTCCAGCTCGCCCATTACGTGGAAATTATAGCCGGTTTTCTCCTTCATGGCTTTATGTGCTTTTCTAAGCACATATTCAGGCGAAATTTCAAGTGGGTTGCCGTCTTTATTGTAGTAGGAGCAAAGAATATCGAGCGCAGGTACATCCGAAAACGGATTCACAAAAGCTGTTCTGTAACGGGGCATAACATACAGATCGCTCGATCCGGTGGTAATAAACGGAAAAAGACTCGAACCGTCAACACGCTCACCGGTTGTAAGAATACTGTTAAGATGCGCTCGTGAACTTATTACAAAGTTGAGGGTTTTTAAGCGGCCATCGCCACCAACATACCTGAAATTTACCATTTCAATGTTGTGGTCTTCAATATACTTAACAAGGTCTTCTCTCGTAAATGTTTCTGCTGGTTTGTTCAGGTATTGAACCAGCGGATTGGGATTCATTTCGGTAATTTTAGTCATTCTTTTTCTTTGTTAAACCCGAAGTAGCTATAGTCAGGTCATTATGGATATTCTGAATGTTTGGCTTATCAAAAAGTCATCAAAATTAGAAAGTTTTTTAAAGAAACCTTGTACAAGTTACTTTTATTAAAATTTCTTTCATTTTTAGGATCGTATTAAAGTGTTTCCAGCCTTTACAATGCATACTTTTGTAAAAAAAATCCGGTAAGAGCCAATGAATCCGAATGAATTGCTTTTCTTCTCTGTATTTATCGCCGTAATTACCGGCGTATTGCTGCTCGATCTGGGTGTTTTCGACCGGAGAAACCACATTATTCCTTTTAAAGAAGCTCTTTTCTGGACGGTTTTATGGATTGGCGTTTCGCTGGCCTTTTATGTACTGCTAATCTTTCATGGAGAGTGGATACACCTGGGCGGGAATGGAACTGTGGACGATATACGTTTGCTAATCTCAAGGTATGGCCACCCGATTAAAATTGATAACTTAAATTATCAGGATGCACTGCGTGTTTATAACAACAACCTGGCCCTGGAGTACCTGACCGGCTATCTGATCGAAAAAGCTCTTTCGGTTGACAACATTTTTGTGATGGTGATGGTTTTTTATGCCTTTGGTGTAGAGCCTCGTTATTACAGGCGGGTTCTGTTCTGGGGAATACTGGCTGCCATAGTTTTACGATTCGTATTTATATTCTCGGCTTCAGCCCTGATAATCAAATTTGACTGGATACTTTATATCTTTGGCGCTCTGCTGGTATATACCGGAATTAAGATGTTTCTTACCCGCGATAAGGAGGAAAAGATTGATATTGCCACCCATCCGGTTGTAAAATTTGCATCGAAGCATTTTCCGGTTTATCCTACATTTGTCAGACATCATTTCTTTGTAACCAGCGGAAGGAAGCGTTATATTACACCGTTGTTTATTGTCCTGATGGTTATTGAATTTACCGACCTTATTTTTGCGGTGGATTCTATACCTGCTATATTTTCGGTAACCAAAGACCCATACATCGTTTTCTTTTCAAATATCTTCGCGATTCTCGGATTAAGGGCACTGTTCTTTATGGTGGTGAATGTGATGGATCTTTTCCGTTATCTGAAAACCGGATTATCCATCCTGCTGGTCTTTATCGGGCTAAAGATGCTGCTCCATTTTCTTGAAATCGGGATTCCAACAGCCATTTCACTTTACGTGATTCTCGCTATCCTTGCAGTTAGTATAATTGCTTCCCTTCTATTCCCAGAAAAGAAGAACAACAAGGCGTTGTAGCATCTTTATCAGTACTCAGAATTTCCAAAAATAATTCCAATAAAAAGGCCGGGTTTCCCCGGCCAGAGCCACTAATGGGACTCGAACCCACGACCTGCTCATTACGAATGAGCTGCTCTACCAACTGAGCTAAAGTGGCAAAAAGCCTGCCTGTAATAATCAAGCAGGCTCTCAAAATTTTTGTCGGGATGAGAGGATTCGAACCTCCGGCCTCTTCGTCCCGAACGAAGCGCGCTACCAGGCTGCGCTACATCCCGAAATGTTTGTCTGCAAACCGAATGTGGAACGACGCATCCGGCATTGCCTCCCCGATAGTGTTTGAACCGGGGATGCAAATGTAATACTCTTTTTTTATTTGAAAACGATTTGACCCTGATTTTTTAATCGAATGAAACCGCTGAAAAATCGAAATGTTAAATATTTGATAAACAGCTTAATAATCTCAACTTTTTAACTGAAAGCGTGTTGAATTAATGCAATAATAAAACAATGAAATAATATGGAAAAATATGCTGTTTTTGGTACAGGAACCGTAGGACAATCCCTTGCTGCAAGGCTTTCAGAAACAGGGAACCAAGTGGTTGTCGGGACAAGAAATGTTGATGCAACCACAAAGCGCTCAGAAAAGGATAATTATGGCAATCCACCATTCTCTGCCTGGCTTGCCAGCCATCCTGATGTTGAGCTTGCCACTTTTGAACAGGCGGCAATCAGGAGCGATATCATCGTAAATTGCACCCTGGGACTTGCGTCGCTTGATGCACTAAAGTGCGCGGGCGAACAAAACCTGAATGGTAAAATATTGATTGACATATCCAACCCGCTCGATTTCTCGAAAGGGTTTCCTCCTTCATTGATTGTCTGCAATACTGATTCACTGGCAGAGCAGATTCAACAAGCCTTTCCGCAACTTAGGGTTGTAAAAACACTCAACACTATGAGCGCCATGGTAATGGTAAATCCACAACTGCTTGCAGGTGATCATACGGTGTTTGTAAGTGGAAATGACACCAATGCCAAGGTAATAGTAAGAAAAATGCTGAACAGTTTTGGCTGGGCCAACAACAATATTATTGAGCTTGGTGATATAACCACAGCGAGAGGAACCGAAATGTTGCTGCCTGTGTGGGTGAGGCTTTATGGCGCCTTACAAACGCCAATGTTTAATTTTCATATCAATATCGCGCAAGCAAAATAGCCGTGGCTGATTGTTTATGCAAAAAGGGCTGACCAACGAATGGACAGCCCTTTTCATTTATGATAAACCTGATTTACAGACTCTTGATTTCAGCAACCAGTTTCTGCAGCGTGGCTTTAGCATCGCCAAAGAGCATCCTGTTTTTGGGATGGTAAAACAGGTTGTTGGGAATCGCAGCATAACCGGCAGCCATACTACGTTTCATGACTATGATATTTTTAGCTTCCTGCGCCCTGATGATAGGCATACCATAAATCGGACTGGATGGGTCCTCTTCGGCAGCTGGATTTACCACATCGTTGGCGCCAATTACGATTACCACATCGGTATTGGACATTTCGTTGTTAGCATCTTCCATTTCAACCAGTTTCTCGTAAGGAACATCGGCTTCGGCCAGCAACACGTTCATGTGGCCCGGCATACGCCCTGCAACCGGGTGAATGGCGTACTTAACTTCAACGCCCTTGCTTGCCAGCAGGTTATCGAGTTCATGGCAGAGGTGCTGAGCCTGGGCAACAGCAAGTCCGTAACCGGGAACGATATACACTTTCTGCGAATAGCTCAGAAGTACGGCAGCGTCGCTTAAAGAGACTTCCTTCACTGTTTTATCGCCATCATCAGCACCACCTTCAGCACTGATACCAAAAGCTCCGATTATCACATTCAGCAGCGAACGGTTCATGGCATTACACATCAGGATAGTAAGGATAGTTCCTGATGAACCAACCAGAATTCCACCGGTAAGCATGGCAGTGTTCCCATAAAGGAATCCACCCATGGCGGCCGCAACTCCTGTAAAAGAGTTAAGTAGCGAAATTACCACCGGCATATCGGCTCCACCGATTGGCATCACGAAAGTGACACCATAAATAAGGGCAGCGGCTGCAAAAAGGTAAATAGGCCAGTTGTTTCCGGCTACAGGTTGCATAAGCATGATTACAACCAGCGCAACCAGTAGAAGAACCAGGAAAGAGAGATTTACAATCCTGAGAATCGGGTGTTTGATATCGCCGAGGCGGCCATCGAGCTTCAGAAAGGCAATCATACTTCCTGCAAAGGAAACACTACCTATCATAAGTCCTAAAAGGATAGCAATGGCTTCACCATCAAACATGTGGGTATGTCCGGCCAGGGCCATTTCGTTTTGCATTCCGGGAAATTCCATCATCGAAATTAGCGCGGCGCAGGCACCTCCCATTCCATTGAAGATGGAAACCATCTGCGGCATAGCGGTCATTTTTACTTTTACAGAGGCATACCATCCGATAAATGATCCAATGGCTAGTGCTGCAAGTATCCAGGGAATATTACCGATGCTTTTAACAATTACTGTTCCGTCGGGATGGGTAATGGTGGTTTTGTGAAACAGAATTGTAAACACGATGGCAGCACCCATTCCGGCAGCAGCCCATAAGTTGCCGCTTCGTGCTGTGGCTGGATGGCTCAGTTTTTTGAGCCCCAGAATAAACAGGATAGACGCCAGCAGATAAGAAATCTCAAGAATGGAGATCTCGTTACTGAATTCAATTATTTTTGAAATTGTTTCCATAGTACGACCCCCTTATTTTTTCTTCTTTTTAAACATTTCGAGCATACGGTCGGTAACCACGAATCCGCCGACTACATTCAGCGTTCCGAGTATTACGGCCAGAAAACCAAGAATTAACGAGAGGGTATCTTCGGCATGGCCCATTACGATAATGGCACCGATAATTACCACACCGTGAATGGCATTACTGCCCGACATCAGAGGGGTGTGCAAAACCGCGGGCACATGCGATATAACTTCAATTCCGAGGAATACCGAAAGGATGATGATGAAAATCATGTCCTTGTATTCCAAAAAAAATCTTAAAATTTCATCCATAGTTATACTGTTTATTTCGTGATTACTGACTTGATTCTTTCATGAACGATTTCGCCATTGTGAGTAACAGCCGTTCCTTTTACGATGTCGTCTTCCCAGTTAAGGTTAAGTCCACCCTCTTTGGTTATGATCAGTTTCAGGAAATTGATCATATTTTTACCAAACATGCGACTGGCATCGGTTGGCATATCTGTGGGAAGCTGTGAGTTGCCGATTATTTTAACTCCATTTTCAATAACCGTTTCATCGTTTTTGGTAAGTTCGCAGTTACCTCCGGTTGAAGCGGCGAGATCAATAATTACCGATCCCGGTTTCATAGCTTGAACAGTCTCTTTTTTGATAAGCAATGGAGCCTGCCTGCCAGGAATCTGCGCGGTACAGATAATTACATCTGATTTAATCGCCTGATCGTGAATGGCTTTCGCCTGTCGTTGCTTAAACTCTTCGGTTTGCTCTACAGCATATCCTCCGGCTGCTTTGTCGTCAATGGCACCTTCTACATCAACAAATTTACCGCCAAGGCCAACAACTTCTTCTTTTACAGCAGCACGCACATCAAACACATAAACCACTGCACCCAGTTTGCGCGCAGTGGCAATGGATTGCAGTCCGGCAACGCCAGCTCCTAGTATCAGCATATTGGCCGGTTTGATGGTTCCGGCGGCTGTCATAAACATGGGAAAGAATTTCGGAAGGGTGTTCGCGGCAGTCAGCACAGCCTTATAACCTGCAACAGTTGCCATTGATGAAAGAATGTCCATTGCCTGGGCCCTGGTTGTACGCGGCACAACATCCATGCTGAAACTGGTTATCTTTTTGGATGTCAGTTCCTGAATGAGATCGGCATTAAAATATGGATTCAAAACGGCCATAATAACCTGGCCTTCTTTCATCATTCCTGTTTCAACAGCCGAAGGAGGCTGAATTTTGATGATGAGGTCTGATTCGGCAACCACTTTTGCTTTTGTATCAACGCGCGCACCAACAGCTTCATACTCCTTGTCTGAAGCAAATGCCGCCATCCCGGCGCCCGACTCAACGAGCATGGTTACATTCATGTTTACCAATGTGGCCACACTTTCAGGCAACATGGCCACCCGGTTTTCGCCGGGCGATTCTTTAAGAATTCCTATTGTCATATCACAGGATATTAGGTTTTGATAGGTGTAAATTTAGAAATAATTAATCAAAATAGATTTGTTCCTTCACAATTCAGTACTTCACTTATCACAAGGCATATATTCTGATTGGTGGTTTAAACAATAGAATGCCGTGCTTGTTCGGATAGATAATAGAATTGCAGGTGGAAATATTTAATAATTTTGCAGAAAGATAATTGCATGGAATCGCAGAATACTGATAATCAGGATAAAAAAGAATCAGCTTTAAGAGTGCAGGAAGGTGTAGAACAGCCATCTTCGCTCAACGAGCAGGCACTTAGCAATTTTCGCAAGTCGCACAAAGGTCTTTTGACGGTTGATGCCTACATGGACGGTATACTGAATTTTAACCGAACCATTTTCAGTAAAGCAATTACCTTGATCGAAAGTTCACTTCCGGGGCATCAGGCTATTGCGCAGGAATTAATTCAGAAATGTCTTCCCTATTCCGGAAAATCAATACGTTTGGGCATAACCGGTGTTCCGGGAGCCGGTAAAAGTACCTTTATTGAAGCCCTGGGGAAACATCTTACTTCATCGGGACACCGACTGGCTGTTTTGGCGATTGACCCAAGCAGCAGCAGGTCGAAAGGCAGTATCCTTGGTGACAAAACCCGCATGGAAGATCTTTCGGTTGATTTGAATGCTTTTATCCGCCCTTCACCTTCAGCCGGATCGTTGGGAGGTGTAGCCCGAAAAACGCGCGAAACCATTATCCTGTGCGAAGCAGCCGGTTTTGACACCATTTTTGTTGAAACCGTTGGCGTGGGACAATCAGAAATTGCCGTTCACTCTATGGTTGATTTCTTTTTGCTGTTGATGATTTCGGGAGCCGGAGATGAACTCCAGGGGATTAAGCGCGGCATTATGGAAATGGCCGATGCTATTGTGGTAAACAAAGCCGACGGCGATAACAAACCGAAAGCCGAAATTGCCCGCATGCAGATTAATAATGCACTTCACCTTTTCCCATTGCCCGATTCCGGATGGTCGCCACCAGCCACAACCTGCTCTTCGCTGACCGGAGAGGGAATTACAGAAGTATGGAAGTTGGTTGAGGATTACATGGCTTTTACCAGGACAAACCACTTTTTTGAACTAAAAAGGCAGCAACAGGCCCGGCAGATTATGATTGAGTTTATTGACCGGCAATTGCACGATCACTTTTACAATCATC
>DINP01000008.1:0-24717 GCA_002426025.1 Bacteroidales bacterium UBA5537 | reverse complement strand
CCACCAAGAAATATCACTCCAAATTAGTTAACCGTTTTTTTTAAGTTTCGTTTGAAGAAATCAGATATTGCCGGGAAGATAATTTCTGGGGCTTCCAGAAATCCCATATGACCAACTTTATCGAGGAGCAAAATTTCAGCATGTGCTGGAAGCATTGCCTGGGCTATCATTTTATTGTAGGGCATTCGGCTATCTTGTTTTCCTATGATAAAAAAAACAGGCTTTTCGGTTGATAGCAGATAATCCAAGGATCCTTTGCGTTCCATCATCCCGCGTAAAGCAGCAACAATTGATTTAGCCGATGTTGAAGCAGCCCGGTTTTGAAGAACCTCGATCTTACCAGCCAAACGCTCTTTGTTTTCTTCAGCAAACAGATCGGGAATAAACTGATGGATAAAATTGCTTCGGTTCAGGGTTGCGATATTAATGGTGCGGCGGCGGTTCTCTTTTGCCTGTTCATCGTCGGGGGCTGCATGGGAGTGAAACAGTACTATGCCCTCTACTTTTTCAGGATGTAAAGAAGCCAGTTGAAGGCTGACATAACCGCCCATAGAATGCCCACAAACGGCAAATTCATCAATGCCAAGCTGATCGGTAATTGCCAGAACACATTCGGCCATTAATTCCATTGAATGGATTTCATCAACTACACCACTTCGGCCATGGCCGGGTAAATCAACCATCAGAACACTGAAATCAGCCTGAAGCCGGGATACAAATGTGTCCCAGATTTCGGATGATTCGAGGAACCCATGCAGCAAAATTACCCATGGCCCCGATCCGGCTGTTTGGTAGTAAACCGGGGTATTGTGAAAAACAATAGACTCTGACACTTTTCGAATATTTATGAAGTTGATGTTAATTAGCTAATTTGCAGATTCGCTAATTAATAAGTCCTTAACTATTTTGCCATCATTGCTTCAACTTCGGCAACAGTTTTAGGAATTGGCTTGCCCAGCACCCTGTATCCGGTTTCAGTTACCAGAATATCGTCTTCGATACGAATACCGCCAAAGTCTTTGTAAGATTCAACTTTATCGAAATTGATAAATTCTGTGAATTTTCCCTCAGCTTTCCATTGGTCAATCAGGGCCGGGATAAAATAGATGCCGGGCTCAACAGTAATTACAAAACCGGGCTGCAGGCGACGGCCAAGGCGCAAAAAAGCAGTTCCAAACTGATCGGAACGTTTGATTTCGTCATCATAGCCAACATAATTCTCGCCAACGCCTTCAAGATCGTGCACATCCATTCCCATCATGTGGCCAAGCCCATGAGGGAAGAACATTGCATGAGCACCTTGCTTTACGGCTTCATTCACATCACCTTTCATCAGGCCGGCATCCTTTAAACCCTGGGCAATTACGCGGGCAGCCAACAGATGAATTTCGCGGTAAGGAACTCCTGGTTTAATGGCAGCGATGGCTTCCATATTGGCTTTCAACACAATCTCATAAATCTCTTTCTGACGTGTATTAAACTTTCCGCCAACAGGCATTGTACGGGTAATATCGCTGGAATAGAGCGTTTTTTCTGATTCACAACCTCCGTCAACAACCAACATGCGGCCCTCAACCAAAGTATTACCGTGATAATGATTGTGAAGCGTTTGTCCATTGATGCTCAGGATTACCGGAAATGAAACCGGCCCTGCATTGGCAAGCGCGATGCCTTCAATGGCTCCGGCAATCTGCTGCTCAACCACACCTGGGTAAGCCATTTTCATGGCGGTGGTGTGCATCAGGTAAGCCACATCAACCATTTTCTCGATTTCCTTCACTTCCTCATCCGACTTGATGCAGCGCAACTTTACAACACCTTTTATCAGTTCCTCTGAGGCCGCAGCTTTAAGCCCCGAAGGTGCAACGCCCAGCATTTCGGAAAGCAGAATTTTAGTTTCACCACGGTATGGCGGCAGAAAATGAACCTTGCGGCCTTTGGTTGTTACATCTTTTATATAATCTGAAAGCGCTGCAAGCGGCGAGGTGTTTGTAATACCAACCAGTTTACCCCTTTCGACCATTGAAGGCTGCGGGCCCATCCAGATAATGTCATCCATATCCACATCGTTGCCGAAAAGGATGTCATTGCCATTATCAAGGTCAATTATACCGGCCAGATCGGGTTGGTTGATTCCGAAAAAGTAACTAAAGGTGCTATCCTGCCTGAAATGGTAGGTATTGGCCGGATAATTGAACGCAGCTTCGGTATTGCCAGGAAGAAGGATGATTCCACTTTTAACTTCGTTGCGCAGGGCCTTGCGACGGCCTGAGTAAGTTTCTGGTTTGAACATGTTTATTTATTTTGAGATTTTGTTTGAAGTTATTTTAGGCTTAGTGTTTCCACAAAATTAACAATTAAGTTGGAGTGAGGGCTTACATCTGTAAGCAAAATTTTATTGATGGGACAAGTTTTCTTAATAATATGAAGTTTATATATGCACCCTTTGGAGAGAGAAACCATATTTTGGATATAAAGAAGTGAGCAANNATAAAAAAGGAGCCGGATGTTTGCATCCGGCTCCTTTGAATAATATTTGTAGCAATGTAATCTCAGTTTTCCCGATGAGTTGCTTTATGGTGTTATCGCAGAAATAAAATCACCTGCATTGTTATCAACAATAGTCATATCGCCGGTATCAACCATTCCGTCGCAGGTAACATCCGTTTGAAGGTATCCTGAAGCGAAATTAGAAGCATCGTTATCTACCGGGCTGTTATCGGCGGTATCAATAAAACCATCCTGATTAACATCGCCGCTGTAAATCACGTAACGTCCGTCGGTTGTAGGCAGAAGGTTGCCTCCATAAACATCCGATGGTAGATCGAAGAAATAATTTATTATCTGACCGGCAAAAGAAACCGGGTTTGCTGAAGTAGTTTCGATTGAATTGCGGTGTTTTATTGTGATGTAATAATTTCCGTTATAGGCAGCCGGGATATTGGTTATTGCATTGCCTGATACGCTTAATTCAACCGAATTAGCCACATATGCAATTGTGCTGTAATCGGATGCGTTGTGTAGTTCGATGGTAATTAAATCGGCAATGCCTGTTTCAAACTGAAACCCGGTATCGTCAGACGCCCGCTTAAGTGTTCCGTTGCCGGCATACAATCCTTCGATCAGGACATCAACCGAAAGGGTTTTGTTAGTCGGATCATACTGCTCATAGGCAATGGCAGCATTAAAAATTTCGTTGACAAACTGCGGTGCAACCACTTCGGTGGCCAGGCTATTTGGATGGCTGTCGTTGCTGCTGATTCCGTATTGTGGAGGCATAAAGCCATTCACATCGGTAAGCTTGTCGAAATAGTTGAACACATAAATATTCGGTGGAAAAGCGCCCATTTCGGGATCGAGACCCATAGCCAGTGTATCCTTTGCCCATGTTGTGAAGCTTTTGGATAATGCTGCTGCTGTTGGGTTGGTATTTATCTCAAGGTGAGGGGCATTGGTCCAGATTGCAAAAAAGTTCTGCGGTCTGGCAGCCATCTTATTGATAATTTTTCGCCAGTGCCACTTATAGTTGTAGATTGTTTTCAATGGATAATTAAGGGTATCAGAAGCTTGTCCGACTCCCACCATTTCTGAAGAAGGAAAACAGGATTTAATGACTACAATTTTATTATTATTCATTACAGAAACAATGTTTGCATTGGCAACCTGGTTATCGAAAACTCTGTGCCAATATTCCCATTCATTGTTTCCTCCACTTGGAAACCACTGTTCATTCATGGTAACAGCATTGGTCCCGGTATAGGCATTTTCGGTGTTGTATGTGCCAATTTCCTGAAGGATACTGGTTGAAGAGCCATTTGGCCCCCAAATGTTCAGTCCTGTGGAATGATGAAGAAATACGCCGCTTCTGAATAAGGTCTGTGAAAAACTAAAGATGGGGAGTAGTATAAACAGAATGAAGTAAATTTTTTTTCTCATGGTTCAGTTCATATTAGCATTATCAGATAACAAATCAATGCCTTATAGCAATGGTTTGAATAAAATCTGATAAATCGGGTAGGGGTTTTGGATAGTTGTTATCGCAGCTAAAGTAAGCATTTTTTTTAAAAAATTGATATGTCTACCTCTGGATATGATTAATTTTACCTGTCAACCTACTGACTTTCAATCATTGATGATTCTGATTTTCTTTAATAGCAGTGAGTTCATTGATTTAACAGCGCCGATTCAGCTTGTGTTAAATTGATGTTAAATATTTTAAATCAGGCTTTTGTATTTCTGGTCAATTATTTTTACTAATATTCTGAAAGCATGATATCGATGGTGAAATAAACAAAAAGAGCCGGAATAAGACTGCCCGGCTCTTTTTGCGAATTTGAACAATTGTTAGTTGTTGCGAAATTTCTAGTAGATAAATACTTTTGAACTTATATTACCTTCCGGTGATTTTATCTTAACGATATAGGATCCTCCACTAGTTATAAGAGATATCAACATTCTGGAATCACCGGTAATTAATTGATGTTTAATTTCTTTCCCGCCTATATCAAAAATACTGACTTCACCTGTCAAAGCAGAAGGGTTTTCAATAACCACTGTTTTTTGATAACTATAAACCCTGATTTCAGACAAAATATTGCTGGCAGAAGGAGAGGTTCCATTTTTCACGGAGGAAACATCATTGGGTTTTACAGCCGGATACAGAGTGTTATTATTGTAAACGATGGCATTTGAGCCAGGAGTAACCCTGAGTTGAACATTTATTTTTGAAATATATTGAGCTGCTCGGGTTGGATAAAAGGGTAATGTGGCCGCGTTGGAAGTAAATATCAGATCCGGCTTATATTTAACGGCAAATGGAACCGAACTACTGAGATTTATACGGGCTACACAGTCACCAGGGCTCTTTTTCGAAAGAATGGTGCCGTTTCCTTGTCCTACTGCTGATCTTGAAGCAATCCTGATCAATGAGGAACCGGGGAAACCATCCAATTCTTTTACAAATCCGATTATTTCAGGTGACTGTAATGAATTCAGTGTTGAATATCCCGGAATCAAGCGTAATGACACACTTCCTCCATTAATAAATGATGAATTGATAAGAATGCCTGCCTGAACGGTCGCCAATTCAAAATCCTGGCTTGCATCCATGTCGCGCAGATAAAAATCAAATTCCAGTGAGCAATCAGTTTTTTGAACTATATTGAGGATGGAGATCTCAAATGCCGATTCTCCAACAGCGTCTTTCGCTGAAAACATTCTTTGAGCTGAAGTAGGAAATGCCAACGCCAGAATGGCAAACAGAAGTATTGCCTTTTTAAAATATTTGACTTGTTTTTTCATGGCTTGTATTTTTAATGATTGATTAGAAAAGTTGAATTCATTCTTCAGGAAATAATCCTGCTGATATTGAAAAGTCAGTTTTCAGGGAGTTTCTGCTGAAATAAAACTACCGGCATTGTTATCAACAATCGTCATGTCGCCGGTATCAATTATTCCATCGCAAGTGACATCTGTTTGCAGATATCCAGTGGCAAAATTGGAAGCATCATTATCAATTGGGCTAAAATCAGCTGTATCAATTAAGCCATCCTGGTTAACATCACCGCTAAAAATTACGAATCGCCCGTCGCTTGTCGGCAAAAGGTTACCACCATAAACATCCACAGGAAGATCGAAGGAATAATAAATAGCCTGACCAGAAAAAGAAACCGGGATAGCCGAAGTAGTCTCTAATGAGTTGCGGTGTTTTACCGTGATGTAATAAGTTTTGTTGAATGTGGATGGGATAACGGCCAATGCATTGCCTGATACGCTTAATTCAACTGAATTGGCAACATATTCAATAGTACTGTAATCAGAGGCGTTGTGTAGTTCGATGGTAACTAAGTCGGCAATGCCGGTCTCAAACTGGAATCCAGTTTCATCTAATGCACGTTTAAGCGTACCGTTGCCGGTATACAAACCTTCGATCAGCACATTAACACTAAGGAGTTTAGTACTTGGATCGTACTGCTCATAAGCAATCGCAGCATCAAATATTTCATTAACGAATTGTGGCGCTACAACTTCGGTGGCCAGGCTGTTAGGATGGCTGTCTGAATTACTAATTGCATACTGAGACATTAGCATACCATTTTCTCCAGCCACCTTGGAAAAAAAGTCGAAAATATAAATATTAATTGGGAATTCACCGATTTCGGGATCTAACCCTGAAGCTAAGGTATCTTTTACCCAGTTGCAAAATTCTTTAGATAGAAGAGCAGAACTTACATTTGTTTCACTTTCAACAAGAGGAGCATTGGTCCAGATAGCAAAGAAGTTATCAGGATGCATTGCCATGTTATTGACAATACTTCTTAAATGCCATTTATAATTATAAATAGACTTTATAGTATATGTCATTGTATCGGAAGGTTGACCCCTATCAGTAATGTTAGAAGAGGGAAAACAAGACTTTATTATGACAATTTTATTTGAACTTAGTATAGGTGAAATATTAGCCTGTGGCACTTCATTGTCAAAAACTCTATGCCATAATTCCCATTCATTATTATTTGTATTTGGATATTCAGGCCACCATTGTTGGTCCAACGAAAATGAATTGATTCCCGAATATCCATTACTACTATTATACGCGGCTATTTGATCAGGAATGCTAGTTGATGATCCGTTTGGTCCCCATATATTGCCACCTGTGGAATGATGAAGGAAAACACCACTTCGGAAAATTGTCTGTGAAGAACAATAGAAGGGAATAAAAAAGATCAATGAGAAGTATATGTATTTTTTCATGACAAAGAAGTTATTATTTGTGAAAATTATTATCAGTTATGCAAATCAGAGAAACAGGTTTGCAGACACTAATAAATCGGACTGGTACTGAAAATGACATTTTACAAAACAAAGGTATGTATGTCATATTCTATATGTGTTACACTATTATGTTAAAACATTGCAACATTCACACATTTTTATAAAATGGAAGTAAGGCAAATTGCAGAGAGTTATTTTAAAAATGAACAGCAGCGATGATTCTAAATCCTGATTCCAAAGAATAATTGAAAACAATTTAGACTATCAATTAAGCTCTATTATGCTGTTTTTCCTTTGAAGTTCTGCAGCTTGGAATACAACTCAGTTGAAAATTCCGTTTAACTAAATTAAGAGATGAGACCTATTAATTGTGCAGTAATACGATGATTTGGGAATAGATTATGGAAAGAATAATGGACATAAAAAGGGCCGGTATGTTGTCCCGACCCCTGATTCAATATGGCAATTGAAAAACCTTTTAAACGGTCATAATATCCTTCTCTTTGTGCTCAAACAGTTTATCTACTTTCTCAGAATACTGATCGGTCAGGGTTTGTATCTCTTTTTCAAGTTGTTTGATTTCGTCTTCGGGCATACCGTCTTTTTCGAGTTTTTTACCGGTATCGAGCGCTGAACGGCGAATACTGCGGATGGTTACTTTGGCATTTTCGAGTTCTGCCTTGGCTTTTTTAACCAGATCCCTTCGTCTTTCCTCAGTTTGCGGTGGAACAGCAATGCGAAGCACCTCACCGTTGTTCTGCGGGTTAAACCCGAGGTTGGCAGCCATAATCGCTTTTTCGATGGGCACAAGCATACTTTTTTCCCAGGGCTGAACAATAATTTGCCTTGGATCGGGAGTGTTGATGTTTGAAACCTGATCAATAGCTGTCATAGCACCATAATAATCAACACGTACTCCATCGAGCATGGCCGGGCTTGCTTTGCCAGCACGGATTTTCTGAAATTCTTTGTCGAGATGGCTGATTGCATTTTGCATGCCTTCTTCAGCTTCATCTATGATAAATCTGATCTCTTCGTTCATTGTTCGTTGTTTTGGATTCTCAACGTTTGCATTGCTTTGTAGCTGAGAGAAACTTTGCAAATATACGAAAGCTATTATCTAAATTCAAAAATCGGCTATTTGCAAATGGATAAACTATTCGCCGCAAACAAGCGTTCCGACATTTTCTCCATTGACGATCTTCAGCAGATTGCCTTTTTTGTTCATATCAAAAACCAGAATGGGCAATTTGTTTTCGCGGCAAAGGGTTATAGCTGTAAGGTCCATAATGCTCAGGTTCTTCTCATAAACCTCGGTGTAGGTAATTGAGTCATATTTCGCGGCATCCTTAACCTTTTCAGGGTCGGCTGTGTAAATTCCATCAACCCGGGTACCTTTTAATATAACATCGGCCTCAATTTCAACAGCACGCAGGGCAGCAGCTGTATCTGTGGTGAAAAAAGGATTACCTGTTCCGGCTGCAATGATCACAACTTTACCGTTTGTAAGGTACTCAATGGCTTTTCGCCGGCTCATGGCTTCGGCAATAGGGTCAATGGCAATGCCAGAAAGCAGGCTGGTGCTGACGTCATTTTTCTCAATTTCAGCCTGTATTGCCATGCTGTTGATTACGGTTGCCATCATCCCCATATAGTCACCCTGCACGCGGTCCATACCTTTGGCAGTGCCCTGAAGTCCTCTGAAGATGTTTCCGCCGCCAATTACAATTGCAACCTGAACGCCCGATTCAACCACCGATTTTACTTCGTTGGCATACATCGAAAGCCTTTCGGGATCAATTCCATGCTGTTGTTGGCCCATCAGGGCTTCACCGCTTAATTTCAGTAAGATCCGTTTGTATTTCATGCTGTTAAGATTATCGTAATATTACCATTGATCTGGTTTCAAAATTATTTTCTGTTTCGAGGCGGTAAAAATACCTGCCCGGCGCAATGTGTTTCAATCCGGTTACAATCAAGTGCTGACCGGGTTCAAAATAGCCGGTAGCAAGTTCCGAAATCGCTTGTCCGTAAATGTTATACAATGTAAGTTTTAAGTTTGATGGTGCTGACAGGCTAAAGCTGATACTTGTTGATGAGCTTGCCGGGTTTGGGTAATTCTGATCCAGTGAAAGCCTGTTTTTATCATCGACTTTGGCAACATCAATTGAAGGATCGTTATAAAGCATTTGCATGCACCAGCTATTGAGCGTTCCTGAATTGCCCGATCCGCCGTCATTTACCCTTATCTGCCAGGTTCCGGTAAGGGGTTTACCAACAAAAGCTTCGAGTGGATATTGCGGTCTGTACCTCCCGGCAAACGGAGCACTGGCCTCGGTAATAGAGAGCTCGGCTTCATCATCGAAAAGGGTGTTGCTATAGTCATCACCATCGCCACCATTGCGGTCGCTCAGCATAACGGCAGTATTGTCTGGGCTCTTCAATATCAGCCTTAACTCTCCGGTTCTGGTGTGGCTTATATCTATTTTTACATTAATATCGAGAATATTGCCGGGTGCATTAATTTCAACTTCATCGTAGGTATTCTGATAATCGGTAATGGCAAGCGGTGTATTTGCAGAGCATTCAGTTACTGCAATAATATGATCAACCATATAGCTGTAGAACAGGTCCGGAGGTGTAGTCCCCGGAGGATTTATGCCCCTTCCGCCCGAAGGCAGTGTAGCAACCAGTCTTCCCAACGAATCCTGTAAAGCAATATAATACCTTATTTCAGTACCTATCCCAAATCCAGGGATCATAAACCTGTAGGTTTTGTCAACGGTTTCGAAAGGAAGAACATATTCAAATATATCGCCATTGGGACTGTAATAAAGTCGTGGGGCAAAGTCTCCGGTGGCAACAGGAGTGTTGCTTTCAACAATCAGAGTTGCTTCGCGCGGATCGAGCGAATTGCCCGAAAGAACCGGCTCATGCAACATGTTGATCCGCTGATCCCAGCCCTGTGCCATCAGATTGGCAAGCGAAGCCCTAACAAATGCAACATAATATTCCATGTTCAGAATATTAATGTCATCATTTGGGGTATGATAAAAATCGTTGAAGTCGTACCAGTCTTCAATGGCAAGCATTGCCGGATAGCCATATTCCCAAAATGAAGCGTGGTCACTGGCTTCGGTGAAGTAGTAGTTGTGATTAAACGGAGGCTGATAATAGCCGGTGGTTGTAATAAAATCGTTGGTAAATGCCTGCGAGATTTCATTGGTGGCAATAGTGTAGGTATAGTCATTGTCAGAATCCCAGGCGATCATGTCGAGGTTGAGTACCCCAATGATCTGATGCCCTTGTTGTTGAGCCCTTTGCGCGTATGCATGACTCCCGACAAGTCCAATCTCTTCTTCATCCCAGGTGGCAAATCTTATGGTGTAATCAAAATCAAAGGGCTGAAGAATGCGGGCGGCTTCAAGCACAGCAACAGTTCCCGATGCATTATCATCAGCGCCCGGTGCAGTAGATCCCGAAGGCATATTGTCATAATGGCCGCAAATAATAAATTCCTTTTCAGGATATTTTGTGCCGATTTTGGTAGCAATCACATTTTCTCCACGGGTGCCATTGAAATTATGGATTTCAGGAGTATAGCCCAATTGGGTGAATTTCTCAAAAATAAAATCGGCAGCTTTGGCATTGGATGGATTCAGGTAATGCCGCGATTGAATAGTCGTGGTCTGTCCATTGATGGTTACAGTGGTATCTCCTGCTAACTGCCTGGTGAGAAGCAATACAGAGCTGTGAGTAGCCAGTTGTGAAAGTGAATCAACAAAAGGGCTGTAGGCAATCTGAGCCTCAAGTTTAATGCCTGGAAAGAGCAGAGGGATTGTGAGAAAGAAAAGGTAAACTTGTTTCATAGCTGGCTGATGGTTAAAATTGAATAGAGTAGCAGGCGATGAAATTACGAAAACCTGTTTAACTACTCACCCTGTCCGTGACAATTCTTGTATTTTTTTCCACTGCCACACGGACACTGGTCGTTGCGGCCAACTTTTTTCTCAACCCTGATGGGTGCCGTAACCTGCTGTTCAGAGGTTCGCCCAATCTGCGAAAGCATATCTGTCCGCTCTTCCTTTAATTTGCTCATGTCGGTCCGTTTGGGAGCCTGGGCTTCTTTTACCTGTGATGGTTCCTGAACGGGCAGATTGGCTTTTACAATAAACGAAGTGATGTCGCGGTTAACCTTTTGAACGAGGTTCTTGAACAGTTCGAAAGATTCAAATTTGTAGATAAGCAATGGGTCTTTCTGCTCATAGGTTGCATTCTGCACCGAACTGCGTAGTTCGTCCATTTCGCGCAGGTGATCTTTCCAGGCATCGTCAATAACGCCAAGTGTTACCCCTTTTTCAATGGCAAGTGTAAGCTCACGGCCTTTGTCGTTGTATGCTTTTTTAAGATTGGCCACCACCTGCATTGATTTTAATCCATCGGTAATCGGAATGGCAATGTTTTCGTACCTCGACTCATTCTCATAAACTTCTTTAATTACCGGGTAAGCCCGCTGAGCAAGGTTATCGCATTTTGCACGATACTCTTTATAAACCCGCTCAAAAAGTTCATCAACAATTACCTGCTTGTTTTTGCCAAAGAAATCATGTTCGTCAATTCCGGGTTCAGTTGCCAGGGTTTTGAGCAGGCTTAATTTATATCCTTCAAAATCACGATCTTCCTGGTGGCTGCTTACGATGCTTTCGCAAACATCATACAACATATTCGAGATGTCAACCGCGAGACGTTCACCATATAGTGCATGGCGGCGTTTGCGATAGATCACTTCACGCTGTGAGTTCATAACATCGTCGTACTCAAGCAATCGCTTACGAATACCGAAGTTGTTCTCTTCAACTTTTTTCTGTGCCCTTTCAATTGATTTGGTAATCATGGAGTGTTGAATCACTTCTCCTTCCTTAAGGCCAAGTCTGTCCATAATACCCGCGATCCGTTCCGAACCAAACATGCGCATCAGGTCGTCTTCGAGCGCGACAAAAAACTGTGAACTACCAGGGTCTCCCTGTCGTCCGGCACGTCCGCGCAACTGACGGTCAACACGCCTCGATTCATGGCGCTCAGTACCGATAATGGCAAGTCCGCCCGCTTCTTTTACGCCGGGTCCTAATTTAATGTCGGTACCACGACCAGCCATGTTGGTCGCAATGGTAACTGTTCCGGCTCTACCGGCTTCAGCCACAATATCAGCCTCGCGCTGATGGAGTTTGGCATTAAGTACGTTGTGCTTTATTTTTCTAAGGGTGAGTGTGCGGCTCAACAGTTCTGATGTTTCAACAGAAGTTGTACCCACGAGTACCGGGCGGCCTTTGTTAACCATGTCAACAATTTCATCGGCCACGGCATTGAATTTCTCGCGTTTTGTTTTGTAAACCAGGTCTTCACGGTCAGCACGGATAATTGGCCTGTTGGTCGGGATAACCACAACATCGAGTTTGTATATGTCCCACAACTCGCCGGCTTCGGTTTCAGCAGTACCTGTCATACCGGCCAGTTTGCGGTACATCCTGAAGTAGTTTTGGAGTGTAACCGTGGCATAAGTTTGGGTAGCTGCCTCAATTTTAACATTTTCCTTGGCCTCAATAGCCTGATGCAGTCCGTCGCTATAGCGGCGGCCTTCGAGAATACGTCCTGTTTGTTCGTCAACAATCTTGATTTTGTTGTCCATTACTACGTATTCAACGTCAATTTCAAACAAAGTATAAGCCTTCAGCAGCTGGTTTACCGTATGAACGCGCTCCGACTTAACTGAGTAATCGCGCAGCAATTCGGCTTTCTTCTCCAGTTTATCACCATCGCTGAGCCCTGCTTTTTCGAGTTCGGCAATTTCTGCCCCGATATCGGGAAGTATATAGAATTTTGGGTCCTGATAGGATGCTGTGATCAGGTCAATTCCCTTCTCTGTTAACTCAACAGTATTATTTTTTTCATCAATTACGAAGAAAAGCTCATCGTCAATAATATGCATATTTTTCTGTTGCTCAGCCAGATATATATTCTCTGTCTTTTGCATCTGGGCTCGTATTCCGGGCTCACTCAGGAATTTGATAAGAGCTTTGTTCTTCGGCAAACCTCTGAATGAACGGAACAGTTGTTCGCCTCCCTTTTTTTCGTTTTCAGGATTTGATGAATCAGCCAGCAGCGATTTGGATTCGGCCAGAAGCTTGGTAACTAATGAACGCTGTGCTTCGTACAATTTTTTGATTTCGGGCTTCAATTGCTCAAACTCCTGGTTATCGCCACGAGGTGTAGGCCCTGAAATGATAAGCGGGGTTCTGGCATCATCAATCAACACAGAGTCAACCTCATCTACAATGGCATAGTTGTGCGGGCGCTGAACCAGTTCCTCGGGGTTTCGGGTCATGTTGTCGCGCAGGTAGTCGAAACCGAATTCGTTGTTTGTGCCAAAGGTAATATCAGCCATGTAGGCGCTGCGGCGGGCTTCCGAATTAGGCTCATGCATGTCAATGGTGTCAACCCTAAGGCCGTGAAATTCGTAAAGAACACCCATCCATTCCGAGTCGCGTTTCGCCAGATAGTCGTTCACCGTAACAATGTGAACCCCTTTTCCGGGAAGGGCATTCAGATAAACAGGCAAGGTCGCAACCAGTGTTTTTCCTTCACCGGTAGCCATCTCGGCAATTTTACCACTGTGAAGCACAATACCTCCGACCAATTGAACATCGTAGTGGACCATATCCCAGGTAATTTGGTTTCCGCCGGCAACCCATTGGTTATGATAATATGCTTTGTCGCCTACGATATCAATATGAGCTTTTACAGCTGCCAGATCGCGGTCGAATTGAGTGGCGGTTACCTCAATGGTTTCGTTTTCTTTAAACCTTCGCGCGGTTTCTTTCACCACAGCAAATGCTTCGGGAAGAATCTCATTCAGAACAACCTGAGTTTTCTCGTAATTTTCGTTTTCGAGATTATCAATCCTGACATAGACTTTTTCCTTTTCATCCATGTCCATATCGGTATCGGCCTCAATCTTTTCTTTCAGATCGGCAATTTCCTTTTCAAGCTCAGCTGTAGCTTCAGCTATCTTCTTTTTGAATTCGATGGTTTTTTCCCTGAGCTGATCGTTTGAGAGTTTCTCTATCGTGGGATAAACTTCTTTAATTTTTTCAAGTATAGGGTTTATTTCCCTGATGTCTTTATCGGATTTGGTTCCGAGCAACTTTTTTAATATGGAGAGCATATAGTGTTGTTATTTAACATTTTCAGTTAGCGGATTAATTTGCAGGTCTTCTACAGAAGTATAAACCGATAACAGAAACGATGCCGTAAATGGCACAGACCTGCAAAGTTAGCCAATTTCAGTAATATCAGTAAGGAAATATGGGTGTTTGGGTTAAATTGAAAATAAAAAACAGAAACAGCAGAATGGCAGTAAAATAAAAAAGCCGCGACATTCTGTCACGGCCCGCTGTTAATACTCGTCTTCATGAAAGAAGAAATCTTCTTTCGAGGGATAATCCGGCCATAGGTCTTCGATGCTATCGTAAACCTCTCCTTCGTCCTCTATTTCCTGAAGGTTCTCAATGACTTCCATAGGTGCACCCGACCTGATGCTGAAGTCAATTAATTCTTCTTTGGTTGCGGGCCAGGGCGCATCTTCAAGTTTCGAAGCCAATTCTAAAGTCCAATACATGCTATTCGAAATTTACATTTAATTTTTTGCAAAAATAATTTAATTTTAATCAAATCCAAGTACAAAAAGTAACTCTGAAAATCGTCAATTTTTGTGAATTTATTTTTCGCTTAAATCCTTGCTTTCCAGGTTGTTTCTTCCACTTTAAAATCTACAGCAAACTTCCGGGCCAAAACAAAGAGAAAATCGGAAAGGCGGTTAAGGTATTTTATAACCATTTCGCCCTGCAATGTTTCCTTATTGTTCTCAAACAGTTTGATGGTCAGCCTCTCCGACCGCCTGCAAACGCATCGTGCTACATGGCTTAGCGAAACAGCCTGATGGCCGCCCGGTAATATAAATGAAGTGAGTGGCGGCAGGCTTTCGTTCATTTTATCTATTGCTGATTCGAGTAGTTTAATGTCTTCTTCATGAAGAAGTGGCAACATTTTTACTTCAACCGAAGGGTCAGCAGCCAATAAAGATTCGGCAGTAAAAATCCGGTCCTGAATCTCAATTAATAATTCTTTGGTAGCATTATCTATACCCTGATCGCGAATAAGCCCGATAAAGGAATTTAGTTCATCGAGTGTGCCATAAGCTTCAATTCGTTCGTGGTATTTGGGTACACGGGTTCCTCCAATTAGTGAAGTTTCCCCTTTGTCACCGGTTTTTGTATAAATCTTCCAATCGGAATTCATCTGATAAACTTTTTGATGTAATGTCCAAGAACAAGAATGCAGGGCAAATGTTCAGCAGAAACAATCAGGAATGCTGATAAAACTCCATGGTTCTGATCTCGCTGTTCATTTCATCAGATGCAACCAGTCCATCGGAAAGTCTTATAATGCGGTGCGCGTGTCGGGCAATGTCTTCTTCGTGGGTAACCAGAATAATAGTGTTTCCGGCTTTGTGGATTTCTTCAATAAGGCCCATGATTTCAATGGATGTTTTTGAATCGAGATTTCCGGTTGGCTCATCGGCGAGAATAATGGAAGGCTTGTTGACCAAAGCCCGCGCTACGGCTACCCTTTGCCTTTGCCCGCCCGAAAGTTCGTTGGGCTTATGCTTTACCCTGTCGGTAAGTTTTACATCATCGAGCACCTGCATGGCCCGTTCGAGGCGTTGCGGTTTGCCATAGCCGGCATAAATCATTGGAAGAGCAACATTTTCAAGGGCAGTAAGGCGGGGAAGCAGGTTGAAGGTTTGAAATACAAAGCCAATTTCCTTGTTGCGGATTTCAGCCAGATCATTATCTTCGAGTTTACTAACATCGCTGCCATTAAGCCAATAGCTGCCGGCTGTGGGTGTGTCGAGGCAGCCAATTAGGTTCATCAATGTAGATTTTCCCGAACCCGAAGGCCCCATCAATGCTACAAACTCATTCCTGTTAATTGTTAAATCTACCCCTCTTAGGGCCCGTACGATTTCAGTCCCTACTTTAAAAAAGCGGGTTATTTTTTCAAGCCGGATAACTTCCTGGTTCATGCGAGTGTTTTTTACTGAACGAACAAAAGTAGGAATAATTGTCAGAACCTGATTATAAAATGCTGTCGGCTCTGTTCCTTTCTGAAAAAGACCAATCCCATAAAAAACAGGTCAATGGTAACTGTAACCCGCTCATTTTTCTTAATTTCTTCCCAGGCCTGTTCCATTTCAGCCGACCAATGAATATCGTGGAAAACAAACAGGGAATTATTGCCTGCATGGCTCAGTAATTGGTTAAAATAGTTAAGTGTGGCTTCGCGGGTATGATTCCCATCAATAAAAGCATAATCAATCTGCCTGGTTTCTTCTAACAAACCGGGCAGTACAATGTCAAAATTTCCGACAGTAAAATGTGTATTGGTTGAGCCAATTTCCTTCAAATTTGTAATGGCAAATTCAACTGTTGATGCACAGCCTTCCATCGCCAGAAAACGGCTATTTGGCATGGCTGATGATTGGTACATGCTGCTGATCCCCACCGAAGTGCCCATTTCAAGTAGGGTTTCGGGTTTAAAATAGCGCACTATCCGGTGTAAAAGCCGGCCGTATTTTACCTGAATCCCGGCTCGTTTTGCGATGTCTTTAACACGACGAAGGTGCGTTGAGTAACCGATACGGCCTTTACCCGCACCAAAATCAATGATCTCAATCAGGTTTGGATTCCTGAAAAGAAGGCTGCGTTGTTTTTCAACAAGCTCATATTCTGGATATTCGGTCTTGTCATTCAGCACTTTTTCGATAAAATTGAAAACAAACGGAGAGTGTATCCCATGCCTGTTTTTGGCACGGCAGCGATAAACAAAGTATTTGAAAACGATTCTGATAGTTCGAAAAATCATGTTGTAAAAGTAATTATTCAGAGCTTATCCGCCCCAGGTTTCACGATCGAGGCTGCGGTAATGAATGGCTTCGGCCAGATGATCTGTCCTTATTTCCATACTTGCATCCAGATCAGCAATGGTACGGGCAACCTTCAGAATGCGGTCGTAAGCCCTGGCCGATAGGCTGAGTTTTTCCATTGCATTTTTAAGCAGCGTATGGCCGGTTTCGTCAATTTTGCAGATAGAATTCAGCATTTTGGTTGTGATCTGGGCATTGGCATGAATACCCTTGTTCTCTTTATACCGCTCTTCCTGTATCAGCCGCGCACGCACAACCCGGTCTCTGATTTCATCACTGTTTTCTGAAATTCTTATGTCTGTTAGTTCGCGGAAAGGAACCGGCACAACTTCGACATGGATGTCAATGCGATCAAGCAATGGACCCGAAATTTTATTCAGGTACTTCTGCACTATGCCAGGTGCGCAAACGCATTCCTTGTCGGGATGATTGTAAAAGCCGCAGGGACATGGATTCATGGCAGCGATCAGCATAAAACTTGCAGGATAATCAACGGTAAGTCTGGCTCTTGAAACTGTTACGTGCCTGTCTTCGAGTGGTTGCCTCAGCACTTCGAGCACCGTTCTTTTGAATTCGGGCAGTTCGTCGAGAAACAAAACACCGTTGTGCGCCAGCGAAATTTCACCGGGTTGTGGGTTTGAGCCTCCACCAACAAGAGCAACATCAGATATTGTATGGTGCGGGCTTCTGAATGGCCGTACAGAAATAAGCGAGGCATTGCGGCTCATTTTACCGGCAACGGAGTGGATTTTGGTTGTTTCGAGGGCTTCATGCAGGTTGAGTGGGGGCAAAATTGAAGGCAGGCGTTTGGCCAGCATGGTTTTACCGGATCCTGGAGGACCGATTAAAATTGCATTATGGCCTCCCGCAGCTGCAATTTCCAAAGCCCGTTTAATATTTTCCTGGCCTTTGACATCCGAAAAATCGAATTCATATTCGTTTAACTGGGCATAAAACTCATCACGGGTATTTACAATTTCTCGTTCGAGTTCTGCATCGCCGTTAAAGAAGTGGATAACCTCCAGTATGTTGTTGGCGCCATAGACTTCGAGGTCGCTAACGATAGCAGCTTCGCGGGCATTTTGCTTAGGCAGGATAAATCCTTTGAAACCCTGTTTTCTGGCTTCGATAGCAATTGGCAAGGCTCCTTTTATCGGCTGCAGCCCTCCATCAAGCGAAAGCTCACCCATAATTATGTATTCTCCTGTTTTATCCGCTTTTATTTGTTCCGACGCAGCCAGAATTCCTGTTGCAATGGTGAGATCATAGGCCGACCCTTCTTTGCGGATATCGGCAGGAGCCATATTGATCACTATTTTCTTGCCGGGAATTTTGTAGCCGTTGTTTCTTAGGGCAGCTTCGATACGCTGGTGACTCTCCTTAACGGCGCTGTCGGGCAATCCAACCATAAAAAACTGGATACCGTTATCCATATTGACTTCTACGGTTATCGTAATGGCATTTATACCAATAATTGCACTTCCATAAGTCTTTATCAGCATAGCTTTATATAATATTCAGCCAATTTAGTTTATTTTTTATTCGATCTGTCAAAGATGGATTTAAAATTTTATTTTGGCAGTATTGCAGGGCAATGAGATGTTGTAACTGAAGGTTAAATTCCAATAATCATATAGTTTTTTGATTTAATGCCGGATTACATGGAAATGGTTAGCTTTTGTTGAACATTTTCAGCGGCATCAGGTTTAATTCATTCAAAGAGATTCTAGTGGAGAATAAGAAACCAACAACTGAAAGCAAGTCGCCCTGCAAAAAAGTTTGCCGCCTCGATGAGGAAGGCATGTGCGTGGGTTGTTTCCGCATGCTCGATGAAATTGCAAACTGGGAGATTATGAATGAGCAGGAGCGTTCGGATGTACTCCGAAAAGCGCATCTGAGAATGCAGTTGGGCGATCTTAAATTCTGATTATTTCTTTTTCGGCTTATACCCGGATTTTTCAAGAATCTCCTGCGAATTGGCATTTGCCATAAGGCCAGCAATCATACTGTCATTGTTTTTCATATAGGACTTCACAATTTGCCATCCAAGCCAGGCTCCTGTGCGGGAGGGTGATTCCTGTGAAAATGAGGCAGTAAACGGTCCATCGGTCATAAAAATACTTATTGATTTGGCTTCTGATGAATACAGCATTTCATTTTCAATCAGAAAACTCCAGAGGTTATTTTCGTTGTCAGCACACCATTTTAATTGCTCTTCAGTGTATCCGATTATTAACTGATCACTGATTTCAGGCAGCATAACATCCGCAAAATAGAGTGATTTCCCCTCTTCAATCATAGCATCCAGCAAAACCTGCGATTTGCTGCTTTGTATAAAGGGCAACGACATGGCTTTCATACAATCGGGCAGAATGTGATCGGCAGTAAGCCTGCCGGCAATATAAACCGGAATCCCTATTTCTCGGTATCCTGTATAATCGCTGCCCAGATACATGTCAAGCGCAATAATCAGCGCAGAATCGGTATATTTTATTGGGTATTGAAAATCGAAACCACTCACATAAGTGTAAACTTGTGGAATCTGGTATCCAGGAATTTCCTCCTGCATAATTTTAAAAGCCTTTCTGAATTCGCCTGTAATACTTTCAAGATCAGGAAATTGTTTCAGGCATTCGGCGTAAACCTGCTGATTCTGGCTGTTAGCGACAAATTCGCTGAGTTGGCTGATGGCTTCAGGTGAAGTATAATTTTCGCCCAGAAATACACTGTAGTCGCGTGCAATTTTTTTTAGTCCATCAGCAAAGTGATCCTGCTGAATACTGAACAGGGCTTTTTCGTAACGCAGTATTTTCAGCGATTCTATACTGTTATTATCAGAGATACCTTTATTATCTTCCGCAGTTTTTTTTGATTCTCTGCAGGATGGTAGCAGAAGCAGAGCTATGACTATTGCAGGTAGAAGTGATTTCAGGTGTGTAAAGGACATTATTAAGGAATTTCGGGTTGATCCATTTCTTTGCAAAAAAACAAAAAACCCCTGACATTTTAATGCCAGGGGTATTATAACGCTTAAACGCTGATTAAATTATCTTCCAGCCAAGGCTGATAATAAACATATTGTTCTTTAAATCGAAGCCGTCTAGTTTTGAAACATCATTCATGCCTATTTCATACCTGAGATCGAGGGTAAGAAAGAGCAGATCGGCACCAGCCCCAAACTGAATTCCCCAGTTAGCGTTGCGAAAATCATCTCTGTTGATGGTGTTTTCCCAATTTTCAATGCTTATTTCCTTATTTAACGTTAGTGAAGCGACCGGTCCTGCCATAACCCTGATATTGGTAGCTTTCAGGTCAATAACCTTCACTCCCAGAAGCACAGGCAGATCAATGGACGTGATTTTTATAGTGTTTGAACTTCCATCAATCAGATCGGTTTTGAGTAAACCACTCCTGTTCATAACAACAAGTTCCGGCTGAAGGTAAACCTTTTTGCCAATTCTGGCAAAAGCTCCGAAGTGAAAAGTGCTTTTTAATTCTTCTGTAATCTGGTCCTGATCTGTAGTAAATTTTGAAAAGGTAGCACCTACTTTCGGTCCGATATTAAATCCGGGAATCTGGGCATAAGCCAAACTGCATGTGACAAATGTCGCAGTCAATAAAATCAGTTTTTTCATAGGAGGATTGTTCTTGTTTATTAAAAACAAATATAGAAAATATTGCTACAAATCGTGCTTATAATTCAGCGTGACGACTTGTTTTAGTCAAGCCTGAATTTCGTATTTTCGCAGTTGATTAACAGTGCCCTCAAATTTTTTGTTCAAACAGGTTTGTTTTAAAAAATACATTTTATGAAAACTAAAAACGCTCTTACAGCTCTTTTTATTATATTGATATCCATGGCTAAACCTGTTTTAGCACAATATAAAAGTGTAACACTTGGAGTAAAAGGAGCGCCAAACATTGGTTGGTTGAAGACAGATCAGGAAAAATATTCTTCAGAAGGGATAGTGCCTGGTTTTGCCTGGGGCTTGGTAGCAGAGTTCTATTTTGCTGAGAATTATGCATTCGGGACCGGCTTTAATTTTGATTTCCAGAATGGGAAACTTAGCTATCCTGAAGAGAGGTCAGGGGCAGGTGTACTTACACGAAATTACCGCCTTAAATATCTCGAAGTTCCTGCAATGATAAAGATGAAGACGAATGAAATTGGCCGGTTGAAGTTTTTTGGACAGATCGGCATGGGCTTAGGTGTTCGCCTTAATTCAAAAGGGAAAGATGTATTTAAATTAACGGGTTCTGCTACCCAAACAACCGATTTTAGTTTGATTGATTCCCAGACAAATTTGTTCAGGGCTTCGATGATAGTTGGCGCAGGGGTTGAATATCCGATTGATAATTCTACCTCAATTGTAGGTGGTATCAACTTTAACAATGGTTTTACCAATGTTTTGAAAGGAAACAATTCAGCCTATCCGGCCACGGAACATCAGGGAGTTCCCAACTTTGTAGAATTGAGCTTTGCGGTGATGTTTTAAAATTATTTAATAACTTTAGTATCTGATGAAAATTGCGCTGGCTCAACTTAATTACCTTATTGGCGATTTTGAAGGGAATTCAAAAAAAATAAGTGAAACAATCAATCAATCGCGGCAAGCCGATGTCGATTTGGTGGTTTTTGCCGAACTGGCTCTTACCGGTTATCCGCCCCGTGATTTTCTCGAATTTGACGACTTTATTTTGAAAGCTGAAGCCGCCATGCGCAAAATTGCGGTTGAATGTATCGGCATAGCAGCGATTATTGGTGCTCCATCGCGAAACCTTAGCGGGAAAGGTAAGCCACTGTTTAACACTGCCTGGTTTCTGAGTAATGGCAAAGTTCAGCACCTGACACACAAGAGCTTGCTGCCTAACTACGATGTTTTTGATGAGTACCGTTATTTTGAACCATCGGCTGAGTTCAATATCGTTGAATACAAAGGCAAAAAACTGGCAATCACCATTTGTGAGGACATATGGAATGTTGGAGAAAATCCGCTGTATATCCGTTTCCCAATGGAAGAACTGATAGGCTATTCACCCGATCTGATAATAAATATTGCAGCCTCGCCATTCCACTATAATCAAAGTTTAATACGAAAACAGGTTTTGCGGAACAATGCCCTGAAATACAAATTGCCGGTTGTTTATGTAAATCACGTTGGCGCTCAAACCGAGCTGATTTTCGATGGTGATTCAGCAGTTTGTGATGACGGAGGAAATATCAGGGAATCACTCTCCAAGTTTGGTGAGGATATTCGCGTGGTTGATATAGATGCATCATTTTACGGTACAAGCCCGGTTGCTGAGGTTAAAATATCGGAAAAGGATACTGATATTAGTCTGATTCATGATGCTTTGGTTCTTGGAATTCGCGACTATTTTGGGAAGCTTGGATTCCTCAAAGCCATTCTTGGTTTGTCGGGTGGAATAGATTCCGCTGTTACCATGGCTTTAGCTGCCGAAGCTTTAGGTCCGGAAAATGTGAGAGGTATTTTGCTCCCTTCTGAATTTTCAAGTGATCACTCCATTGCCGATGCAAGACAGCTCGCCCTTAACCTCGGTTCACCTCACGATGTGATTTCGATTGAAAAGACTTATACAGCATTTGAAAGCAGCCTGGAGCCCTTTTTCAGGGGGATGCCTTTCGGACTGGCCGAAGAGAATCTTCAGGCACGTGCCCGGGCAGTTATCCTGATGGCAATGTCGAATAAATTCGGATATATCTTGCTGAATACCAGTAATAAAAGTGAGGCTGCCGTAGGCTACGGAACCTTGTATGGCGATATGTGCGGAGGAATTTCAGTGCTTGGTGATGTTTACAAAACAGATGTTTTTCGTCTTGCCCGGTATATTAATCGCAACCAGGAGATTATCCCTGAAAATACTATCACAAAGCCACCATCAGCCGAACTGAGACCAGGGCAAATGGACAGCGATTCATTGCCTGCGTACGATCTGCTCGATCGTTTGCTTTATCAGTATATTGAACAACGCAAAGGCCCCCGCGAGCTGGAAGCAATGGGATTTGAAAGTGCTTTGGTTAAGCGTGTACTTCGTATGGTAAATACCAACGAGTGGAAACGCTACCAAACCCCGCCAATTTTACGCATTTCACCAAAGGCATTTGGCACAGGACGAAGAATGCCTATTGTTGGNNTGAAAGTGGGGAGATGGGAAGCTGAGATGACGTTCAAACCAGATTGATTTACCCTTCTTGCGAAAGTATAATATGAAAAGTAAAAAAGCCCTGAAATTTTTAAGATTTCAGGGCTTTTTCAAAAAAGATTTGAAGGGCTTTAATTTACATTGAGTGCTTCAACAGATTTGATTTCCGGAAGCGCTTTTTTAACGGCTTCTTCAACCCCGTTTTTCAGTGTCATACGGCTGAATGGGCAGGAACCACAAGAGCCCTGTAACTCAACGTTTACAACATTGTCATCTGTGAGTTCAACAAAACTGATATCACCGCCATCGGCCTGCAGATAGGGCCTGATTTGTTCGATGATATTTTTTACCTTAACGGTCAATTCTTCTTTTTGTGACATGTTATTTTGTTATTAAATGATTATCAATTACTTATTTTGTAAGCTCAACAATTTTTGTAGGCTCTTTGGTTGCGTTTCTGATGGCAATTTGCTGAGCAGTCTTTTCAGCCAGAATCCTGAACGCATCGGCAACCGGTGATTTGGCATCAAGGGCAATAGGACTGCCTTTATCACCCGATTCACAAATACTTTGCACGAGCGGAATCTGTCCTAAAAGAGGAAGGTTATTATCTTCGGCCAGTTTTTTACCACCTTCTTTTCCAAAGATATAGTATTTATTTTCGGGCAATTCAGCCGGGGTGAACCAGGCCATATTTTCAATCAGCCCGAGTATAGGGACATTGATATTTTCCTGCGTAAACATCCCAATGGCTTTACGGGCATCTGCCAAAGCAACTTCCTGCGGAGTGGTTACAATGGCAACGCCGGTAACCGGCAACTGCTGCACAAGTGTAAGGTGTATGTCTCCTGTTCCGGGAGGCATATCAATAACCATATAATCGAGTTCACCCCAGTCGGCTTCGCTGAAAAGTTGGGTGAGTGCATTGGAAGCCATCGGCCCACGCCAAACCAGTGCTTTCGCCGGATCAACAAAGAATCCGATAGAGAGGATTTTTATACCATGTTTCTCAATTGGAACGACCAGTGTTTTCCCATTCTTTTCAATTCCACCAGGTTTTGAGTTTACCTCATCAAACATCAACGGAACAGATGGCCCATAAATATCAGCATCTATCAAGCCAACTTTGGCTCCAGTGCGACTAAGGGCTATAGCCAGGTTAGCTGCAACAGTTGATTTGCCGACGCCACCTTTGCCGGAAGCTACAGCTATGATGTTTTTCACACCTTCAAGCAGGGGGCGTTTTTCGGCCCTGAGCGTGGTAACCCGTGAAGTCATTTCAACCTCAACCTCGGCCCATGGATCAACCAATTGCTGAATGGCGGCGATACAATCTTTTTTGATTTTGTCTTTTAGCGGACAAGCAGGCGTAGTTAATACAACTTTAAACGATACTTTATTGCCATCAACTGAAATATCTTCAATCATGTTGAGGCTCACCAGATCCCGATGGAGGTCGGGATCATTTACAGTTCGTAAAGCGTTAAGAATCTGTTCGTTGGTGTAGGACATGGTAGGAATTATTATTTTAATTTAGAATTGGTAAAGATAATGGTTTTTCGCAAGAGGCAGGGATTTTTGAAAATTATTCTCTCGTTAGATAGCTTTTCAGAAAATGTCAAAAACGGATTGCTTACTTTGAGCCTTTGCCTTTCAACTTTGAGCTATAAAAGAAAGTTTGGGGCCGACAAAGGAGCGTCATTTTATTTCCTGATGTTTGTCCTTTCCAGCTCCTT
>DINP01000139.1:44773-65111 GCA_002426025.1 Bacteroidales bacterium UBA5537 | reverse complement strand
CCAACCGTAGTGTTTCTTAAGAGACAAACTCAAAAGAATATGGAAAAGGAACTGTATTTCTTTTTCCACAATGCAAAACAAAATATAAAGCGGAAGACATAAAATTTCATGACAATTAAATAATGATGACATTATAAAAAACAGGCTATAACAAGGGCTATCGCACATATGCCACAGCCTACGGGGCTGAACTAGCGGCAGCAGTTTATTGCTTGTCAGTTGGTCTCTGTCCTCGCAGGACGTCTAGCCTACCGGCTGACGTCATACGATGCCATAGCCCAACCGTTATGCTTAATTATTAAAAAACGCTCGGAACATTATGGGACAAGCAAAAATTGAATTCAAGAAAGACAATTTGAAAATGATTCTACTTAGCTATGGTGAAACCGAATTAGCTAAAAAAGTTGAAACTTTAACGGATAACGAGATTAATGTAATTGGAGAACTTGCATTAAAATATATAGCACAATTCAATTTAGTCGACCAGACAATTGCTTGCGGAGCTGTTGAATTTATGGAAGGAACATACCGACCATTAAAACGAAAGAAAAGAGACATGAAATATTACCAAGGTATCGGTACGACTGAAAAGAAAATTGAAGAAAAGGAAAAATCAGAAAATGTTACTGGTAAACTGAAACGAATACTAAAAACAAATAACTAAGCATAATCGAGTAGACGACCCCGCCAGCAAACACTGACGGGTATTGTCCTTCAGCTATCACTTAGTAGCCGCCACCGTTCACAGCATGTCTCACGTTCATCAGGGCCCTTGCCAACGGCATTTAATTTGTAAGAATCGTAGCTAAAGGCAAGCCTTTCACATAGAAGTTTTTAAAAAGGCAATAGCATTTGTGTTTAAAATAAAAATGCAATCCACATTCGTGAATTGCATTTTTGCGATCTACCAAACATAATCATTCTGAGTTGAAGCAACTCAATAAGTCATTTTCAAAAAGATCAGTTACTGTATCTTTTTTCAAGATATGTTCTGCCAATTCCATAAGTCAGACACAGTCCAAGTAGCAGATACACGCCACTCCCGATTGGTGCTGTTCCACCCTCTGGAAGCTGATTGGTTGTTTGTCCGTGCCCTCCGGCAGGCGGTGGTGGTGGAGGACCGGCCTGAGCATTTACACTTGTGGCTGAAAAGGTAAGTAGCCCAACCATGATTATCAACACAGCAATCCTTGAAAATATTTTCATAATTCAATACTTTAAAATTGATGATTCAACATTTCCTACTTAAGGACAATCTTCTTACTCCTGACCAGCTTTCCATCTATTACTGTAACAATATAAACGCCGGCGGGCAGGTGAGGCAAGCCTAACTCAACTGAAGAACTTCCACTTACCAGGGTTTGTTGAACCAACTGCCCGGTAAGATTGCGAATTAATACAGTTGCCGAAAGGCTTTTTAAGGAAGACAAATAAACAGTATTACCATAAGCAAATACCTCCGGGCCGTCATTGGCAGTGAGTTCGTTTATACCTACGGTCGAAAATTTCAAACTAAAACGATTGGCATTGTCTCCGACTGTTGAAGTAAAATAATACACGGGAGTAGCTGTCAAATCAGTAATTATTCCGGTAAATTTGTCAGTAAGATAAGCGTTCAATCCCTCGGGCAAAGTTCCCATTGATAAACCTATGCTGAAATCTGATGCATTATTCCGCACAAAACCAAGTTCGATAACAGTGCCCGGATCAAGTTTTGGAATTGTATTCAACGAGAGATAGTTCCCTTCACAAACAGAGTAAAACATTGGTGCAAAACCTGCCATAAACTTCGAATCGAATGCCAGATCGAACCCATTGGTAGCGGCGCTTTCAACCCGAAGAATGGTTTCCTGGGCACTTTGGTGCTCAAGGTCGCGGGCTGTCAGTATCAGGTATCCATCCGGAGTTGATTTAAGCCAGTTTGTTGTGTTATGAACACGTGCTTCAACAGGAATTGTAAGAGTACCTGTGGTTGCTTCATCCACATAAACCATAAAACCGTTCATAGCTGGTATTATATTGGCATAATCACTGGTAATATCCTTGTAACTCATGTCGGCCTCAACCCATATCTTGGCATTTGCCCCGATATTGGTTTTTGTCCAGTTGGCATTGCTCCAGTCAATAGCGCTGCTATAAGGATTCCCTGCCAGATGCCAGCCGGCATAGTCATTTCCTGAAGTATGGGTTAAGCCTGATAATGAAACAGCTGATGTATTCAGCACTCCCGAAAACAATTTTGTTTCAGATTGCTCATAAGCAACCAGATACCCCTGTCCCGGAACAAATGAAGTAATTCCATTTCCAGCATCTTTCTGGTTTAGCCAGTTATCGCTTAAAGCGGATTCGCTCCATGCGTAAAAGTCATAATCATTACCGGCTCCGGATGGTGTCCATTGTCCACTTACTGACTGGCTGACAACAGGTGATGATAACAAATGCCATCCATCGTTGGCTTCAGTCCATGTAGCACCGATTATAGCACGTTCAACCTTTCCTTGTACCAATGCAGTTCCGTGTATCAATGATCCATAGCCTGAGGAATTACTCTTCAGAATTAGTCCATCAACTCCAACAGTATTCGACAAGGTACCTGAAACAGTAACTGCTGAACCGTTATCAATGCTAACTCCTCCGGTATTTGTAAGTGAAAGATTCCAGAAATCAGACAGTGAACTACCTGATATCATAGCTGCATTGCCCCCCGACATCAACACTGTTTCATTGCCTTTTAAATAACTGCCGTTGTTAATAAAACTGCCATTGTTTATTTCGATGGTTGCAGCTCCCGATGCTGTAATAGTTGCTCCTGATGTAATTTCAATCCCCTGTGCAGATAAATCAGCAGGAAAATAAGTAATTATCCAAAGGCACAATACCAGCACTCTAGTGATTTTTGTTTTCATGTTTGCCAGATTAGTTGATAAGAAAAATACTACTTAACATACTCTTCACGGCTACCGAAAGTGTCGAGTTGATAGTGAAAATCAATAAATAACAGTCCTGCATAGGCGTTATAGGTATCGGCAGTATTGGATGAATTTCTCCATATCCTGCATATCAGAATACTCGATATCTTTTTACCTGTTGCCGTTAATCCAGCATTGCCGGGTGTTAGTGGGGTAATAAGGTGGGTATTGGCTGTAAAAGGGCCGGTGCTGACAACTGTACTTGTTGTAAGTGTAGGAAATACCACAGGAGATGCAGACTCATAATTAGCCCAGGTATATTCAAAATTCCATTCTACATTACCACTTAAACTCTCATTGGGAGTCCAGTGAATATGTGGATAGATAGCTGTACCCTCTTTCCATGAATGAGGAAGCTGAACAGTAAATGACATTGACTCAAGCGAATTATTATCGCGGAAATACCAGATTTGTGGTCCGGAACTTCCTACGAGGTAACCAAGTGTAGCGGCGTTTGCACCTTTGTCAAGTGTTACCCTTAAATCATCCCAAACAGTTGCAGCATCGTCCATTCTCATGGTTCCATCTGCTTCAATAGCAAGATTTGTGTTCAGTTTCACCTCCTGTGCTGAAATACTAAGGGAAATGCCGGCAAGAAACAATAGAGTAAAAATTTTTTTCATGGCTATGATATTTAAACATTTCATTTTTTTGTCAGGCACCCGAGTGGAACCTATTAACCATTTATCTATAAACGTTCTAAAAGTAATTCACAAATGATGAATTATTTTCACCCATTAAAAAATGTGTATAATTATTTTACNNGAAATGGCAATTAGCCCTGATTTTATCCAACAAAACGTATCATATTGCGTTTAATAAGAAATAATTGTACATTCGTAGATTGTTTTTCCTGTAAAAGGGTATTTCCTTTTCAGGTATTATTGATAAATGAGCAGAACCGGGGCTTGCCGGTAAACATCATTATACAACAACCAACCATGGCAGACACGAATCAACTGGGATCAGTTCAGAGAGAAAGCAGACAGGTACAAGCCGGCTTTAAAATTCTTGTTGCAGAAGATGAAGAATCAAACTTCCGGTATATTGAGAAGCTGCTGAAAAAAGCAGGTTTCGATCTTCTGAGGGCAAATAATGGCCTTGAAGCTGTTGAATATATTGAACTTGATGCCAAAATCAACCTAATCCTGATGGATATTAAAATGCCGGTCATGAATGGCGTTGAAGCAACCCGTGAGATTAAAAAGTTAAAGCCCGAAATTCCGATTATAGCTACTACTGCTTTTGCAATCCCCGGCGACCGGGAAGTATTTTTAAATGCGGGCTGCGATGATTATATTCCTAAACCCATAAGGGCAGGAGAACTGATTGATATGATCCTGAGCCATATTGCCTGAATAAAGTATCAGAAAATATTCAAACATAAAAAAACCTGAACATCTGCTCAGGTTTTTTTATTTATTAAATGCTCATGGGAATATCAATCCTGAATGTTGTACCGTTGTCCTCGTTGGTTTCAAAATCAACTTTGCCTTTTAAATACTGAGTAGTCAGCAATTTAACCGAATAGGTTCCTATTCCACGGTCAACACCTTTGGTTGAGAATGAACGTTGAAAAATCTGTTTCTGAACCTCCTCCGGCATTACAGTCGGGTTGTTGACCCAGAAACGGATATTATTATTATTAACCCTCGAACCAAGGGTAATTGTTGAATCTGCCGGGCTGGCTTCCAGTGCATTTTTCACCAGATTGATCAACACTCTTTTAAGCAATTGTGTGTCGGTTTCAATTTGAATTGAATGGGAAAAAGGGTCAATAAAAACCCGCTTACTACCTGCTATTTCGTGGTGCATAAGGTATGCAGCAATATCGTGCAGCACCTGAATTGACGAGCACCTGCTGATTTTAACCTGAAGGTCACCAGATTCTGCTGCACTCAAAGCTCTTTGTGATAAAAGGTCTTCAATCAGATCGTTGCTGGCCTTTTCTGCAATATCAATATATTCGATCATTTCACTGCTATCCGTTGAACCTTTCAGCGCGAGGAGCAGCCCATTCAAACCGGTAGCAGTATTCAGCACATCATGAAAGAACATTCGTTCCAGAACTTTTCTTCGTTTCTGATCACTGATGTCTTTGATGGAAAAAATGACGTAATCCTTATCGTTAAATACAAAAGGGCTGGCAGTTACCAACAGGTCCTGCCATATAATATTTTCACCCTGTCCGGCAGTAATCCGGCATTCTCTTGTAGAGGATTTTCCGGTGCGCTGACATTCAAGTATGGCGTTAACTGCGCCGCAATACCGGCAGGATTCTGAAGTTCCGCATCCCGAAATCTCATCGGCAGCATGAAGACAATCAAGAATTTCGCCAGGGCGGCTTCCAAGCAGTGAATCTCCTTTCGAATCATTCACCAGGGTCATTAATGCCTTATTCTGAAAAACTACCTGACGTTCTTTATTTAAAATCATGGCAACATCAGGAATTGCATCAGAAATCATCCTGACAAGTTGATTTTCAGCTAATTCATTATATTGTTTCAGAATTTCTTCGCTGTTAACCCTTTCGGGAGAAGCAAATTTAGTAGCGCTGTTTTCAGGCTCCGGGGAATTATCCATCATTACAAATCCAATGTCGTTGTGGCAAAAGTAATATTATTCACTATCAAAAAACTATCATTGAAGCTTAACATGAAAATACTGTTAAATAGTTCGAATCATTCTAACTACAACCTTTAATCTTTCAAAAAATTAAAAGTAATCCTGAGCTGATTTTTTTTTGTGATTAAATAACTTTGTCAATTCGCATTCCGGATTAAGATGAAAAGCCTCCTAACTTGCATGTTCGTGAAAAAGGCATAAATTTGAGACGCGAACAAAATAATCTGTTTATTTTAATGGAAAACCCAATCTCAAGCCTGGTAAAAAAATATTCAGGAATTAAATACGCTGAAACTTATAAACCCTGTAATCCTGATTTAATCGCTGAATATGCCGGCTTACTTACCAATTCGGGCCATGCCTGGAATGATGAGTTGAGCAGTTTTTACGAAATCAGTAATGGGTTCTATTACAATGGAATATACATCTTCTCGGTAAAGTCGGAAGAGGTGGACGAAGGGTACGATCTGGCAGTTCAGAATGTGAAGTGGAATATTGCCGAAAGGTTTCCCGGATGCCTGCTGTTTGGCCGTTCCGACGAAGAAGTGTATGTTTTTAATCAGCCCGAAAACAAGTACCAGATTCTTGATTTCACTGCCTGGGATGAGTATTACGCATTTGATTCACTTGCAGAATTGTTTGAATTTGTAATTACTGAAAGAGTCTGAGCCTGTCAATCCCTGAAAGGGGTTCAGCTTCCTTACCTATTTTCCAAAATCGAAAATCAGCTTGTTTTTCAAACTGTAAGTTACCCGCGGAACATCCGGCAACGGTAAATTATCAGTTAAATGCTCAAAAGCAACGGCATATGAAAGCTGTTTCGATATTTTGAAAATAATATCGAGGTTATTTGAAAGCCTGTTGTCGGCAAAGTAATCAATCCGGGGCTGAAAATAAGTAGTATTGACAAGCGTAAAGTTATCGCCTGGTTTAAAAGTAATTGATACATAAGAGCTTATCCGGTGATTTTTTTCGGCTTTGACATCCTGTTTGGGTTCTTCATACTCAAACATATAAGCCAAGCCCGAATAAATTCTGAAATTATCGAGCCCTAATACTTTTGCCCGAAGCCCGGTTCCGGCCAATCCTCTGAAATTAAGATTAAGCACTTTATTAAACTGAGCTTGAGTAAATGCTTCAAGCGTAAGGAATCTATTTAATTTGTAATTGTACCTGAAATGCTGCATCCCTTTATTCGAAAAATCATCTTTCTGTGATTTGATGATTTCATATTCTGACAAAGCAAGATACAGACTACGCTTTGTCTTATACTGAACATGCGCACTAATACCAACTTCAGTAAATTTTTCGAGGTTACTAATCAGATTAAGCGACAATTTACCAGTCCCCGACCAGCCAGTAGTATCGGTTTTTATCCGTTCACGCTCAATATTAAGAACCTGGGCATCTATAAATAATGGCAGTATAAGTATAGCAAGAATTGAATAGAATTTCATTGTCCAAAATTACAAACAAGCCTGAAGCCAATGAAAAGCAACAAAACTAATAACTAACAACGAATTGTTAATACCTGTCACGATAAAAATAACCCAGCTGGCGCGCGTCCCCCGACGCGTGCCCCAGAAGCATGCCTGGTAAATAATGCATTAGCTTAGCACTTNNCGGGGGACGCGCGCCAGCTTTGGAATAACTAGTGAATAATGCTATATACAGCTATATATAATTCAACCTAAAACTATTAATTTTTAACCATTAATTGTTACCTTTCTTAAAACACTCTCCCCAGTCAATATTTCGCATATCGCCCGATTTCTCGAACTCAAGATGCATACCAAAAGCAGCTGAAAGAGTGCATGGTGTATGGGTATCACCAGCCAGATGGGCATAATCGGCCAAGGCCTGTTTATAATCAGGATGAACACAGTTTTCAATAATTGCTTCCATTTTTGCTTTGGGCGATTTCGACCTGAGGTCAGCAACGCCCTGTTCGGTAATAATTACCTGAACCGAATGCTCGCTATGGTCGGTGTGAGATACCATAGGAACGAAAGCGCTTATTTTACCTCCTTTTGCTACCGAAGGGCAGGTAAAAATGGAGATGTAGGCATTTCGGGTAAAATCGCCCGAGCCACCTATACCGTTCATCATTTTACGCCCCATAACGTTGGTACTGTTAACATTCCCGAAAAGGTCGGCCTCAATGGCTGTATTAATAGATATGATTCCAATCCTGCGGGCAACTTCAGGACTATTTGAAATTTCCTGAGGCCGCAGCACTATCTTTTTGTGGAAGAAATCAAGGTTATCATAGATGTTTTTCAGCATCTCAGGAGAAACCGTCAGAGAGCATCCGCTGGCAAATTTCACCCTACCCTTTTGCATCAAATCAATCACACTATCCTGAATAACTTCAGTAAACATCTCAAAATCAGGAATACCTTTATGGTCGCCCAATGCCGACATCACTGCATTGGCAATGTTACCAACCCCCGATTGTAACGGAAGAAAAGACGAAGGAATGCGACCGGCTTTTAGTTCGTTTGAGAGAAAACCTGCAACATTCTGCCCTATCATATCGGTCACTTCATCGGTTTTGGCAAAAGACCCGACTTCATCGGGAAGATTGGTGAGCACGATTCCTGCAATTTTCGAAGGGTCAACTTTAATTACTTCAACACCTGCCCTATCCGATGGAGAATAAATTGGAATTTCACGCCTGTAAGGCGGATCTTTTACAATAATAATATCGTGCATCCCCCGCAAAGCTTTGGGATGATATGAATTCAATTCGATCAGGATTTTATCGGCTACTTTACAGATGGTCGGCGAAATTCCAACACCGGTTGTAAGCACGATTTCACCCTGTTCAGTAACATCACAGGCTTCAATAATGCCCCAATTGATTTTACCCAGAAAACCATAGCGGATGTTTTGCCCAACAACGGAGAGGTGAGAATCGAAATAATCTGCTTTCCCGGCATTTATAAGATTCCTGAGGTCGGAATTCGACTGATAAGGAGTTCTGAATTTCACGGCTTCGGCCCTTGCCAAGGAGCCATCGAGCGAATCGCCGGTTGAAGCGCCGGTTATTACACCGATTTTAAAAGGCCTTCCATTTGCATGTTCATCCTTTGCCTTTTCACCTATGGCAACCGGNNCTTCACATCTTTGCAAACCGATTACTGAATAGTGCAACAAAAGTAGAAATTTATTAAACCGGGCGAAACAAGAAACCTCAATTTTTCACATGCAAATATCTGCATATCAAACTATTAAAAATGGCCGAACTAAGAAACTCTGATTCACAATATTATAAAGCTCTGGTTGTTGAAGAAAGTCCTGAAGGAAAATTTATTTCATCAATCAGGGAATTGCCACTGGCTGGTTTGCCGCAGGGTGAACTACTGATAAAAGTTAAATATTCCGGGTTGAATTATAAGGATGCGCTTTCGGCATCCGGCCATAAGGGAATAACCCGCCGTTTTCCGCATACTCCAGGCATTGATGCTGCCGGAATCGTTGTTGAATCAGTTGTACCTGAATTTGCTCCTGGCGATGAAGTAATAGTTAACGGATATGATCTTGGCATGAACACCAGCGGCGGATTTGCTGAATTTATAAGGGTTCCGGCAAGGTGGGCAGTGCACAGGCCCGCAAATCTGAGTCTTAAGGAATGTATGATTGTTGGCACTTCAGGGTTCACAGCTGCCAGTGCAATTTATGAATTTATGAAACATGGCATTGCCCCGGAATCAGGGAAAATACTTGTTACAGGTGCCAGCGGGGCGGTAGGCTCAATGGCCGTTGCCATGCTGTCCACTGCCGGATACAAGGTAGTGGCTTCGAGCGGAAAGACAGATGCTGTTGAGTTTTTGAAATTACTTGGTGCAGAAGAAGTAATTGACAGAAAGGATGTTGATGATCAATCCGGCAGACCACTCCTGCCAGGCCGATGGGTAGCTGCTTTGGATACTGTTGGTGGAAATACCCTTTCAACTGTGATCCGCTCAACAGCCGACCGGGGAATTGTGGCCAATTGTGGTATGATTGTTTCCGACAAACTCGAAGTTTCGGTGTTTCCTTTTATTCTTCGGGCAGTAAGGCTGGTTGGGATAGGATCAGCGGAAACGCCAATGCACACCCGACTTGAGTTATGGGACCTGATTGGAAGCAGATTAAAATTTCCGGAAATGGAAAAAATCGCTCAATGTATCTCGTTAGAAGAGGTTCCGGAAGCTCTTTCTGCAATGCTGAAATCCGCAGCCACAGGGAAGTTTGTAGTTAAAATTTAAGTTTGTATTACCTTTTTCATTTTTTCTGATTAAAAGATAATTGGACAACCCTAAAACAGGGTAGAGTCAGATGCACATATCGTAAAGCAAATGCTTTGTTCGCGATGACGCAACATCCAATTAACAGATCAGATGAAAAAGTCAGTTTTTGCTAAACCCGAATTTGAGTTCCTGCCCGACCACAGCATACTGATCAACCATGTCAATTTGTGCCGGATTAAAACACCTTCATCTTATATACTTAACCTCCTTGAATTACTTGATGAAGCAGAGCGTTTGAAAGCCACCAAACTGCTGGTAATGGCATCATCCGAAGTTTTTCATATGGATTTTAAGATGCACGAGTGGGTTTCGCGCTACCTTTTTCCGCAAATGAAACATATTGGAGTGCTGAAGATTGCTTTTTGTGTTAAAAGCCTCCCGGATAGCATGGCTGAACACAAAGCGACCTTTGGACAACAGCCCGAAATTGGCGTATTTACATCAATGCCAGAAGCCAAGGCCTGGATAATGGGAGTGCTGGATAAAACGGTAAGCCTTTCATTTGATTCTATTGATCCGAAATTCCTTAATAAAAATATCGCTTCCTGATATTTATACGCCTACCAATCTACTCCCAAACTATTTATTTTTCAATTCATTAGCCGAAAAACGCTGCGACATTATTCCGGTAATTGTAAGCTGCAACGCGTGATATATCAGGATAGGCAATAAAATCACCCCTCCTGCACCGGCCGCTCCGAAAATAACTTTCGCCATCACAGTGCCGTGCATCAGCGATTTGGTCGAACCGCAAAACAATGCCGTAATCAGATCGGGTTTGCCAAGCTTAACTTTTCTGATCAGCATATAGATAAATCCGTTAATCAATGCAAACAACAATAACAACGCTATAATAAGTATCAGTATTACATCAATACCCATATTACTGAACAAGCCGGAATTAAATGAATTTGAGAATGAAGTATAAACAATGGCNNGGAGCAATTACAATTCCGGCTATACTTGAAAAACTGGCATTAAATACGGCTGCAGGTACATTCCCATTTGCCAATGAAACCATAACCACTGCTGATGAAACCGTAGAAGGCAAAGCTGCAAGAAAAAAAGCACCGGTCCACACTAATTCATATGGGCCGGATTTGAAATAACTCCTGAACATCATTATCAACAAAGGAAAAACTATAAAAGTAACCGACTGGATAATCAGATGGAGTTTCCATTTTGATAGGCAACTGACAAGCTGATGAACGCTTAACCTTAATCCGTAAAGGAAAAAGATAACTGAAATGCCATATCCTGATAGAGTCCTGAGTGAAAACCTGCCCTGCCCCAGTCCGCCTTCGGGCCATATTGAGGCAAATGCAATCATCAACAACAGGGCTGGAATAAACCAGTCAATACCCCATTTCGCAAGCAGCCTGAAAAGTTTTTTAAAGAGTTCCATTAATATTGAGGTACCAGCCCATAGCAGGTCTTAAAAACGAACAAATATAGCTAAAGACAAGAAAGCAATGAATGTAATGATGGTTGAAAAGGTAATTCGGGTAATTTTGCAATCAAAACTTTTGCAATGCGTATTGATATTCTTACCATTTTCCCGGCAATGTTCGAAGGCCCATTCAGTCATTCAATTATTAAAAGAGCCATTGAAAAAGGACTAGCCGAAATTCATATTCATAACATCCGCGATTTTTCTACTAACAAGCACCGCAATGTTGACGATTATGTATATGGCGGCAGTGCCGGGATGGTGATGATGATTCAGCCTATCGCCGATTGTATTGACTTGCTAAAGAAAGACAGAGTGTACGATGAAGTTATTTTCCTTACTCCCGACGGCGAATTATTGGAGCAGGGAATGGCAAATCAGTTGAGCCTGAAAGGGAATTTGATTTTGCTTTGCGGACATTACAAAGGTATTGACGAGCGGATTCGTGAGCATTACATCACCAAGGAAATATCGATAGGCGATTATGTATTGTCAGGTGGCGAACTTGCTGCAGCTGTTCTTACCGATAGCATTGTAAGATTGATTCCGGGAGTTCTGAGCGACGAAACCTCTGCTTTGACGGATTCTTTTCAGGATGGCCTGTTGAGCCCACCGGTCTATACGCGACCTGCTGATTACAAAGGTTGGAAAGTCCCCGATGTTCTGCTATCGGGAAACGAAAAGGAGATAAAAGCCTGGAATACTGAAAAAGCAATTGAACGAACCCGCGACAGAAGGCCGGGAATACTTGGGGATAATAAATAGCTCAGGGCTCAGGGCATGGGGCACAGGGCTAATTTCACCTACCTCAGGAAGTGTAGCTTAAAGTAATTAGTAAAATAGCTTTGTAATTCCCATTATTCGATCTTTCCATCATTTTTACCCTGAGCACTTGCCGAAGGACCAATCTTCCATCATTTACAACCTGAAGTGCCAATCTTCCATTCCAAAACCAAGCCCTTATATTTATTTACTGAATAGCTTGTTTAATTGATAAATAATGCCGTATATTTGCACTCGTTTTTGGAAAACACAACCAATTAATACCTAAAATAATGAGCAAGAAGGAGTTAGTAAAATATGTTGAGGATAATTTCATAACCAGAAAAGAATTCCCCAGCTTCAAGTCAGGCGATACTGTTACCGTTCACTATAAAATTAAAGAGGGCGACAAAGAAAGGATTCAGCAGTTTCAAGGCGTAGTTCTTCAGCGCTCAGGTGAAAATGCCACCGAAACATTCACTGTTCGCAAGGTATCAGGCAATACTGGTGTAGAAAGGATTTTCCCATTCACATCACCATTTATCGAGAAAATTGAAGTTAACAAACGCGGCGTTGTTCGCAGAGCCCGCATCTTCTATCTCCGCGAACTGAAAGGTAAAAAAGCCAGAATTAAAGAGAAAAGAGTATAACATTGTTTTCATAAGTGTTGAAAGGGTCCAATCTTCGGGTTGGGCCTTTTTTTATGGCATCTTTATTGCTTTTGTGCACCTCTAAAGTGCTGTTATAATTATTGGTAAATTTACCGTTTGCCATCTAAATTTCCGGACTTTATCAGGATAAATGAAACCATCGGAGAAAATTGCAGTTTCTGTCTCTCTTTCACAGATGCTTGGCAGCATACTGATAGCATTTTCAGTGCTTTTTTGTTTTCAAGATGGCTACGCACAGGAGCCTGCCGACACATCAGGATATCAAATAAAATCACGCGACAGCACTTTCATTAAAAGCAACAAAGACAGCCTGAGTTTTGAAATACAAAAGAGGCGTATGGATGCTTCGGGCATATTTTACGGCAAAGTAAAGTCTGCTACGCACCGAAATTTTTTCTCGCGACAATTATATCCTCTGCTGTTTAAAAAGTCTCCTTCAAACTATTTTCCTGAGAAAGTTACTGAAAATGAAACCCTACCTTTTCTTGAAGAAAAAGGCAAGATTATAAAATCAATCCGGATAAAAAAGATTGCCGTTTTCGGATCCAATGTTTTTGATACTACTGCCGTTTCTGACTACTGGATTGACAAAACAATGAACGATATCCATTTTCCGACATTGGACAGGGTAATTAAAAGTTATATACAAATTCGNNGATAGCATTCCGGGAACAGACAGTGTAAATGTTGTGCTGATCGTTCGTGATGTATTCCCGATAGGATTCGATGTTAAAGTAAAGAGCGGAAACCGAAGTTCATTCAGGTTATTCAACCGCAATATTCTGGGATTTGGGCATCAGTTGGAGCAATCATTTGAACTGGACACCAGAAATAGTAAGTTCCTGTATCTGAGCGAAGGAGCTTACAAAATCAGGAATATCAACCGATCATTCACTGATGCTGTTCTGATGTGGCAAAATAAACCCGGGGTAAAACGCACAGGGCTTGGATTTATCAAGCCATTTATTTCTCCTGAAACCAGGTTTGGAGGAGGAGCAAATATTCAAGTGGTAAGCACATGGCTGATTCCGGGTATTACCGACCCTGCCACAAAAATTGAATATTCGGTTTATGATTTCTGGAGTGGGTATTCAACAATTATCAACCGATTCAAATCCCCATCAGCGGATAGGTCAATTTTTGCAATTACCGGTCGTTACTACAACATCAATTATTCAAAAACACCAGCACTGGTCGTGCAAACAGAAAATCCGGCTGTAACACTCAACCGCTATATTGCTGCCATAAGCCTGATAAAAAGTGGATATTTCCGCAATAATATGATCTACAGTTTCGGGCGTACTGAAGATATTCCCACCGGACATTTTGCACAATTGGTTGGCGGCTATGAAACAAGTATTTTATTAAGCCGATATTATTCGGGATTTAAACTTATGTCGGGTAAACAATTCAACAAGGGTGGATTTATTTATTCGTGGCTCGAAGGTGGCGGTTACTGGTCGAAAAAAAGCCTGTCTGATGGAATTGTGGGAATAGGTGCTGAGTATATTTCAATACTTTACAAAGCCGGAAGCTATAGAATGCGCAGCTTCGGATCATTTTCTTATAAAACCGGATTTAATCGTGTATCAAGCGGAGTATTGCAATTAAACAATAATGATTATTCTGAAACCTTCAGTTCATTCCGTGTAGCGGATCATCAGAGATTAAGAGCAAGGGCTGAAACGGTTGTATTTACGCCATACTACCTGCTGGGATTCAGGTTTGCAGCCTATTCATTTGTTGAAGCTGCTATGGTTGCTCCTTCCGGAGAATATATATTTTCGAGAAACCTGTACCCGGCAATCGGGCTTGGATTAAGGATCAGAAATGAGAACCTGGCATTTTCAACCTTTCAGTTAAGTTTTACCTGGTTTGGCAGATCTGACGCTAAAGGTCGTAACATTTTGTTTGAATTTACCGACATCCCGCAGGTTGATTTAAACCGGTTCAGTATCAATGCTCCGGATTTTGCCGATTACCAGTAATTATATCTGATTTTAGAACTGATCCAATATTTCAAATTTCCTGCCGTTAAATTCTACAACATCTCCTTTAACATGATCGCGGATAGCCTTGGCAAATGGAACTGCAGCTGAAATTGCAAAAAACTCGGTTCCATCATTTAGCGTAATCTTACCGATACCAATTGATATAAACACTTTTTGAGCCTGGGTTATTACGACTGAACCAAAACCAGCCGAGTCACATTCCCTTGTAAGATCAATTCTGTCGAGCAATCCTATCTCTTCCTGCACTTTGCGCAACTGGGATGAAAGCATATCGCGCTTGGTAGAGAGTTGTGCCCTGTAAGAATCATAACGGTCTTTGGGCTGACCATATTCGTTGGCACTTTGCTCAGCATCTTTTATTGCAGCAAGCAGATGGGCTTCGCTTTCCATCTTAATATTTCTGCATATTTCTGCTATTTCCCTCTTTAATCCAAGCTTATCCATTCCGCTTTTTTCGTAAATATAATAAGATTCTGCAAGGTGTCAAGCATTTGATTCCATTTTTTCAATCAATCGCAATACCAATTGCGGATGAAACGCTGAAAGTCGGCCATTTGGTAAAATTGGAGTAAATTTGCCCACAAATATTTATAACTATGGCTTTACCAGAAAATGATCCGGTGCTTACCCGCCAGATAATTGAGTTCATCACCGTAAGTAACGAGTATTGTCAGTTTACCGCTAAGGTTGAAGAATATTCCAAAGAAGATATTGTTGAGTATTATCGTCGGATACTTCCTTTATTGTACCTAAAAGGATCGTTATTGAAGCCTATTGAAACTTTGGATGAGGAAATAGCCGAAAGGTTTGTTACCGAAGAAACCTGGGAATTGCTATTCAATACGATCAGAAACAAACTTTATCCCAACGATCATTTTTGGGTGAGCAGCAGCATGTACGACGAAAACGCTGAAATTGAAAAAGCAAGCGTTGGTGAATGCCTGGCCGATATTTATCAGGATATGAACGATTTTCTAATGCTATATCAGAAAAATCAGCATTCAGCCAAAGTGAACGCGGTAAACGAAGTCTGCTCCAATTTCAACAACCACTGGGGTCCTGCTATAATAAAAGCAATGCAGGCATTGCACGAACTTGACCTCAGGTATAAAAGCAATTCCTGACCTCAAATGAGCATCTGTTCATAACTCCTTATTTAGAACATCATATTAGGTTTTATAATGAAAAACCTGATATTTTTGCGCTAATTTAAAACGATTCTAAATAAAAGCAGGTTTTGACATTAGCTGATCTTTCTCCGGGCGAAAAAGGAATAATCACAAAAGTAAAAGGCAGGGGTGCATTCCGCAAGCGCATTCTCGAAATGGGCTTTGTTGCCGGCAAAGAGGTGAGTGTAATTCAGCGCGCTCCGCTCATGGACCCAGTGGAATACAATGTGATGGGTTACAATGTTTCTCTCCGCAAGAGCGAAGCCCTCCTGATTGAAATCCTGACTGAAAATGAAGTATTACAGATTCAGGAATCTCCAACGAATGGTTCAATTGAAGGAGAACTGCTTGGCTATAAGGCACGTGAAAAACGCAAAGTGATTAATGTTGCCCTTGTCGGGAATCCCAATTCCGGCAAAACCACCCTGTTTAACCATGCTTCCGGCTCTCGCGAAAGAGTCGGAAATTATTCCGGTGTTACGATCGATGCAAAGGAAGCCCGTTTCCGAAAGGGGGACTACACTTTTGTAGTAACCGACCTCCCCGGCACTTATTCAATTACCGCATATAGTCCGGAAGAGCTGTATGTAAGGGACTTTATCACCGAGTCAATGCCCGATGTGGTGGTAAATATTATTGACAGTTCTAACCTCGAACGCAATCTTTACCTTACAACCCAGCTTATTGATATGGATATCAAGGTAGTTGGTGTGTTGAATATGCACGACGAACTGGAGAAAAGCGGCAACAAACTCAATCATGAGCAGTTGGGCCGCCTGCTGGGCTTCCCATTCGTTCCCACAGTCGGCTCAAAAGGTAAAGGCGTACCCGAATTGCTGCAAAAGATAATAGATGTTTATGAAGACCGTGAAACATCGCTCAGGCATATTCACATCAGCTACGGACAGGTAATAGAGGAGGGAATCAGCAAAATACAGGAACTTTTGCGAAAGCCTGAAAATTCGAGCATGATTGATGTGATCTCTTCACGCTTTCTGGCTATCAAATTGATTGAAAAGGACCGCGCAACAGAAGTCATAGTTGAGCAGCTCAAGAATAGTAAGGAGATAATCGCTGCAGCGGATAATGAAATTGACCGCATTGAAAGCAGCCTGAAACAGGATACCGAAAGTCTGATTGCTGATGCCAAATATGGATTTATTGCTGGTGCTTTACGCGAAACCTTTACGGTAAATGAAGTTACCCAGCGTAAAACCAGTGAAATAATTGACACTATCATCACACACAAGGTGTGGGGTATTCCGATTTTTGTTTTCCTGATGTGGCTTACTTTCTATGGAACCTTCAGATTGGGGCAACATCCTATGGAATGGATAGAAGCCCTTGTTGAATTCACCTCTGCGCAATTTGAAGCCGGGCTTCCCGATGGAATACTGAAAGACCTGTTTATTCAAGGCATTATTGGTGGCGTTGGCGGTGTGATCATATTTCTGCCAAATATTTTATTGCTTTACCTGTTTATTTCACTGATGGAAGACACTGGCTATATGGCCAGGGCAGTCTTTATTATGGACAAGGTAATGCACAAGATGGGCCTTCACGGAAAGTCGTTTATACCGCTGCTGATGGGTTTTGGCTGTAATGTACCTGCCATCCTCTCAACCCGGATAATTGAAAGCCGCCGCGACCGGCTGATTACCATGCTTATCAATCCATTTATGTCGTGCAGCGCCCGCTTGCCGGTGTACATACTTTTTATCAGCGCATTTTTTGTCAGCAATCAGGGCACCATTCTATTCGCGATGTACACAATTGGCGTACTGCTGGCAATTGGCTCAGCCCTGTTATTTAAAAAAGCCATTTTCAAGCAACCCGACATTCCATTTGTTATGGAGTTGCCACCTTACCGCACGCCGACCCTAAGAACCATTCTGAAACACATGTGGAACAGGGCTGAACAGTACTTGCGGAAAATTGGCGGAGTCATTCTGGTGGCCTCTATTATTATCTGGGCGTTGGGCTATTTCCCTAGAGAAACCAGCCTCGATCATACATTCGATAATAAAATCGCTACCATCCATAGCCAGTATTCAACCGCAATAATGCAAACACAACAACCTCAAAAGCTTATCGATGAATTAAAGGAAAAAGAAAATAATGAGATCAGGGAAGTCATTAATCAAAAAGAGAGTAATCGCCAGTTAAATTCCTACATTGGCAGGTTAGGGCATTTTATTGAACCGGCCATGCGACCGCTTGGTTTCGACTGGAAAATGAGTGTCGCCATACTTACCGGCGTTGCTGCAAAGGAAATCACCATTGGTACTATTGGCGTTCTTTATCAGGTTGGAGAAGGTGCTGACGAAAACTCAGCCTCTTTGATTACCAAAATCCAGCAGCAAACCTATCACGATGGGCCAAAGAAGGGCGAAAAAGTTTTTACGCCCCTGGTTGCATTCAGTTTTATGTTGTTTATTCTGATCTATTTTCCTTGTGTGGCTGTGGTTGCCGCGATTAAAAAAGAATCGGGCGACTGGCGTTACGCTGCATTTATTGTGGTTTACACCACTACGCTGGCCTACCTTGCTTCGCTGCTGGTTTACCAGGTTGGAAGTTTAATAACCTGATTTTGATAAACATGGAGTTATTCAATCAGAATCCTCACCTTGTTTTTTATGCCATTCTCGTAGGCGCAATGCTAATAATCCGTATTCCGTTTATTGGTAAATATTTCAGGACCGTAAACACCCTGCTTCACGAAAGTGGACATGCCATCGCAGCCATACTTACAAGTGGCGAAGTGGTTGAAATTAAATTAAGCAGCGACACATCAGGCTCAGCCTACACCAAAAGCGGATCAAGAGGCAGGGCCATGCTGGTTTCATTTGCCGGATATCCTTTTGCAGCAATCTTTTCCGGGTTTATGCTTGCAATGGCGATAAGTAATCAGTACCGAACCTTTTTTGTTGTGCTGTTTTCTGTAGCCTTGCTCAATCTGGTCTTATTTGTTCGCAACTCATACGGAATTGCCTGGATTATAACTTTTTCTGGGTTGATCTTTTTTGTTTTCTGGCTCGGGAATGAAATAGTGAGCTACTTGTTCACGCTTGCAGTCAGCCTTATTTCTCTTTCAGAAACGGTTTTTTCCACGCTGACAATCTTATATCTTGGTTTTGCCTATCCTCGAAAGGCAGGTGATTTAACCAATCTTGCCAAAATCAGTAAAGTACCTGCGGCCATTTGGGCGCTGATTACAAGTATTGTCGTAGCCGTGACAGTTTATTTTATAGTCCTGCACTATTTCCCGTATCCGCTCAAACCAATACGCTGATTTATTGTTGAATATTGAAGAAAGAAAGATGAATAATTTTCAGGAAATAATCGTTCTCATCATAGTTGCTGTTGCCTTTTCGGTGACTGGCTACAAGCTTTACAAGCATTTTACAAATCCGCTTGGCGGATGCAGCGGATGTGAGTCAGACTGCTCGGGATGTGAGTTGCAGGACCTGAAAAAAGAGATAGAAGAGAACAAAAGACGAAAAAATGCATAATTTTTTTACACTTTTCTCCTCAAAATTGCAAAATGCAGTTCTATATAATTATATTTGTGGTGCATATTTGCCCAGTCATTTCTATTCTAAACGGAAATAATCCTGCATATCATGGTCAACAAACAGAACTTCTACGAAACGTATGAGTTATTCGATCAGACAGTTATCATTGAGATAATTGATATTTTTATCAGTGAATATGCCGAGCGGTTTGAAAAGCTCACTAAAAATATTGCTGACCGTGATTTTCAGAGCATGCGTTTCAACGCGCACAGCCTGAAAGGGGTAATTGCAAATTTCTCGGCCCCTGTCCCACTCGAAATGGTAAGGGCATTTGAGAAAACAGCAGCCCACCTGCTTGAGACCAATGGCGAAGATTTTGATGCAGATACGATGTCGAAAAATCTTGAAGAGATTAAGAAAGCCACTTTTATCATGGCCGATCAGCTTGCTGAAATAAAACAAGAGATAATCAGTAAAAGTTAACAACCAAACTATAATTTCCCTTTATAAGCAATCGCCATATTATTGCGCAGCATCCAGCCTGTTTAAGCCTGTAATGGCTTTATCATCGTTTAACTTCAGGCGTAGCACTTTCTGGTAATCACTTCGTGCTTTATTTCTGTCACCAAGCAATTCATAAGCATAGCCCCTGTTATAAAGTGCTTCGGCATAATCCTGATCGAGATTAATAGCCTGGGTGAACGCTTCCACCGCATTCAGGTATTCCTGTTTATATACCAGATATACATACCCTTTATTGTAGAAAGCCAGTTTAAAGGAAGAATCTATCTGAAGTATTTCATTATAAACACTTAAGGCTCTGTCAGGCTCATTGTTTTCCTGATAAAACATGCCCAGTACGTACAACGG